>CAMRSM010000020.1 GCA_947053345.1 uncultured Lachnospiraceae bacterium
GCAGCATACCGATCTCCATCTGGTTTTTGCTCAAAACCGTCATAACGACTTTGACCTCATCCCAAGTCTTCGGCACTTCAAGCCCCAGCTCCTTCAAGATATCTTTGCGGTAGAACATCATCGGGAACGTCTGCGTTTCCGGCAGTCCGTAGGTCGCGCCGTTAAACTGGAACGCCTCCATCGCACTTGGCTTAAAACGCGCGGTCACCTCGGAAAGATCATCAAACTGGCTCAGGTCCGCCACTGCGTTTCTCAGGCCGTAATTCATCGGCAGGTCATTGCCGACCTGTATCGCGACATCCGGTCCCTGCCCGGCGAGCGTCGCCTGCAAAAGCGTGCCCATGTCAACAATCATGACATTGACGCTGATCCCGGTCTTGTTCGTGAACGTCTTATCCACCAAAGATTTGATGACGTTCGCCTGGTCACGGCCGGAGCCGACCCAGAGCGTGATCGAGCGGGCATCGCCCTGTGCCACGTTGCCAATCTGGTTATAATCAATGACAAAGGAATAGTACAGTCTCGTAAACTCGTAAAAAATCCTTGACCAGAAACCGTTGTTCGCCGCTTTCACATTCGTCCCCGGCGCGGTGATGTAGATCGTATCAAGCTGCAGCGGCTGCTCCAATGCTGCCGTCACCCATGTGCCGAGTGCGCGGACATTAACCTTGTACGAGGAAATGACCTTTACGAAGCGCTCCGGGTCCTTGACAAGTTCTTCCAGCTGGTCGCTCATCGTGATCAGCGCCGTCTCCTTGTCACTGGAACGCCCTGTGACCGCACGCAGTTCCTTGACCACCTGCAGGAGCTCGTCGCGCACCGCCTGCATCTCCTCCTTCACCTCCGGAAGCGATGCCTCGATCTGGTAATCGCGGTAGGAGTCCGGTGAAACGCCGGTGATGCGGATGATCTTGCGGTAAGTCGCGTTCAGCTGCGTCACACATTCCTGCACGCGGCTGATGATCGTCGAAAACTCACCGAGCACTGTCTGCATGCGCAGTGTGTGGTGCCCCGCCTCAAGGTAGATCTTGTATGCCTCACCGTTTTCATCTTCCAGCGTATCCATCCGCCAGGTCTGTTCATATGTAAAGCCGTAATCATTGAGTTCTTCAAACGGAACCACATCGTCAATCATGATCTTCCTGGAAACATACAGACCTTTCACGAAATTCTGCCTTGCGTGGAACGAAATATTATAATAACCGCTCTCTTCCACGTCAAAATCCCATTCGATCCACTGGTTGACAAGCCGCCAGGAATTGCCGCCGATCGTGTTGTTGAGCAGCGCCTTCGCACTCGCCGGATAAACACCCGGGGAGGACTGGTCCTGCATCGGATAAAGCATCTGCGAAGATGCCCTCGTCGCGTTCTCTGCCTCGATGCGGATCGTCTCCGCCTGCGCGTCTTTTGCGCCCGCTGCATCCCACTGCGCTTTCTTTTCCGCATAGGTGGCAGTCCGGTCTGTATTCGATAAAGTCAGACGGCGCAGGATCATCGGCTCACGCCTGGAAACCAGTGTGATCGTGTGCTTCCCCGCCGTAAAGTAAACCGAAAGACGGTTCGTGATGTAGCCGTCCGCGTCATAGAGATAACTGTTTAACATCCACTCCGGTGCCTCGGTCATCGAAGGTTTTAAGTCATTGCCCTGGTTATCCTTCGCCCAGTCCTTCACCAGAATGCCGTCCTCATTCACCACGGTATTCTCCACGGTGTTCTTCCACACACGCTGGAATTCCACAAGTGCGAGCTGGCTGTAAGGAAGCTTCCCGTCAATAAAGAATGCCCTCTGGATATCGGCAGAATTGCCCTCCACCGGGTAATAATCGAGGGAAAGCTCATAAAAGCCTTCCGTCTTGATATCGACCTCGTACTCGATCAGACCCTCATCCTCCATGCGCACCGAAGTGCCGTCCATCCCCTCATAATTTTCGTAGGTGGCAGGCTCGGCATCAACCCCGTCCCCCGCTGCGAAGCGGACATGATCCGCCGCCTCGATCACATAGGTCTCATCCGGATGCACATCGTTATACTGCGCGGCATACTCTTCGTAACTTAACATCTCCGCGTCGATGGAATGGGTCGCCACGATTTCCTCATAATCGTCAAGCGGCACATCCGACTTCGCTTCCACGGTAGACACCGGGGAGACGAGGACTGCCGCAACGAGCAGGAATGCGGTCATACTTTTTCGCATCTTTTTTCCCATCATCTTCTCTCCTTCTTTCCTTATTCATAATACCATGATTTGTCCCCTTCCGGCTTTGGCGGCATATATTTTTTCAACACCGGCTCCACCAGATAGGTTGAGGCAAAGCACCATATGCCCGGCAGCAAAAAGAGCATCGCGAGCATCGGGGAGGTATCCGTCTCCGACTGCGACGCGGCCACTGCGGAATACAAAAACAGCCCACAGGCACCCGTGCCGGCCATAAGCAATATCGTAACAGGCAGATGCCTGAATACCATGACGGCCGCCATCCTCACAAGGGGGCGCATCCGTATGGAGAAACGTGAGAGTACCGGACAGATATAGATCATAAACCCGGCATAAAAAAACAATAAAACCAGATATAGGATGGCGAACGCCATACTCTCCTTCGTCTGTGCCCGCCACGCCACCTTAAAATTAAAGGTAAGCAAAAGGCCAAGCGCCGCAAGCACAAGACTTAAAGGGATCCCGCGCGCCAGATTATTTTTAAAAGAGGTAAAGAATTCCCTGTATGCATAACCGTGTCCCCTGCGGATCGACTTGATCGTCGCGTAATAAAAGGCGGTCGTGGACGGAACGATCGTGATGACCGGAAGACAGCACAAAAGCCATATCACATTCAGCAGAATCAGATGGCCGATTTTATCCAAAAACTGATACATCGGCCCATCCGACGAGAAGAAGCCCCCCAACATGTCACCCCCGTTCCCTGTAATCTGTATTCTGTGCCAAAAGCGCCGCTGCAACGCTCACTCACGGATCGGATAATTCTTCAGGTCCGGCAGCTCGGAAAATGTGACAACCGCTTCATGGGCATATACTTTTTTCACCATCTCCTCCTGCGTATACTTCTCGGAAAGGCGGTTCAGCTTGTTGTTTGCCAGCACGAACTCCCCGCCCCAGGTGGCGAAAAATCCCCACATTGCCCCATCGCGCAGCGCCAGGTCAGGATCAAAGAGGCAGCCGTTTTCCGAGAGGACGATCATCTTTCTCTCCTTCGTGTATTTTGATGCCTCAAGGAATTTCTTTATCTGAGAAGTGTAGACCCTCTCACCCGGATAAATGTCCTCACCGATGATATCAACATACTCATCGCCCGGATACCAGTCTGCGGCCTGCCCGTTCC
The DNA here is from genome assembly GCA_947053345.1 of uncultured Lachnospiraceae bacterium. Classification (GTDB taxonomy): domain Bacteria; phylum Bacillota; class Clostridia; order Lachnospirales; family Lachnospiraceae; genus RGIG4057. The sequence goes on from CAMRSM010000020.1 coordinate 3,336, forward strand.
AAACCCAGATCAGGTTGTTCAAACCGTGGTGGTTCGTCAGGCGGTCATAGAGCAGTATGTAGAGCTGTTTGTAGGCATCTGCACCCGCGTTGCCCCACCAGAACCAGCCGCCGGAAGCCTCATGCAGCGGCCTCCAGAGCACCGGGACACCCGCATCCTGCAGACGTTTCAACTGCTCCGCGACCGCGTCAATGTCGCGTATCAAAAGGTCATAGCCCTCCGCGTCCCCGCCGTCCATGATCTTTTTTAAATCAATGTTTGTATATTCTTTATAAAAGCCGCTGTACCATACACCGGTCAGGTATTTCTCCGGCGCGTTCCAGTGCCAGACAAACGTCACGATACCGCCCTGCTCCCAGTACTCGACCGCATTTTCCACCGCCTGCGTGGTCGATCCATTGGCGACCCTCGACGGCGAATACTCCATCATATCAAGCCCCAGAACGGCCGGGTATTCACCCGTCGTGCGCCACACGGCCGCCCTCTCCAGCCCGTACATACTGTCGCTGTACTGCCCGGACAATATCTGCTTTCCGTAAATATCCGCCAGATAACTCATCAGCCGCTTCGCATTTTCCGTTGCGTTCGGATTCACAAGCTTCGCGCTCACGTCATACAAATCATCCGGCAGCGCCTCTGACGCGCCCACGGTCAGGGAATCCACCATAACCCACCCCCAGGATTTCAAAAAAGCCACTTCATGGGAACCTACGCTCAAATAAACCCGCTCAAACACCGAAGTTTCAAAACTCCCGGATTCCGAGACAAGCATACCGAGCGACTCCCCGTCCACCAAAATCGAATTCTCCTTATGACCGCCCTGGCTTGCCGTAACAAAAGAAAGATCGTAGAAGCCCTCCTGCGTGATATCAATATGGAAGGTACATCCGTCGCCGTCCTGCTCAAGCCCGGTCACATAACCCGTACCGCTATAACCTTTTTTGGAACTCTCCGTCTTTGCCTTCCCGGAAAGCGTCCCATCCTCCGCCTCATATGTCACATCGGGAACCGTCACAGCCGGAAGCCCTGTCGGCTTCGTCGGCTCCGTCGGCTCCGTCGGCTCCGTCTGGCTGGCGGTGCTGGTCGGCACCGTATCTTCGCTATCGTCCCCCCCGGTCTTATCCGCGGGATCCTCATGCCCCGGCTCGGCTTCATCGTTCCCTCCGGACACGGTCGGTGCCGGATCTTTCTCCCCTGTTTTCCCGCCGCCGCACGCTGCCGCCGACACGGTTAAAACCGCCGCAAGCACGCTGGCAAACAACCTATTCTTTCTCATTTTCCAATCCCCCATTTTCATAAAAACAGGCGCACTGCTGCCTCTCAACAGGATTATATAAATTATATCATACTAAACCGTTTTCGGCAAGCGTTTTTTTGTGAAATATGTACAACCGAATATTGCGCCCTCTCAAATCTGCTCCGACATACCGGCCAAAAACCCTGATTTTGCCCTTATTTTCAGTATTTGGACGGCTACTTTCCGATAAATTTTTTAGAGGAATCCCGGAAGATCACCTCCGTATCGACCACCACCGTCTCCCTCGGCAGTTCCGGGTGCTGCAGGCGGAAAAATAACTGGCAGGCCAAACGCTTCCCAAGCCTTGTATTGCCCACACGCACAGTTGTCAAAAACGCGTCGATCCGGGAGAGTTCCTCTTGGTTGTCAAACCCCGTCACCGCGACATCCCCCGGCACCGAAAGTCCCCTCGCGCGCAGCCCTTTGACCACAAGCATCGCAATCACATCGTTCGCGCAGACAATCGCCTCCGGCATTTCGCGGATACCGTCCAGATACTCCTGTATCTCTGCCTCCACATAATAGCGGCCGGGCACGTGCCGGACTGCCACCGCATCCGCCTGCGGCACAATACCGTGTTCCCCAAGCGCCTCCATATAGCCGGTATATCGGTCATGTATCGACCGGCAGTAACTGATATCCCCCACAAAACCGATCCTTGTTAATCCCTGCGAGATCAAATGCCCGGTGATTGTACGGACGCTCTGTGTCCCCTCCGAGATCACGATGTCAACCGGATATTCCGCCTTGCCGACAGATTCCGAAAAATCAAGGCAGACCGTAGGAAGTCCCCTCTTTAAAATTTCCCTGAGATATTCTTTTGAAAAGACACTGATCAAGATTACACCGTCGGTCTCCTCCGAGAAATCAATCGGAAGAATCAGGCGGCGCTCCTCCTCCTCGCTCACAAAATCAAACCGCAGGCGGCAGCCGTTCTGGTTGAGCATATCCGATATCCCCATGATAATGCTGTTCCAAAATACCGAGATCTCCCTTCTCGCAAGCACGAGAACCGTCTTTCGCTCGCTGCGGTTCGCGTGGAGCTTAAACTCGTTGAGCGCCGACGGCGATACTTTTAAGTAGCCCATCTCACAAGCTTTCTCAATCACCATGTAGCGCGTCTCATAAGCCACGGTGTCACTGTTGTTCAGCGCGCGTGCCACCGTGTTGCGCGAAAGGTTCAGTTCCCTTGCCACATCCTGTATCGTAACTTTTTTCATCGCCCCTCCTTTCCCGCATCCTTTCCATATTTTTCACTTTTGCATCATGCAAAAGCATGGTAGTTTGCATTATTTTCAATTCCTATTTTTCCCATATTCGTACATTCCATATCCAAAAATGAGAAGCTGCCTTTATCTATATAGCATTTTAACATGTTCTTTTGAAATTTACAACCCGTATTTATAAAATATTCACAATTTTTAACCATTATGAACATTTTTGCACTTTCTCCATGCGCTATATTGCACTATAAAGCATTATCAAATGCAAAATATTTTGAACAATCCTCCATCATACTTTGCTGCATATCTTAAAATACGGGTGCAAACGCAAAAAAGGCGGGCAGGAAACAAAATTTTCCTGTCCGCCTTTTCCTTTTCCGTTACACATCTGGGATTCCCGCAAATCTCCATCTATATAGTAGAAATCCCCGTCACAAAGAAAGCAGCTTTCCGGTCCACCCTAGCAAAACTTCACGGCGGTACCATACGCCATTACTTCCGCAGCACCCTGCATGACCGCCGCCGAAGCGTACCGCACATTAACCACAGCATCCGCACCAAGCGCAGCCGCCTCTTCTACCATACGCTTCGTTGCAAGGTCGCGCGCCTCGCTCATCATCTCATTATACGAAGTCAGCTCACCGCCGACCAAGGACTTAAACCCCTGCGCAATGTCCTTCCCCATATGCTTTGACTGGATCGTGCTCCCCTTAACAATCCCATGCATTTCAAGCTCCTTGCCTGAAATATAATCCGTATTTACTATGATCATCGTCCATTCCTCCTTCTTATCCCTCTGACCTCAGGTGATAATCCCGCCGCACTACCCGCGCATGCTTTTTAACATTTCCAAAATTATGATATCACACGGCTGCAGCAAAATCAAGCCGGCAAGTAAAAGAAATATTCATGCAGCATCCACCGCGAACAGATTTTCTTATAGCATTATCACCATATGCATGTTATAATAAAGGGGAAGATAATTGCAGTGGGAATGTAACAAACCAGCAGCCTGCACCTTGCGGTGCACAGGAAAGGAAAAGGTAGAATTTATGGGGAAACCAAACAACACCGGCAGCTTAGCCGGAAACAACAGCCAAGAGTTACATCTAAAGACCATCGTGCAAAAATCAATCATCGCGCTCGCTACGGGAGGATTTTTGCTGGTGGTTCTGATCGCAACAAACTTCTATGTATCGTTTATGGAAGACGACCGTCTGGAAACCACGCGTTTCCTAAACCAGTACCGTTTAGGTTCCAAAGCACTCACCTCCGCCGTGCAGGCATATGCGGTGACCGGCGACACAAAATATTATGATGACTACTTAGAAGAACTGAATGTGAACAAACGCCGGGATATCGCATGGGCGGGTCTTGAGAAAAACAATGTGACCGACGGGGAATGGGACGATATGAGATATATCGCGGAATTATCCGAAAAGCTGATGCCGCTTGAGCAGGCTGCGATGCAGGCCGTCGCAGCAGGGGATCTGGACGCGGCGGCAACGTTCGTGTACGGGGAGGAATACGAAAAAGACGTTGAGATCATTGACAAGAAAACCAATGATATTATCAACCGGATCCAAGACAGGCTGGATTCCAAAAAAAGCACACTGATGATAGTTCAGCTGGTAGTCGAGGCATTGTTCCTGCTTTCCTTCCTCTATGTGATGCGCCAGATCATCACATCCATCCGCTTTTCCAGGGAGGAATTGCTTGTACCGATCACCAAAGTATCCCACCAGATGGTTGCCCTCTCAGAGGGAAATTTCCATGCCCCGTTTGACATGACCGAGGAGGAAAGCGAAGTCGGGCGCATGGTGACCGCTATCCGTTTTATGAAAGATAACCTGATCAAGATCATCGGTGAGATCACGAATGTGCTCGGACAGATGGGAGACGGGAATTATGAGATTACATTAGACCAGAATTACGTGGGCGAATTTAGCGCAATCAAGGACTCCTTTTATAAGATCAGCGAAGAAATCCGCCATACTTTACATAGCATAAGAGATATGTCCAGCCAAATCAAGATGGGATCCGAACAGCTCTCCGAGGCAGCCAACAACCTCGCGGAAGCAAGCACCGCGCAGGCTACGACCGTATCCGACCTGACCGCGCTGACCGACAACCTGTACGCAGATATGGATAAAAACGCGGTCGATGCCAAAGAATGCGTGGAGATTGCATCCCAGGCAGGACAAACATTGATGGTTGGAAACCAGAAGATGGAGGAGTTAAAAAGTGCGATCGGGGAGATCAGCCAGTGCTCGGAACAGATCAAATCGATCATCCATGTCATTGAGGATATCGCCAGCCAGACCAACCTCCTCTCCTTAAACGCTGCCATCGAGGCGGCGCGCGCCGGGGAAGCGGGCCGGGGCTTTGCTGTTGTGGCGGAACAGGTGAAAAACCTCGCGGAGGAATCCGCAAGATCCGCCGGAGAAACGACCAAGCTGATCGAAGCGACTGTTTCCGCTGTGGATAAGGGAATTTCGATTGCCGACGAAACCGCGCGCAATATCAATAATGTCATGCAGGGTGCCCAGACAGCCACCCAGAAAATGGGGCAGATTTCTGAACTGCTGGCGCAGAACGTCCAGTATATGAAACAGGTGGACGCGGATCTCGGGGCAATCCAGGAAGTGATTGATACGAATGCCGCCACCTCGGAAGAAACCGCTGCCATCAGCCAGGAACAGACCAACCAGGTGGAAGTGATGGCAAACCTGATGAGCAAGTTTGTGATATGACCGTATCCATGCACAAGCATGCTTCCGGAGGGTTTAATGCCATCCCCAACGCCATCCGGCAGGCATGCCCCACGCCGCCACACCTGTCCCGGAAGAAGCCGGAAACCCGATCGGCTTTCTCCCGGGCAAACCTGCGGAAACAAAAACCCCCGCGGAAGCTTATTGCTTCCGCGGGGGTTTTTCCCTGCCCGTCCTTTTCATGCCTGCCAAACCTTATCCCCATCCGCCGATACCGCGTGATCCCCGCGTCCGGAGACATGCAGATTTCTTCGAGTCCCGCATGCCGCCGCTACCGCTCCCGCGTGATTGCCCCGTCCCCGACCCGGTACACCATGTCACACTCCGCGATCGTTGCCAGCCGGTGCGCAATGATCACCAGGGTCTTCCTCCCATGCAAACGGTTGATGGATTCCATGATCGCAGATTCGGTCTCCGTATCAAGCGCCGAAGTCGCCTCATCAAAAAATAACAGTTCCGGGTTTGGGTACAGCGCACGCGCGATCCCGATCCGCTGGCGCTGCCCGCCGGAAAGCCGGATCCCCCGTTCGCCGATGGCCGTATCAAGCCCCTGTGGCAGCCCTCTCACAAAATCCGAAAGCTGCGCTTCCTCAAGCGCCTTCCAGACCCGGTCTTCCTCAACAGCTTCAGGTGCAACCCCGAACGCCACATTTGCACGGATCGTATCGTCCAGCATAAAAATCATCTGCGGGATATAACCAATGTGCGACAGCCATTCTGCATAATGCTCCTTGACCGGCACACCGTCGGCCAGTACCTCCCCCGCCTGCGGCTGCAAAAGCCCAAGCATGATATCCACTGCCGTTGTTTTCCCCGCACCGGATGCACCGACGATCCCGATAGATTTCCCGATTGGGATAAGCATATCCGCATCCTGCAAAACAGGGACAGCTTCATTCGGATAATGATAACTAATATGGCGTAATTCCACATTTTTCGTTAATGATAAACTTGATGCAGATCCACTCGTTTTGTATTCCGCCCTGTTTTCACACGGAACACCTCCGGACGATTTTATATCTGGTTTTGTATCCAACTGCAGGCTTTCCAGCAGGTTATCCAGCGATGGCCCCAAATAGGCGGCCTGGTTCAACGCACCCGAGATCCGGTTGGCACTCGGCATCAGTTTCATTGCCGCCATCCCGAACGCTGCAATGGTCGGAACCAAACCGGAAATCTCCACCTCCATCAAAACCGCGACCAGCAATGCAGCCAGCATCGAAACGACACTTGCGGCCTCGATCAAGAGCCTCGGAGCATTCTGCAGCAAATTATTCCACCGCTCCGCCCTCGCCAAACGTTTTCCATGTACACTGAAATTCGCAAGGAAAAATCCCTTTTTATCCCCCACCGTTACTTCCTTGATCCCATTTACCATCTGGAATAGCCATTTATTTGTCTGCGCGATGCTCTCCTGCAAAATCACCCCCTGCTTATTAAGGTGCGGCTTGGCAACCCTTGCAGTCAAAACCATCACAAAAAACAGGACAGCCCCAACCAGCAGTGTCATCAACGGATTGATCACAAATACCGTGACCACCAAAAACAAGGACACCACCAGCTCCGTACCAAAATTCAGCAGGCCGGAAAGCAGGTGAAATGCATTTGCCACGTCACTTTGCACAACCCGCACGACCTCCCCCGAGCTTGCATTCAAATAATACTCATACCCCCGGTTCAGGTACATATCCATCAGCCGCTGCTGCATCCGGAAACGGTTATTATAGACAAAGCGGTTCTGTACATAAATCTGGAATACCAGGTACAAATCCTTGAAAATGAAAACAACGATCAATAATATAATACAGCAGATTAAAAAAAACCGGTCCGACTGGATGTGGAATGATTTGCACACTGCACCAACAAATTGGTTTGTCTTCATGATATCCCCCTGCATCACCACCGAAACCAGCGGTACGATCAGGGATACGCCGAGAATTTCAAGAAACGCACCAAACAGCATTAGAAAAAACAGGCCCACAAGCTGCCGTTTCTGTCTTGTTGAAAATAATCTTTGGAACTTCCGAAATGCTGACCACATACCAATATCCACTCCTTCATAACCCAAGAATCTCAGTCTTTTGCCCCCTCAATCTGCACCTCCAGCAACACGGTATCCTCCACCGCCGCCAGGCTGTGCGGGACTTTGCACTCGATCGTGAAGGTATCACCCGCCAATGCATCGTGTTTCCTGCCTTTGATGGAGATGACCGCCCTGCCGCTAAGGATTGTCCATACCTCAAGATGCCGTTCATGTTTTGTTTCCACAATCTTTTTTCCCGCCTGAATTAATTTTTTCTTTGTTACCGTACGGTTTCCCGCCGCATCCAAAGATAAATTCAGCACGGTATATTCCCCCCACGAACGCTCCTCGTACATCGGGCGCAGGTCACGGTCCTCCACGTATTTTTTGATATACGAGCTCTGCACCTTGTCCGCCACCAGGATCCCGTCCGGGCTCGCCGCCACGACCATGTCCTTCGCGCCCATCACGACCACGGGGATCCCAAGCTCGTTGATCACATGCGTGTTCACACAGTCCCCCGACACCGCCACATCCCCGATCGGCTTCTCCTCCATCACCTCGGTCAGCGTGTTCCACGTCCCAAGATCCTTCCACTCGCCGTCATAGGGGACAACCGCCACGGACCTTGCCTTTTCCACCACGGCATAATCAAAGCTCGTCCGCTCGAACGCTTCATACTGGCGCTCCACGTCCGCATAACAATCACAGGCCACGGCAGCCCGCACAATGTCCATCAGGTAGGACAGCTTAAACGCGAACACTCCGCAGTTCCAGAGCCCGCCACGCCCGATCAGCTCCTGCGCCGTGCGGGCATCCGGCTTTTCCTTAAACTTTGCCACAGGCAGGATCCTACCCCCTGCCGCATCCGGGCAGCCGCCGCGGCGGACATCGCTTTCCGCCGTGACATCCCCAGGCCCAACACCCTCTTTTTCCGGGATGATATACCCGTACTTCTCCGACGGATACGTTGGCTTCACACCCATCAAAACGATATCCGCAGCCCCGTCCTGCACCGCCGCATCCATACACTTTAACATCCGAAAATACCCGTCCCCCACATACGGGTCGACCGGGAGCACGATAACCGTCTCATCCGCGGCACAGCCCTTCCCAAAATACAGGTAGGCCGCCGACAGCGCGATTGCCGGGAACGTATCCCTGCGCCCCGGCTCCACTACCACGGAAACCCTTTCCCCAAGCTGCCCCCTTATGGCTTCCACCTGCGTGGCACCCGTCGCAACCGTGACATCCGCATAAAGTCCTGCCGCCCCAAGCTGGCGGAATACCCTCTGCAGCATGGACTCCGGCTCCCCGTCCCCGTTTTTGACGACCTTTAAAAACTGCTTCGAACGGATATCGTTTGACAGCGGCCAGAGGCGTTTCCCGGAGCCGCCGGATAATAATACGATTTTCAAGCTTACCTTCCTTCCAAAATATATCCACCAAGTTTTAATACCATATAAAATACTGCCATGCCACCGCTTCCTTTTCCGCCGGCACTGCAGGCCATAAACTAAGTTTCATACCCGCACGCAGTTTGCCACATACCATTCATAGGTCATTCGCAGACCTTCCTCCAGGGAATAGCGTGGTGTCCACCCCAATGCCTTTAATTTACTGGTATCCAAAACCTTCCGCTGCATCCCTTCCGGCCTGTCCGGGTCGGTAATTATCTCCCCTTCATAACCTACGGTTCTTCGGATGGCCTCTGCGATCTCCATGACCGTGTAGTCTTTCCCATACCCGATGTTTACAAATCCGTCCCCGGAATACTTTTCCATCAGGTACACGCAGGCATCCGCCATCTCATCCGCAAAAAGCAGCTCCCGGTACGACCGCCCGCTTCCCCAGATGGCCACACTCCCCCGTCCTGACACCTTCGCCTCGTGGAACCGGCGGATCAGCCCCGGCACGATATGGGACTTTTCCGGGTCAAAATTATCATAGTACCCGTATAAATTACACGGCATGACACTGATAAAGTCCGCACCGTATTGCTTCCTATAATATTCACACAGCTTCAGGCCTGTAATCTTCGCCACCGCATACCCCTCGTTTGTCGGCTCCAGAAGCCCGGTCATCAAATATTCTTCCTTTAACGGCTGTGGTGCATCTTTCGGGTAAATGCAGGAAGAGCCGAGGAACATCAGCTTCTTCACCCCATATTTGTAGGCACTGCTGATCACGTTGCACTGTATCTGCAAATTTTCCAGCAAAAACTCCACCGGTGCTGCTATATTTGCGGCAATCCCGCCGACCCTTGCCGCCGCCAGGAAAACATAGTCCGGACGCTCCCCTGCAAAAAAAGCTTCCACCGCCCTCTGGTCGGTCAGGTCCAGCTCCTTATGGCTTTTCAGCACGAAATTATGAAAACCGTGCCCCAGCAATTTCCTGTGGATCGCAGACCCCACCATCCCTTTATGCCCGGCAATATATATTTTGTCCTCACGTTCCATCCGGCTCCCCCTTCCTAGGCCACAGCCACCCCATGCCAAAAACCTGCCGTCAGATCCCCTTTAAAATCGCATCCAGGCAGCCGACAAAATAATCGATCCCGTCAAAATCCTGCCTGCTGTGATTCCCGACAAAAAATCCATTCTCATGGATGAAATCCGCATCATCCAGGACTCCAAAGACCGAATGATCCATATACCGGATCACCTTGTTCCGCGTAAAATTCCCCGCGACAACCGGACGTACTTCCACGCCCGCACCGGCAAGCCCCTTCACAACCGCATCCCGTTTCCCTGCATATTTCCCATCCAGTACAATGGAAAAGCCGAACCATGAACTTTCCCCGGTTTCTGTCTGAGTGTACACATCCCCTACCCCGCTGAGTCTTCCAAGGAAATACTGCGCATTCTTCCTGCGCATGGCGATGATCCCATCCATCTTTTTCAGCTGCTCCGACCCTGTCGCACCCTCCATCTCAAGCGGGCGCAGGTTAAACCCCGGAACGATAAAATTATAGCTCTCGTAAAAGGCATCCCCGCTCTTGTGCAGGATGCGGCTGTCGCCCGGCAGCTCCCTCGTCCAGCCATGCGCGCGGATGGAAAGCATGTAATGGTACAGCTCCTCATCCCCCGTCACCACCATGCCCCCCTCCATCGTGCAAAGATGGTGTGAATAGAACGTGGAATATGTCCCGAACAGCCCGATGGTGCCACATGCTTTCCCATGATACACCGCCCCGAGGGATTCACAGTTGTCTTCTGCCAAAATAATGTTATGGCGTTCACAGATACCCGACAGTTTATCAAAATCATTCGGGTTGCCAAGCAGATTCACGGCAAAAAGCATCCTTGTTTTTGGCGTGACCGCCCTCTCCGCCTCCCCGGCATCGATATTTAATGTATGCCTGTCAATGTCGACGAAACGCAGCTTAAGCCCCATCTGGTACAACGGGAAATAAGTCGTGCTCCACGAAACCGCCGGTACTAAGACCTCATCCCCCTTCTGCAGCCTGCCGGAATAAACAAGTGCCGCCACGGCCAGCAGGTTTGCCGCCGAGCCGGAGCTTGCCATGATGGCATAGCTTACACCGAACTTTTCCGCAAACGCCCGCTCATATTGCTTTACTTCATTACCCATAGAAAAATGGTTGGATGCAATGACACGCTGTATCGCCCCCAACTCCTTTTCATCCCAAGTATCGTCACATAATCTATATTGCATTTTTATTCCCCCATGCTATCCTGCTGCCCTGAAACATCCTGTATCCGCAGCAGCCCCCGCACCTCATTTACCGTCCCTTACCTTCTTTATGTCATGCTCCGTCATACGCCGCACCAACTCCCCAAAGGTAGTTTTCCTTGGGTTCCATCCCAGCTCCTCCCGCGCCTTTGCCGGGTCGCCAAGCAGTGTCACAACATCCGTCGGGCGGAAAAACTCCGGCGAGACCTCGACCAGTACCCGTCCCGTAGCCTGGTCCATCCCCTTTTCCTCCACACCGTCCCCCTGCCACCCCAGCTCAATCCCTGCATGATGGAACGCCAAAGTGCAGAACTCCCGCACCGAATGCTGTTCCCCGGTCGCAATGACAAAATCTTTTGGGCTGTCATGCTGGAGCATCAGCCACATACATTCCACATAATCTTTTGCATAACCCCAATCCCGCAGCGCATCAAGATTTCCAAGATATAATTTGTCCTGCTTTCCTGCCGCGATCCCCGCCGCGGCAAGTGTGATTTTCCTTGTGACAAAGGTCTCGCCCCTGCGCTCGGACTCATGGTTGAACAAAATCCCGTTCACCGCGAACATCCCGTAGGCCTCCCGGTAATTTTTCACAATCCAGTACGCATACTGCTTTGCCGCCGCATAGGGGGAATACGGGTAAAACGGTGTTGTCTCCCGCTGCGGGGTTTCCTGCACCTTCCCGAACAGCTCCGAGGTCGATGCCTGATAAAAGCGGCAGGTTTTTGTAAGCCCCGCCATCCGCACGGCCTCAAGCATGCGGAGCGTCCCCACGGCATCCGCGTCCGCCGTGTACTCCGGCACCTCGAAGGAAACCTTGACATGGCTCTGCGCGGCAAGGTTGTAGATCTCGTCCGGTTTCACCTTTGTAACGATCCGGATAAGGCTGACGGCATCCGTCATATCGCCATAGTGGAGATGGAAATGCGGGTTCCCGGTAAGATGCTCGATCCGCTCATGCTTCTCCACGGAGGAACGGCGGACAATACCGTGAACCTCGTAGTTTTTTTCCAATAAAAAATCGGACAGGAACGAACCGTCCTGTCCGGTGATGCCGGTGATCAGTGCTGTTTTCATAATTGCTTTTCCCTCATAATCCTATTTATTTCCTTTGCCAAAAAACATGGTTCCTTCTTACAGCATCCCCACAAGCCCAATTACCGGGGGAACATCGGTTGGCGGGTTCTTCCTAACGATAATGGCCCAGATTAAAAATGTAAGTATAATCAAAATCCTGCGGGAAACACATCATTGCCATGCTTCCGCTCGTCATCGAAGTTACCAGACCCTGACACCGGTTCAGCAGGAACATGGAAACCACATATTCCTCCACATGCCTGCGCATCGCATCCGCGGTTACTGCTTTATAATGAAGCATTGCATCATGCCCTGCCCGCAATTCTTCCAGGGTCACCCCAAGGATTTCCCTTTCATACAGGATAAGCCTGCCGGAACCAAAATGTTTCCGGAAAGCTTCGATGTAATGATTATCATCCACAGTAAGGTAGATCGAATCGAACCTCCCCCCTTCCATCGCCGCTCCCACCTGCCCGAGTGTCGGCTGGACAGGATGGTTCTTAGGTTTTTGCAGCACATATGCCCCTGCGCGGAGCGATACCCCCAAAACCCGTCCTTTCCCTGACAGCAGTTTCTGTTCCGCCTCATCAATACGCCCTGCAAGCCTCGGTTTTAAACAAATATTCCTTGCACATACCGCTTTCCAGTGATCAAGCTCCCCACCCTGATTGGTAAAAATTTCATAACGTATATCCGGAAAGTCCGGTATTTTGCAGGCATCTGATAAGACGCAGCTTTCCTTCTTTAATATGTTGTTTAGCCCCCGACTGTCATTTCGGGGCTGTTCAAAAAAGTATTCCCAAAGGTTCACCTTTCCGATCTCGCCATCCAGCAGATATGGATTCGGATAATTGCACATGTCAATTACCGGTTTTAGCCCCCTTCTCTCCGCCTCCGCTATCCCGCCCAGATTTGTTACGAAATAACTGAAAAAGCCGGCAGTTCTTGTGGATCTCCGGATCACATAATATTCCGGTTTCTTTCCCCCGTGGCGGATCACGCGCTCCCGCCATTGCCATTGTCGGATCTTATTATAACATTTCCGGAGTTTCAATACATCCGCCTTTTTTACGATCTCTTTCAACACTGTCATGATCCCTTCCTCCAAAATATTCCGGCTTTTTCTGCAAAGTTCATCACGTCCGGAATATAGCTTATGTTCGCCCCCTATATTTCCGGGATTCCCCCGCTTTCGTTTCCGATGGCATCCGCCCGCTTTATGATTTCCATAACCTGGCCGACATCCGTTACCGGAACATCGAGCGCTTCCTTCCAGCATGCCCTGCTGACTGCCATCCCTGCAATGATCTCCAGATTTTTTTCATTTACATCAATCCCCAACTCCTTGAGTGTTTTCGGAAGACCGATGTCCGCATAATATTCCAGCAGACCATAGATGAAAGCCGCTTCCCTGCCCTCGGCAATGAATTGGCAGATCAGGCCGAATGCCACCTGTTCCCCATGCAGGGAGGATTTATCTGTCGGCACAAGCGCGACCCCCTCACCGACAGCATGCGCTATCCCGCACCCGCAATTTTCTGACCCCAGCCCACTCATCAAGACCACCGCCTCGATCACCCGGTCAACCGATTTATTATGGCATCCCGAGCGAATGCCGGACACCGCATCCCTCCCTGCCTCAAGCAGGGCAGCATAGCATAAATTTGCGACCGCCGCTCCTGTATATGTGGGGAAATAGTTCCCCTTGACCAAATTCTTCCGCATGTTCCTTGCATTCGCTTCAGACTCAAATTTCGTTGTGATCGCGTCCCCTATTCCTGAAACAAAAAATCTTAGCGGGGATCTGAAAATAATCTCGGAATCCACGATGATCAGCTCCGGGGATTTTTCATATTTTATCGCGTAGGAACTTCCGTCCGGATGATATAGGACAGACCTCGAGGTAGCCGGGGCATCCGTGGAGATCGCGGAAGGAAGGATCACACAGGGGATTTTCTTCCGGTCCGCGATCGCCTTTGTAAGATCGGTGATTCTCCCCCCTCCGATGCCGACAATATAATCCGCTACGCAAAAATCCGAATAATAGTCAATCTCCGACCCGTCCCCCCTGACTTTACATTCCGTTATATGGCAATCCCCGTTGTGCATACGGTACGATTTCTCAATCTGTGGGCATAAATCCCGGCAGGATGGTGTCACTAATATAAATGCACTTTTCCCCAGATGCTCACAATACGCATACAACTCCTTTATGATACCTGCACCCTGGATATATCTTGAGGGGGATGACCATGCAGTGGTTTTTGTATTCATGATATTTCCCTCCATATGTGACTGATCTCATCATATTCCGCCAAGCAAATCCCCCCCCCCCCGATTCATGGAGGCAGAGAACCTTAATATCGCTCCCATACCGATCCCTGATCATCCTTGTAATTTCGTCCTCATAAAAAAATGCCATTATAATAATACATTCCACCCTGTGATCATAAAAATAATCCGGTGAAACAATCGGGACATGGGAAGCAGGAGTATATTTTCCCTGCTTAAAAGGTGCAGAATCAATCACATAATCCACATGATACTTTAAATCCGTCGTTCCAAGCAAAGCAAAGCATTGGTGGCTGGCTCCCCAAATGGCTACATGCCCTCCCCTTTCCTTTATCCCGTTGACTGCCGTGTTAAGCATTCCCGATAATCCGTCATGCACATGCAGAAAAGCATTCCGGTCAATACACCTTTTCTTTTTGACGATATAGAATAAAGTATAAACATCAAGGTTTCCTGATTCTATTATTTCAAATCCATTCATGCCGATCAACAACCGGGCCGTTTCGTCCGTATAATATGCAATATGGTCCCTCACCAGATCATAATACCCACTGCCATTTATTGTTATCATGCTATCCGGAACTGTAATATATCCATATGCCTCTTCCTTCGTGTTATTATAAATAGCCTGTAAATAATCATTTGGTTTCGGCTGGTGCTCAATAAAGTTCAGGGAGATAAATGCATCATACAGCGCATCCGGAAACACCGTGTTTTCATCCTCTGCAAACCCGGGTTTAACATTGCATCCGGCTTCCTGTGCCAGGGAGACGTTCTTCCCATCATGTTCTATTCCATATGCCATCACACAAAACTCGTCCAGCACCTTGAGAAATTCCCCCGCCCCACATCCCACTTCCACTATTTTCTTGCCCTTTAAATTACACTTGTCAATAAAATATCGGAACTGTTCCTTTCGGGAGGACATCATGGATTTTGAAAATCCCCCCGACCGTATCACATCTTTATAGTATGAAACCGGTGCATTATCAAGCTGGAGCAAAGAACATCTGCTGCACTGGCATAGTCTTAACGTTTCGCCCCGATCCGCTTCCAATTCATCCGCCGACGGGATATGCTGTGCCGCAACCGGAAAATCCTCGATCTCCGTTATAATATTGAGAGATTTTTTCCCGCATAGAATACATTTACCTTCCATCTCATCCACCTACCTTTTCCGAATGCTGCCGTTTTCTTTGAAAAATTCCAGACATCTTGCCATACCTTCCCCCACGCTTATCTTAAATTCACATCCGAGCGAAACCGCCTTATGGTTATCCTGCGGAATATCCGCTGCCGTTTTGCTCTCTAATACCCGCTTGTTTTCCGGGTTTTGCGCAGGCCTTATCCGGAATCTGTAATCCGGGTCAAGGGATCTTACGGTTTCGGCAAAATCATTTATTGTATAGAACTGCCACATATTGCTGATATTGTAAGCCTCTCCTGCCATTCCCCTTTGCAGCACAATAAAATATGCCGCCACCGCATCTGTGATATAACAGAACTCCCGTTTCGACTCGCCACTGCTCCGCAGTTCCATATCCTTATTTTCAACGACACTTTTTAAAAGTGATGCAAAAACCCTGGGGTCAGAATTGAAATCCATCATCGGGCTATAGGTATGTGCCATTCTCACAATCTTCGTTTCAAGCCCATATTCTTTAAAATATGCCACACATAAGGTCTCGGAGATTCGTTTGCTTTCATCATAGCAGCTATGGGGATCCAAAGGATCGACCTGCCCGACGGTATTTTCCTTGATCGCATGGATATTTGCGTCGGCTATTTTACCATAAACAGCCCCTGAGCTAAAAAGAAGGAACCCCTTTATGCCCTTTGTTTTTGCAAATTCCAGCAGCTTATAGGTACCGATACAATTTGGCAGTATAACCTCGACCGGGTTTGTAATATAATAATTTCCGCTGGCCGGCGATGCCGTATGTATAATATAGTCATACTTCCCATCCGGCATGTCAGGGTCACATAAATCCGTCCGAAAGATATGGAAGTATTCCTTCCTGCAATATCCCCCAAATAGCTTTTCACATTTTTCTTTGTTCCTGACCATTGCGGTAACAGAAATGCCTGCACCATGCTCCTCATTCAGCCAAATAAGAAATAATGTTAAGTATGATGCGATCATACCGGTCGCCCCGGTGATCAAAAAAGACCTTCCATAAAAATCCTTCCAGTCCACCCTCCTGGAAAAAATGTCCCTCATGTCAGCGTCGACGACCCTGCTGTCATAAAAAAATCTATGCATGGCAGCACAGCTTTCTATGTTTCGTGAAGAAACGGGATAAAACATAGCATTGCAGGCCATTTCGAATCAAAGCTTTCGGGTTAAGATTTGCCCCCCCCCGATTCCATATTTTGGAAATCCAAAATCCTTTGGATCCCGGACTCGAATGCTGTATCCGGTTCCCATCCGGTATCCCTCCGGATTTCCGAAATATCCGCACATAAATTCATGACCGCATTCTCGGGATAATCATAAGCCCCAAGCCCGACCGGCAGCTTCGGGTCAATCTTATCCCGGATGATCCTGATGTACTCCGCCAAAGGCCGCCTAATACCGCTTCCCAGACAATATACCTTATTTCCTTTGTCCTGTTTTCCGATCAAATACAGTGCCTTTGCCGCATCCTCACAATATAAATAATCCCATCTCTGTCCGGCCGGAGTATACTTCGGCATCTCCCTTTTTTTCAATTTCTCAATGGTATAACAGATCATTGTATGAGAATCGTCAAACTCCCCGTATACACTGAAAATCCGGACCCAGAAACAGTTCATCCCATATCGTTTGGCTAAATGCCCTGCCATTTTCCCGGCAGCATATTTCGCGATCCCATAGGGCTGTATCGGGTTGGCACTTTCATCCGGTGATATTGCATCCACATTTTTCAGTCCATACTCCGCCTGGCTGCCGGCTCCGACAAAAGTCTTGGCACCCAATTCATGTGCCGCTTTTAACGCATCCAGTGTATAACCGATATTTTCCGCCTGCCCTTTCAGATCGGCATTGCGCTGCGCGCTGCTGCCTGTCCCCTTCCATGCCAAATGATAAAAGATATCACATCCTGTGCCAATCTTCTCCGGCAGACTTCCATATTCCTCAATGTCACAGTAGATCAGCTTTATACCGTCTATGTTTTCCAGGCGTGACAAACGGCCGGAATCCTTGCGCACCACTGCATATACCTTTGCCCCCTCTTTCATGCACTTTTTTAGAAGGGAAACTCCGATCATGCTGGTTGCTCCCGTAATCACTATATTCATAAACTTCCCCCCATAAAAAACTTTGCGCACTCGTAATCAAACGCATCACAAATATCGATCGACTCCCTTTTGTCCAGTTCATAAAGATATGGGATCTCCCCGCTTGTATACTTCCATTTCTCCAAGGATTTACGGGGGGCGATCGATATACCGTTTGTGAATATATAGATTGGCTTCACCTGATTTTTTATCGTAACGTTCCTCCCGGGCCTAAAATTTATGGCTCCCTTTTCATCCATCAAATATCTTTGCAACCTCTGGACTGTCACAAGGGAGTCAAACCCGTCCTGAAGGCATGAAAAATACCGGGCGGCCGCATCCCGGTAAGTGGACGGCGTGATCAGCGGGGAGGTGACACATGCCCACATAACATGCTCCTGCTGCACCATTTCACAGATATATTTCACAAAATCACCAAACATGGTATCCGATTTTGCCAGTGCTGCAGGGCGTTTTATTGCAGTTGCTCCCTCTTTCCTTGCCATTTCAATTATTCCGTCATTCTCGGATGAGACAATAATATCCAATCCATCAATTTGCTTTAGCTGGCGGAGCTTATGCACGAGCAGATTGGCTTTCCCAAATGGCAGGATATCCTTATTTTTCAGCCCTTCATCATTACACAATCTTGCCGGAACGATGGCAACCATTTTATTCATCCTACACTACCTCCCAGTAAAACATTCCGTACACAATTCCTCAAGCTCCGGTATTTCCTCCATAAAAGCATCCACTGTCTGGAAGTAGATATCATCAACATCAAAATACTCCGTCAGCATATCATACCGGATATATTCCAGAAGCATTTCTCTTTTGGGCTGCACATAATAGCTGCATGGCACATAACAGGGCGGAGTCGGAATCCCTAAATAAATATGCTTCACCCCAGCCTCCCGGAGCATCCTGCACGCCATTTTAAGCGTTGTTCCCGTAAAAACAGCTTCATCAACGACCAGGATGGATTTGTTTTCAAGAATTTCCCCTATGGGGGAAAGCCTGGTTTTTAAGAATTTCTTTCTTACATTTACGTCCAATAATTGAAAGCTTCTCTCCTCTGTACTATCCTTGAGGATACCCTGCATATATGGGATCTGTAATCCTTTCGATAAACCCATCGCATAATACAATCCTGTTTTGGGAACCGGTACGATATAATCAATACGGTCCTTTATGGCATCCGGTATACATGCTGCCAGCCGTTCCCCCAATGCCAATCTTACCTTGGCGACCTTCTGCCCCCCAAACGAATCATCCGGCATGAGCTGATAGATCAGATTGAAGGCACACCCTTTTTGCCTTGCTATATTTCCAAGCCCTTTTTCTTTATCCGAAAAATCAAAATACCTGCCCCGGTTCTCCTTATCACATAAGTCGATTTCACCGTGAAAGGAAATCAGGGAAGATAATACCTCACCGACCTCATCGGCCAGCAGCGGATGCATATTATCCACGGTTTTATCCCATCCCCTACAGTCCGCTTCCCTGTCCGTCAAAAATTTCAGCAGGTCCGTCTCCCCGGTTTTTATGTCATAGCCGTAAATTGCAGGGCATTTTATGACCAAGCCGTTTTTGCAGGCGAGTACCGACCGGGTTATCTCCTCACAGCTGCCACTGTACCAGTCGTTCCTCCCAAGGACTTCGTATTCCTTCCCGCCCACCGCAGCCACCCGGTACTTCTCCATAAGAAAAACCGGCTTGATCCCGTTTTGCATACAGTAACAAATAATTTTACGAATGCTTTCCCGGATTTCATCGCGGTGCTCCCCGTCCCCAAAGATACTGCTGCATACCAAAACAAGATCAACCGCATAATAGGCCAGAAACCCTTCTACCGACCTGCTATGGAACAAATCTACCATCAATCCCGAAGCTCCCGGGTCAGGGGATGCATAGAAAACCGTATATTTCCTTTTCAGTATTTTGGATACTTTCCGGGATACCGCTTCTGCTTCATTTGAAAAAACAGCTATTTTTATTTTCTTTTCAGCGGATAACCCATATTCACCATTCAACATATTCTTCTTACATTCCCTCATGATCTTATTTTTCAGCAATCATATTTCCGGCTATTTCCTCCCTTGCAAGAAAGGGGAACATGTCCTCTAAGGACGGTGAGGTTATGGTACCGTCCTCATTTACCCGCGAGGATAATTTCGGTGCAAAAAACTGTGCTTTATCAAGGACAACTTCACACAGGGCTGGGCCTTCCCCCTCCAAAAACTGTGCCAAGACCTCCCCCATTGTTGCAAGACGGTCGATCTTATAAAATTTTATCCCATAGGCATCCGCGATTTTCCCGGCATCCGGAAAGCTTATCCCACTTTCATGGCTCACACCACAGTATCCGCGGTTTTCCCCGTCAAAGCTCTGGGCCTGTGTCTGCCGGATGGAATGATATCCGTCATTATTCAGCCACACGATTTTCATGTTTAAGTTATGGTGTACAACCGTCTGCAGTTCCTGCAGGTTCATCTGTATGCTTCCGTCGCCTTCCAGGCATATGATCTTTCTCTTCCTGTCCGCCATACATGCCCCGATCGCCGCGGGCAGTCCATACCCCATACTGGAAGCCCCTGCATTTGTGAACATGCGCATATCATCCTTCATATTGATCACCTGTAAGCCGCAAACACAGGCTGTGCCATTGCTGGCTACAACGGCATCACTCCCGCCAAGCCTAGCGGATAATTCCTCCATAAACACATATGGATTCACCGGGCTTTCACATTTTTTATATTCATCCAGTACAACCGGGTACCGCCTGTTGATTTCCTGTGTATAGTCCACCCACTCTTTATGTCTTTCGTCCGCTTCAAAATCAGCATACAGCAATCCGAGCATCAAATCCCTGACATCGGCATGGATCGGATAGTCCGTCGAAAGTGTTGGCTTCCGAAGCTCTCCTTCATCGATATCAACCGCAATTTTGTAAGCATTCCTGGCAAAATTCTGCCATTCGTATGAAATCTGCCTTATATTCATCCTGCATCCCAGAGAAATCAGAAGATCACAATTCTGCACTGCAAAATTTCCGCCTCTGGTACCGATCGTTCCTGGTCTTCCGGCAAAATACGGATTATCATCATGCATCAGGTCATGTGCATTCCATGCTGTTACGGCCGGGATATGATATTTCTCAACCAGACGCAAAAATAAATCTTGCGCATGCGCTGACCGGATGCCATTGCCGGCCAACAGAAGCGGTCTTTTTGATTCCGTAATGCAACGGACTATTTTATTGATCTGTTCCTTTGTCGGCGGGGCTACATTCAGGTATGCATCCTCGCGGGCATCATATTGCCTTAACCCATCTGTTTTTATCCACTCCCCCTGTACGTCAAGGGGAATGTCAAGCCAAACCGGCCCCGGCCTGCCATTTTCCGCAATATTTTTTGCTTTATCTAAAAAATATTTTATATCATTTGCATTCTTCACCATCACGCAATACTTCGTCATACACCTCACGGCATCTAAAATATTAAATTCCTGAAAACCTAATTGCCTTAACGGTACCGTTGTCGAAGCAATGGTTGTCTCAAATTTCATTTGTCCCGATATTATGATCATTGGTACCGAGTCGAGCCAAGCGCCCATTACGCCGGTTAAAGCGTTCGTGCCGCCAGGACCGGAGGTGACGCAGACGACGGAGGTTTTTCCGCTAAGTCTCGTATAGCCTTCGGCCGCCATCGCGCATGCCTGCTCATGGTGATTGTATACACAGCCCAGTGCCGGGTGGTGGCCAAACGCATCGTTCAGATGCATTGCCCCTCCCCCTGTGACTGTAAAAATCCGATCCATCCCGTTCTCTGCAAGATAGTCTGCTATGAAATCTGCCACTCTTTTTTTCATTGCAATTCCCTCCGATACCGTTCTACATAACTTTCCGCCCTGGCTTTTGAAAAATCCCTTTTATCCGCATCACACTTCAAAAGATGAAAAATGCCCAACATATCCGCAAGGCTTAAATCTTTCCTGTGGTCAATATAGTATTCCGCATATGACCGGTGGATCTGGTACTTCCCTGTAAAATAATAGGCCGGGTGATACCCCCATTCCCTTTTCCTTTTCTCCGGTTCAATCACACTTGATATGATCTCAAGTACCGGCATCAAATCATAGTCATGCCCCCGAACCGTATTCATGTAATCCAGCAGCATTTCGATCGGCAGGTTTCCCGGTATACGCCCCATCCCAAGCAGTGAACCGTCGATCACCGCCATTCTCCCCGGGTTTTTGATCTCCAGAAAATGCTGCATCAACATAAAAGCGGATGACATATTCTCATGCAGGTGAAGCCCGATACGGATGTCCATACCGAGATTTTTTTCATAAAAACCATATATCCTTTCCATGTCCTTTGCCTGGATCGACCCAAAGGTGTCCACAATATTGACGGCATATGGTTTTAATCCGTTTGCTTCCTTCAATACGAAATCCAATTCTTCATCCGTGTAGCTCATGATATTTACAGGGTTCAGGGTGAAATCATATCCCAGCTCACGCACGGTTCCTACATATTTTTTGGTAAGCTCGATATCCTTTAAATAAAATGCAAACCGGATCAGGCTGATCTCCCCGCTCCTTGGGGAGAGCTGCGAAATATCATACCAGTCCGGACGGATCATCACAGAATATTTTTGTTTTTCCTTGATATGGCTTATATTTTCATAAGCCTCTTCTATCCTGTTATAATCCGATTGATCCGGAGAAAATTCCCCGTTCTTTAAGAATCCTAATTCGATAATGTCCACCCCTGACCGAACCAAGGCAGTCTCTATTTTCCGGATATTATCACGGCCAAATTCCGCATGATTAACATGGCCTCCATCCCTGAGCGTACAATCTAAAATCTCAATATTATCTCCCATGTTAAAATTCCTCCCGCTGCCTTTTCCTGCACACCATAGCGCCTATTGGCAAAGCGCTTCCTTGATCACCTTCGCCATATGATCCACCATTTCATCCGTCATCCCCGGATATACCCCAACCCAAAACGTGTTCTCCATGACAAAATCCGTCGCGGTAAGCCCCCCTGCGACCCGGTAGCTATCCGTCCCCCGGATCTGGTCAAAGCAGGGGTGTTTGATCAGGTTTCCTGAAAACAACAGCCGGGTCTGGACATTGTGCCCCTCCAGATATCCCGTAATCTCATTCCGGTGAAGCCCGCTCCCAGGCCGGACGGAAAGCAAAAAGCCAAACCAGGAAGGCTCGCTGTTTCCCGCGGGCTCCGGCAAGATCAGCCTGTCCGCCACGCATTCCAGCGCTTTGTACAGCCGCTCCCAGTTATGCCTTCTTCTTTCGATAAAGCCCGGGAACTTCTTAAGCTGCTCGCACCCGACTGCGGCCTGCATATCCGTCACTTTCAGGTTGTATCCGAAATGGGAATAAACATACTTGTGGTCGTAGCCCGCGGGAAGCTCACCGTACTGCCCGTCAAATCGGTGGCCGCAGAAATTATCACGGCCACCCGGGCAGACACAGTCGCGTCCCCAGTCACGGAAGGAAAGGATCAGGCGGTGCAGCAGCGGATTATCCGTGTAGACACAGCCCCCCTCCCCCATCGTCATATGGTGGGGCGGGTAAAAGCTGCTCGTCCCGATATCGCCCCAGGTGCCGGTGAACCTTGTCTCCCCGTCCAGCGTGTATTTCGTGCCAAGGGCATCACAGTTATCCTCCACAAGCCACAGGTTATGCCGGTCACAGAATGCCTTCACCGCTTTTATGTCAAACGGGTTGCCAAGGGTATGGGCAAGCATGACCGCCTTTGTCTTCCCGCTCAACGCGCCTTCCAGCTTTGTCACATCAATATTATATTCCGGAACCGTCACATCCACGAAAACCGGAACCGCACCATAGTTGAGGATCGGGGTGACCGTGGTCGGAAACCCGCAGGCAACCGTTATAACCTCATCCCCACGCCTGATCTGGCGTTCTCCAAGCTCCGGGGCGGTCAGCGCCATAAAGGCGATAAGGTTGGCGGAAGACCCGGAATTTACAAGGTGTGCATACCTTACGCCAAGAAAGGAGGCAAATTCCCTCTCGAACCGTTCCGAAAACCGTCCTGCCGTAAGCCAGAAATCAAGGACGGCATCGGTGAGTGCCTGCATTTCGTTTTCATCAAAAACACGGGAGGCATACGGAATGCGCCCCCCTTCTTTAAAAGCTTCCCTCTTCTCTTTAAAATCGTGGTAATAGTCCGCTACCAGGGCTTTGATCTGCTCCCTTGCCTCCGCCTCATCCTTCCAATTTCCCATTCTTTATCCCTCCAGAAATTCCTTGATCTGCCTGTCCATGACAGGACGTACATCCCCGCCTGCCGCCCATGCCTTGCTCCACTCCACCACCTTCTCCATTGCCGTCTCAAGGTTCCAGCGTGGTTTCCAGCCAAAGGTTGTCTTAAGCTTAGAGCAATCAAGCTTCAAAAAATTCGCCTCGTGCGGGCCGCCGTCATACCGGTCCACCCATTTCAGCCCTTCCCCCCAGCACTTCACAAATAGATCAACCAGCGCGCCCGTCTCAAAGCAGTCCCCCTCATCCGGACCTACGTTATACCACGACTGGTATTTCGGATCTTCGCACTGCCTTGCCGCTATCATAAGATAGGCGTACACGGGCTCTAGGACATGCTGGTAAGGGCGGGTCGAATATGGGTTGCGGACAATGATGTCCTCGCCTTTTAACGCTGCCCTGACACAGTCCGGGATGATGCGGTCACGGGCAAAATCCCCGCCGCCGATCACGTTGCCCGCACGGGCAGTGGATACCGCCACCCTGCCGTCAGTAAAAAAGCTGTTCTTATAGCTGTGTGTCACCAGCTCCGAGCAGGACTTCGAATTGCTATACGGGTCGTATCCGTCCAACGGCTCGTTTTCCCGGTAGCCCCACTCCCATTCCCTGTTTTCATAGACCTTGTCCGTGGTCACATTGAGGAAGGAACAAACGGACGGTGTCTGCCTCACGGCCTCACAGATATTTACAGTCCCCATTACATTGGCACTGTATGTATCCACCGGTTTCTCATAGCTGAGCCGAACCAGGGGCTGCGCTGCCATATGGATCACAACCTCCGGCCGGTAAGTCTTAAAAATTTCCAGCAAATGTTTTAGATCCCTTACATCACCCTTTACGTGCGTGATCTGGTCTAAAATGCCGCAAAGGTCAAACAGCCGTGCTTCGGTTTTTCCACAGCTTGAATATCCGACCACTTTGGCACCGGCATTGGCAAGCATTACGGACATCCACGAACCCTTGAACCCGGTATGCCCGGTCAGGAGTACCTTTCTCCCTTTATAAAAACTCAGATCCATCGATTATTTTTCCCCTTTTCCAAACCATCCATTTTCCCGGAAAGCGCCTCCGTCTTCCCATTTCTTCCATGGTGCGTTTCCTGTATCCCATAGCTTTTCAAGCAGATCCATCTCCCGCTTATTATCCATACATTGCCAGAACCCTCTGTGCCGGTAGGACATGAGCTGCCCTTCATCCGCAAGCCTTTCTAAGGGTTCTTTCTCAAGGATTGTCCGGTCCCCGACAATATAATCAAAAACCTCCGGTTCCAAAACCATATAACCGGCATTGATCGGTGCCCCGTCCGAAACATTTTTCTCCCGGAAGGATTTGACCGCATTGTCGCCCCCGATATCCAGTACGCCCTTTTGCTGCTCCTGCATAACCGCAGTCAGTGTCGCCAGCTTCCCGTGTTCCCTGTGGAATCCCACCAGCTTATCAATGTCCACATCACAGACCGCATCCCCGTAGGTCAGCATGAACGTGTGGTTGCCGATATATTTCTTAACACGCCGGACACGGCCTCCCGTCATGGTGTGCAGGCCGGTATCGACAATGGTAACCTTCCATCTCTCAATATGCTTGTCATGCACGGTTATTTCATTTTCTCCATTTGTAAAATCAAAGGTCAGGTCACAGGCCCGCAAAAAATATTCGGAAAACCATGTCTTGATCACATCCTGCTTATATCCGGCACAGATGATAAAATCGTTGTACCCATAATAAGAATATTCCTTCATGATATGCCAAAGGATCGGCCTGCCGCCGATCTCAACCATTGGCTTTGGCTTGTTGACCGATTCCTCCGATATGCGCGTCCCGAATCCTCCTGCCAATAATACTACCTTCACAAGCGTACCTCCTCAATCAGACGGATCTTCGCAATCCGCTTTGTCGCTTACAGCCCCCATTGTCCTTTACCGGATTTCCAACAGCTTACGAATCCTTCCCACATAAGCATCAACCGAAAAATCATCCTGAAATGCTTTGCCGGAAAGATATTCTCTTGCACTCGCGATATACTTTTCATACTCCGATTCGGACATATGGTCCAGGTAGTTTACTACATCCTCGATTCCCCGGAACTTTCTCCAGTCAATAAATGCTTCTTTTGGAATATACGCTTCAATATTCTCCGCCCCCCAATATACCGGAACACACCCCGCGAAGAAACAATCAAAGATTTTTTCCGTTATATAGCCGTGCATTCCATACATATTTTCAAAGCAGATGCAGAACTTATACCGGGAAAGCACCTGAAGTTTATGTTTGACCGTTCCCCTATAGTTCCCAAGCCCGGACTTTTCCCACCCAAAGCCATACAGATCAAATTGGTGCCCGTTCGTTTCAAAATAATCAATAACGGCTCT
This sequence comes from uncultured Lachnospiraceae bacterium, assembly GCA_947053345.1. Taxonomy (GTDB): domain Bacteria; phylum Bacillota; class Clostridia; order Lachnospirales; family Lachnospiraceae; genus RGIG4057. The sequence continues at coordinate 29,654 of CAMRSM010000020.1, forward strand.
CCGGCTTGAATACAATTCATTTTTGCCTTTCGATGATTTATTTCCGCAGATCATTGTGAGAAATTTTTTGCCGGAATACGGAACATCATACAGAGTTTCAGGTACCGGCTGCGGATAATTGAACTTAAAATATTTTTTGTTGTCTACCAGCCGATCATCCCAAGTTAGTATTTTATTAAAATATCCATGTGCTTTTTTATTATAAGACTCCTTGGCATAGACCGGCGGTTCCTGAATGATCAGGAATCGTCTTTTCTTGGGTATCACCTTCATTACTTTCTTAAGTGTATCCCCTCTCCACTTTCTTCTGACCACATATTTCAGGTAATCCTTCCCCGTCATACAAGCATTAATGTACCAGTTATATAAATCGCTAAATATTATATAGTCTATCTTCGTTAAGTCTTCATATACGTCAACGGTGTGAAAGGAATGCCCGCATTTCTCCAGCGTTTCCTTTAACTGGATTCCCGGAACAAGTAAATTTTCTCCTATTTTGCATGACCGGACATCAAAAAGGCGGTCATTGGCATACACATCCCCATAAATATTTACAACCGCTATGTTCATAACGTTAAATTTCCTTTCTGTCGGAATGATTCGGGTATGAATTTACAAATTACAAATTTACCGGTTTCCTGTACAATTTGCAGTAAATCCTGTAAACAACAAGCATCACACCCGGATGCTTAAAAGTAAACAAAAGAGCAATATCCCATTTGCAGCGGCCTTTGATCCTGAGGATTTTTCTAAACTCACCGCGCAATAAAAGTAACTGCCCGCGGGACATTCTTTGCGATAAGAAATCCAGAACCATGACTTTGACAAAACGAGCATATATATCATATCTATTTTCAAGGAATAACCTACGATACTTCCTTGTGTGCTTAAAATAATCTAACAGCTGTAAATTCATACCATACTTATCCCTTTGTGAGTCCTGCATGGCATGAATCCGGCGCTGCATGATAACATCGGAAAGTTCGTATATCACCCCGCCATATGTTCCGATATCGCAGTAAAAAACGACATCCCCACAAGGCCCGACTTCCGCCTTAAAATGTATATCATTGGCTTTGATAAAGGCCGTCCTATACATTAAGGAAGGGAACATAAGTATTCTTCCTTTCCCCAGAAAATTTTTGCACACATCATTGCCGGAATAAATCCCGCCACAGGGATTTAACGTTTTAAATCCATCCAAATTTGGCTTTCCCATATATATAGCATTTCCGGATACCGCCGCTATCCTTTCGTCGGATTCCATGACCGAAATTTCTTTTTCAATAAAATGCGGGAGCATCCTGTCGTCATCATGAAACAAAACAAAATAATCCGCCTTACAATGGTCGATCGCAAAATTAAAATTGCCGTATCCCCCTATATTTGTATCATGACGTATATAGTGAAGCCTTGTATCGCAAAACGAATGAACCACCTCACTTGTATTGTCCTGCGAACAGTTGTCCAAGATATATAATTGGAAATCCTTATACGTCTGGTTCAGGACACTTTCAATGGAGTGTCTTAAATATGACGATCTGTTATAGGTTAATATATAAATATTTAAACTCATATCCTTCCTTTCCCGATATATTGCCTTTTATTTTAAGAACATACCAAACATTCCCCAAGCAGCATTCGTGTCCGTTTTGCTTTACTCCAAGTATCCATGCCTGAAATCAAGAAGTTCAAAATCATGGAGGGAAACCCGTTTCTCTTTTGGCGGAAGTTTTCTCCAGTCGCCAAAAATATAAGTCAGATACTTGTCATAGTTTTTTACACCATAAACTTTGATTGTTTCAAAATCATAGAGCACCGGATCTCCGAGCCAATCTTTCGGTACGATATCACGCATCCCATAAGAGCCCATTAAAATCCCGACATAATTGCTTTCATCGTAAGAAATCTTTGTACATTGACGGTCAAACCACCGAATGGCTTTTTCTGTATTAAAGACTGCTTCCGGTATAACAGAAGACAGACGGATTGCCGTATTCTTCCATGCACTGCGCTCTTTTCTTGGGACAGAAACCCTGCTTGCCAGAAGCATATGCCAAAAATGAATCTTCCTGAAATTCCTGTTCCGCTCTGCCTCCGTCTTCCCAAGACCATCCATCGGGAACACATCAATATAAATTCCCTTCCGAACGTTAAACTTTGTTTTTTCCACAGCAGTTGTAGTCGTATCATATAATTTTCCCATAGGATAGTAATGCCTTCCCGTGTTAGAGGCCGGCGTTTCAAAACAGTATTTTCCCTTTTTCTTCGATTTCATGATCCGTATTAACTTTTCATAATCCATCCGCGGCATCCAAACATCTACATCGTCATCCCACGGAATAAATCCGTGATGGCGCACTGCACCCAGCATGGTTCCCCCGCTTGAATAATAGCGCAAGCCGTTTTCAACACAGACATCATGAAAGAAAGAAAATGCATCCAACAGCTTGAATTGTAATTTGTTCATAATCTCTTTCTCTGCCTTCCTGTACCAAATCTTTTATACTTTTCATATAATTTACCGGAAGCTTCCATAATCCCTCTGTAGTAGCATTTTAAAATCTGCCAGAATTTCATCTTACATTTTTCCCGCTTTGTAAAACGGAAAGCACTTCTGACCGCAGTTAAATAAGAAAGGAAGGGATAGATTGTTCCCAGAACCCTGCCGGTGACGGTAAAGTATTTTTCATTGTAGCCCTCGAACCACGTAGATTCTGTCTGGTCAATTCCCGCAATATCCAAGGGGGAACGGTACAATTTCACTTTTCTGTTTAGCATGCTTTGGAGAAAAATAGTGTCTTCTCCGCAATAATTATCCGTACCAGGTCCGAAAAACTCATGGAAATACAAGCTCTTGCGAACCAAGGCCTCTCTTTTTACAACTACACCGCACACACCACTGGCCGACATATTTCTCCGGGTGGCTTTTTCGAATTTTTCTATTCTTCCCATGCTTATTTTTCTTTTTTCGGATAAATTATGAAGATTGAATTTAATTGCTTCCGCTTCCGGGTGGCGCCGAAATTCCCGGAAAATCATTTCTTCGTATCCGTCGCGGAATATCAGGTCATCATCCGCAAAAAGGACATAATCTGCCGTAGAAACTGCCAGAGCTATGTTGCGGTTCCTGCTTACACCTCTGGTAGGAGTTGTAAGCAGGCGGACTGTGTTATCACCATTCTTTACTTCCTGATAAAAAAAGCAATCTGCCTGGTTTGCAATAATTGCATCCGTCTGGATATTCATCTGATCGTAAATCTGTAAATCTTTTTGATGCATTGTTGTAACCAAAACCTCTAATCTCATGATTTTTCTATACCCTTTGCGAACAGATACATCTTAAGGTATTCAATCCTCCTCACTCCTGATTTGTAAGGCCATTCCCCGGTGTTATAAAAAGCAATTTCTATGTTTCCGTTTTAACTTCCATATTTACCAGTAAGCTATTTTAAAGAGTGTATAAGGTACACTGGGCTCCATTGCATACGCTGCTGATAATATTGTATATAAGAAAACAGCTAAAAATCTTATTTTTGTATACTGTCCTGCAATCTCTGCATTTAATTTTCTCCTGCCTGCCCTGTCAAAGACTACCGGCAAAAGAACAATGGAAAAGATGCCATAAAAAGGTGATAATCTATATACAAAGACTGCGTGTTGATTAAAGAAAATCATCAAAACAACATTTACCAGGGCACTGTTCACCAAAAATTTTCCCAATCGATCATGCTCGATATTTGATATTTTCGCATAAAGAAATACCAGAAAGGCTAAAAATAATCTTGGATCATAAAGCCTTGCCGCTTTGCTCGGCCCATCCGATTTCGCCGCATATGCAATAAATCGGCCATATATACTTTCAAGTCCTAAATTTTCCAGTATAAAAGCTATGATCTGGTCAGGTAATTTCAGTATGGATATTAGCAATATAAACAATATAATCATCAGTGATGATTTCAAATCAATATAAACAGATGGTAAAAAATATAACGCAATTCCGACCAATGCTTCCGGATGAAATAACGAAGCAAGCAGAAGAATGATTAAAAACTTTTTTAAATCTCTCTTTAAAATATATGGAACCGCCAGTGTCAATACTGATATAGCGCAAGCAGTTCTTGCCGCATGCATATCAAATTGAAAATAAAAAGGCAAAAAAATAAGAACCGAAAGCACCGGAATATTGGAGTATCTCTTTATCAATACCCCTATTGACCCAATACTGACGAGATTCATAAGCGCTATCACTGCTTGTGACGGTAAATGAAGGAAATTGACAATCCAGGCCAAAAAGCAATAGGCAACATCCATATGCAAATTATTATGGAAAATATCTGCAAAGGATTTTATATTTCTCCCTGCATTTAAATAAACAAAATAGTCCCCTGAACCATTCCCTCTTATAGCAGCAAACAGAAACAATACAATTAAGGAAAGGGCAAATCCATCGCTGCATACCCTTTTCTTTTTTAAGTATATCCTCTTGTTCTGTAAAAAAAGAATATTCACAACAAAAACAAAAATTACCGGTATTAAATAGGGCAACATACTTTCTGCAACTCCTCATATTGATTTTTACGCTCTTTTTCTACAGGCATTAAGAACTCCCACAGCAACTATTTAAAATTTATTAAGAGATTTAGAAATCCCTTCGGGTCTTGAAGAAATGCTCCTAAACTTTCAAAAATAAACAAAGCTATTTTATTCATTCTCAAATAAGCAAAAGCAAGAACTGCATGATGCCGCATCTCTACAAAATGTCTGTCGGATCTACTTAACAGAGAAAAGAAGTTTCTTTTAAATTCAAACAGAGCTTTTTCCCCTTCAATCTTACTTTGTCCATTCGATAATCCTGCCTCTTGCGTATGAACGATTGCTTTAACATCACTGCGATTTATATAGACAAATTTCCCTCCGGAATTGATTGCCTTCATCATTAAATAATAATCATCACCAACATTAATCGGTTCGAACATTCCAATCTTCAATAAATACTCCCGCTTAAACATCATTGTATCCGGAGCTGTCATATGATACTTCATATGACATACGAGCAGATTTTTCGCCTCATCACCTAATAAATAATGTCTGTTCCGTTTTTCTACCAATTTTCCTTTTTCGCTATATAAAAGTAAATTGGAAATACTGTAATCCGCATTCTGTTTTTTCATTTTTTCATATTGGTATAATATTTTATAGGGTAAATAAATGTCATCATCATCCAGAAAAGTAATATAATCCCCTCTTGCTATTCTAATCCCACAATTCCTTGCTTCTGCGGAACCCTTATTCGGATGATTAACCAATAAATATATTTCAATTTCGGATTTCCTTTTAAAGTCATCTACAATTAATTGTACTTTTTTATTCCATTTCCTATCATCATTATCATCTACAACTATTATTTCAAAAAAACTGCATCGTTGTTTCCTCAAGGATTCCAAAGCAAACCGCAACCTTTTTTCCCGCCTGTATGTAGCTACAATTACACTGACGATCGGTTTTTTCATACTTATCCCTCCCTATTGCCTATTCCCGTCCTTCTGTCATACGAATGCTTTCCTCCAATGTGCATTTCCTATACTCTACCCTATAATCGCTAAGACCCTTCCCGTACACAAAGTTCCCGAATGCCTTATCCACCGCCCCGTTTACATGCGAAAGCAGTTTTAACAGCCACGTACAGCCCGGCACAAGGAATACGTTTTTCCCGTGTGCTGCCGCGATCATCCGCACCAGCTCGCTCGTATTGGAGCACTCCTTATTGCATGGCCAGAAAATTCCGGCTTCCTCATTTTCAACCATCAGCCGCACAAACTCTACAAGATTCCCAACATAGAGCATGGAGCGGCTGTTTTCCACCTTCGGGAATACCGGTATTTTCCCTGCAAGCTTTGCCAGCACAGGGTAATTTCCTTTGCTGCCCTTCCCATAAATCATTGGCGGGCGCAAAATTACCACCTTAAAAAGATTACTTTCCAATTTCCGGATCCCTTCCTCCGCCTTTTGCTTGCTGTCACCATAAAAGCTTGCGGGTCTTGGCAGGGTTTCCTTTGTGATGATCTTTTTCTTGCCTATGGGGGCACTATCACCATAAACGATAGCGGAACTCATAAAAATGAACTGCCCCACCCCTTGCACTTTCGCTTTATCTGCCAGGGCGATTGTCAGCTCCGTATTTATTTTATAATATAAATCCCTCTGCTTTGCCGATATTTTCCCTACATCTGCGTGTGCGATCCCTGCCACATGAAAGACGGAATTATACCCTGAAAAATCCATCTCCTTCCATGCACCGTCCCGCACACTCACGGTATCCACCTGATATTCCGGAAACCGTTCCATGTAATCACGGAATGCATTTCCTATATAACTGTTTTTCCCTGTAATAAGTATCCGCTTCATTTCAAATCAACCTTTTTTGTTTTCCAGTCTGATGTTTTCCGAGTTTTTTGTCCCTGCCGGATTCCCTGCCGCCCCATCTTTCCCGTTCCGCCTTCCACCACACCATCATGCTTTAGTACCTTCCCGATCGTCCCAAAAAAGCACTGGCAATCCAACGGGAAGCTCATCCGTTTCACATACTCCCCATCCAGCCTTGCCTTTTCCGGGATTTCCAGCTCATCCCTCCCACGGATCTGTGCAAGGCCGCTCAAGCCCGGCTTGACATCGTTCGCACCGTATTTCTCCCGCTCTGCGATCAGGTCATACTGATTCCAGAGAGCCGGGCGCGGCCCGATCAGTGTCATGTCCCCCAAAAATATATTGAACAGCTGTGGAAGCTCATCCAAACTATATTTGCGCAGGAACGCACCAAATCCCAACAGGTACTGCTCCGGATTTTCCAGTTGGTGCGTTGGGATATCATGCGGTGTTGACATTTTCATGGAACGGAATTTCAGCAGCATGAAATGTTTTTTATGTATCCCGACCCGTTTCTGGCAAAACAGCGCTGGACCGGGATCCGAGATCTTTATCAACAGTGCAATAAGCAGCATCGGGAGGGAACCTATTATGATCCCCATCCCGGACAGTACAAGGTCAATAATTCTTTTCCAAAAACGCTGATACAAAATTTTTATCCCCCGGCATTCATTTTTTTCTGACTTTTTATTCATCCCCTGAGATATAGCATTCAAAGTCTGTTTTTTGCCTTATCCGTAACATCCGAAGACGAAACCTTTTTCATCAACTGGTTTTCATGCGTTACCACCAGAGAAGTTTTCGCTTTTCTGCGAAATAGAAATCAAAAAGTAATTATTCTTTTCTGTGCTTTTAACCTCAAAAAAGGCAGGCTCCGCCATTCCATCCGACCTGTAAAACACTGCACCTGCAATGCCCTGATACAAATCACATGGATACTTTTCCTGCATGACCGACCTTAATCCAAATGCGGCAAAGCGACAATTTTTCTTAAGAATCTTCCTGATGATCCTTCCGATCTTACGGAGCTTATTTCTTTTTATCTTCTTGCCTGCAAGCTTTCGAAATGTTTCCCCTTTTTCGCGTTCCAAAGCATGCCGATCGCCTCCAGGCGGCGGATTTTCCCTTGCTCCAGTTTCTTCCCTGCATATCCTCCGTACGCGTACCGCTGGTTCGAGATCCATTTTCCAAGCCGGTAACCGTCCGCACAGACGTATACGTTTGGCACTTCCAGATTGCCCATCTGTCTTACATATTCCTTCGCATGTGCAAAGCCCACCTCCCAGGCATCGGATGATTCCCACACCATCCCGATCCCTTCAAGCAGATGCACCTGCCAGAGAGCCAACCGCCCATTCTTGCGGTTGGCTCGCTGGTGCTGCAGCCAGATGCCGAGGTTTTTCCCATTGTTTGTAGCGTAATGCTTCGGAATACGAAGATTCCCGTGCCTGCGGTAAAATTCCTCCGCCTCCCCATACTGCTCCCGCCAGGAAAGCTCCGCCTGCGTCACACCCGGGACGAGCCCGATGGAAGCAAGCTTATCCTTTTGCCCCTGTGTCAGCCGCCTGCGGGAATCCTGCCCTGCCGGTACGCCAGGCGCTTCCTCCGGTTTCTTGTCTGCCGGTTTTGCGAAACGGCTCTCCTCTGTGGCTTCTATTTCTGCTTCCCATCTTACCTTTTGCTCACGCAGCCAGCGGTCAAGCCAGACACCGTCCGCCACATAGTCCGCCGCCATCCGGAGGTTGCCGTGTTCCTCGTAATATTGCTTTGCGAGTTCAAACTTCTGCTCCCACGGATCGGCGTTTTCCCATACCATGCCAATCTGTGAAAGACGCTGCATCCGCTGCACACGGACACCAAAGGCTCTGCCTTTGTCTTCTGCCGTTTTCGGCCGGGCGGCATCCTTTTCACATGTCTCCGGCTTCGCAAGCTGCCCGTACACCTCCCGCTGTCTGCGCAGCCAACGTCCTAATTTGCAGCCATTTTCCGTCATATAATCCGCCGGGACGGCGAGGCTGCCGTGCTCATGAAAGTATTTTTCCGCCTCAGAGAAATTCCGCTCCCACGCAGCCTCCTGTGTCCCTTTCCAGCGCATCCCGATTTTTTCCAATCTATGGATCTGCCCCGCCTCAAGACAGCCTGCCGTTTTTCCGTTATAGATCTTCCTCTGTGTTGTGACCCACGCACCGAGGGAGTAGCCATCCGGCGTGGTATAGGCGGCCGGGATTTCCAGATTTCCGTTTTCCTCGTAATATTCCTTTGCCATCGCGTACATCGCATCCCACGAGGCGGCGAGCGTTTCCGTCAACCGGGCAAACAGCCTGCGGCAGTCCGATACCTCATCCATGATCCGGAAATGCTCCGTAATGACCTTCTCTCCCATCCCTGCCCTTTGAAAGGCAAAGACGGCATCGCGCAGCTCCTGCTCCACCGCGCCGATGCTGCAGAGGTTTTCGATATTCATGACGATATCAAAAATAACCGGCGTTTTCGTCCCTCCTGCGGCGAGTGCCCTTCCGATCTGCTGCTTGTAGATGGTCGGCGAAACGGTTGGGCGCAGCAGGATCACACCGGAAAGCCCGTCCACATGGATACCCTCGTTGAGCATGTCAATGCAGTAGAGCAGCTTTAAATGCGGGCTGTTATCCGCCTTGAAAGCCGCAAATTCCGATGAGGTTTCCGGGTCGTCCGAGTAGGCGGTGTAGATATGGGGCGCAGGGTCTACCTTCGCGAACCATTCCGGGGCAAGCTCACGCATTTGTAAGAGATGCCCGTAGCTTGCGCAGAAGACGATGTACCTGCCGTGCTCCGGCTGGTCTGCCGTATGTTTTCCTTCCCCGGCAGCTTTGATTTCATCCGCAGTGTTCGTACCGCCCCCTACCATATGCCGCGCAAAGACTTCCGCAAGCCCATCTGCCTTCTCAAGTGCCCGCCTAAGTGCCGCAAGCTCCCGCTCCGCTTTATCGCGCACTGCTTTGTTCCGCGCCTGCCTTACCCGCAGTTCATACCGTTTTAGTCCTTTCTGATATGCGTAAACCGAGAGTACGTATTTTGGTGCAGGCAATATCCCCTGCGCAACCGCCGCACCCAGCGTCAGCTCCGAGGCGATGTTCCCGCCAAACAGCTCCCATGCCATGTCCCGCTGGTTGTCCAGATAGCGGATGTTCGTTGCGGAAAGCCCTAATACCTTTGCCTCCGGGTATCTTCCCCACAGCCGTTTTACACCGCCGCCCCACAAGGCTGCGCCACAGCGGTGAAATTCATCGAGGATGATGTAATCCGGCCGGATCTTCTCCAGCTCATCTGCCGCCATACGCATCAGCCGTGCATAGGTGATAAATTCTATATTTTCCAACTTCCTGCCGCCTGCAGCCTCCCACTTCTCCAGCTGCGTTGTAAAAATGTATTCGGACGGTGAAAGCCAACAGATCTTACACGCGGTATGATCCGCGCAGAGCCGGAACGCAATAAAAGATTTCCCGGTGCCGGTTGGATGGATGACCGCCGCCCTGCCGGTTTCTTTCAGCATGGATACCGTCGCCTTGTAAGCTTTTTGGTTGTGTTCGAACAATATGCACATGGCGGCTCCTTTCCCTGACACTCCCGGACACAAGCTTCTTTTTCGTAGAAGGAACAGCGGGTGTAATGAAGTATATTGATTCATTACACCCACACCGAAAAGCCTTAGAAATACTAAATTTTCTTCTTTTTTGTCCGGACTGCTTTGACTGCGAATGGACGCGGTCCTGCGAACGTTATACCTTGCCGGAATGCTTATGGAGCGCGGCTTTGAGCCGACACAGGCTGACTGAAATTTTGACTGCGAATTTCGGATGACAATAAGCATAAATAAGATTTCGGGATTTCTTTATAATGTCGTTACTTTTTTTGCGGAGAATAAATACATATTAGATATGTTTGATTTTTATTTATTTTTGATAAAAAAGATGGAAATAAAAAGTATTCTTAAATGGATTGACAAGCACTTTGTCCGGTGGTACAATAATTAGAAGTCAGAGTACAGAACATTACACTTTTTACAAAATCCGGGTGTAATGAATCAATATACTTCATTACCTTCTTCTAAAATTTCCCACAATCTCTTAGCTTACAGATTAAGTCTATTTGGTCAGGATTTAATAATACAGCGTACGGAAAAGATCCATCCTCCCTTTTCTTCGTCAATTTGAAAAATATTATTTCTATTTACAGGAAGAACGACCAAAAACGGATTGAAAAAACAGCAGGATGAAATAAGTCCGCCCCGGCAAACAAAGCTCCGCCGGCCGCAACTGCATACGGTCGGCGGAGCTTTGTTACAATGGCCGGCTTTTTCATTTTTACTTTCTGCACATGAACTCTTTTCACTGATTTTTGCTCATCCCGATTTCACAAATGTAATATTTTGTGTCAAATGATAAGCATCGCATCCCCAAACGAGAAAAACCGGTACTCCTCCCGCACTGCCTCCTCATAGGCGGCAAGCACCTGCTCCCTTCCCGCCAGCGCCGAGACAAGCATCAAAAGCGTGGATTCCGGCAGATGGAAATTCGTGATCAGGCAGTCGAGCGCCTTAAAGCGGTAGCCCGGATATATAAAGATTTCCGTATCCCCCTCGCCTGCACGCACCATACCGTCCTCGCCCGCCGCCGACTCAACGGTGCGGCAGCTTGTCGTACCCACACAAAATATCCTGCCCCCTGCGCGTTTTGCGGCGTTGATCTTCTCTGCCTCCTGCGGCAGCACGCGGTAAAACTCCGAATGCATATGGTGGTCAAGGATATTCTCCTCCTTGACCGGACGGAACGTCCCAAGCCCGACATGGAGTGTCACATGCGCGATCGTCACCCCCATCGCCTCGATCTGCGAAAGCAGCTCCTGTGTAAAGTGCAGCCCCGCGGTTGGTGCCGCCGCGGAACCCTCATATTTTGCGTAAACCGTCTGATAACGGTTCTTGTCCGCGAGCCTGTGCGTGATATAGGGTGGCAGTGGCATCTGCCCGAGGGAATCAAGAATTTCCTCAAAAATCCCCTGATAGGAAAATTTTACCAATCGGTTGCCTTCCTCGACGATATCGAGCACTTCTGCCGTCAAAAGCCCTCCGCCAAAGGAAATTTTCGTGCCGGGCTTTGCCTTCTTTCCCGGACGCACCAGTGTTTCCCACACATCTTTTTCCCGCCGCTTTAAAAGCAGGAGCTCAATTTGTGCCCCGGATGCCCCCACAGTTGTTTCCGCTTCCTGCCGCGACCCGCTGTCCCCTGTCTCCGACTGCACTGCACCGCTGCCCACGTCCGACGTTTCTGGCGGCACTGCACTGCTTCCTGTCCGCACCTGCACCGCCGCACCGCTTTTTGTCCCCGCCGGAACCCTGGTTCCGATCAGACGTGCCGGAATCACCTTCGTATCGTTGATCACAAGGCAATCCCCCGCCCGCAGGTATTCCACAATGTCCTTAAATCCCCGGTGACGGTACTCCCCCGTCTTTTTATCCATCACCAAAAGCCTCGATGCCGACCGATCCTTAAGCGGATCCTGCGCGATCAGCCCCTGCGGCAATTCAAAATAGAAATCCTGTTTTTTCATAACTCCTCGCATTCTGCCGCCACAGGCGGCCAACAATCAAAAGTCGGGCAGCCCCTCACGTTCCGATCTGCCCGACCACAGCCCCGCTGTAATAATATGAAATGATCTCACGGTAACCATACCCGGCTTTCGCCATCCCGTTTGCGCCGGACTGGCTCATACCGACCCCGTGCCCGTAGCCCATTCCGTAAAAATACCAGGTATCCGCATTTTTCGGCGCACTGCGCGGATAATTCATCAGGTTGTCCGCCCCTGCCACAATATACTGTTCAAGCTGCCCGGAAAGCGCGCTTACCGCTCCGCCCGCAGAAACCGCGTAACATTCGCCAAGCCTTTTGTGCACGGTCTGACCTGCCCCGGAAACCGCCACGGCATCCGGCACATCCCCGCGCTTAACCACCTTAAATTTTGTGCTCGGAAGCGAGAGCACCTCCCGTATCGTCCCCGCCTGTAAGATGGTGCTCCCGCTCCCGCCCTTCACCTTCAGCAGGTAGACCCTGCCACTCATCGTCATGACCTGAGGCGTTACCGAGTGCACCGCCCCGATTGAGAGAGCGCGCGCGGAAAGCTTTGCCGCAAGCTCGTCATCCGTGTACGTGATGAGCCAGGGCTGTTTCTCCGGCTCCGTCTCGTACCGATCCGGTACTGCCAGAAGATAGCCGGAATCCATCCCCCAGACTTCGCTGACATTTTCCGTGCTGCCCCCGCTCGTCGAAAAATAGTAGGCGGGAACCATTTTGCCGTTGTAATACACCGCTTCACCGCTCGTCTCGTCGACCGCCCGGTTCGTGCGCGCATGCTCCGCGCCGTAGCCGCGGTAGACCTGGCTGCTCGTCGTATCCTCGAGATAATAAGCACGGCTGATATTGGAATCTGCCCGGTATCCCACCTTCATCAGCGCGAAACTGCGGGCACAGACTGCCTGCGCCTTGAGCGCCTCCATCTCATAGCCGGTCTGCATCTCGCACGGGACGACCCCATACAGATAAGAATCAATATTGATCACATTGACGGCAGTCACCGACGGTTTGCCGTAACAGCCGATCTCCATGCGCCCGCGGTAGCTGCGGCTGCCAAGATTTACGGCCGCGACTCCTTTCGCATCCGTAGTAAGGGGCTTAAATTGCGGGTAAGCCCCCTTTTGTTGCCCGTCGATCAAGAACGAGTAACCATCTGCCTGCACCAAGACCCGGTGCCCGTTGTCGGCCATCAGCGCAGAGTAGCGGTAGCCGTAACGGTCTTTTATTTTCCCGTAAACCGCCTCGGCTCCCTCTTTTGTCGCGTTTCCGCCGACATAGACGCGCCAGTAATTGCGGTAGACCGCCACCGGCCACGCCTGCACATTCAAGTTGCGGATGACCGCCGCCACCCGCTCGGCATTTTCATAACTTGCATAGGTCTTTGCCAGCGAATAATAATATCCCGCAGCCGGGGTAAAAACAAAACCGGTGCGGCTTGACAGTTCCAGATCGACCTGATAGACATCGCCGATGCAGTAACCAAGGCCAAGCCTTGTGTTCTCTATTTTGATCTGCGGCTTCCCGCCGTAAAGTGCCGCGAGCCCGACCCGGATATCCGTCATCCCGGACGGCGCTCCTGCAACAGCCTCTTTTTTTGCTGCGGAAAAAAGAAGGAGCAGAATTATGCAGCAGATGGACAGGCGGCAAAATCCTGCACTTTCCTTTTTTTCATTCTTCCTGTTTTTCTTGGCGCACCCTGCCGTTTTATTTGAGAATCCCCCAAGAAGGCTCATAACGCAACCACGCCTTTCCAAGTATCTTATCCTTTTCTACATAATGGTTCGTCCAGTAGCGGGAATCCCACGAATGGTTGCGGTTATCCCCCATCATAAAATAATGCCCCTCCGGCACGGTAAACGGCCCAAAACTCCCCTCCATCGGCTCGTTGATATAGTCCTCCTCGTACACCGCGCCGTCGATATAAAGCACGCCGTCCACGATCTCCAGCGTTTCGCCCGGCAGTCCGATGATGCGCTTTATGTAAGTCTCCTTCTCGTTGTCCGGATACGGGAAAATAACAATATCACCGCGCTTTGGATCCGAAAAAAGATACGCCAGGCGGTTGCCGATCAGGCGGTCGTCAATCTGTATCGTCGAGATCATGGAACCCGTCGGCACTTCCGCCTTGATGATCACGTAATGCGTGATCACAAATGCAAGGACAAAGGCACAGACAACCACCATCACCCAGCTGAACAGCTCCTTAAAAACGCTCTTTGCCCTGCGCACCGGGGCATCCCTTTCCTCCGGCTGTATCGGTTCACCCTCCGGCTCCTCACGGTACTCTTCCTTTTCCTTCTGCTCTTCCATCTTGCTTCCCCTTTCCCGCATCCCATACCGGGATACCGTATGCGGCATGATCATTTTGCCTTTATTTCAATATCTCCCACGATGGCTTATAGCGGAACCATGCTTTCGCACTAATCTTCTCTTTCGCCACGTACGGATTCCTCCAAAATCTGGAATCCTTGGAGTTGTTGCGGTTATCCCCCATCATAAAATAATGCCCCTCCGGCACAGTGAATGGCCCGAAGCTCCCCTCCATCGGCTCGTTCAGGTAATCCTCCTCGTACACCGCACCGTCAATATAAAGCACGCCGTCCACGATCTCAAGTGTTTCACCCGGCAAGCCGATGATGCGCTTGATGTAAGTTATCTTCTCATTATCCGGGTATGGGAAAATAACGATATCACCGCGCTCCGGATCCGAAAAAAGATACGCCAGGCGGTTTCCGATCAACCGGTCGTCAATGTGTATCGTCGAGATCATGGAGCCCGACGGCACTTCCGCTTTCAATACGACACAGCGGGTAATAAAAAAAGCGACTGCGTACGCACATATGACAATGGCGGCCCAGCTTAAAATCTCCCTTCCCAAGCGCCGTCCCCCCTGTCTTTGCTTTCCCTGCTGCCTTTCCCCTGCCCTCTCTTTATATTGTTCCATTCTCTCCTCTTCCTCCGTCTTTTGCACGCAATAATAAACTGCCGCCATCCATTACCCTCTATTGTAATGAATGGCGGCAGTGATGTCAAGTAAATTTCATACGGTATTATTTTGCAAAACCGTCCGGATGACCCTGATGCCATTTCCAGGCGGAGGCGATGATCTTTGCAAGGTCGTCATGCTGCGGATTCCAGCCGAGCACTTCCCTCGCTTTGTCGCTCGATGCGATCAGCCTTGCCGGATCCCCGGCACGGCGCTCCACAACTACCGCCGGAATTGGATGCCCGGTCACCGCACGCGCCGTCTCGATCACTTCCTTCACGGAGAAACCGACCCCGTTGCCGAGGTTAAAAATATTGCTCGTCTTGCCCGCACGCAGGTATTGCACCGCCAGGATATGCGCCATCGCAAGATCCGTCACATGGATATAATCCCGGATGCAGGTTCCGTCCTCCGTCGGGTAATCGTCACCGTAGATCGTGATGGATTCCCGCTTGCCGTTCGGCACCTGCAAGATCAGCGGGATCAGGTGGGTCTCCGGGGCATGCGCCTCCCCGATCTTCCCGCTCTCATGCGCGCCGCAGGCATTGAAGTAGCGCAGCGATACATAGCGCAGGCCGTGCGCCCTGCCCGTCCATTTAAACATTTTTTCCATTGAGAGCTTTGTCTCGCCGTAACAGTTCGTCGGGTTCGTCTTATCCGTCTCAAGGATCGGGATATTCTCCGGCTCGCCGTAGGTTGCCGCCGTCGAGGAGAACACGATCTTGTCGATGCGGTGTGCCACCATCGACTCAAGGAGCACCTTCGTGCCGCAAAGATTGTTGTCATAATATTTCAATGGATTCGTCATGCTCTCGCCGACGAGGGAATTGGCCGCGAAATGGATCACGGCATCAATCTTGTTCTCGTCAAAAACCCGATCCATAAACGCCCGGTTGCGGATATCACCCTGATAGAATTTCGCTTTCGGATGCACCGCCTCAATATGCCCCGTCTCCAGATTGTCCACGACTACCACTTCCTCGCCGCAGTCGATCAGCTCATAAACCGTGTGGGAACCGATGTATCCCGCGCCGCCTAATACCAGAATCGCCATAATCATCCTCCATCCTTTCTTTACAGTGTGTAAGGGCCGCAGCCTGCGTCAACCACATAAAAATCTGCCGCATAGCCGATCTTGTCCTTGTAAATCTCACCTACATTTTTGACGAAAGCATCCACCGCTTCCGTCCTCACAATACTGACCGTACAGCCGCCAAAGCCCGCACCGGTCATGCGGGAACCGATCACGCCCTCCTGCAAAAGCGCCGCGTCAACCAGCGTGTCAAGCTCCTTTCCGGTCACCTCATAATCGTCGCGCAGCGACATATGGGATTCAATCATAAGTTTCCCAAAACCTGCGATATCATTCGCTTTGAGCGCGGCAACCGCCTTGATCGTGCGCTGGTTCTCATATACCGCGTGCCTGGCACGTCTTTCTTTTACCGGGTCAGCGATCACACCGCAGTTCTTCTCAAACATTTCCTCGCCAAGCTCCCCGAGCGATGTGATGTCGAGGACGGTTTTCAGCTTTGCAAGCGCCGCCTCACACTCGCTCCTGCGCTCGTTGTATTTTGAATCGCCAAGCCCCCGCTTTTTGTTGCTGCAGGCGATCACGATCTTCGCGTCTTTCAGCGCAACCGGCGCGTACTCATACGAAAGGTCGGCCGTGTCAAGGAAGATCGCATGCCCTGCTTTCCCCATCGCGATCGAGAACTGATCCATGATGCCGCAGTTTACGCCGATAAATTCATTCTCCGCTTTCTGCCCGATCTTTGCCAACTCCACGAAATCCACATCCAAACCGAAAAGCTCCCTCGCGGTATAGCCTGTGAGCACCTCCACGGAAGCGGAGGAAGACAGCCCGGAAGAATTCGGGATATTGCCGCAATATACGATGTCCATGCCGGAAGTGACCGGGTAGCCCTGATCAAGCATCACTTTTAACACACCCTTCGGGTAATTTGCCCAGTCATGCGCCTCCTCTTTCTTCAAATCGGAAAGGTCGGCCGTGATCACGCCCTTTTCCTCAAAATTCATGGAATAAAAACGCAGGGTATTGTCGTCGTTTTTCGCCGCTGCCGCGTATGTACCAATCGTGAGCGCACAGGGGAATACATGCCCCCCGTTGTAGTCGGTGTGCTCCCCGATCAGATTTACCCTGCCCGGAGCAAAATATACCGCCTGCGCATCCCTGCCGAATACTTTTGAAAATTCCCGGAGCAATGTTTCCTTCATTCTGCTGACCCTCTCCTTTCCTGATTTTAAGTCCCGCAAATCCTTTTCGTGCACCCATGCGCGGGGCATTCCCGTCCGCCCTTCTCCCGGAAGTCCCTTACAGCGCCCTGCTTGGATTTACTGTTTTTAAGTCCTTCGTATTTTACACTTCTTTACATTAACGCCAAAAATCTTGTTTCTAACTAATTTTCCTGTTACAAATAATGATATCAGATTTTCCTGCAATGTCAAGAGGATTTCTTACTCAAATTTCTGTTTTTTGCAGCTTCTTTTCTGCCGGATACAGAAGGCAGGACAAATTTAAACATCCTGCCGGAACTTCATTGCAAACCGGCGGATCGTTGTTTTTAACCCGATATCCAAATACGTCAGGGCGCGCTCTTTGATCCCGTCCGGTATCCGACGATAGTAGGCCTGTGCGATCCCGCCCGCCATGCAGGCGATCGTGTCACTGTCCCCGCCGATGGAAACTGCATTGCGGATGGCATCCTCGAAAGAATCCGATTCCAAAAACGCCTCGATCGCCGGGGGGACACAGTAGGATGCACGGCTGTCAAAAACATATCCCGCCCGTATCGCATCAAGCCTTAATAGCCGGTCGTAGTAATGTTTTTCTACATAATTCCGGATTTCATCCTTCCCTGCCCCGTCCTTGCAAGATAGATGCAGATGGCAACTGCTTCCGCGCCGTGCCTTGCCTCCCGGTTTCGGTGGGTAAAATGGCAGCTGGCCCGCACTTCCCTTTTTATCTCTTTTATGCTGTCCACCGCATATCCGACCGCGGATACGCGCATGGCTGCCCCGTTCCCATAACTGCGTTGTACCCTGCCCTCCCGCCCCTCTGCCCATTCCGAAAACATCTGACCAAACCCTGCATCCGGATATCGGTGATAATATTGCCGATACCACATGGCATACGCTTTTTCCCTGGAAATCCCGGATACCTCCCTGTGCAGGAGTGCATCTGCCACCGCGACGGACAGTACGGTATCATCCGTAAAACGGCTTCCCTCGGGAAACAAGGAAAAATCCTTTGTCTTCACATTGTGCCATTCATAAGCAGAACCAACGATATCACCGATCACTGCACCGAGCATGACACACCACCTTTCTGCGCGGAATTCCTTCCATGTGCATACCTGCTATAAAACTTTTTTGTTCTGACCGTTCTCTTTTTTTGCCGTGCCGCCAAGTGCCCTCCCAAGCGCTTCCCCCATCTGTGAATTTTTTCTTTCCCCCGTCTTTTTCGCGTACTCCGCCAGATGCCGGCCCGCCACGCGTCCCACTTCCTCCCGAAGTTCCCGCGAGGACATGCGAACCGCGCCCTGCCCGATGACAATCAACTGCTCCAACGCATCCGAAGTCGCAACTGTAACATGGTACTTGCGGCCAAGCTCATGCGACACTTTCTCAATGTACATGTCGGCCGTCTCTGCTTCCTTCGTGTAGACCACATGGATATTGTGGTATTTGACGACCTCTCCGGGATTTCCCTTCACACGGTAGGCATCAAATACCAATATGACCCGGTATTTCGTGTAGCCCTGATAATCGCACAGAATATCCATCAGCCTTCCGCGCGCCGCCTCAAGGCTCTCCCCTGCCAGATCACGCAGTTCATCCCACGCAAAGATGACGTTGTATCCGTCCACGAGGAGGTACTCCGGCAGACGTTTTTCCGAAAGCTCTTTTTTGACCACCTCCACCGCACGCTTTGTTGCCCGCGCCGCGGCTGCCTCCTCCCTCCGTTTTTTTTCGGCCGCATCCGATCCCCCGCCTGCCCTTTCCTGTCCGAGCGAATTTGCGCCCGCCGGGGTGCGGCGCTTTATTTCCCCGAAGGTGCGGGTAAAAATCTCCTCCAATTCCTTGTCCGCCGCGTAGGCAGCACCGAGAGCGTCTTGCTTTTTCCCGGAAGCATTTCCGTATGTTCCCCCGCCAGCAGACCGGCTCCCATTCCTTTCTGACGGCACCAAGGTTTTTATCTCCCCAAAACCTCCGCCATCCCCCCGTATCTCCATCGCCTCCAGATGCATGTGATCCGCTGCCTGCTGCCAAGGTACCAAAACTCCCGCCCCGTGCGAGCAAAAGACCGAATCCGCAGAATTTTCAAGATCTGCCTCCGGCCGGTATGCAATCCTGTCCATGACTTCCTGCGTATTGTGGCACGGCAAGTAGCCTATGACCCGGCAGGAAATATGTCCCCGCCCGCGCGTGTATGCCATGAACTCCGCCGCATAACCCTGCATCGAAGCGACCGGTGCACTGCCAAAGAGCACCATTTCCTCCCCGCAATTCTCCGGCGGTTTGCATTTGCCGCACATGCGCTCCACATCCGTCATCGCCCTTCCAATGGATTCTGCAGGCAATTCCATCCGGAACTCGTAATAAGGTTCCAGAAGCACACTTTTTGCACGCATCAGCCCGTGGCGCACCGCCCGGTAGGTTGCCTGCCGAAAGTCGCCGCCCTCCGTGTGTTTGATGTGCGCCCGTCCCGCCACGAGCGTGATCCTCATATCCGTGACCGGCGATCCGGTCAACACCCCCAGATGCTCCCGCTCCGCCAGATGCGTGAGCACAAGGCGCTGCCAGTTTTTATCCAACGCATCCTCCGGACAGTCCGTGCCAAAGACAAGCCCGCTGCCCGCCTCTCCCGGCTCAAGCAGCAGATGCACTTCCGCATAATGCCTTAGCGGCTCATAATGCCCCATCCCAAGAACCGGCCCCACGATCGTCTCCCGGTACAAAATGCTGCCTGTATCGAAACCGACCGCCACGCCAAAACGCTCCCTCATCCGCGCGGAGAGCACCTCGATCTGTACCTGCCCCATCAACTGCACATGGATCTCCTGTAACAGCGGCTCATAGCGGATATGCAGCAGTGGTTCCTCCTCCGCAAGTTCCCGGAAATATTTTAACATCGTCACCGTGTCAAAACCTTGCGGCAAAATGGCACGGTAAGTCATCACCGGGGTCATCACGGGTGCGCCCACACCCTCTTCCCCGCCAAACCCCTGCCCTGCATGGGTTGCACTAAGCCCGGTCACCGCACAGACTTCCCCCGCCTGCACGGATTCCGCCATCTTGTACTTCACGCCGTTATACAGGCGGATCTGGTCAATCTTCTCACAAAGCAGGCCGTCCCCCTGCCCATATTCCACGCTCTGTCGCACCGAAAGGCTCCCGCCGGTAACCTTCATCCAAGTCAGGCGCTTCCCCTGCTCGTCCCGCTCAATCTTATATACCTTCGCACGAAATTCCTGCGGATATTCCCTCTGCACACAATAGCGCTCCATTCCGGAAAGCAATCCCTTAACGCCCTCCATCTTAAGTGCCGAGCCGTAATAAACCGGAAAAACCTTCCGCTGCCGCACTGCCCCGGCAATCTCCTCATCACTTAAGTCCCCCCGCTCCATGTACGCATCCAGAAGCCCTTCCGAACAGACCGCCAGCTCCTCGCAGAATTTCCCCCGGTCCTTCTCCGTAAAATCCACGCATTCCCCGCAAAGCCGGGCTTTCAGGTTGATCATGCGCGCCGTACGGTCCGCCCCGGCAAGATCCATTTTATTAACAAAGAGAAAGGTTGGAATCCCGTAATACTCCAACAACTTCCACAATGTCTCCGTGTGCGCCTGAACACCGTCCGTCCCGCTGATGACTAACACCGCGTAATCAAGCACGGAAAGGCTCCTTTCCATCTCCGCCGAAAAATCCACGTGCCCCGGCGTATCAAGCAAAATCACTTCCAAGTCCCCGAACGAAAACCTTGCCTGCTTTAAATAGATGGTAATGCCGCGTTCCCTCTCCTGCGCGTGCGTATCCAGGAACGCATCCTTATGATCCACGCGTCCGAGCTTCCTAATACTGCCCGCCTCAAACAAAAACGCCTCCGACAGTGTCGTCTTCCCGGCATCCACATGGGCAAGTATCCCGGTCACAATCTTTTTCATGGCGCGGTTATCCCTTCTTGTAGGCGGCCTTCTCAAGACCAAGCTCCGCAAACAGGCGCAGCACATTCCATCCCGCGTTCGCCTCCGTCAATACCGCCTTATAATCCACCTGCACCACCGCGCGCTTTAACGCGGCGAGCAGCTTGTCAAGCTGCTTTTCCGTAACCCCGCATGCCAGCAGGAGGCTCTCGCCCAACGGTTCACCCGAATACAGCCCGTCCTCCCCACCCATCTGCACATTTTCCGCAAGGCTTCCTATATCCGCCTGTGCTAACACCCCGATCTTCTGCCGGTACAAAAACTCCGGTACGGCGTGCACTCGCAGCTTACATCCGCCGGCTGCCGCCCTGATCTTCGCAAGCTCCTCCGCCTGCACACCAAACACCAATACTCTTGCCATCAAAACCAACATCCTTTCCTTATATCAAACTTATTGCCCTCCCCGCAGGGGTGCGGCTCCTTTCCCCGTATTATAGCAATTCCGGGGAACATTGTAAAGAATCGAAACGAAAAGATGAAAACCATAAAAACAGAAAAATCCCCGAAAACGAAATGGACATCGCGGCAGGGATATGATATAATGTCAGGCAGCATGAAGAAAGGGCACTTACCAACTGTGCCTTCAATTCCCATGCAAAAATTCGTGAATTATCTGTGAAACCGCTTTATCATTTTCGCAAAATCATGTAAGATAGCATGGAACAAAAACGCAGGCTGTGATGACTGCAAAGAAATGGAGGAAATAAAATGGGTAACCAAAAGAACCATCAGCCGGCAGCAGAGGCTGCCGAAAAGAAAATGACCAAATATGACATGAAGATGCAAGCCCGAAAGGAAGCCGAGGCGCGCGAAAAACGCCAGAACCTGATCACGCGCATCACGGCGGTTGCCGTACTCGCCTTAGTCATTGTCATCGTAATCGCCGTGCCGCTTGTAAAGCGCACCACCGCAAAAGGCGAATATATCCGCGTCGGGAACCATTCCGTATCAAAGATTGACTACGACTTTTATTACGGTTACGGCGTGAACGCCTACCTCTCCACCTACTCCTATATCCTGCCGTATCTGGGACTTGACACGACCAAAAGTTTCGATTCCCAGAATTATGACGAGAACACGACCTGGCAGCAGTATTTTGACCAGATGACAGTATCGAACATCCGTCAGAACCTCGCACTTTGCGATGACGCGGAAAAGTCCGGTTTTTCATACGATGTAAAAGAGGATTACGACGCTTTCTATTCCGGATTGGACGAGGCTGCCACCGCGCAGAACATGTCCTTAAAGACCTACCTGAAAAATATGTTCGGCTCCTACGCGACAAAGTCCTCCATCCGGGACTGTGTGACCGTCTCCCTGACTGCGCAGGCATATTATACCCACCTTCTGGAGGAGAATAAGCCGGCAGCGGATGAAGTAGAAAAGCGCTACACGGAAAACAAACGCGATTATGACACTGTACATTTCTCCTCTTTTGACCTTCAGGCCGACATCCCGGAGGATGCCACCGACGAGCAGAAAACGGCCGCCCTTGCTGCCGCAAAGGAAAAGGCGGACAAGTTTATTTCACGCTATCAGGCAGGGGAAGATTTCTTAACCTTGTGCAGGGAGTACGCGACCGAGGAGCAGGCAGAAAAATACGAGGCGGAAGACGCTTCCGCTTACCAGAGCTCAACGTATGCGAATATGCATTCCTCTTACCGCGACTGGCTCTTTGATGAATCCCGCAAGGAAAACGAGATCACGGCCATCGAGGACAGCACGGCGTACCATATCGTTCTCTTCAACCTGAGGGAGAAGCCGGACACCGTGGACGAGACCATTTCGGACACCATTGCTTCCGAGAAGGTGCGCGCCTATGTAAACGAGATCAGCGAAGGGTATGAACTTAACGATGCAAAGAACCATCTGAACTTAAAGGGGCTTGCCGCAAACAGCGAAGAAAACTCTGACGGGGACGGAAACAATGAGGATACCGACGGGGAAGACGGTTCTGACCCGGATGCCGGAAACGAGGATACCGACGGGGATGCGGACGGCACCGGAAGCGCGGAATAAGCTGCCGGTTCCCCTGTTCTGAAAAACGGACAGCCGACTGGGTATAAAAGTTCCGAAATAAAAATCATAAGACGGCTTTCGCAAAGGAGTCCGCAGCCTTTGCACAAAGCCGTCTTATTTTGCGCCCCGCTGCCGCATGATACGGCATTTGAAATAGGGGGCGGGCGCTACAGCACCATCCCCCAATCCATGTCCGATGCCAGATAAAACTTCGTGTAGCACGGCTGGTTATAGCAGTTGTTCTGCCACGCCACCCCCGTGCGGTACATGGTGTCATGCATCAGCGTAAATAATTTATGTTTTGTCAGGGCATCCGCAAAGTAGACCCGTATCGCGTTATCGTCCGCGCGGCGGTACAGGATTTCCTCCCTGAAATCCCCCAGAATATCTGCCACAAGGCAGGGGTTGCCCTTCGTCCCGTTGTTTGTCCGCACATCCTTGGGCACGAGCATCACGCCGTGCGAAAGATCGTTGACAATCCCATCGTGTGCCCCGCCTACATAATCCGCCCCGTCGATGAACTGCGTGGAAAGATCGGCGGCATAGCGCACGGACTGGTTCGTTCCGGGTGCTGTAAGGGCAAGCTTATTCCCCTTACAGTCAAATACCTCGTTCACAAAACACTGAAGCCCTCGCACGTTTGGCGTGATATCCCCGACCATGCAGCGCCCGAGGTCGCGCGGGACATACGTCCCCCAGAGCACCTTCCCGGTCTCCGCGTCACAGAGGGCATAGCCATAGGGCGCTTCTTCTGCCCCCTCAAAAACATGAAAAATCTCATAGCCCGGCCGATCCGGATCAATCCTTGCCACATGCATGGCATCACCGTGCCCAAGCTTTGCCTCCCGCCCGTTTGGCAGTTTCCCGTAGGAGGAATATTTCAGGCTCCCGTCATGGTCCACCGCCGCCGCCCCGTAAATAATTTCCTGGAATCCGTCCCCGTCAATATCCGCGGCAGCGAGGCTGTGGTTTCCCTGCCCCGCGAGCGCCCCGTAAACCGCATCGCTTCCCCGCCCGGCATGCGGATGGTCATGGAACGGGTTTTCCATCGGCACAAAACCCGAATCGACAAGAAAGCGCTCCCGGTGCTGTCCCTCTTTAAAATCATAGGCGGCGATACAGGCGCGGGTGTAATAACCACGGCAGACAATGAGCGAGGGATGTTCCCCGTCAAGGTAGGCGACACCGGATAAAAAACGGTCCACGCGGTTGCACGGCTCGATCCGTTCCATCGCGTAATCCCCCCAGCGCAGCCCGTCGTCCACGCGCGGGAACGGGAAAGCGATGGTCTGCGCCTCCCGCCCGTCCCCGTAAAACATCGTCAGAAATTCCGGTCCCTCATACACAAACCCCTCAAACTCCCACAGCTTATTTTTCTCGCTGCGGGAAGGCGCGTACTCATAGATAAAATAGTCCGCCAGCCGTTGTGCGTCCTTTCTTGACAGCGGGTAATCTGCGGCCTGCCCTGCCGCACCTTCCTTTTGGGACGGCAGGCTGCCAAAACATTCCTCCAATGTCCCCGGCCACTGCCCGCTCTTTACCTCCTCATAATCCTGCCACCGCATAAAAACCGAGACCAGATGCTCCCGGTAATCCGCTGCGCTGCAGACATAGTCATCCGCGTGCGAGACTCCCGCCGCCGCTGCCTGTCCTGGCAATGTAATGTAATGCCAGCGCATCCGCCGTCCATTGATGAATTCGTCGGGGCAGGCCATACCGCAGGTCTCCTCCCCCTCTTTTACCGGGCGCAGCATCCTTGTCCCCGGAGCGGTCTTTACCGAAATTTCCGCCCTCCCGTCGCCGTCAAAGTCAAACACCATAAACTGTGTATAGTGCGCGCCCGCGCGGATGTTTTGTCCCAGATCCAAGCGCCAGAGCAGGGTTCCGTCAAATTTGTAGCAGTCCAGCAGGCAGTGCCCGGTATAGCCCTTCTGTGAAACGTCTTTGGAATTGTCCGGATCCCATTTGACAATATACTCATAATCCCCGTCGCCGTCCACATCCCCAACACTCATGTCGTTCGCGTGGTAGCAGTAAACCTCCCCGGCGGGTGTCACACCGCCCGCCGGGCGGCAGACAGGAATATCATAATAATTTTCCCCGGAAGGAAACGCGCGCACACGCTCCGAACAAAGCGGCGCGCACACGCCTGCTATCCCGCCATCCGCAGGCAGCGCCAAAACCTCATACCAGTCCGTCATCGTTCCGTCCGCGTCCAGATAATTCGTACTTCCACACACCGTTGCGACCGGCACGCCGTTCCGCAACACACGAAAATCCGTCCCGCTTACGCCGGTCTTTGTGTGGCCTGTCACCTCGCATCGCATCAGCCGCCACGAAAGAAAAATCCCCCCATCCGTGCGCATCGCAACCAGCCCGCGGTTTAAGCGCTCGAGCTGCTCGTTGAACACGCGGCTTACCGGTGTCTTCAGCCTGCCGCAGATGCTCTCTTTTCCGCCGGACATTACTGCCAGCCGGAAATAGTGCGGGATATGCGTTGACCTTTGATAAGTATAACCCGTTTCCTTCCCGCTGTAAATGCAGTGGTACTGCATCTGCGGTGTGTCCTGGTCCGACCAGTACAACCGATAAGCCGCATCCCTCTTCGGAAAGGGATTCCAGCAAAGTGTGATCTCCTCTTCCGAAATCTCCCGAACCCGGAAATTTGGTTCCCATTGATTTGCATCCACCATCCATTTTCTCCTTTTCCTGCCAAGGCAGCCGGACAGGGAAACGTATCCCCCGGGTGCCGTATCAGCGTCAAATTCCCGGGCATCCGTGCGCTTTTGCCAACAGCCAGACTCCCGTAAACACCGCAAACATAAAAACACCGCCATCCCATGCGGTTAAGGGATGGCGGTGTAATGCAATCTCAGTCCGCCCCGTTTTCACAAACCTCAGCAACCGCCACTTCCGCTTTTGCGACATATTCCTTCCAGAACGACTCAAAATCACATGGCCGACCAAAGAAATATCCCTGGATATAATCCGGGTTGATCTCGCTGATACGGTTTAATTCCTCCTGCGTCTCAATCCCCTCAATACACAGCTTGAGCTGGATGCTGTGCGTCATCTCCACCATATGGCGGAGCAGGTTGTATTCATATGCATTTTGCAGTGCCTTCATCGTAAAGGAACGGTCAATCTTGATTGTGCTTGGCTTGACATTGTACAGATAATGGAAATTTGAGTATCCCGTCCCAAAATCATCAAGGGCGAGCGGGATCCCATGCTGCTGCAGCCCGCTGCAAAAACCGATGAAGCTCTCGTTTGTCTCAAGAAAACCACTCTCCGTCAGCTCCACGACGATCGCGCCGGGTGCCAGTCCGTATTGGCGTTCCCCCTCCAGCAATTCTTTTAAGATATTGCTCTTTAATACCTGCACGTAAGAGACATTGACCGACACGCGGAAATTCGGGATAAAACGCCGGATGCGGCTGCATGCCTCCATCGCCTTGCGCATGACAAAACGCCCGACCGGAATGATCAGCCCGCTCTCCTCAAGCAGCGGGATGAACTCGAGCGGGGAGAGCGGTCCTGTCTCCTCGGAGTCAAAACGGAGCAAAGTCTCCGCGCTGTACACGCTCTGCTCGTCGATATGTACGATCGGCTGGAAATTCACCACAAAACCTTTGCAGTCTTCATTCACCGCCTTGCGCAGGCGCTTTAAGAGGGCACGTTTCCTCTGGAACCTGTCATAGTCCTCATTCTCAAAAAGATATATTTTATTTTTCTCGCCGTTCTTCGCCTCGTTCAGCGCAAACTCGGACAGCTTCATGATCTCGCTGTACGACTGCTTCTCCACTATCCCGAAATCAAGGGCTCCCGCTGATATTGTGTAAAATGTGTCATAGCAGGTCTCCTCGATAAAATGCTTGATTTCCTCCCGGATATCATTGTAGAGCATGACGGCTTCTTCCACGCTGCAAGGTGTAAAATCCAAAACCGCGAACTCGTCCGCCACGACACGGTAAAGCTTCTGCCCCGGTTTTAATACATTCTCGATGCACGATGCCGTCCTGCGCAGGATCATGTTGCCGTACTCCATACCGCGGTTCTCGTTGATCTCCTTGAAATTGTCAATGCCGACCCGCAGCATAAACCCGCACATCTGCTCCCGCTGATGCTCCCCAAGTTCTGCCTTAAGGCTTGTCTCCCCCAGCAGCCCCGTGATATTGTCCGCCTTCTGGCTCGTCCCGATCTCGTTGATACAGCCGACCAAAAACTTCGGCTCCCCGTTCTCGTCGTCGATCACGCTGCCGCGGCAGTTGATCCAGATCGCTTTGCCCTCCTGATCCACCCAGCGGTACTGCATATTGTGAAAATGTTTCTCCTTGCGTCCGATCTGCCCGATCTCCTCATTCAGCGCCGCGAAATCCGCCGGGTATACCAACTTTTCAAGCTCCTCCACCACATTGTAAAAGCAGTTTTCCTTTAGAGGAAACCTTTTTAACGCATTCTCGGAAATACAATAACAATCCCCCGGCATATCGTAAACATATAAGTAGTCATCCATGCTTGGTGTCATTATATCAATAAACTGCCGAAATTTTTCAACCGATAATCCTGTTTTTCCCTCCAGCACCACATTCTCCCCCTTCCCGCACACACACAGGATATTCCCGGTACTATGCCTTTTTTCTATTATACGCCAAATCGTCAGTTTTTTCAATATAATTTGTTGATATTTATTGTTTTTATGCAATTACCGTATACTTTTTTGTTTGTTTTGCAACAAACCGGATATATTTTTGAATCATTTCATATTCTGCCGCAAATTTTGACACTTTCAACCAGCTTCCCCCAAAAACTTAAAACAAAACCTGTTATTCGTGCCCGAAAACATATGCTGCACATCCGTATACTGCCCGGCATGAAATTTACTCTTTGGGGATTTTTGCAAAAAAATATCCGCCGGATGAAACCGGCGGATATCACACACACGATTACTTTCTCAGTCCAAGTCGGCTGATCAGGCTGCGGTAGGATTCGAGATCCGTCTTCTTCAAATACGCGAGAAGCCCTCTTCTCTGACCTACCATCTTGAGCAGACCGCGTCTGGAATGGTGATCTTTGTGGTTGTTTGCAAGATGCTCATTGAGCTCGTTGATCCTCTCGGTAAGGATGGCAATCTGAACTTCCGGGGAACCGGTGTCCCCTTCCTTCCTGCCGTAAGCCGCGATGATCTCTGCTTTCTTTTCCTTGCTGATCATAGTAAAAATCCTCCTGTTTTTGTAATCGCCGGATACTAAGGGAGCGGTCGGAGTGTCCGCACTCCTGGTATCGGCTGCATCGCTGCGGTAGTTAGTATACCACAGGCCGTCCCTCTTGTAAAGGGTTAATTTATTTGATGTCAATATTCGGGACTTTTGCTTCCTTGCCCTTGATCGCGCTTAAGAGCATGAACGCGAAGACCAAAATGAACGCAAAGCCGACCAGGTCGCGCGAAATCTCTATGATCTTCTCAAAAACATTGTATGTAGTCCGGATCCCGTCCCGGTAGGATACCCCAGCCGCGGAAAACCATTCGAGCACTGTCCTTAAGATGGAGAAGAGCATATCAACAAGGTAGCCGAGGAAACCAAACTTCAGGGATGTCTTGACCGTATTCCTCACAGTATCATCGAAGTCAAACAGAAACACAATCACGGTGAACGCGATCATCACCCAGCTCATCGACCCCCGGTACAAAGAATAGCCAAAAAGCACCGCCATGCTTGCAAGAAGATTGGTCGGAACGCCAAAATTCTTTTTTGTTAAATAATTCATGTTTTTGTCCCCTTTTCTGGATTATTTTATTGTAACCATTTATACTTTAATATATATAAGATAAAAATGCAATAGGCAGAATACAATTTTTTTAATATTTTTTATTTTTCGTTTAGAAAGCCCATTTTATCCATAATATGGACAAACATTAGCACTGTGGTGCTACAGCCCAATTCATACCGCCGCGAAATAGGCACGGCAGCTTTCCATATCCCGCAAAACCTGCTCCCGCAGCAAGGAGACATCCAAAAAGCGCCTCTCCTCCCGCTCAAAATGAAAAAACTCTGTCTTTACCTGCTTTCCGTAACAATCCCCCCGGTAGTTAAGCAGACAGGTTTCAACCCAGGGCTTATCCTGCACCCCCACGGTCGGACGCAGCCCGACATTCGTCACTCCAAAAAACACACCGTCCGGCAGGGTCGTCCTCGTCATGTAAACCCCGTTCGGCGGAAGAAGCTTTTCCTGCGGCGGGATCAGGTTGATGGTCGGGAATCCGAGCGTCCCGCCAAGCCCCCTCCCTCGGCCAACCTCCCCCGCTACATGATAGCGTGAACCAAGCATCTGCGCCGCTTCTTCCATATTGCCCGCTATGATCTGCTCCCGGATGCGCGTGGAACTGATCGCTTCCCCAGCATACTTCACCCTCTCGCAGACCGCAAGGCCATACCCGAAGTCCTTTTGAAAACCTTTAAGCATCCGGGCATCCCCCCGGCGGTTATGCCCGAAACGGTTGTCTTCCCCGACGGCAATAAACTTCGCACCAAGCTGCCCGATTAGGATGTCCGCGATAAAGTCCTCCGCCTCCACCGCACTTGTCAACTCCGTAAACGGGTATGCCACAAGGACATCCACACCGCATCCGGCAAGAATCTCTTTCTTTTCCTCCTGCGTGTAGATCAGTTTCCCACTGCTGCCGAAGAACATCCCCGGATGGAAGTCGAAGGTAAAAACGACGCTCTTTCCCCCGGCTCGTTGCTTTTCAACGGAAAGCTTTTCCAGGAGCAGGCGGTGCCCCAAATGTACTCCGTCGAATTTTCCGATTGTCACGCAGGTATCTTGCAGAGAAACATCCTTTGCGCATAAATAGTCCATCTCAATTCTCCCTTGCTCTTTCCAGCCTCCGGTGATAACGGGGGTCTAGCGCGGCGCAAACATCTTCACGTTGCGGTAACAGCCCTCGCCTTCGTCGTACCGGTAGAGCGCGTAAAAGCGTCCATTGCTATCGTAGACGCGAAAACACGAAGTATCCTGTGCCTGCTGCCAAAGCAGTACTTCCCCCTCACGCAGCTTATTCCCGTTGTAAAGGCTTTTATCCGCCCCCTCCCGCATACAAAGTGCAGGATAGCGCAAAAACAGGCGTTCGGTCGGCATCAGAAGTTCCCCTGCCCTGCCTGACGCGCAGATTTGCTCAATCTCGGAAAGGGTGTGGGCATCATCTTCCAAAAACGAACTGACCCGCGTACGCTTTAAACTTTTCATACAGCCCCCGCAGCCAAGTACCCTCCCCACATCCTCACAAAGAGCGCGAATGTAAGTTCCCTTGCTGCATGTGACCCGGAAGCGGATGGTCTTTTCCCCACCGGAAAATTCCCCGTCGGAAAATTCCGGTTTTGGAAGTCCGTGCGCAGCCCCGCCGTCCGAAAACGAATCCGACAGGATCTTGATCGAGTAAATCGTGACCTGGCGCGCCGCCCGCTCCACTACCTTTCCCTCCCGCGCGAACTCATAAAGTTTCTTCCCGTTTATTTTCAGCGCCGAGTACATCGGCGGTATCTGGGCGTAAGTCCCCACGAACGACAGGAGCGCTTGTTTGGCCTCCTCAAAATCCGCCGTTACCGCGCTCCTTTTCAATACATTTCCTGTGATATCCTGCGTATCCGTCTCCACGCCAAAAAGGAGCACTGCCTCGTACTCCTTCTCCTTGTCGAGCAAGAGCTCACATGCTTTCGTCGCCGAACCGACACAGACAGGAAGCACGCCCTCCGCCTCCGGGTCGAGCGTGCCGGTATGTCCGATGCGCCTCTCATGCAGGATGCCGCGCAGTTTCGCCACCACATCAAACGAGGTATAACCCCGCTCTTTGTAAACATTGATAATGCCGTCCATACATCCCTCTCACTCTTTTAGCTGATGGCAAAGCCCGGCAAGCAGGTTATTGATCACATCATGCATAAACCCATGCGCCTCATAACCTGCCGCTTTTTTATGCCCGCCGCCGCCGAAAAACACTGCGGTCTTGCTCACGTCCACCTCGCCGTTGGAGCGCATGCTCACCTTCAGGCACTGCGGTTCGGTCTCATAAATGAAAACCGCAACCTCAACCCCCCTTGTCACACGCAGCTGGTCGATAATCCCGCTTAAATTGGCAGGCACGACACCGTACAGGCGCATGGTCTTGTGGCTCAAATACGACAAGATCACCCTGCCGTCAAGCACAAGCATGCTCTCCATCAAACATCGCCCGAGAATCTGGTTCTCGATGTAACTCTTCTCATAAAATGTCCCGTCAATCACCCTTGTAGAGTCAACTCCCATGCCAAGCAGTCTCCCGGCGATGCGCATCGTCTGCTCGGAAGTGTTCGAGTGCTTGAATACCCCGGTATCGTGGACGATGCCAAGGTAGAGCGCTTCCGCCGCCGCCAGGGAAATCTTCTCCTCCTGCATACAGGTAAAAAGCACCTCACAGGTGGAACTATAGTCCGCATGCAGCACAAGCCCGTCGGTAAAATGCCCGCTGTTGCTGATATGGTGGTCAAAGCAGAGCGTGTGTTTTGCACTCTTGAAATATTTGAGCGCGTCGCCCAGACGGTCCTCGCTGCTACAGTCTAACACGATGAAAAGATCATACTGTTTTTCCTGTTCAAATTCCCATAAGGGCTTCCCGGAGTTTTTCAGGAACAAAAAAGCTTCCGGGATGTCCTTCATGTAAACGGTGATCTCCTTCTCAAAAGAACGGTTATAATTTTCCTGCAAATAATTGTACAGCCCAAGACATGCCCCGACGCAGT
Organism: uncultured Lachnospiraceae bacterium; assembly: GCA_947053345.1. Classification (GTDB taxonomy): domain Bacteria; phylum Bacillota; class Clostridia; order Lachnospirales; family Lachnospiraceae; genus RGIG4057. The sequence continues at coordinate 61,686 of CAMRSM010000020.1, forward strand.
CGCCGTCCGGGCGGATATGCCCGGCGATGGCGATGGAATCTGCCTGTGCGACGGCATCCGACAACATCCGGCCGTCCGATTCATTTTTCATTCTTCCTCGCTCTCCCCCGCTTCCTCCCTCTGACGCAAATCCGCGTTGACATCGTCGATAAGCTTTGACATATTGACACCGTACTCAATCGACTGGTCACAGATAAACTTTAACTCCGGCGTATTGCGCAGGTTGATGCGGTGTGCCAGCTCACTGCGCAGAAATGGTGCCGCACTCGCAAGACCTTTCAGTGTCGCTTTCTGCGATTCCTCATCGCCGAGCACGCTGATATACACCTTCGCTGTCTTTAAGTCCGGTGCGACCTCGCACGCGACAACCGAGGTCATCGGGTTCACGCGCGGGTCTTTGAGTTCCTGTGCGATCAGCACGCCAAGCTCTTTTTGCACCTCCTGGTTGATCCTTGTATTTTTAATACTATTTTTTCTCATTACCTTGGAACCTCCACCATCATATAGAACTCTACCTGGTCAAATTCCTGCAAGTCGTTGAACTTTTCAAAAACAAGACCACATTCATATCCGGTGGCAACCTCCTTCACATCATCCTTAAAACGCTTTAACGACGCGAGCACCCCTTGATAGATCTGCTCGCCGTCCCTCGTAATCCGCGCGAGCGCACCCCTTACGATCTTCCCGTCAAGCACATAGGAACCCGCGATCACGCCGAGCCCCGAAGCGCGGAATGTCTGGCGCACTTCTGCATGACCGATCACCTGCTCCTCATAGGTCGGGTCAAGCATGCCTTTCATCGCCGCCTCGACATCCTCAATCGCGTTGTAGATCACGCGGTAAAGTTTTACCTCAACCTTCTCACGGTCCGCAATGTCCTTCGCGGTATTGTCCGGCCTGACATTAAAACCGATAATGATCGCGTTAGACGCGCTCGCAAGGGTAACGTCGGACTCGTTGATCGCGCCGACACCGCCGTGGATGATGCGGACTGCCACCTCTTCGTTGCTAAGCTTTAACAGGCTCTGCTTTACAGCCTCCACCGAACCCTGCACATCCGCCTTCACGATCAGATTCAATTCTTTGATATTGCCTGCCTGGATCTGAGAGAACAAACCGTCAAGCGACAGCTTTGCCTTTGTATCGGCAAGCAGCTTTTCCCTGCCCTGCGAGATAAAAGCCTCCGCAATGTTCCTTGCTTCCTTCTCGTTGTTCGTCGCCATAAAAATCTCGCCCGCCGCCGGAACATCGTTTAAGCCTAAAATCTCCACCGGGGTCGAAGGTGTTGCCTCCTTCACGCGCCTTCCCTTGTCGTCAATCATCGCACGCACCTTGCCGTACGCGGAGCCGACCGCCACACAGTCACCGACATGCAGTGTCCCTTTTTGCACAAGGATGGTCGCCACAGGTCCCCTTCCCTTGTCAAGCTCCGCCTCGATCACGATACCGCGCGCATTGCGGTTCGGGTTTGCTTTCAATTCACATACTTCCGCTGTCAGAAGGATCATCTCAAGCAGCTGCTCGAGACCCTCCTTCGTGTGCGCGGAGACCGGAACGAAAATGGTATCGCCCCCCCAATCCTCTGCCACAAGCTCATGCTCTGTCAGCTCCTGCTTTACGCGCTCGATGTTTGCACTTGGCTTATCAATCTTGTTCACCGCCACGATGATCTGTACCCCTGCCGCTTTGGCATGGTTGATAGCCTCGATTGTCTGCGGCATCACACCGTCGTCCGCCGCCACCACCAGAATGGCGATATCCGTTGACTGCGCGCCGCGCATACGCATGGAAGTAAATGCTTCATGTCCCGGTGTGTCAAGGAAAGTGATCTTCTCCCCGTTTTTCTCCACGGTATAGGCACCGATATGCTGTGTGATACCGCCGGCTTCCTTCGCCGTGACATTTGTCTCACGGATGGCATCGAGCAGGGAGGTCTTGCCATGGTCAACATGCCCCATGACACAGACAACCGGCGGGCGCTTCTCCATCAGGGATTCGTCCTCCTCGGCTTCCTTTAATAATTCCTCCACCACATTGATTTTAACTTCCTTCTCCGCAATGCAGTTAAACCCAAGGGCAATTTCCTCCGCCTCCTCAAACGGGATTTCCTGGTTGATGGAGACCATCTTACCCTCGAGGAAAAGCTTTTTCACAAGCGCGGCAGGAGCCTGTTTCATTTTCTCGGCAAGTTCCTTGATTGTCACGACTTCCGGAAGGATGATGGTCTTGATCTCGTCCTCACGGTCCTGCGATGCCGGCTGTGTCTTCGGTTTAATAAATGCGCCCTTGCGGTTCGGGTCTTTTTTGTTCTTTACCGCGCCGTCCTCCATATCGCGGTCACGGCCGCGGTCACGGTTCTTATCGCGGCTGCGGTCATTGAATGCCGCTGCGCGCTGTTCCTTCGTCAACTCGTTTGCAAGGTCGGCCTTGATGCTGCTCTTCTCCCCGCCGCGGTTATCCCTGCCGCCGCGGCCGTAAGCTCCCCTGTTATTATGCCCGGAATCTTTATCCGCATCCTTATTATATCCGCCGCGCGGACCGGACTGCGCCCGGTCACCGTAGGAACCCTGCCTCCGGTCACCATACTGTCCCTGCGGACGGTCGCCTGGCCGCCTTTCACCATACTGTCCCTGCGGACGGTCACCCGGTCTTCCCTGGCCCTGCCTCCGGTCACCGTACTGGCCCTGCGGGCGGTCACCTCTTCTCTCTCCGTATTGTCCCTGAGGACGGTCGCCGCCTCTTCTGTCACCGTACTGGCCCTGTGGGCGGTCGCTTCTTCTCTCCCCGTTTCCTCCCTGCGGGCGGTCGCCTGGCCTTCCCTGACCCTGCCTGCGGTCTCCGTATTGGCCCTGCGGGCGGTCACCTCTTCTGTCTCCGCCCCCACCCTGTGGACGGTCACCTCTTCGCTCCCCGTTTCCTCCCTGCGGACGGTCGCCTGGCCTTCCCTGGCCCTGCCTGCGGTCTCCATATTGGCCCTGCGGACGGTCGCCTCTTCTGTCTCCGCTCCCACCCTGCGGGCGGTCGCCCCTTCTCTCCCCGTTTCCTCCCTGCGGGCGGTCGCCCCTTCTCTCCCCGTTTCCTCCCTGTGGGCGGTCGCTTCTTCTCTCTGCGTTTCCTCCCTGCGGGCGGTCACCTCTTCTCTCTGCGTTTCCTCCCTGCGGGCGGTCACCTCTTCCGTCTGCGCTTCCTCCCTGCGGGCGGTCGCTTCTTCTCTCCCCGTTTCCTCCCTGCGGGCGCACCGCCTCTTTCCTGTCACCCTGTGGGCGCTCTGCCTGCGCCGTTATCTTCTTTTCCTGTGGCATCCGCTCTTCCTTCTTCGGCTCAAAGTATTTTTTTACGATATCAATTTCCTTGTCCTCAATGTTGCTGCTGGCGGTCTTTCCCTCAATCCCGTTCGCCGCAAGGGCACCTTGGACATCTTTTGACGATATCTCCCTGTTTGTGGTCTGGGTCAGCACCTTTGCCAACTCATGAATTCTCATTTTCGCCATTCTTACCTCCGTTCCTGCACTCATGCAGCGTGAAAAACTTTTTCCCTCTCCTACCTGATCATTACCGAAAGTGTCCCCAGATACTTTCCGACCGCCGCAGCTATCCCCTCGTCTACAACCGCGAGACAAGCCCTGAATTCTTTCCCGATCCAGTGTCCCAATGTATCCTTATCCGAGAAGCAGCAAAACGGCACTTTGTAATATTCGCACATATTGCGGAACATTTTTTTTGTGTTGTCCGAGGCATCCTCTGCTACCATGCACAAAAAAGCCTTTCCTTCCTTCACTGCCTTCTCCGTCATAAATTCACCGCTCACCAAACGGCGGCCCTTGGCGGCAATCCCGAGCATGGAATACAATTTCTTTTCCGCCGAGACCTGCTTTAGGCTCTCCTCGTCAATCTCCATGAATATCCTTCAACCTGCCTTCCAACGCTTCATATACCTCCGCCGGGATCGCCATCTTCAAGGACCGCTCCAGCCCCTTGTTCTTCCTCGCTTTTGCCAGGCATTCCGGCGTGCCGCATATGTACGCACCCCTGCCGTTCTTTTTTCCTGTCGCGTCAATGAGAACCTCGTCCTCCGGCGTGCGGATCACCCGCACCAGCTCTTTTTTATTCTTCATCTCACCGCAGCCGGTACATTTCCGCAACGGCACTTTTTTTACTCCCGTCAACTCCGTCACCTCATTTCTGTCCACGCATCTGCCTAACGGTCCAAATCCTCCTGCGGATACTCCTCCTCATAATCATCGGAATATTCCCCTTCGGAGTATTCGTCAGAATAAGCCTCCCCGTCCGGATGCCCGCCCTCATAGTTCTCCGCGTACCCATCCTCATAATCTTGGTACGAACCGTTGCCGTCGTAATAACCGTCGTCGTTCCCGTCGCTCTTGATGTCAATCTTATAACCGGTCAGCCTTGCCGCAAGTCTTGCATTCTGTCCCTCACGCCCGATTGCAAGGGAAAGCTGGTAGCCCGGCACAACCACGCGCGCCGTTTTTTCTTCCTCCTCCACATCCACGGAAACCACCTTCGCCGGGCTTAATGCGTTGCGGATGAGGATCGCCGGGTCGTCGCTCCAGTTGATGATATCAATCTTTTCGCCGCGCAGCTCGTCAACAATCGCATTTACCCGCGCGCCGTTGATGCCGACACACGCACCGACCGGATCGACATTCGGGTCATTGGAGCTGACCGCCATTTTCGTCCTTGCACCTGCTTCGCGGGAAATGCTGCGGATTTCGACAACACCGTCCTTGACCTCTGCCACCTCCGCCTCAAAAAGGCGCTTGACAAGCTCCGGATGGGTTCTTGATACTGTGATCTTAGGTCCTTTCGTCGTATCCTTTACTTCCACGACGTAAAGTTTTACGCGCTCGGTCGGCCGGAAATGCTCGCCCGCGATCTGCTCATTCTTTGTGAGCACCGCATCGACCTTGCCGAGATTGATGCTGATGTTCTCGCCGACATAGCGCTGTACAATGCCGGTCACAATATCCCTCTCCTTTTCGAAATACTGGTTGTAGAGCACCTTGCGCTCCTCCTCGCGGATCTTCTGCACGACAACCTGTTTTGCTTTCTGCGCCGCGATGCGCCCGAAATTTTTCGGCGTGATCTCAATATTTACAATATCCCCGATCTCATACTTTTTCTTCGGGAATTTCTGCCTTGCCTCCTCCGGTGTGATCTGTAAAACAGGGTCTTCCACCTCCTCGACGATCTCTTTTTCCGCGTACACGCCGAACGCACCGGTATCCCGGTTGATCGTTACCTTTATATTATCCGACTTCCCGTACTGGTTCTTGCATGCGGTCAGCAGCGAGTTCTCGATTGCCTCAAGCAGGATGTCCTTGCTGATGTCCTTCTCCTTCTCAATCTGGTTTAATGCCTCAATCAACTCTTTGTTGCTGTCCATTTTTATCACCTTTTCCTTTCTATCGATGGATTGATTTGTCTTAACTATGTTTTAAATACCCGTGCCGCGAAAGGGATCCCGCCAATCCCAGAGCCCAAGCCTTGCTTATGGGTGGGTTCACCGCCGGATATCCTGGTTCAAAAATCAATGGCAAGGCGGATTAGTGCAATATTATCTCTCTCAAGGCGCATTTCCTGCCCGCCCTCTGTTTCGATCACGACCGCTTCTTTGTCAAAGGAACGAAGAACCCCCTCAAAGTCCTTTCTTTTGTCCACTGCACGGAACAATTTTCCCTCGACCGCCTCCCCGATGCTCCTTGCAAAATCCTTGTCCTTTTTTAACTGCCTGCCAAGCCCCGGCGAACTTACCTCAAAAATATAAGATTCCGGAATAAAGTCCTTCTCATCGAGCAGGTCACTCATCCGGCGGCTTACCAGCTCGCAGTCATCGACCGTGATGCCGCCTTCCTTGTCAATGTATGCCCTAAGATACCAGTTTCCCACTTCCTTCACGTACTCCACATCGACAAGCTCAAAGGCATGTTCCTGCAGGATTGGTAAGATCAGTTCTTCGGTCTTTTTTTCATATTCCTCCCGTTTTGTCATCTTTTCCTCATTTCCGCGCTGCCGCGCCGCAAAACCCGTTTTCCGTTCCTCCTGTCAGACCAGCGCGGCAAACTGCCAATAAACTACACTTATTCCTTCCTCTGCCATTCCTGCCGCCGCACTGCCAAAAACAAAGAGTGGACTCTCGCCCACTCTTTGTTCTATACTATCATTAAATCTTATTTATTATACTTCTTTTTCCAAGCAAAGTCAAGAAGTTTTTCGTTTTTTTGTTTTACACGTCTGCCGTGCCACCGGCGGCAACCCGCACCGTTACTTCTCCGGTTGACAGCACACGCCGCGCTCCGTCCGCAAGCTCCACGACCAGCCCGCCATTCTCATCAATGTCCACGGCAAGCGCCTCCGCCCTCCCTGTCCCGGAATAGATCCATATCTGCTTTCCGAGAAGCATCGAATGTTTCTTATACTCTTTTAAAAAACTCCTCTGTGCAAGTTCCCCCATCACGAGGAGCATCTGTGTGACAATCTCCGCTGCGAGCTGGCTGCGTGTCACCGGGATCCTTTTATCTCCCGCGTAGAGTGCCCCTGCCACCTCCCGCAGTTCCTCCGGGAACTGCTCCGGCGCAATATTAAAATTTACCCCAATCCCCGGAATCACACAGTCCACCACGCCCGTCTCACAGTCCGTCACCGCCTCCGTCAAGATACCGCAGACTTTTTTCCCCTGATAATACAAATCATTGACCCATTTGATGTCACATATGATCCCTGTCACTTTGCGGATGGCTCTATGCACGGCAACACACGCCGCCGTCGTGATAAAAACGGCATCTCCCGCCGCAAGCGCCGGCCGCAGCAAAAAGCTCATACAGATGTTGCCGCCCGGCACGCTGAGGAAACTCCTGCCGCGCCGGCCCCTTCCCGCGGTCTGCATTCCCGCGACATAGACGGCAGGTGCCGCCACCCCCTCGTTCGCCGCCTGCTTCGCAATCGTATTCGTGGATGTGGTTTCCCGGTATACCTCAATATGCATGGATCGGCATTCCTCCGGCAAGTAATTGCGGATTCCCTCCTCCGAGAGAATGTCGCTGTCCTCCGGCAGGCAGTACCCGCGGTTTGGACCTGCCAGGATCTCATAACCTTCTTTTTTCAGTGCACCCACCGCTTTCCAGACTGCCGCGCGCGACACATGGAGCTGCTCCGCCAGCTGCTCCCCCGAAAAGTAGCTGCCGCGCTGCTTTTCAAGCATGGTCAAAACATCGCTCTTTACTGACATGATCCTTCCACCGCCTTCTGCAATACGTCGTCTGCCCCCGCCTTACACCTGCGGCAGGCGGACGCTGATACCATTTTCCCTCAGATATTCCTTTACTTCCCGGATCTCAAGCTCCTTGTAGTGGAATAAGGATGCCGCCAATGCCGCGTCCGCACCGCCCTTTGTGAGCGCCTCCAGAAAATGCTTTTTCGTCCCTGCACCGCCCGAAGCGATGACCGGAACCGGAACCTGTTCGGCTACCGCCCTTGTCAATTCAAGGTCATAACCGTCTTTTGTCCCATCACTGTCCATGCTCGTAAGCAGTATCTCCCCCGCCCCCAGACGGCTTGCACGGACTGCCCACTCCACAGCATCCATTCCCATGTCAACGCGGCCGCCGTTCTTATAAACGCTGTAACCGTTCCCGTCATCCCGGCGTTTGGCATCAATCGCCACGACAACGCACTGGCTCCCGAACTTCTCCGCCGCCTCCGAGATCAGTTCCGGACGCATGATTGCCGCCGAATTGACAGCCACCTTATCCGCGCCCTCCCGCAAAAGCAGCTTGAAATCCTCAACGGTGCGGATGCCCCCGCCAACCGTAAATGGGATAAAAACAGTCTCTGCCACACGCCTTACCATCTCGATCGTGATTGCCCTCGCATCCGAAGATGCTGTGATATCAAGAAATACCAGTTCGTCCGCTCCCGCCTTTCCGTAGGCCGCGCCGACCTCCACCGGATCACCCGCATCTTTTAGATCAACAAAATTTGTCCCCTTTACGACCCGCCCGTTGTGGACATCCAGGCAGGGGATAATTCTCTTTGTGAACATCGCATTCCTCCGTATTGATTTCTTCCATTCACTTCTGCCGCGCAAAATTCTTTAGGATAGCAAGCCCCATCTCCCCGCTTTTTTCCGGGTGGAACTGGCAGGCAAACACATTGCCATGCTCCACGGAAGCATGAAGCTTTACACCATATTCCGCGGTTGCCGCCACGTCCTGCCCGCATTTTGCCCTCAGATAGTAGGAATGCACAAAATAAACGTATGCTTCCTTTGGTATCCCGGAAAAAAGCTTGGCTCCTTCCCGGATATCGAGGGAATTCCAGCCGATATGCGGTATTTTTAAACCGTCTTCCTCCGGTATCCGCACGATCTCCCCCTCCAAAATCCCAAGCCCTTCCACCCCCGGACTCTCCTCGCTCCTACCAAAAAGCAGCTGCAGCCCAAGGCAGATTCCCAAAAACGGCTGTCCGCTCCGCACAGCTTCCTTGATCACTTCCACCAACCCGTAACGGTGTAATTTCTCCATCGCATCGCCGAACGCTCCGACCCCCGGCAGCACAACCGCGTCCGCCCGCAGGATTTCCCGCGGTTCCCTTGTAATAAAGGCTCTCTCCCCAAGATAGGCAAACGCTTTTTCAACACTTCTCAAATTTCCCGCGTCGTAATCAATGACCGCTATCTGTGTTCCAGACATAGGTTCGTCCCCTCCGTTTTATTATCGGGAAAAGCTGCCGGTCGCCCGCTTTCCGGTTCCCGACAGCTCCCTCCGCTATCACATTATTCCGTTACCTTTCCGGCAATATCATATACCTGCCGCGAATACGCCTCCCGGCTCTTTAGCGATGTCAGCTCCACCGCATCCTGTTCCGTGAGGGAATAGACCTCCTGCAGTTTTTCCAGAATCTCCCCCCGGATCTGTACCAGATCCTCATCAACTTCCAATACCCTCGCGATCGGGAAATATTTATCGTACCGTTTCAATCCCTTCAGCAGGGAGTCAAGTGCCTCCGGATACATTCCTGCCGTGTAGTAATTGTTGAAGGAATTCAGTTGTTTGTAGGTATACATGACAACCTTGACCTGCAAAGAAAAATTCTCGTCCTCCTCCTTCATCTCAAGTCCCGCAATCTCCTCGTACGCCTCGTTATAATGGTCATACTCGAAATTTTCCTTCGCATTCTCGATACTCTGCTTATAAGAATATAGTTTTGTTCCGATCAAAACCGCCACTGCCACCACCGCAAAAAGTACAAAAACAATCGAAGCACCAACCCGGTTGATCCTTCCCTCATCCTCATCAATCGCGTCAATAAGGTTCTGCACTTCCTGTTTCTTTTTATCCTTCGCCTCTTTTTTCGCTTTCGCGTCCTCGGCCTTCTTTTTCGCATTCTCCTGCTTCTTCTTTGCCGCAGCTGCCTTGTCTTCCGCCGCTTTCTTTTTCTTCTCCTCTTTTTCTGCGGCAGCTTTGGCGGCTTTGGCTTCCTTTGCCGCCTCCTTCGCCTCCGCATCCGCTATGATCTTTTCCTTCATTTGGGCAATCTCTTCCTCAGAGCGTTCCGTTTTGATATTGCCGAACAAACGGTGCATAAAGGACGGTTTATTCTTATCCTTTGCTTTTGCCTTATCTTTTACCTTTTTTTTCTTTTTTTCCTTCTTCTTTTTCCCTGCTGCCTCTTCTTTCTCCTCCATCTCACGGATATCCGGAATGGAAGAGAAGTCACCATCCGGCAGTACATCGGAGAGCATGCCGGCAAGATCATCTTGCTGCCCGCTCATCTCAAGATCATCCTCCGTGCCGTACGGTTCCCCTGACGCTACATTTTCCGTTGGGGTAAAGGATGGTTCCTCATCCGAATTGTAAAGGGAATTTATAAGATCAAGAATGTCTTCCTGCGTCTCCGCGCCGCTATTAAATTCGTCGTTTTCTGCCTCATTTGTCGCTGCTGCCATAATTCCTTCCTTCTTATTTACATTTTGGGACAAAATATTGGTTTGGGATGTATCATTGGCTCGGAGCAAATCTTTGGTTTCCGATGAGACATCGGCCTGCAACGAATCATCGCTCCCGGATAAAACATCAATTTTGGGCAGACCATCCCCTGACGGCAGATCACGGATTCCAATCAATTCTTTTTCCTTCCCTGCACTTTTTACGGTTTCCGGTTCCGAGACAGTCCCTCCGTCCTCCTTCGCCGAATCTCCTGCTGTCAAAGCTTCCGGCTCCGAAAGCATAGGCATGCTCCCTGCATCCGCAATCTCACGCAACATCCCGTCAAACTCATCGTCCGAAGGCGCATCCTCCCCAAAGATATCATAATCTGCGCCGTCCCAGTCGTCCTCTTTTTCCAAATCCTTCGGTATATCAAATTCAAATGCCGCTTCCTCCTCAGGGGTCAGCATATATTTATCATTCTTGTCATCCGCTGCATAATCCGCCACTGAAATATCCGTCTCCTTTCGCGGCATATCCGCCGGTTCCCGATCACTTTGATCTATCACATCTTCCTGCCACATCAGGTCTTTTTCTGTCCCGTCCTCTTGACCGGATCCTGCACCGAAATCACTTGGGATAAAATCTCCGGACATGTTACCCGATAAAAATTCTTTCTCCCCCCGCAAAACATCTTCGCTCCCTATATCCTCCGTTTGTTTTCCGTCAAAGGCTTCCCTTCCGGACCCCATCACGGAATCTTCCGGTGCTTCATCCGGAAAAATACCTACCTGCACTGGTTCGTCCTGTCCAGCAAAAAGCGGCACCTGCATTGCTGCCGGCTCGGATTCCTCATTTTGTCCTTCCAGAGAAAGCCCCTTTTGAAATATTTCATCTGCCGACAATTCCTCCGTTTCCTCAACAAAATCTTCCCCAGAAGCATCTTCTGCAAAAGTTTCTTCTGCAGAATCCATCCCGGTTGTTTCCCCGATTGGATTGACGGGTTCAAATGACTCCGACATAAATTGCCCGGATTCCCCAAGCCCGCCAAATTCTTCCATCGAGGGCGCTTCCGGCTCTTTTTCCGCAGACAAAATATCCGTTTTTACAGGGTCTGTACCATGCGGTTTATTCAAGTTTTTCTCAGGTTCACTAAAACCTTCGAACCCACTAGGGTCTTCCGGCGCACCTGGTTCTTGTGGGACAGGCGCTTCCGCTTGTGGTACTTCGTCCCCTGGCAAGGTTTCTCCCACAATAGATTCTGCCGCAAACGGCATATTCCCGACTTCATCTAAGACATCCGGCTCTATCAAGCGGGATGCTTCAAATGAAGATTCTTCGTTATAATCCAGAGATTTTCCGGATGTTTGGAAAGATTCGTCCTCCGCTGCCCGGAATCCATCTGTCACAGAATCCGAACCAACCTGCTTATTTGGAGATTGTTGGGGTTCCACAGAATCAACCGACTCCTCCGATTCAGACACTTCCGGTTCAAATGCTTCCCTTTCCCCGGACAGGAGCCCTCCGCCCTCCGGCTCAAACTGCCCGTCTGGTACCTGCACGGTTTCTCCCGCTTCCCCCGACTCCTCCGGTTCGGTCAGCATCTCTTCCGAGACACTATCCTGCACATCTATTTTTGATACGTTTGTTGTATTTGGATCAATTTTCGCCTTCTTCTTCCCAAAACGGATATTTTTTGCATTCTCCGCCTGGAATGTAATCGGATCATCCGAAGTTACCGCATGCAGTAAACTGTCCAGATAAGACTCACTATTTAATTGTTCACACCCCGCACATAGTTCTTTTCCTTCCGGAATCTCCACATTACATTTTTTACATCTCGCCATCTTTCTTTTTGTTCCTCCGTACAAGCAAGATTATAACAAAGGAAACCAACCCTTCCGCTTTTCCTGATCTATGTATTTCATCTATTTCAATAACAGCTTATCAATCGCTTCGACAAGTAAACCGATTTCCGGCTTAGAAAGCTGCGCGTCCGCACCAATGCTCTCTCCCTTTCTTCTCATTTCATCATTCACTAAGGATGAGAAAATAACAACCGGAATATGCTTTAATTCATCATCTGTTTTTATCAGCTTCGTCAGACGATGTCCATCCATCTGCGGCATCTCAATGTCCGTGATAACACACTGTACATTTTCTTCCACTGTCCCTTCGGACTTATACTTTTCAAGCAGATCCCACGCTTCCTGGCCATTGACGGCCGAAATGATATTTGTGTAACCAGCCTTGACAAGACAGTCGTGGATCAACTTGCGGAGCAGCGGGGAATCCTCCGCCGTAAGGATTGGAATATCATTTCTTACCCTGTTGGTAAGATGGTCGATTGCCGACACCTTCAATCCGGTATCCGGACTGATATCCGACACAATCTTCTCAAAATCAAGAATAACAATCAGTTTCCCCGTCAGCTTAATGATACCCGTTGCAATCCCATTCCCCGAATTTTCCAAAGTCGCATCCGGCTTTGCGATGTCAGCCCAAGAAATACGTTGGATACCAACCACACTATCCACATGAAAGCCTACATTCAACTGATTGAAGTTTGTCACGATATACATATCCGAAGTTACATCCATCTTGCTCTGACCCGTCAGGCACTTTGACAGATTGATGATGGTAATGATCTGATCCCGTGGCATAAAAATACCTTCGATAAGCGGATGCGCATTCGGAATTGGAGTCGGTTGCTTATATGGAAGTATTTCCCGTATTTTCGCTACATTGATGCCGTATGAATTTCCCCCGACCATAAACTCCAGAATCTCAAGTTCATTTGTTCCGCTCTCAAGCAAAATATTTGTTTCCATAACCTTACCTCCAATATTTTATCTTCGATATCGTAAACCGCAAATACACGATTCTATTATAAAACAACTTATCTTGAAATTCAAACTATTTCTCCGATTTATACAAAAAAAAATGTTTACATAGAAATCAAATCCAGAAAGAAACAAAAAAAGCCAAAGCAAATAATTCTTGCTTCGACCTTAATAATTAAAACACATTTTACAATCCGGCTGGCAAATTTTCTCACCAACCGGATTGTCACTTCAACCCACATGGAATAACAATCACCAGAAAACATATCCTCACCTTGCCAAATCCGACAAAGCTTATACACCCATCCATAACCAAACCTTTCGGTCAAGCCTTCGGCCTATTAGTAGCAGTCAGCTCCATGCA
>CAMRSM010000021.1 GCA_947053345.1 uncultured Lachnospiraceae bacterium
CCAAAACATAATGGATCAGTTTGATGAAAGACTCGAGCGGTCAAAAAATCTGTTGCTCCCGCCGGCCTCCCTGTCCTCGTCCTTATCGAAAAAGGCGGGAGTACAGCACAGTGATTTTGTTGTACTGCTACATGGTGTGTCCTATGTTTCGTCAATATTTGTCTGCCTTACATTGTTGTTATGCGCCGTGGGATGCGAAGCAGGAAGAAGATTGAGAAAAAAGATAAGAAGCCTTATTGTTCCGAAAACATTTTCGTAATACCTGCACAAAATTTTCGAAAAAAATCGAAAATTTTCTCCAAATCCTCTTGAAATTCTTGTTAATATCGGTTATAATCAAGCCATCATGAACATAAAGGGGGATACAAATCCATGAAAAAACGTATGACCGCATTTCTTTTGGTGCTCCTCATGCTGCTTTCCTGCATCCCTGTGGGCAGCCTTACGGTCGCTGAGGCGGCGGAGGATGCCGTCTTAAAGCTCCATTACCACCGGCCGGATAACAATTATGACGGCTGGGATGTCTGGATGTGGGCATCCGGTATGGACGGGGCAGGCTACGCATTCGCCGAAGAGAACGGCGAGATGGTCGCGACAATGGTGCTCGCGCCGGGCGTAACAAGCGTAGGCTTTATTGTCCGCACGCAGGACTGGGCAAAGGATGTTGACGCGGATCAGTTCATCGACATCGCGGAGCTTGCCTCCGGTACGGTACATATCTATGTAGAATCCGGTGTGGAAGGCTACACGAAGGAATACGGCGATGATGCCGTGATCGGTGTAAGGCTTTCCAAGGCCCGTTTTGACGGCGAGAAAACGATCGTTGCGACCTTTACCGGCAAACCGGAAACGGACTTAAACAATTATTTCACCGTGACAGGTCCGGACGGCACGGTTGCCATTGAGAAAGTGGAAGCCGTTTCCGACACCGAGTACCATGTGGTTCTTAGCGGGGAGATCAACCCGTCCAAAAGCTACAAGATCACCTGCGACGGCATGGATTACAACGTGGTTATGCCAATCCTTTTCTCCACCCCGAAGTTTGAGGAGGAGTACACCTACACCGGGAATGACCTCGGCGCTACCTACAGCAAGGAAAAAACTTCCTTCCGCGTCTGGGCCCCGACCGCAGATTCCGTGACACTCAATCTTTATTCCGGCGGCACGGCGGGCGTTTCCGACCTGATCGAACAGATTGAGATGAAGCCGGATGTCAACGGCACGTGGACCGCGGAAAAATCCGGGGACTTAAACGGCACTTACTACACCTACCGCGTGGAAGTCGGCGGCAAGGTCAATGAGGCCTGTGACCCGTACGCGAGGACGACGGGCTTAAACGGCAACCGCGCGATGGTCATTGACCTGGCGGCGACCGACCCGGAGGGCTGGGACAAAGATTCCGACCCGAATGCCGGGAAGAATTTTAACGACGCAGTCATCTACGAACTTCATGTGCGCGACCTCTCCACAAGCGCGGATTCGGGCATCACGAACAAGGGGAAATTCCTCGGCCTCACCGAGACCGGAACGAAATCCCCGTCCGGTATCTCGACCGGTCTGGATCACATCAAGGAGCTTGGCGTGACCCATGTGCACTTACTCCCGGTTTATGATTTCGGTTCCGTGGACGAGGGCAATGTCTACGCCGAACAATTCAACTGGGGCTACGACCCGGTCAACTACAATGTGCCGGAAGGCTCCTACTCCACCGACCCGGCGAACGGGCAGGTGCGCGTAAAGGAAATGAAGCAGATGGTACAGGCACTGCACACAAACGGCATCAGCGTGATCATGGATGTGGTTTACAACCATGTGCAGAGCGCCGGGGATTTCTGCTTCAACAAGATTGTACCGATGTATTTTACCCGCATTTCCGAGGACGGCGCATATTCAAACGGTTCCGGCTGCGGCAACGATACCGCTTCCGAGCGCTCGATGGTGAAAAAATATATTGTGGATTCCGTGAAATACTGGGCGGATGAGTATCATATCGACGGCTTCCGCTTCGACCTGGTCGGACTGTTGGATACGGAGACGGTCAATGCGATCGTGGAAGAAGTCCACAAGGATCACCCAAACGTCGTATTTTACGGAGAGGGCTGGACGATGAACACCGAGGTGACGAAGCCGGGCTACACGATGGCGACACAGGTGAACTCCACACAGACACCGGGCTTCGCGTATTTCAGCGACACGATCCGCGACCTGTTAAAGGGCAGCGTGTTCAACCATGAGACCGGTTATGTTTCCGGCGCACAGGGGCTTGAAGCAAAGCTTGAGAAATGCTTTATGGGTCTTTCCCCGGATTGGTGCACAACCCCGGCACAGACCGTCAACTATGCTTCCTGCCATGACAACATGACCCTGATCGACCGCATCGCGGTTTCCACACCAGACGCAAGCCGCGCGGACCAGATCAAGATGAACAATCTCTCCGCGGCAATCTACATGACCTCCGAAGGAATCCCGTTCATGCAGGCGGGCGAGGAAATGCTGCGCACTAAGGTAAAATCGGACGGAAGCTTCGACCACAACAGTTACTCTTCCGGCGACAAAATTAACCAGCTAAAATGGGAAGATCTCGCAAAGGATGAGTATCAGCAGGTATTCGAGTATTACAAGGGGCTGATCGCGTTCCGCAAGGCACATGGGGCACTGCGCCTGACAAACGCCGCGGATGTGCGCAGCAATGTCGTCCCATCAAAAGGAATGCCGACAAATGTTGTCGCATTCCATATCAATGGCGGCGTAAACGGCGAGACAGCGGAAGCGCTCTACGTAATCTTCAACGCCAACCCGGAGGCGGCGGAGATCACGCTTCCGGAAGGAAAATGGAATGTCTACATTGACGGCGAGAAAGCCGGGACACAAGTACTGCGTACCGTGAAGGATGGCAAGGTCAGTGTGGACGGGATTTCCGCGATGGTGCTTGCAAAGGACGGAAATTCGGCGGAAGGCAGCAATTCTGCATTTTTGATCGCAGGCATTGTTGCTGTTGTCATCATGGCAGCGGCGGCAGGGTTTGTGATCGTTAGCAAAGGGAAGAAAAAAGGCAAAAACGCGAAATAATTAGACGGCATGCCCGGATATAAAAAGAGGGATACCGCAAAATGCCAATGCTTGGGCAGGCATTCTGCGGTATCCCTTGTCTTTTTCCCGCCGCCGCGGGTTTCGCCCCCTACCTTGACGCGATCTCCTCAAGCAACTCTTTGACAATATCCATCCGGTTCTCGCCCATTTCCCCTTTCCGTTGCTGGGGGACTGCGGAAACACGATACAGGATCCCGTCCTTTACGATATACCCCTCCGCATGTGTGCACCCATCCGTCTCCAACACCAGGGTATCCACGAGCGTGCAGGGGATTTTGTTTGCCGTGATGTACGGCTCGCTGCGGTAGTTTGCCTCCCCGCCCGTAGCCGAATACATCTGTGCTTCAATTTGCTCCTCCGAATCATCCACATAAATATTTGCCCAGATCGATATATTGTATTTATCCATCATATATGTGGCGTTCAGCATGACACTCTCAAGAGGTCCCTCCTTGCTCCCCTCTACTATAAGGTCAACCCACGATGGCATAATACTCGTGACTGGTACTTCCATAAAATCGATTTCCAGAAATGCAAAAGCGCTCTCCCAGTCCTCAAACTTGCTGTTCCAATGCGTCGGGATCTTGCTCATCCAGGGTTTATATTCCTCACACTGCTTTCGGATCGTCGCTTTTACTTCCTCAATATGTCCTCCAAACGCATTCTGCGGTCTGCAGCGGGGCGCAAACCCGACTGCGTAGCTGGAATCGTCTGCACTGGATCTCATATCAAAAATTTTAATTCCCAGCATGGATGCCGCCACGATCCCTCCCCCCGCCGTCAGGCAGATCACAATCAATGCTGCCGCCGCCGCGAATTTTACCCGCCTATGTTTCCTGAACTTAATAATCTCCCCCTCCTGTGCGGCTTCCTCGACAATGGAGGCATCAATGCCACCAAGTTTTTTTAAAAATACTGCCGCCTGAACCGCTTGGGCTGTTTCCGTGCTTTCTGCACCAATGTTTTGCGCATCCGGCTCCCTGCCGCCCGCCTCCCTCCGGTTCAATTTCCCGAAATCCGTTCTTCTCATATCTGCACTCCTTCCTTTTCCAGATAACCCCTGCATTGCTTACGCACCCGGAATAGGATGCTCTTTACACGGCTTACGCTGCATCCGAAATGCCCGGAAATCGTTTCAAGGGAATCCCCGTACCAGTAGCGCCGCACAAACATCACCCGTTTTTCCTTCGGCAGGCTGCGCAAAAATCCGACGATCAACTGCGTAAATTCCACGGAAATTTCCCCGGAAGCCTTATGCGCCGGGATACACTCTTCCATCTCCACGCTCAGACTCACTACCTCTGCCCTGCGCTTTTTCGCATTTTCCCAGCGCAGCCGGTCATAAGCCAGATTTCGGCAGATTGCCGCCGCGTAGGCAAAAAGAAAATCCGGGCGGGCAGGCGGAATGCTTTCCCACACGGCAAGCAGCATATCATTGACGCATTCCGCAGCTTCCTCCCCGTCCAGTATGCTGCGGGCAATGGCAAGGAGGCGGCTCCCATAACGCCCCGAAAGACAGGCAAGCCCCTCCTCCCTGCGCGCCCACAATTTTTCAATGATCTCCATGTCCGTTTGTTCATCCGTCAAAATTTCCACTCCTTTTTCATTTTGCAATTCTTTTCAAGCTGACAAATATTGCGAACTGCTTCCGTTCCCGCACCCTTACAGCCTTCCCCGGCATTGTCCGGAAAATATGCTTATGCCCTTTACATTCCGCAGCCCTGCTTCCGCCCAAAAGCAACTCTGTACGTCCTACTTTAAAGGACGTAAAATTCTGTCCTTTGGTTGCACGTAACAGAAATAAATTTCTCAGGTTTCTCCTTCCCCAAGACAAGAATCGTATTTTTTCATCTTTTTCTTGCTATATTCCCCGGAACATGATAATATAAAAACGTTAAAAGCAAATAAAAGGGGAAAAAGTAATGAAAAGGAAAGTAATTGCTGCTTTGTTAGCCACGGTCACCATCCTGTCCTTCACAGGCTGCGGCAAATTCACGTGCGACATGTGCGGGGAAGAAAAATCCGGGAAAAAGTATCAGGAAGAGCTCTTTGGTGAGACGATCACGCTCTGTAACGATTGCTACAAGGGGCTGGAAGATTTGGCAGATATGCTGGATTGAGAAAGAGCATGGAGACGAAAAGGGGCTGCGGCGGATAGGCTGCGGCTTCTTTTTTTGCGGTCTCTCCGGCAACCGTATTTTTGCCAGGGGCACTTGCAAAAACGAAGGGGAGGAGGAAAGCCTCTGCAATGCAGTTTACCGCAAAGGCTACGCTGTCCGCGAACCAATTGAAGTCCGCGTGCTTCCTGACCGGATTGAAATCATCAGCCATCCATGTTTTCTCCCTCATTTTGAGGGAGAAAACATGACATTTACCAAGAACGAACAGCTGATTCTGACAGCAACCGAAAAAGAACCTTCTATTTCGGTCGCCAGGATGGTGAACGAGCTTCGCCTCTCGAAAGCTTTGCTCGGACGTGCCATCATAACGTTAAAGGAAAAACGTGCCATACGGCGGCACGAACCGTCCAAAGGCGGGCGGTGGAACGGATTTCACTCCACACTGCGGCAGACCATCCGCACAAAAAATCTTACGGCGCAATCTCCTCTTCCGGCACCAGATCATATCCCTCAACCATCCCGCTGTCCTGGTCAAAACAGAAATCAATCCGGTAAATTATCAGTTTCCCGTCCTCAAGCCTCGCGGTGCGGTGCACCGGCATGGCATTCATCGCGTCCTTGTCAACCTCAGTTTTTCCCTCCGCTTCCCTCCCGCACGCACAGGGATGCCAGTATCCCTCACATTCCAGGATGTCTGCCCCCTCTGCCGTATCAGGCCACACGCAGGACATTCCCCCTCCCTCCGCCTTTAATATCCCACCTACGGTCGTGGGCAGTCCATTCGAAATGCTTTCCGTGTAAAATAATATGTATTGTCCCCCATCCCGCAAAACCACCGCCGCCTGTGAATGGTCGCCGGGATGCGCAACACACCGGACGATCTTTCCGGTATCCGTGTCCATGCTTCCGATGTATAAGGACTGGAAACCTGCGGAATGGGACGCACTGTATTTCTTCACAATGAAATATACCGTGCCAGACCCGTTTTGCTCCTGGTCCGGGCTATTATCCCGGACAGTATGCAGTTCAACGGCCGCCCCTTCAAAACCGGTTGAAAAATAAATCGGGGCGGGCAGGATTTTCTCCCCATCCACTTCAAACAGCATGGAAATAAGCTCCGGCGCAGACGGAATGTTTGCGTTGCGAACAACCCCACCCGCAAGCCACTGTTCTACGGATATCTCATTTTCCGCCACCCATTGATATTCCGGTACATAATCCGTGTAACGGCCGTCTGCCCTCAATTCCCGCTCCTGCATAAGGGTTTCCAAGGCACCTGCTGCGGCTTGCCTCGCAAAAATAGAAATTGTGCGGTCACCGCCGAACACGGCCTTGCGGTCCTTCCAGTATTGATAAGGATTTCCATCCTCCAGCTCATTCCAAACCCTCTTGACCCCGCCGTCTTCATAGCACAGCCATTTCATGGAATAATCCTCCCATCCAGCGAACGAGGTTTGGTAGATCATGCCGACATATAATTTTGTTTTATCCTCCCAGAAACACAGCTGTGAAATGCCTCTTTCCCGGATGGGTGCGCCGAGCAGGGTGCCGTCTTCCTGACAGTAAAAAACAAGGTATTGTTCTTCTTTCAGATCAGGAACAAGCTTGACATAGTCATCACCCAAAATCTGCGGCATGTCCTTTGGCAGGATCAGTGCCGCCGTGACACCTGCGGTTTCCTTCGTCATGCCGACCTTCCATTCGGATTCCGGCTTTCCCGTTTTTATGGAAAAAGCGCTTAATATATTTTCTAATACCGGGTTTTCTGATGCTGAATTTACTGGTGCCAAAGCTTTATGGGCAGATACCGGAAATACCTGCAAAGATTCCAATACCTGCGATGCACCTGCCTTCCCCGCTTCCCAGGACTTCTGCTGTTTCGTGCCATCTGCGCAGCCGCCGCACAATAGGATTCCAGTAAGCAAAAACAAGAATTTTCTTCGGTTCCACATACCCTTCCCCTCCCCAGCCAAAACCTGTATACTGTAATCGGGATTTTGACTAATTAAAGATTATTTGAGTTTGATAATCTGCTTTACTTGCCTGTTCCGGATAAAGGCAAATGCGGCTATCCATATCATTATACTGCATCACAAAAATTTCTACAAGAAAAATCATTTTTCTCCCCTCCCTGTATTCTGCGCTGTAATATGCCCGCATCATCCCCGCGTATTTTTTCTCTATCTTCCTTTGTCAAAAATCCCGGATTATAGCTTCCCCAAGACATCCCAAGACGCTCCTGCACCGCATACATCTGCATCAATCCAACAGCCCAAAATGCATAAAGCAGGGCTGCCATACCCGCATGACAGCCCTGCTTCTTATCTCCGCATCCCCCTTCACCTGATATCCCTAAGCACATCTTTCTCATAATGCTCACTCAGGTAAAGTTCTATCATTTTCCTGACCTTATCGTCCTTGATAAACAACTTCTCAACCGCGTACGCCAGACGGATATATTTGAAGTCCTCCGGCTCCATAACCCCCTTTTTCCTGACCTCCATATTCCGGAATTTCTGGAAGAAAAAAGTGCTCTGCTGCGCGGGCATGTCCATGAGGATCACATACTCCAATGCCTCGTCCGCGTACTCGTCCGCCGCGTCAACATCCCCCTTCTTGCGCTCCGCCTCGGTCAGAAAAAACAGCAGCTGCAGGTAATGCTCCGGAAAAGGGCTAAATTCCTCCTTCTCCTTGTAATACTCATACTGCTTTTTCAATATCCGGTACAGGATATCCTTGTCCTCCTCCTCGTCAAGCTGGAACAACTGGGTCAGCGTGTGCCACTCCCTGTCCGTAAAATCATGTCCCTCCTGCGTGAGTTTTTCCCTCTTGAGCCCCGTACTTTCCAATATGCGCCACAATTCTTTATTTTCTTTGTACATCCGAACCATCCCCTTTATGTATAAATGCCTGTATATCACCGCTTCCGCCTCAGCAACGTATTTCCCCGCTCCACTCATCAAAATTCGCAAGACGCTGCTTATCAATTACGCCCAGGCTCTCGAAGCGGGCTGTCACACGCGAAAACGGCAGCGGTATCACATACTTATCCCACCGCTTTTTCAGCCGGATGATGTGTTTATATGTAAAATGGGCATAAACCACATGCTTTTCACGTTCGCGGGCAAGCATGAACAAAAGCTTTTTGGGCTCGCGGTACGGTCCCGCCGGCCCGTCGAGGGCGGCCGCCATGATCAGATCCGGGCGGCGCGCAGCCTCCAGCATTTTCCGGAACGCCGCTTTCATCTCCATGCCGTCCGGGATGCGCAGTGCCTCACCGCCATTGTGGCTTAATGTATCCTCAATATAATCCCCCCGCGTATTCGCGGTAACGATCGCACAGATATTCCTGTGCTCCTTTGACAGTTCGCTTAGTAGCAGCTCCATCGCATAGCAATCCTCATGCCAGAAACCAAACATGATGCCAGTATGGAAAAGCTCTCTGTTTTCGATGCGAAAACGGCAGGTTTTCAACAGAAGCTTTGTGTACGCCAAAAAAACGGAATTCAGCAGCTTAAAGCGCAGTCTGGCTTTGCGTGCGCGTATCAGCTTCCGATCCCCCAAAAGCTCCCTGATGTGATCCGGGTCATCCATATTTTTTCTTCTTCCCATATTGGCATCATTCCCTTTTATGTATTTGCCCGCCGGATCATATCCCCCACTGGTCCATATGCTGTTCTGCTGCTTTTCGTCATAAGCCGGTATCCCTCCAAACTTCTGCCTTTGTGTACATTTTACCTTGCCGTTCCGACATATTTTCTGCGGAGGATGCATACAGTTTTCCAGGAAAATCATCCTCCTTACGGCTGGACGGCAAACCGGCGCAAGTATAATATCTGACGACATTGTATCACATAATGTACAAAAATACAATTATAATTCCAACAAAACCGCAAAAAAGCCCGCCGCATCCCTTACCTGCAGCGGGCAATCTGCTTCACCATTCCCCTCGGATGATCGGGGTCGCCAGATATACAACCGTACGGTTGTTATCTTCCTCATAGCGCACGGCAACCTGCATATTGATTTTTTTGTTATCCACCATGATGTATTCCGCCAGCAGGTTCGAATACGCATAAATTGTATACAGTTCCTCTGCCCGGTTTTCATAGATGATCTTCCCGGAAAGTTTACCGATCATCTGATCCGCAAGTTTGTCCCACTCCTCCACCGAAGTCTTCCCGTCATAGGCACCGAGCAGTTGCAGGGTAGTCTCCGCCTGTGTCACACCCATATCATCCAACGTATCCAAAATAATATCCCTGTAGTTTAATATATCGAACGCATTATCCTGATAGATTGAAAGTTCTACATACAGGTACGTGCGGGAGGTATCCTCCCGCAGGGTGATCGCCTTGATGGTCGTGGAAGCCTGGCGCGCTTTCTTTGTGTAGGAATATATCTGGCTCACTTCCGTCTCGCGGTATTCTATCTCCCCGTCCATGCGCACGCCGAGCGCACCTGCGAGATAGCTGATCAATGACTGCTTGTCGTGCTCGGTCAAAAATGCCGTGCCGTAGTCGGCCGTGATCTGAAGCTTACTCTCCACATAAGCTGCCTCCGTTGCAGCGAACGCATCGACGATATCCATCTTCTGATAAAAAATCTGGTCAGAAATGACTTTTGTTACGCTTCCGATTAAGAGCAGCGCAGAAAGTATAAGGATGAGCTTCATCTTCAAATTGCCGTCCACGAAATTCCAAAAGCTGTCCCATTCGTGCCGGAGGGCTCCCAGAAAATCCGGCTTCCTCCTTCTGCGGGGCCGCCTCTGGTCTTTTGGTTCCTGCATCCGGCTGATCAATGACTTTTTCTGTTTTCTCATAAAAAAACCTCCATTCTGGTAATGATTATTACCAGAAAATGGAGGCTCTATACAAGACATAAATTATTATCCGTGACGCTTCTCCGCCAAAGATAAACGTACTAAGGATCTGCGCAGCGCAAGCTCGGCCCGTGCCGCGTTGACCTCGGCATCCGCGCCCTTTAAGCGGCGCTCCGCACGGGTTTTTGCTTCATTCGCACGGTTGATGTCGATTTCCTCCGGCCACTCACAGGACTCGGCGAGAATCACCACCTTGTCACCGAGAATTTCGAGAAATCCCTCGTGAAGCGCGGCTTCCTTTACTTCCCCGTCCTTCTTGATCCGAAGGACTCCCGGTGCCACGATCGCAGTCAGCGGGATATGATCCTTCAGCACACCGATCTCGCCTTCCGTCGTCGTCAGCTCGATCATTTCGGCTTCCTCTTCAAGGAATACCCGGTCGGGAGCAATCACCTGCAATTTAAAATACCTGCCTGACTCTGCCATTCGCTTTACTCCTTATTTGTTCTTTGTTCTGGCAATGACATCGTCGATATTCCCCGCATTCAGGAAATAGCTCTCCGGAACATCATCGTGCTTGCCCTCAAGGATCTCCTTAAAGCCCTGGATTGTCTCCTGCACCGGAACATATCTGCCCGGAAGTCCGGTAAACTGCTCCGCTACATGGAACGGCTGGGAAAGGAAACGCTGTACCTTTCTCGCGCGGGACACGAGCATCTTCTCGTCCTCGGAAAGCTCATCCATACCGAGGATGGCAATGATATCCTGCAGTTCTTTATAGCGCTGGAGGATCTCCTGCACACCGCGGGCTACTTTGTAGTGTTCCTCGCCGACCACGCGCGGGTCAAGAATGCGCGAGGTGGACTCAAGCGGATCAACTGCCGGGTATATACCAAGCTCCACGATGGCACGCGACAGCGCCGTTGTCGCATCCAGATGTGCGAATGTCGTTGCCGGAGCCGGGTCAGTATAATCGTCGGCAGGCACATAAACAGCCTGAACCGAAGTGATGGAACCATTCTTTGTCGAGGTGATGCGCTCCTGTAAAGCGCCCATCTCGGTCTGCAGGGTTGGCTGGTAACCTACGGCACTCGGCATACGGCCAAGCAGCGCGGATACCTCGGAACCTGCCTGCGTGAAACGGAAAATATTATCAATGAACAAAAGCACATCCTTGCCGGATTTGTCGCGGAAATATTCCGCCATCGTAAGTCCGGTCAAGCCCACCCTCATTCTCGCTCCCGGCGGCTCATTCATCTGACCGAACACCATTGTGGTCTTGTCGATAACGCCGGACTCGATCATCTCATAGTAAAGGTCATTCCCTTCACGGGTACGTTCGCCGACACCGGTGAATACCGAATATCCGTTATGCTCGGTCGCAATGTTCGTGATCAGCTCCTGGATCAATACGGTTTTTCCCACACCCGCGCCGCCGAACAGACCGATCTTACCACCCCTCTGGTACGGGCAGAGCAGGTCGATGACCTTAATACCTGTTTCAAGCATTTCGGTCTCCGTGGACTGCTCCTCGAACTTCGGCGGTTTGCGGTGGATCGGCATGTATTCCACGCCTTCCGGGGCAGGCTTCTCGTCAATCGGGTTTCCCAACACGTTGAACATACGGCCAAGCGTATGTTCCCCTACCGGTACGGAAATCGGTGCACCGGTCGCTTCCGCGTCCATACCGCGCACAAGACCGTCCGTCGGTCCCATCGCGATACAGCGCACTGTATCATCACCAAGATGCTGTGCAACCTCCACGATCAGTTCTTTGTCATGGTTCTTTATTTTAATCGCTTCATTGATCTCCGGAAGATTTCCCTCCGAAAATTTAATGTCGAGGACTGCACCGATAATCTGAGTGATCTTACCTATTTTGCTCTGTGCCAACTTTTCGTCACTCCTTTTCTCTTTTACTCCGGTCATGCTGCAACTGCTTCCCTTGCGCAGCGCATCCGGGCCGCGCTAACCGATGGCATTCGCCCCGGCGATGATCTCGGTAAGCTCCTGCGTGATCGAGCTTTGGCGGGCTCGGTTATACAGCAGGGACAGATTTGAAATCATCTCGTCCGCGTTGCTCGTCGCCGCATCCATCGCCTGCATTCGCGCGCCGTTCTCACTGGCAAGTGCCTGGACCAGTGCTCCATAAATCAAGCTGTTGATATATTTCGGGATGATGAGGTTCAGTGCTTCCTCCGCCGCAGGCTCATAATTCATTAGCGTCAGATCCGCCCCCGCTTCTTCCGCACCCTCCTTGTCCCCCACCGCCACCGGCAGGAGCTTTAAGAATGTCGGGATATGCACGACCGTATTTTTAAACACGGTGTACGCAATATAGATCTCACCGACCTCTCCGGATGCAAAAGCAGCCAACACTTCACGCCCGATGTCAACCGCGTCCTTAAACATCGGCTCGTTCATCACCTCGGAATAATCCGCCGCAATCTTATAGCCGCGCCTGGCAAGTGCATCCCTGCCCTTGCGGCCGACCGCATAGATCACGGCATCTTCCTTCGCGATGCCGCTTCCCGTGACCAGCTTGATGACATTGGAGTTATATCCGCCCGCCAGCCCACGGTTCGAGGTGATCACGATGACCGCCTTTTTCGGGGAACTGCCGGCATTCAGATAAGGATGTGACAAGGTAGCGGACTTTTTCAGCATGGAACTCACCGTCTGGTACATATAGTTGAAATACGGCAGGGAATTTTCCGCGCGCGATTTCGCCTTCTGCAGCTTAACGGTGGAAACCAGCTTCATGGCCTTTGTGATCTGCCCGGTACTCTGGATACTCTCTTTCCGCCTTTTGATATCTCTCATTGAGGCCATAGCTTCACACCCTCTCTGTTATTTAGTAAATTCCTTCTTGAATTCGGTGATTGCCGCAACAAGTTTCTTCTCACACTCGTCATCCATCACCTTCTTCTCCCGGATACTCTTCGGAATCTCCGGATATTTCGTGTCGATATACTCGAACAGTTCCTTCTCGAAGTTCCCGATATCCGACACTTCGACATCAAGCAGATACTTTTTGGTCGCCGCATAGATAATGATAACCTGATACTCGACCGGCATCGGCTTATACTGCGGCTGCTTTAAGATCTCCTTGATACGCTCGCCCTGTGCCAGCCGCTCCTTCGTATCCGCATCCAAATCGGATCCGAACTGCGAGAAAGACGCAAGCTCGCGGTACTGTGCGAGGTCGAGGCGGATCGTGCCCGCAATCTTCTTCATCGCCTTGATCTGCGCGGAACCGCCGACACGCGATACGGAAAGACCCGCGTTTACCGCCGGGCGGAAACCGGAGTTGAACATCTCCGTCTCAAGATAGATCTGGCCGTCCGTAATGGAAATTACGTTTGTCGGGATATACGCGGATACATCGCCCGCCTGCGTCTCGATGATCGGCAGCGCGGTGAGCGAACCCCCGCCAAGCTTATCCGAAAGCCTTGCCGCGCGCTCTAACAACTTTGAGTGCAGGTAGAAGACATCGCCCGGGTACGCCTCACGTCCCGGCGGCCTCTTAAGGAGCAGGGAGAGTGTACGGTAAGCGGTCGCGTGCTTACTCAGATCATCGTAGATGATCAGGACATCCTGCCCGTTCTCCATCCATTCCTCACCCATCGCGCAACCGGAATACGGGGCGATATACTGGAGCGGGGCAAGCTCGCTCGCGGTCGCAGCAACGACAGTCGTGTAATCCATCGCGCCAAACTCCTCAAGCGTCTTTACAATGCCCGCCACGGTCGAAGCCTTCTGGCCGATCGCCACGTAAATACATTTCACATTTTCCTTTTTCTGGTTGATGATCGTATCAATCGCAATCGCCGTTTTACCGGTCTGGCGGTCACCGATGATCAACTCACGCTGCCCCCTGCCGATCGGCACCATCGAGTCGATTGCCTTGATACCGGTCTGCAGCGGCGTATCCACGGATTTTCTGGAAATAACACCGGATGCCACACGCTCGATCTGACGGTATTTTGCCGCTGTGATCGGTCCCTTGCCGTCGATCGGCTGGCCGAGCGCATTGACAACGCGGCCGAGCATCACATCACCGACCGGCACCTCAACCACGCGCCCCGTTGTCTTCACGGTGTCGCCCTCGTTGATATTCTTACTGTCACCAAGCAGTACCGCACCGACATTGTCCTCCTCTAAGTTGAGGACCATACCGTATATTTCATTCGGAAATTCCAGAAGCTCACCCTGCATCGCCTTCTCCAACCCGTGGATTCGCGCGATACCGTCGGCTACCTGGATAACGGTTCCTACGTCGGATACCTCCAGCCTGGTGCTGTAATTTTTAATCTGCTCCTTGATTACAGAACTGATTTCTTCAGGTCTTAAATTCAAGAGATAAGCACCTTCCTTCTATAATAATAGTCTGGTTTCACTGCCGGAACACAAACCACCCGCGCCCCGGTTCCGTTTGTCTTACGAAAGCTGAATTTTCTGCAGCTGCTTTTCCATCAGCGACAGCTTCGTGCGGATGCTCGAATCCACCACGCGGTCCCCGATGCGGACCACCAGCCCGCCGATCAGCGCTGCGTCCACCCTGTAATGCATCTCAAGGGAGGCATAATCCGTCGTGGCAAGCAGCTTTTCACAAAGCTTCTGCTTCTGCGCCGCGGTCAGTTCTACCGCCGATGCCACATCCACCACGCCGATTTTTTTATATTCTTTTACTACTGACAGGAAATAGCCAAGAACCGCATCCAGTTCATCCGCCCGTCCCTTATCCACGACCAGCACCAAAAAACCTGTCATATCACCGGAGACCCTGCCGTCAAAAATCGCCTTCACGGCAGAATTTTTCTCCTCCTTGCTGATCTTCGGATGCATCAAAAGCCGCATAAGTTCCGCGTTCTGCCGCAGCACCTCACGGACTCCTTCCGCTTCCTCATACAGGGTATCTACGGACTGCTTTTCCAGAGCAAGCTCAAACAAGGCATCTCCATATACCTTTGATACTATTTTCGCCATGTATCATCACCTATCTCATTCAAAGCTTCGTCCACGAGCTGTGCCTGTTTCTTGTCATCCATGCTTTCTGCCACAAACTTTCCAGCCATCATAGATGCCACAGAAATCATTTCCTTCTTTACTTCATCTTTCATCTTGCTCTTTTCGAGCTCGATTTCCTTGCTTGCGCGCTGTGCGATCCTCGCTGCCTCTTCCTTTGCTTCCGCTACGATGTCGGCTTCCTTCTTCATGGCCTTTTTCCTGCCCTCCGCAAGGATCTCATCCACCTCCGCCTCCGCGGCATGTACCTTTGCGTCGTA
The DNA here is from genome assembly GCA_947053345.1 of uncultured Lachnospiraceae bacterium. Taxonomy (GTDB): domain Bacteria; phylum Bacillota; class Clostridia; order Lachnospirales; family Lachnospiraceae; genus RGIG4057. Next base: position 15,321 of record CAMRSM010000021.1, read on the forward strand.
CTCTGCCTTAAACGCGAGCGCGTCCTCCTTGTCCTTTGCCGCCGCATCAAGGTCCGTCTGGATCTTCGCCTGACGTTTGGCCAACAGCTCCCTCGCAGGATCAAACAGAAGATAAGATAACAGCAGGAATAAAACAAACACGGCGAGCAATGTGATGCAGACATCGGCAAGCCATTGCGCATCCAACCCGAAAATCCGGTTCAGCCACGCGAACAGGCCTTTTCCGTCCGCATCTGTAAGCACCTGCTCCAAAAACACCGTTCCCGCGCCCATACCGCTAAACAAACTGCCCACTTATCCGGCCTCCTTTCGATTCGTATTTTTTCCGCCTCCGAATCAAAGTCTGCCGATGAGCGGGTTAGCGAACAACAGGATGATGGCAACCGCAAAACCGTAAAGACCTGTCGTCTCCGCTACAGCCTGCCCCAAAAGCATCGTGGACATGATTGTACCCTTTGCCCCCGGATTGCGGCCGACTGCCGAAGCACCGTGGCCTGCAGCGATACCCTGGCCGACACCAGGCCCGATACCTGCGATCATCGCGAGACCTGCGCCAATAGCGGAACATGCTAAAATTAAACCCTTGTCTGTCATTTTTGTTTCCTCCTTAAAATCAATTGGTTTCGATTTGTAAGTGCCGCCTTACTTCTCTTTACTCTTCCTCAAAATTATTTGAGATAAATACCATCGTCAGCATCGCAAAAACATAGGTCTGGATCGCACCGGAGAATACATCGAAGTACCCGTGCAGAAACGACGGCCAGACGATTGCGAATTTGCCGATCAAGCCATAGATCAACCCCATCATTACCGTGCCGGAAAGTACATTGCCGAAAAGACGCAGCGACATGGACAGCGGCGTTGCCAGCTCACCGATGATGTTGATCGGTGTCAGCAAGACCGGCTTGAACAGATTCGTAATGTGCGCCATCTTCTGGTACTTAAAGCCGTTGTAATGAATCAGGATAAATGTGATCAAAGCCAAACCAAAAGTCACGCCGTAGTCTGCGGTCGGCGGCCTTAGTCCGAACAGACCTGCAACGTTGGCCACAAGGATAAAGCAGAAGATCGTCCCGATGTAATTGGAGAATTTCCCGCCATGCTTCTCACCCATATTCGCCTTGGTAAGATTGTCGATCGACTCGACCATGTACTCAATCACATTCAGGAACGGTCCCGGAGCTTTTTCCGGATCGGCTCTCTTGATCACTCTGTTTGCTATCAGTGCAAAGACGACCAACGCCAATATGACGATCAGCATGGCGATGTGTGTTGTTGTCAGCCAGAGCTTCTGACCAAAAAGCTCGTACTGCAAGAAACCATCCACACCGAACGTCACATCATCCTTGGAACTAAACTGTATCGTCTGTCCCGCAAAGCCTGTTGAAAGCAAACTGCTAAGCAAACAGCTTCCATTGCCCACTTTCTCACCTTCCTTTGCTTAAAAATTTTAATACTTTATGAGTTAACGGCTGTAAATATGCCGCAAACTTCAAACATAATACCCCCATAAAAACCCCAAATACATGAAATACTCCCGGGAAAAATGCGCCGAGGGAAAGCGCTGCACCCGCCATCAAAATCCTCAGGGTAGCACTTTTTTTCATATATTTCGTCGCGTGCTCCTCATCCATGTCAAGCGCCCGGTCAACCGCCGCGTACAAATGCCTTAACATCAGCCCCGCGGCCACCGTCCCAAGCAATACGCCAAGCACCCAGCGATACCAGTCCTTCCCGGAAAAAATACAGCCCACGGCAGCAAAGACAAGTCCCAAAAACGCCAGCCCGACCGCCATGTCACGCACCGTCTCCGCCGCGTTCTGCGCATCTTCCACCGGGTCAATGTACATCGTCCCGTCATCTGTGGTCTGTGTCGTCCCCTCATTCCCCGTTTCTGTCTCCTGCCCTGCCGTCGGTGTCGTCATCACTGGCTGATCCGTCATGGCTCTTCTCTCTTTCCCTGCGCCAAGCAGCAAACTCTTCCTCCGCAGCCTCCCTGCGGCTTTTTAAGACAGTGCCGCCGCCCTGCTCCCCGCAAAGCTTCATGCGCCGCCGCCTTTCCTCCGCACCGGAACTACCGCTGTCTTTCATTACCAAAGTGCTGTCCGTCTGCGGCTGTGCCCGTCCTTCGGGCTTTAAGCTGTCCCAATACGCCTGCTCCTCCTTCTCGCGCTTTAAATCTTCCGCATAGAAGGGCTTGGTCAGTTTATAGATATTGCGGAACGCCGCCAGGATGCCGAGCAGCAAAAAAACCAAGAAAAAAAAGCCTGTCCCAAGCCACCGGTCAAGCCGGTAACCCAAAAAGACTCCGAGAAAAATCGGTACGATCATGCTAATACCGATCTGGGTGATCATCAATAGCCCCCTTGCAACCGACCCTTTCCCCTTCAAAACATATTACCTCAATCTCCAGATTTTTTCCCACACATGCTATCATATCACAAATTCCCAAAAATGTATACAATTTCTACGGAATTTGTTGATTTTTTTAATGGCTTATACTGCACGGCAGCGGTTTTTTGGCATCTTTTCCCAACAAAGTCATTATATGTTTCCCAACGTCTTCTTTCCGCGTCCTCCCCGTCTTTACAATTTCAGGATATCAAGATGTTCGAGCAAAATTTTCAGGCCGAGCAGAACCAGGATCGCACCGCCCGCAAATTCCGCTTTTGCCTTATACTTTACGCCAAACAGACTGCCGATCCAAACCCCTGCTGCGGAAAGCGAAAATGTCGTCACACCGATCAGGGTCACTGCCAGCGGCATATCCTGATGCAGGAACGCGAAGGTGATGCCGACCGCGAGCGCGTCAATGCTTGTCGCGACCGCCATCACAAACATTGTTTTCACATCGAGATCCGCGCTTGCCTTTTCCTCCCCCTTTGAGAAAGCCTCACGTATCATATTGCCGCCGATGACTGCCAGAAGCACAAACGCAATCCAGTGGTCAACCGCCTCGATCTTGTCTGCGAAACGGATTCCCAGAAAATATCCGATTGCGGGCATCAGAGCCTGAAAGCCGCCAAACCAGAGCCCCACGATGGCGGCGGACTTCCACGACATCTTCTTCATTGCCAGCCCTTTGCAGACCGAAACCGCAAACGCATCCATTGACAGACCGACCGCCAATATAAACAATGTTATAAATTCATTCATCTTCCTTCCCCTTTCCGGAGCACTCGGACATCCGGCATATATCCCCGCTTCTATTTCATATGTAACCTTACCGAAAAATATGTTTACAAACCCGATATCGGGACATCCCTCTCCAGCGCAACATCAATGATAAAATCCAAAAACTCTTCATACTGCGCCTGATATTTCGCCTTGCTGACCACATACTCTTTTCCTTCCCAAGTCAGGCAGAGCTTTTGTACACCGGAGGAACCCTGCTCCTCCCTGCGGATTTTCTTTAAATTCCGCCACAAAAAATTCTTTTTGCCAGACAGTCTGTAAAAAGTGATCTCCTCCTTCGTATAACGGATCTTTTCCGCAAAAAGGACAACGCCGTAAAACAGTGCCGCAGCTCCCGCCGCGAGCATCACGGGCATAAAAGCCTGTTCCCCCGATGTAAAGACTTCCCGGAAATCATATTTTCCAATCAGCAAACTCACGGCAAAAAAGATAAATAATAACCCTGCCAGACAAAACATTGCCACTGCCGCCGTCCTCCGCGTCATCACACGCTGCCCGTCCTGCCAGCTATCCTTCTTCGGCATCCGCGCGCTGCACATGCGCTTTGCCATATCCGAAAAAAGATCAAAATTCTCAAGAACCGCGTTCGCGCATAGAAGCCGCCTGCCGTCCGCCCCGTAAAGCAAAAGCCGGTTTCCCTTACACTCCATGCGGCTGACCTCCTGCCATTTCACATGCAGCATACTCTTAAACGGCCGCCCAACAATCAGTTCTTCCTCATCAAAAAACACATGCCTTGCGTACAGGATATAGCCGCACACAAGGAAAAATATACCCGCAAGAACTCCGAGTAAAATCAGCAGGATCAGGCCGGGCTCTGCCTCATGCGCCCTGTCCCTGATCGCCATCGCGCCAAAAACGCCAAACATCCCGCCAATCAGGATTCCGATCATATACAAGCCATACCGCATCGACGGTCCATACCGCATGACCGTTTTGTCCGGGTCAACCTTCTTCTCCTCCCGCCTGCTGCTGCCAAGAAGCCCCAGCACCACGGCAAGCACCACCCAAAATATCATCTCGACTATATATTCCATGTTTTCCTCTCATTCCGCCGCGCGCAGCAACTGAGCAGGGCAGGCTTTTTGCTGCATGGCAGCACAAAGCCCCGTCTTCCGCACGGAAAAGCCTGCCCTATCCTGTCCGCTCCGCCTGCCCCGCCTTACCTCGAATAATAAAAATCATCGCCCGGCAGCGCCCCGCCGACACTTTCAGGATCCTGCCCGTACAGCACCCCAAGGTATCCGGAGATACGTTCCTGCATCTCCTCTCCCTCAATAAATGCAATGTTGCAGTACGGGATTGCTTTCTTTGCCACCGCCGCTTTCACAATGTCATATTTTTCTACCAGTTCTGCTGCCGCCTCGACATTTTCCGTAACGTACTGTGTGGATGCCTGGTACTCCGCAAGGAACGCGTTCACCGCCTCCTTGTGCTCCTTTGCGTACTGTTTGTTGACCAGCACAACACCCGTCACGACCGAGCTCCCGTCGTCGGAATACCTCTCCCATTCCTCCGCCACATCAAGCGCGATGCGAAGTTTTTCGTTCTGTGTCATCGCCACCGTCACGTACGGCTGCGGGAGCATCGCTACCGCCGAATCGCTTTCCGCGAGCACCGCCGCGACCTCGGCGGCTTCCGATTTATACTCGACCGTCACGTCTTTTTCCGGGTCAAGCCCCGCCGCACTTAAAATGTAGTTCAATGTGTATTCCGGTGTCGTGGATTTCCCCGTAGAATAAACCGTCCTTCCCTTCAGGTCCTCCACACTGTTTATGCCCTCCCCTGTTTCCAGGATGTAAAGCACACTGACTGTGTTGATTGCCGCCACCTGCAGCTGCCCCTCAGTCCGGTTGTACAGGACACTCGCCAGATTGCAGGGTATCGCCGCAATCTGGATATTGCCCTTGATGATATCTTTCGTGATCTCATCGGCAGTCCCGGCAACCGTAAAATTGTAGTCATTCGCGGTATCACCGGCCTCCGCCCTCTCCATCAGCTCTACCATTCCGATCGCTGTCGGGCCTTTTAATGCCGCAACGGAAATCGTGAGCCGTTCCCCCGGCACATCCGCGCCCCCCGCGGCTGTTGGAGCCGGAGCCTTATCCGCCCCCTCTTCTTTTTTGCTGCCGCACCCCGATAAAAGACCTGCCATGAGCGCCATCCCAAGCAGCGCACAAAGGCAATGTAAAAAAGACTTCCCTGCCTGTTTTCCACAAAATCCGTGTTTCGTCATGCTCTTCCCCTCGCCTTTCCAAAGCTCCGTGTTTTCCTGTAAGCGCGGAACTAGCCCCGCTTCCCGAATTTCAGCCCGCGCTTTTTCTTTCCTTTTTTATTTTTTGCGGATTTCCCGCGATTTTCCGGTACTTCATCTGCCGGCCGATCTTCCCCGCCGCCCGGCTCTTCCAAGGCTGCAGCAGCCTGCTCCTGCTCTTCCTTCCACTGGTAATACTCTGCGTCCAGATCAATATTGCCCTCGCCGAGCTGGTCAAAATATGCCTGGTTTACCTTCACTTCATAGGTAACCCTTTTAACCGGGGCATCGTACGGCTGCCCGACATCCTCGTAGATTGCCGTGCCGATCTTGCGCACCGGACGCTGTTCCTCTTTCGCCCATTCCGCCTCAAGATCCGGAACCATGCGCGCGTGCTTCGATGCCGGGAGCCTGCGCCTGTAACTATGTTTCGGAGACTGTCCCCCTGCCGGCTGAGACGGTTTCGGGTGTTTTTCACCGGAACGCCCCGGACTGCCGCTTTCTCCCCCTTGTTCCGGGACAGCATTCCCCGGTTCTGTATCCTGCGCCCTGCGGGCATTGCCGGACATGTCCCCCGCGCTCCCGGACGGCACATCGTTTTCCCCGGTCATGGACGGCAGTCCCGAGATTTCCGGAGCAGGTACTTCCCCATTCCCGGAAACAAACCCGGCATCTCCCGGACTCGGTTCCGGTTCACCCTCCAGCTCACGGCCTGTATCAGGGGTGCGGTCTGTCCCATCCCCATCCTCCCCATTTCCGTTCCCCGGCACGCCTGTCCGCACATCATGGACATCTTCCAAATCCTGTGTCCCGGATCCATCCCCGCCGGCATCGCCATCCTCATCCTTCTCGTCATCCCCATACGGTTCATCCTCATATTCGTCCCAATATTCTTCCGTGTCTTCCCCGTATATGTCCGATTCCTGCCGTGCCATTTCTGCCTCCTGCAGGCGTTTATTCTCATGCTCTATGATTTTCAAGTATTTACCGCCCTGCGCCATCGCGGTCAGAAGCTGTTTGATCTCCTCCTGATCCTCAGCAAGGGACCGCGCGCGCTCATCGAGCCGCCCCGCCATGCGGGCATACTGCTCCCACAATTCTTCCTTCGCGCCCGCCACCACATCGGTAAGCTCCTCAAGCATATTATCCACATAGATCAGCGACGCAGCGTAGACATCATCCGCCCCCGCCTGTGCCGCCGTCCTGATTCTTTCCCCTTCCCGTTGGTAAGCGCTGATGCCCCGCTCCCTGCTCTCCACTGTGCCCTCATACTCATCCATCATGCGGATAACGGCATAATTCAGCTTCTCCAGCAAACGGAACATTTCTTTTTTCGGTACAATGATCCTCCCGTCGCGCTCATCCCCGTACGGCTCGCACTTTGCGAACAATACATGGATCCGGCGCATGATCTGTTCCAATTCTTCCATTGATAACCATGCCTTTCTGTTATTCTGGTCGGTTCTGATATAGTGTACCACAGGCAACGAATGATTGCTACTCTTTTCTTTCTTAAATTTCCGGATTTCCCTAATATCAAAACCGCACAGCACAAAACCGCACGGTACCGTACAACGCTCTCTATGTGAAAGGGTACACGTCTCCCCCTGCCGCCCTTTTCACATTATTTCCCAACACACAAATAAACGAAATATGCCGCATAACCGAGCAGCATGATCAGCCCGCCCGCCCGGTCAAGCTTCTTCTTCCGGAACACGCACAGCAAAAGCAGCACTGCCGCCGCAATGGCGATTCCCATGTCCGTCACAAAGCCGGAAGAAAACGGCACAGGCAGGATCAATGACGTTGTGCCGACCACAAACAGGATATTCATGATATTGCTGCCGACAATATTGCCGATCGCGATATCCGCCTTGCCCTTGCGCGCTGCCGACACACTTGTCACAAGCTCCGGCAGGGAAGTGCCGAGCGCAATGATGGTCAACCCGATAAATTTCGGCGACAGCCCGGCAATCTCTGCGATCTTTGTCGCTGCGTCCACCGTCACGTCACTGCCGACCACTACGAGCGCAAGACCGACCAAAATAAACAGCAGCAGCCTCCAGACACCCGCTTTCTCTTTCTTTTCCTCTTCCTCCTCCGGTTTCTGGTTTTTTGTCATCCGGTACAGATAGATAATATACACAATAAAAAATACCCACAGGATCAAACCTTCCAGACGGCTTACTACATTTCCGGTCATGCCAAAGATCAGCAGCAGTACAGTCACGCCGATCATGAACGGAATCTCATAGCGGATTGTTGATCGCTGAACCGCCACGGCGGCAATCACGGCCGTCAGCCCCAGAATGATCAGGATATTTAAAATATTGCTGCCGACCACATTGCCGATTGTGATATCCACAGTTCCTTTCGCGGCATCCGCCGCCCCCTTAAACGCGGCCGAAATACTGACCGCCGCCTCCGGGGCGCTTGTTCCCATCGCCACGATGGTCAGGCCGATCACAAGCTGCGGGATCCCGAAACGCTCCGCGATCCCCGCCGCACCATCCACAAACCAGTCCGCCCCTTTCACAAGCATGGCAAAACCGACTACGACCAAAAGAATCTGTAACAGTACCTCCATAACTTTCACCTCCATGATTTTTGCGGGACATACCCTGCATTTGCATGTAACGGCGGAGCAGTCCGGGCAAAAACCGGACAGAACCGCGCATCTACCGCCGGGAGAATGCCGCGGCCGGATCGCCGGCGCATAAAAAAGAGACTTCTGCCGTAATAAGAAAATTATTACAACAAAAGTCTCGCTGCTTCGTTACGAAACCGGAGCCCGCCTGCGCCCGCAGGCCGACCCGTACTGACGATATCGTAAACATCCGTCCGGATGCCAACTACTCCCCTTTATTTACACTTACGATAGCAGACAAGCCATGTTTTGTCAAGGGGGTTTTTCATTTTTCCCGGCACATATGAGCGGAGCGGCAGGCAGCCTTCCGGGGAACTTCGCTTTTGCCCTCCATAATATGCGGTTTGCACTAAAGCATCATATGGATTTTCACGGCCATCCCCTGCCGTTCTTCCGCCACCGGTACACCCGGAACCCTACGCCAGAACCTTATCCAAGGTCTGGATCAATTTTTTCACGTCGATCGGTTTCGCAATATGTCCGTTCATCCCGTTGCGCAGCGCCTCCTGCTTATCTTCCTCAAACGCGTTCGCCGTCATCGCAAAGATTGGTATGGATGCCAGTTCCTTGTTTTCAAGACTGCGGATCGCACGCGCCGCCCCATAACCATCCAGCACCGGCATCTGGACATCCATAAGTACCAGCTGGTAATAACCCGGCTCGGAGTTTTTCAGCATGTCGACCGCCATCTGGCCATTGTCCGCCACCTCAACCGTAAAACCTTCCTCGCTCAAAAGCTCCACGGCAATCTCCTGATTCAGGATATTGTCCTCCGCAAGCAGGATGCGCTCCGTGTGAACCCTTGCCTCCCTGCGTCGTTCCTTGCCGTCCGAATCCTGATCGTTCACCAGCGATCCAAGGCAGCTGCGCAGCTCCGACAAAAACAGCGGCTTGCTGCAGAATGCCGACACCCCTGCCTGCCTCGCCTCATCCTCAATATCCGACCAATCGTAAGCCGTCAGCACGATGACCGGGACGTTGTTTCCCGTCTCCTTGCGTATTCTTCTGACAACTTCAATTCCGTTCACATCCGGCAGAAGCCAGTCAACAATATACACATCATAGTCATCCCCCCGCGTCAGCGCCTGCCTCGTGCGCAGCACCGCCTCCTTGCCCGAAAGCGTCCACTCCGCGCGCATTCCGATCTGCTGGAGCATGTAGGACACACTGTCACAGGTATTGAAATCATCGTCCACCACCAAGGCATGGCAATTTTTAAATTCTGAGAGCGCGACCGGTTTCCTCTCGTCGGTATTCAAGCGGAACATAAAGGAAACCTTGCACTGTGTCCCGACATTCTGCTTGCTCGTGACCTCGATCGTGCCGTTCATCATATCCACAATATTCTTGGTGATTGCCATACCAAGACCGGTTCCCTGAATGCCGCTGATCGTGGAATTGCGCTCCCTCTCAAAAGGTTCAAAAATATGGGATACAAATTCTTCGCTCATACCGATTCCCGTGTCCCTGATATAGAACTCGTAATTCGCATAGCCCTCCGGTGCCCCCGGCTTCTCCTCGATCCGGAAGGAGATCGTACCGCCCGTCGGCGTATATTTGATCGCGTTGCTCAAAAGATTGAGCAATACCTGGTTCAGGCGCAATTTATCGCAGAAAATCTCCTCGTCGTATACATCGACCGTATCCAGACACAGCTCAAGCTGCTTTGCATTCACATCCCCTTGGATAATATTCTGCAGCCCGTGCAGGATCTCCGGCAGTGCACATGCCTTCTCCTCAAGATGCATCTTCCCGCTCTCGATGCGGCTCATGTCAAGGACATCATTGATCAGACTGAGCAGATGGTTCCCTGAAGTCATGATCTTCTTTAAATACTCCTCCACCTGGTCGCGGTTATCAATATGGTTGAGTGCCAGTGTTGTAAACCCGACGATCGCGTTCATCGGCGTGCGGATGTCATGGGACATATTGGAAAGGAATATACTCTTCGCCTTGCTCGCCCGGTTCGCCTGCATCAGCGCAATCTCCAGCACGCTCTTCTTTTCCATCTCGCTGCGGATCTCGTCATCCACACTGCGGAAGCCGAGCACCGCGCCGCTATGGCGGACCCAATCCCCCGTGCGCACCGCCTTCATTTGGAAATAACGGATCTCACCGCCGCAGTTCGCCCGGTAATTCGCAAAACACACATTCTTTTCGGAAAGCTCCCTCATAAGCCATTCCCTAGAACAAGCCTCCGTGAGCAGCGCCTGATCCTCCTCGCAGACACAGGTATGGATATAGTGCCCCATAGCCTCCTCAAGAACAAAATCCGCCTTCTCCGCAAAAATCGGCCGCAGCACCTCCTGCTGGCATTCATTGATACGCAGTGCATTCCCCATCCCCGTGTTCAGGTCAAAATAACACACAAGGTTATAATCAATCCCAAGCGCATGGACGAGTTCCATCTGCCTTCTCTCATTCCTGCGCTCCTGACGCTTCTGCTCGGTACAGTCAAGCAGGAAGCGCTGATAAAAAAGCTCCCCGTCTTCTTTCAGCAGCTTGATATTCCCCATAACATGCAGCACTTCACCGTCCCGGTGCTTCACAGAATACTCGGTGCTGATGCTGTCGCCTTCATTTTCCAAACCTTGGATGCGGTCCCTGAGCCTGTCCCTGTCTTCTGCCAGCACAGAATTCGCAACCATATTAAAGCCCGCTTCCTCAAGTTCCTCCTTTGTCTCGTAGCCAAGGATTTTCAGTGCCGCCCCGTTCACGCTCAGAATGCGGGAGCCGTCCAGGGAATGGCAGAGTATCCCGCAATCAATGGAAGTGAATACTTTTTCCAGAGTGCGGTTCTTCTTCACGATCTCACGCTCGAAAGCCCTCTCTCTCGTGATGTCGATGGCAACACCGACCGTTCCCATCACGCTGCCGTCAAAATTATAGAGCGGAGATTTGTATGTAGTGAGCAGCTTCGTCCCCTCGCCGGTCTGGATCGTCTCCTCCGAAATACAGGTTCTCTTCGTTTCCATGACCTCGCGCTCCGACTCAATGCAGGCAGGGTCATCTTCCTCCACATCCCATATATAAGCATGTCCCCTGCCCTCAACCTGCTCCTTCGTCTTGTTTACCGTCCGGCAGAAACTGTCATTCACCTTCTCATGGATGCCATTCTTATCTTTGTACCAGATCAGGTTTGGTACACTGTTGATCGTCGCTTCAAAAAAATGGGCCGTCTGCCAATAATCCCGATTCATCTTTAGATCCTGCTGCCATCTCAAAAACCGGAACGAAAGCTCCTCCTCCGACATCGGAAGAACCCATATATCCCGTATTTCATCCTGCATTCCAAAAAGCAGGGGAAGCTGCTCCTTTTCCGCAAGCAGAAGCAGTTGTGCATCCCCCCGTTTTTCCGCCGCCAAAAGTTTTACCGTCCCTGCGGCATCCATACCGCGCAGATCCGCAAAAATCACATCCGCCTCTGCAGCACGCGCCGCCTCCGGACAACTGCCCTCACAAAATTCGTGGGAAAAATGTTCAAGCGGGGGCATTTTCTTCATTGTCTCAAACAAATTGTCCTTATGAATCATTTTACCGATCAAATAAAAATGAATACAGCAATGGTACATAATCGTTTCCTCCACATCATCTGAATAGGCAAATTGCTTTCATCATACTGCAAAAAAGAATATATGTCAAGAATCGGAAGGCATTTTCAATGCCCTTACCGCCGCATTGTCCCCCTCCTCTTTCATCCGTTTCTTATTTTCGTACATACGGTTATCCGCCATCTGGTACACTTTCTCAATATTGCCGCTGCTTTCCCTGCTGCAGGCACAGCCGCAGGCGATGGACATATCAAGTCCCCGGATCTGAAGGTTCTTCTGTTCGATGTTTTGATGCAGCTGTCCGAGGAGGGCGGCAACCTTATCCGGATCTGCCAGATTCAGCACGGAAATAAATTCATCCCCGCCCATCCGCGCGACAATACCAAATTCCGCAAAAGTCTGCAAAAGCACTTCCGCCGCGCTGCGGATCAAAATATCCCCCTTCGCATGCCCGTATGTATCATTCGTTCTTTTTAAATTGTTCAGGTCAAAACACAGGACAGTATAGCAGGAATCCTTCTCGTCCTGCAGCCGGTTCATGTACTCCATACAGTAACGGCGGTTGTGCAATTTTGTCAGTTCATCGGTATACGCGCTCTTGATCAGCGAATTCCTCTCTGTCTCCTGCATCATCTTCTGGGTCAGGTCAATATAGAAGGATAGGATCAGGATAAAAACAAATACCATGAACCCGGCAGAAGATGCCCCTTTGACCACCAGCATGGAAGCATCCCCATAATAGCGCTCCCTGTTATAGCTGACCAAATCGTACACCGTACTGACGACAATGATCAGCATCCCCGCAAGATAAAGCCGGTTTGAGGCTTTCTCTTTCAGGTTCACGATGATCACCACAAAAAAATAAGCCAGACAGAGTATCATAAACACTACCATATACGGCAGCATCGCTGCCATATGCACGATATCCCCCGCATGCAGCGCGACCGCCACTGCAAGCAGGACAATGTCTGCGCACACGATCCCCCGGTATATTACATGGAACGCCTTTTGCCGGAGTTCCCTCACCTCATCTCCCATATAAATGATCAGCGGCAGCGGAGCCAGATAAAGCGTGATATGTTCGATCAGAGAGACAAAATACAGCGGGATCGCATAGATGGAAATCACCCGGTAATAGCACATAGTCCAAAGACCCATGCAGATTGCAAAGCAGGAGACACACAATAACCGCAGGTATTTGCGCGAAACCACAAGCGCAAACATCGTCATGATACTTCCGACAAGACCAAACACAAACAGGAAACATCCCAAAAACCAGGGCAGGCGGTTCTCCGTCATCAGCGCCCGGTAAGCATTTTCCCATTCATAAAGCCGCAGGGAATCAAACCGCGAAAACACCCTGTCCTCGGAAACATTGAGATCTATGGTGAGCATCTTTCCTTTATAATCATGGGGAAAATTGATAAACTGGAAACCGCTCCCCACTGTCTTATGGGCTGCAAGCCTGTCGTAACCATACTCGTAGATCAGTCCCTCATCAATATAAACCCGCACCGCACAGTGCCGGATGGATAGCCGCAGCACACCTTCCACCACCGCCCACTCCTGTGGCAGCCTTCTTTTCATGACGATCCGGTCGCCCTTTTTTACCGCCGGGAAGCGGAAATTTTCGAGACAGACATCGTGGAACGCTTCCCCATTGATCAGGATTTCCCACGAATCGTCCAGCAAAACATAAGATTTCACTTCCGAATAATCGTTGGTAAGCATCTGGTCAACCTTCGGAAGCCAGATGAAAACACTGATTATGGCATATACAATCCAAACCAACTTTAATATATTTTTGATGGACGGATTTACTTTTTTCATCATTATGTACCTCTTTCCGCTTCCATCATACCATTTTTCCAGTATAAATACAAGCCTTTTCCACAGGGAGACGGATGTGGGAGGCAATAAAAAAAACCGGCATCGCCGGCATGGGAATCTTATCTTTCATCCCGCCTGCAAGGCGGGATGTGGGCAACTCTTTTTTGCAGAAAAACCCTTTCGGAAGTGTACAAAAAAGAGTTGCCGGCAAGTTCTAAAAATAGGTTGTGTAATCTGTCAGAAGGAGGAACCGGCAGATCCGCCATCACCCCTCCATATGCTCCCGCACGTAAACGATTTCCCCGTCCTTCACGCCGCACCACCAATTCATCCCATGCCACTTGATCATCCAGCGGAACAGATCATGGGAAATACTGTACATGCCCGGCTCTGTGGCTTCCACCGTCTCCCAGCGGGATAAATCCTGCGTGATATGGCGGGGCGGGTCAACATGGGGCAGCAGACATGCCCCCTCCCATGTGCTTGACACAAAGCACATGGCATCCTCCCGCAGCCACCAGGTATGCAGTCGTTTCGGACGGCGCTTGTCGTCATAAAACCCATTTTCATCCCACTTGATATCCACGCACACATCGTATGCCACAAGCAGATCGTCCCTGTCAGTAAGGATAAACCGGACAATATATACATAATCCGTTTCCGGAAGTGCCTGATCATCCCACGGAAGCTTCTCATCCACCAAAGTAATATCAAGCGGCGGCAGGGTGGGCTCCGGCGGAGCAGGGGAAGCAGACGGCGGCGGGGATGGTGTCGGCGGCGTGGTACAAGGCTGTGTCTGTGTCGGGGTCGGAAGCACGGCAGGAGTCGGAAGCACTGCCTTCGTCGGCACTTTTGCATCCCCCGGCACAGGATCCATCCCCCCATCCTCCTCCGGCTGTGTCGTTTCCGCCGGGGATACGTCCGTTGCCACCGGTGGAGAAACGGAATCCGGCAGATCCACCGGGTCAGCCTGCTTCCCGCAGGAGGTCAGGCTGACCGAAAATGATAAAATCAGAAATACTGTATAAAAACGTTTCAATTATACCTCCATGTTATCAATATAACCAACAACAATAATTACGGTGATTCTACCTAATTATACTGATTATAAAAATCTGTTTTGATTGTAAACGGACAATAGTGATCATACGCTAACTGGTCGTAACTGAAGGTTACAATCTCAGGGAAATTCCCGTGCGCTTCATAAAACGATACTTTTTCGGAAGCACGGATATTGGTGAGAACCAAGCGGGCATGCCCGCCATTATCCCTTCTCTGAACAACAGCATCACCGACATTCAGCTGTCCATAGGAAGCATATAACTCTGCTTGATTTACACTTTGGGAAAGAGTGGCATTCGCGGGAATTGTATAAGCACCCACCTTTTCAAACTTCGAGGAATTTGCATCTTTTATTTCATCCCATAATTTAGATGTACCAAACGTGTTTCTACCATTCACAGGAAGATTCCAAGCCCAACAGATAAGGCCGGTACAGTCAATTCCATATTCGCACCAATAACAACCGTTATCCCGAAGCTCAAACGTATAAAAACCGCTCGTCTCCCATTTATCATGATAAGACAAAAATTCCCTTACGGTACAGCGGTTTTTCTGCGTATACGGCAACCCCCTCAAAGTAGTTCCTTTCCCCACCTTCGTTCCGTCATTCAGAATGAAAGCATCCTTTGTCACCCATTCCACCGAATACATTTCATATGCCCGGCTCATCACCGCCTGCATCTGCGGACCCGGAACGGAACATGGGGAGACTTCCCCTTCGCCGGAGAGCATCGCCTCGATCATTGCTTCAAAATCAAAATATGCATTCACCGTTACCGGAATCCCAACCTCCAAAGAACCATAGCGAAGCCGGAGCTCTGTCATCCCCTCCCCGACACCATATATCCTCCCGTTCCGGTAGGAAGCAATCTCTTCATCCCCGGCAGCCACCTCAACCGCATCCGATAAATTTACATACCGGCCATCACCCGTGACACCTATGATATCGACATAATCAACACAGGTATTTGTCTCCAGGATAATCTGCGCCTTGGAAGCCAACAGCCCGGATAATTCACAATCCGAGACGGCAAGCGGCATATCCTGTCTGTCGTAATAGTAATAATACTGGGCATACCCTAAAACATCCTCATACTGATCCGAAACCGATACCGCACAACATTTTCTTCCTCTGCCGCATTAAGACACATCCTTCCCCAAAAAAAGAAGCATTGCCATAGTCACTACAAAAAAAATCGTTTTCTTCATAATGAACCTTCTTCAAGACAACATATTTGTTTGTTATCAAAATAAAACCTTCCTGCTTTCGCACTCTATCTTTTGTTTTTTCACCCATTTTATTTTACACCCCCCTTACCAAAAAACGAATCACGATAGCACTGGAACATACACATCATCCAAGCATGACAAATTGTGCTTTCATTATACAGCGTTATATTATTTTTGTCAATCTCATATTGCCATGTATAATATCGATAATCAGGTCAAATATGCAATTATAATTCACTTGGAAGTGAAATAGAATCCACAGCCAAAACC
This sequence comes from uncultured Lachnospiraceae bacterium, assembly GCA_947053345.1. GTDB lineage: Bacteria > Bacillota > Clostridia > Lachnospirales > Lachnospiraceae > RGIG4057. The sequence goes on from CAMRSM010000021.1 coordinate 31,360, forward strand.
TATCCATCTCAAAAACCAAAACAAAAAGTCTGCCACACCAAAATTCCATGTGGCAGACTGAAATCCCCATCCCAAAAACAGAAAATACCCATTCATCGCAACGCTCTGGCAATCATACCTTAAACCGGTACCCGACCCCCCAGATCGTTTCGATATACTGGGGCTTCGATGTATTTACCTCGATCTTTTCCCGGATCTTCTTAATATGCACCGTCACCGTCGCGATATCCCCGATGGACTCCATGTCCCAGATCTTCTGGAACAGTTCCTCCTTCGTGTACACATGGTTCGGGTTTTCCGCGAGGAAAGTGAGCAGGTCAAACTCCTTCGTCGTAAACGTGCGCTCCTCCCCGTTCACATAGACGCGGCGCGCTGTCTTGTCAATGCGGATGCCGCGGATTTCAATGATTTCATTCTCCTTCGAATTGGAGCCGATCAGACGCTCATAGCGCGCCATATGCGCTTTCACGCGCGCAACCAGCTCGCTTGGCGAAAACGGTTTCGTCATGTAATCGTCCGCGCCAAGCCCAAGCCCGCGGATTTTGTCGATGTCGTCCTTCTTCGCCGAGACCATGATCACTGGCACGTTTTTTACCTCACGGATCTGACGGCAAATCTCAAAGCCGTCCACCTTCGGAAGCATCAGGTCAAGGATGATCAGGTCAAACTCCTCCGAAAGCGCGCGCGAAAGCCCCTCGTCCCCGCTGCTCTCGATCGCCACCTCAAAACCGGAAAGCTCCAGATAATCTTTCTCAAGCTCCGCGATCGCGGTCTCGTCTTCCACAATTAAGATTTTGCTCATTTTATTCCTCCGTTTCCTGCGTTAGTGCCGCAATAAATATTTATACCTTAATTTTCATGCCCTTAATATGCCTGCCCTTTGGCTCCTGCACCTGCGGCGGCATCTGCTTATGCCCGGCAAGCTTCGGCATGGTAAAATGAACGGACGTGCCGACCCCTTCCTCGCTCTGTGCCCAGATCCTGCCCCCGTGCTCCTCTATGATTTTTTGGGCAATCGCGAGCCCCAGCCCCGTACCGCCCTTCCTCGAATTGCGCGACGCGTCCGCCCGGTAAAAACGGTCAAAAATATATGGCAGATCCTTTTTCGCAATGCCGGGACCGTTGTCTGTCAGCTCTACCTGTACATCCTCCCCCGCGTCGCACAGCCGCACGGTGATTTTCCCTTCCTGCTTATCCATATATTTTACCGAATTTCCGATAATATTATTGATCACCCGTTTTAATTGCTCCGGATCGGCGGAAACTTTTGTTCCCTGCGGGATTTCGTTCGCAAAATCGAGGTTCAGGTTCTTGACCTCCATGTCAAGCCCAAGCTCCTCAATGCAGTCTGTAAAATACTCACTCGCGTCAAGCACCATAAAATTGTACGGGACAGTATTGCTGTCGATCTTTGAAAAAAATGCCAGTTCATCCACAAGCGCCGACATATCGTTCGCTTTTGTGTAAATTGTCTTTACATATTTTTCCATCTTCTCCGGCGTGTCGGCAATGCCGTCTATGATCCCCTCCGCATATCCCTTGATTGCCGTCAGCGGGGTCTTTAGATCATGGGAGACATTGCTGATGAGCTCCTTTGAGTCCTGCTCATACTGCAGCCGTTCCTCGATCAGTTCTTTCATATGCTGGCGCATCTCGTCGAAATCTTGGCAGAGCTGTCCAATCTCGTCCGCCGGGTCGCCGGAGATCGAATAATTCAGATTGCCGCATCTCATCTCGTTCGTCGCCATTTTAAGTGTATTCAACGGCCGGATGATCGTGCGGTACAGCCAGATGACCAACACCACCGCCGTGATGCCGATGATCACGATCATGCAGACAATGATCTGGATCAGCGAATTTTTCAGCTGAGGCATCAGGACATTCACATCCGTCACGATAAAGATGCTTCCCTCGCTGCCGTCCGAAAAATAAAAGTCCTGATGCTTAATCAGCACGGGCTTTTTTTCACCGACATAAATCCCGCCGTCAAGGTCAGTATTGTGTTCGCCAAAAGCAGGGAGAAGACCGGAAACATCGGACAGTTCCCCCTTCCCGCCGTAGTATACGACCTCGTCGCCCTTGCGGAGCACCAGATACGAATATTTATGGGAAAGTTCGGCGTTCATCTGCTCAATGTTTTTTATATCCTCAAACTTGCCCGGTTCACGGATTGCCCAGAGTTTGATCTGGTTGTACGCCTCCCGCGTCACACGGTTCAAAATGCGCAGTGGGTTCGTGATGACCTGCATCGTATCCGCATCGACATCGTATGTGTGCTGCAATGCCACGCCAAGATACTCCACGATGACCTTACCGCTCAGGCCCATCATCAGGATTGGCAGCGCTATGATAATGACAAACGCAATTTTCAGTCTTCCTTTCAGATCCATCCACATGACCTCCAAAAAATCCCGCAGGTAAAAAACTTTATGGCCGGGCGGGGGCTTTGTCCTTCCCGCACAGGACGCGCAAGATTTAAAGCGGACCGTGCGGCAATGAAAGCGCCTTTCCCCAACGCAGGACACATTCTGCGATAACAGCGGTCCTTAGCACGGCATCCCCGCGCGTAAAAACAGGCTGCGCGATCATGCCGCACAGCCTGTTTGACGGGATCGCTGAATTGATTACCATAATTATACCATAAAGCTCATCCCAATTTACTGTTTTTCGAATTATTTTAACCTTTTTTAAGAATTGCAAATTTTATTTACAGATATTTTTTCAGCACGTCCACCTTGTCCAGCCGCTCCCACGGAAGGTCAAGGTCATTCCTCCCGAAATGCCCGTACGCTGCTGTCTGCTTGTAAATCGGGCGGCGCAGGTCAAGTGCCTTGATGATTCCTGCCGGGCGCAGGTCAAAATTCTCACGGATGATGGCAATCAGTTCCTCGTTTGACTTTTTTGCTGTCCCAAATGCATCTACATTCACGGATGTTGGCTGCGCGACACCGATCGCGTAAGAAAGCTGGATCTCACAGCGGTCACACAAACCTGCCGCCACAAGGTTTTTTGCCACATACCGCGCCGCGTATGCCGCCGAGCGGTCCACCTTCGTGCAGTCCTTGCCGGAGAACGCACCTCCGCCGTGGCGCGCGTACCCTCCATAGGTATCCACGATAATCTTGCGCCCCGTCAGTCCGCTGTCACCGTTCGGACCGCCGATCACAAAACGCCCGGTCGGATTGATGTAGAATTTCGTATCCTGATCAATCAATTCTTTCGGGAGTACCGCGTCAAATACATATTTTTTAATATCCTCATGTATCTGCTCCTGCGTCACCTTTGCATCATGCTGGGTGGAAAGCACCACCGCATTCAGGTGAACCGGCCTGCCGTTCCCATCATACTCGACCGTCACCTGAGATTTCCCGTCCGGGCGCAGGTATGGCAGTGTGCCGTCCTTGCGCACTTTTGTCAGCTGCTTCGTCAGCTTATGGGCAAGGGAGATTGGATACGGCATATACTCCTGTGTCTCGTTGGATGCATAGCCGAACATCATGCCCTGGTCACCCGCGCCAATCGCCTCAATGTCCGCGTCGGACATCGTGTTTTCTTTCGCCTCAAGCGCCTTGTCCACGCCCATTGCAATATCTTTCGACTGCTCGTCGAGCGCCACGATCACGCCGCAGGTATCACAGTCAAAACCATATTCCGCATTATCATAGCCAATCTCGCGGATCGTCTCGCGGACGATCTTCTGGATATCCACATAGCCCTTTGTCGTCACTTCGCCCATGACCAGCACAAGCCCCGTCGTCACTGCCGTCTCGCAGGCAACACGGCTCATCGGGTCCTGCTCCATCAACGCGTCCAGCACCGCATCCGAAATCTGGTCACAGATTTTGTCCGGATGCCCTTCCGTCACGGATTCCGACGTAAATAATCTCTTTTCACTCATATATATTCCTCCGTTTCCGCACTGCCCCTCGCCGGCAGCAACCTACGGCGGGCAGTGCAAAAGCCGTAAATCACCGTCTTCCCTTATTCCCTGGTTTTCCCGCGGCACGGAATGTCCTTGCAGCCGGACAGGGGGAACTTCCCATGCCCGCGCGGAATGCATCGCTTAAACCGCAGCATCACCACTCACCCGGAGAATCCATGCCTGCGCGGAATGCGATAAGTTTTCCGGAATGTCCGGCTCGCGTTGCGGGGAGAACCCCGCCTGCGCGGAATGCGCGCTGCACCGGCAGCCGATTCCCCCGTGCATCCCTGGCATAAAAAGTTTGTCCAAAGACGAAAAAGTCCGCCAAAAGGCGGACTTGACATTTTGCTTTTCAAATCCCCTTATTGTTCGATCACTCGCTCAACTTGGCACCTTCCGCGTGGGGGTTGCCGGACTTCATAGAGTCTTTACTCTCCGTCACTCTGAATAAGAGAAATGTAAACATTATTTAGTTTAATAGCAACACTATATAACAGAATCCGCGTGTTGTCAACTATTTTTTTATTTTCGGAAAGCCGGCTAGCCTGCCAGCTCGGCCCTAAGCTTTTCCGCCGCCGCGATCACTGCCTCAAAATCCACACAGAACCGCTCCCAGTTGCCGCGGATCAAGGCAATATCCTGCTCCTTTGCCGCCATCTCAAGCACGCGTGCCTCCTCGCCGAAAATCTCGGCTCCAATGGTTTTGGAGGAACTTTTTACCGCGTGCACATAGACCGCAAAATTTTTCCAGTCCTCCTTTGCAAGGCAGGCGGCAAGCTTCTCCTGATAGCTATTCCCCTCCGTGCAGTAATCCTGCAGAATCTCGATGTACATATCCTCCATGTCCATGCAGTGCGTGATCCCCACTGCCCGGTCTATATAAGCGTTCGGGTTCCCCCCCTGATCCGGCATGGCCTGGCCGGATTCCGCCTGTGCATGAAGCATATGGCTCTCGTTATCCGGTTGTTCTTCCCCCACCCCCCCATCCGCTGCATTCACAGAAGGTTCCCCGGATCCCTGCGCACTTTCCGCCTGCTTTTCAGATCCTGACGAATCCCTTCCCTGACCGCCGGACTCTGCTGCACTTACTGACCGCCCTCCGGATTCCTCCTGCCCTGATTTGGCATCCGCCAAAGATGCTTCCCCGGATTTTTCCGCCGCTTCCTTCATGGCAGCCAGGCGCTCCCGCTCCTTTTCCTCGGTTATGACAAGCTCCTCCGGCAGATAGGACATCAGCACGATCTCGAGCTCCGCCGCGTCGATCGGCTTCGAAATATAGTCTACAAAACCCTCGCGCAAATATTCTTCCCGGCTTCCCGCGATCGCGTTTGCCGTCAGTGCGATCACCTTTGTGTCCGAATTTGGGTTATCCTTCTCCCCCCGCAGTTCATGGAACGTCTGGATGCCATCCATCTCCGGCATCATGTGATCCATGAAGATTAAATGGTATTTCTTCTTCCGCGTCATCTGCAGGCACTCCATCCCGCTCGTCGCCGTGTCCAGCATGATCTCCGTGCGTTTGAGCAGCCCCTTGACAACCGCCAGGTTCATCGTATTGTCGTCCACTGCAAGCACCTTCGCACTCGGGGCATGGAATGCCTCATGGTACTTCCTCCGGGAGAAAACCTCATTCTGGTACGCACGCTCCAGATTGCCGACCGGCCCGCGGCTCACCACCTCCTGCGGGAGTGAGAGGAAGAACGTGGAACCCTTCCCATACTCACTCTCTACACGGATTTCCCCGCGCATCAGGTCAACCAGGCGTTTCGTGATCGCAAGGCCAAGCCCGCTGCCCTCCACCGTGCTGTTCTTCTGGATATCAAAACGGACAAACCTCTGGAACAGCCGCTCCTGATCCTCCCTGCGGATGCCCACACCCGTATCCTGAACCGCAACCTTAAGGACAAAATTTTCATAATCGCGCCACTCGCCGTAAGCCGTAAAGGAAATGCTCCCTTCCTTTGTGTATTTTACCGCATTTGTCACCAGATTTGTGATAACCTGGCGGATGCGCATGTCATCCCCGACAAGCGTGGACGGAAGGCTCTCGTCAATGCTCACCATCACCTGAAGGTTCTTCTTTTCCGCCCGCTTCTCAAGCAGGTGCACCTCATCGTTTAACAAAGAAGCAAGCTGATAGGACTTCTCCACAATCTCAAGCTTTCCCGACTCCATCTTCGAAAAGTCAAGAATGTCATTGACCAGGGTGACCAAAAGCTTGCTGGCGTTTTCCACATTGCCCGCGTATTCCAGCACATGCGGTTCCGTACTCTCCCGCAGGATCAACTGGTTCATACCAATGATGGAATTGATCGGAGTCCGGATCTCATGCGACATATTCGCGAGGAAATTATTCTTCGTCTGGTTGGTCGCCAATGCTTCCTGTTTTTCGCGCTCCAATTCGACAATATCCTGCCCCATCTTCAATACCGCCATGACAAAAAGGAAAAACGAAGCGACCACCAGCACCCTGCTGTGGTTTTCCGCGCGGTAAATCCCGATGATCTCATACACCGTCGCGGCCAAAAGCCCAATATAACCTATGAAAACAAGAAGGTAGTCCCTGAGTCTTTTATGTAATATATCAAGAATCATCGTGATGCCGGCGGTGAACAGCATTGCAAAAATCATCAGATGCATCAGAACCATCGAATCTGAAAAATCAGCCACATGCCCCACATGCAATATTACACAAATAAAAAACACAATCAGGCACGCAACCTTCACCGCTTGGTAATAACGCCGGTAGCGCCCCTTTTGTATCCGGTCAAAATATTCCGCAAACGGATACGGTATCAGCCCCGTTGCAAGAAACGCCACATCCGACACGGCTGAAATATTATCAAAAAACAGCTGGCGCAGACGGGATTCGCAGAGCATCCACACCGCCATCAGCAAAATACCCCATCCAAGATACTCCAACGCGAACTGCTTCTTAAACGAGCGGTTCATTGAAATCCCGAGTGCGATCGCTATGATCGAGAACAAAAGCAAAAAGAGTGCCATCCCGACCTGGATCACATTCATCCTAAAATATTGCGACCAAAGCTCAATCCGCGCGCCGTAATAAACTTTGCTCAGCATACCGGTAAACCTCGACCCCGTAGTCCACATGACCTGTATGGGCTTTCCCGCATCCTCCCTGCTGATCTCCGCAAACACGTAGGCACTCGAACTGTATTTCCCGAATGGCATTGTATCCAGTGTCGAAAACTCCTCACGCAGTTCCCCGTCAATATATATTTCAATTTCCTGATGAAGGCTGTCCAGACTGATCCAATTCCAATCGTACAGTTCTTGCGGCAGTTGCGCCTCAATCACGACCGTCTCCCCGGCGGCGGCCCCCACCCTGCCCGGAAGTTCGACCGGCACCCGCGTCCCGTCCGCAAGGACACGGCTCCACTGCACCGGAAGAACCCCCGCCTCAATCTCCTCGCGCACGGTCTGCTGCGGGAGCAATATCTGCCCAAGTACAGCATACACAGCAATCAGCCCGACAAAGACCGCAAATACGGTATTCAGTATCCATTTCCTATATTTTCCGGAAGTCTTATTTTTTTCTTTCATGTTTCCTCATTTCTGCACCATTTACCGACGCGAAAAATCATTCATATGGAAATAATTATACACTACTTTCCCCAAAAGGAAAATAGTTTTTTCGGAAAAAATAAGTTTCTTACACACAGCAAAAACAGGGCTGCAGACACAGCCCTGTTTGCTAATAACTACATTACCAATCCTCCTGCCCCTCACGCGACCGTCGCCGTAAAGCCGATGTCGTCCAGCTCTGCGATCGCCGTCTTCACGCAGTTCTCACAGCCGTCAACCGTCACCGTTTTTGTTTCCAGATCAATGCTGTGCTTGATGCCTGCCTCGTCAAGTGCCTTTCCGATACGCTCCACACAATGCCCGCAGCTCATTTCTTTTACATTCAATGTTGTCATGATCCATACCGCCTTTCTTATTTGATAAATTTTTGAATGACCTTTAACAGTTCCTCCACTTTGTCTTCCCTGCCCTCCCGGATATCCTGCACGACACAGGTCCGAACATGGCTATTCAACAGTTCCCTGCTAAATGCTGTCAATGCCGCACCCGCCGCGGATACCTGCGTCAGGATATCCACGCAGTAGGCATCGTTTTCCACCATTCCGCGGATACCACGGATCTGCCCTTCAATGCGGTTGAGCCGGTGCACCAGATCCGTCACCTCCGCCGCCTCCCGGTGCTTTTTTTGGCAATCACAGATATCTTCCATCCGCCACCTCGCATTCTACAATTTTTTCCACTTAAGCCTCAGCGCGTTGCTGACCACACAGACCGAACTCAAAGACATCGCGAAGCCCCCAAGCATCGGGCTTAAAAGCAGTCCCGTAAGCGGGTACAGCAGACCCGCCGCCACCGGGATACCGACCGTATTGTAGAAAAACGCCCAGAACAGGTTCTGCCGGATATTCCGGATGGTCAGACGGCTTAACCGGATCGCGCGGTGCACATCCATCAGGTCGGATTTCATGAGCACAACATCCGCCGAATCAATCGCGATATCACTGCCGCTTCCGATCGCACAGCCCACTTCGGCCTGCACGAGCGCCGGGGCATCGTTGATACCGTCCCCCACCATCATAACCTTTTTCCCCTCTTTTTGCAATTTCTCAATGATCTTCGCCTTATCCTGCGGCAGCACCTGTGCAACGATCTCATCCACATGCGCCTGAGCGCCGATATAGCCCGCCGTCCGCTCATTGTCCCCGGTCAGCATATAGACGCGCACACCGTCCTTTTTCAGCGCGTCGACCGCCGCGGCACTTGTCTCCTTGATCGTATCCGCCACGCCGATAATACCCAGGGTCACCCCGTCCGCCACGACATACATCGGTGTCCGGCCCTTTGCCGCCAGCTCCTGCGCCCCCGCGTGCCACTGCGCGGCATTGCTGCTGTGTTCCTGCGCAAGCTCCGCCTTTCCGAGGTAGATTTCCCCATATTCCTGCGTGCGCACATACACGCCATAACCGGTCAGGCTCTTAAACTCCGAAACCTCCGGCACGGCAAGCTTCCCGCGCCCCGCCATTGCAGTGACCGCGCGCGCAAGCGGGTGCTCGCTGCCCGCCTCTGCAGCCGCCGCAAGCAGCAAAAGCTTATTTTGCTGACCGGAAAGGGGCAAAGAGCCATCCGCCTGCCACAGACCATCATCCGCCCAGACCTCCACCACCTCCGGCTTTCCCTGCGTGATTGTCCCGGTCTTGTCAAGCACTACCGTATCCACCCGCTGCGCCATCTCAAGTGCCTCCCCGGATTTCACCAAAATGCCATTCTGTGCCCCTAGCCCGGTTCCTACCATGATCGCCGTCGGTGTCGCAAGCCCCAGTGCACACGGGCAGGCGATCACGAGCACCGACACAAAAATGCGCAGGGCAAAAGAAAAATCCTTGCCCGCAACCAGCCAGACCACCGCCGCTGCAAAAGCCACCGCCATAACGGCCGGAACAAAAACTCCTGCCACCTTATCCGCAAGTTTTGAGATCGGCGCTTTCTTCCCCTGCGCGTCCTCCATAAGCTGCACGATCTTGGCAAGCGTCGTGTCCGCCCCCGTGCGCGTCACACGCACGGTAAGCATCCCGTCATAATTGAGGCTGCCGCCGATCACCTCACTGCCCTCGGATTTCTCGACCGGGAGGCTCTCCCCGGTCAGCATCGACTCGTCCACGCTGCCCTCCCCCGCTGTCACGATACCGTCGAGGGGTATCCGGCTGCCGGCGCGCAGGAGAATCATATCACCCGGCAAAAGTTCTTCCACGGCAACCTCGCACTCTTTCCCGTCCGTCAGACGGATCGCCGTATCCGGCGCGAGTGCCATCAGCTTTTTAATCGCCTCCGAAGTCTTTCCCTTGCTGCGCCTCTCCATATATTTCCCCAGCATGACCAAAGTCACAACGACCGCCGCCGACTCGTAATAAAGCTGATGTACATGATGCATATCCCCCGGTATCATCACCGTCATCACCAAGCTGTAGAGGAATGCTGCCATCGTGCCGATCGCGACCAGAGAGTCCATGTTTGGATTTCCCTTAAACAATGCCGGGAAACCGCGGACATAAAAATTCCGCCCAAAAACCAGAATCGGAACGGTAAAAACAAGCTGTGCCAGCGCAAACGCCATCGGGTGCTGCTCCATCGAAAGAAATCCCGGAAGCGGCAGCGGTACCGGCATCATATGCCCCATCGACAGATAAAGGAGCGGAACCGCGAAAAGAATGGCAAGAACAAGCCTTCGCTTTGCCGAACTTAACTCTTCCGCTTGGGCAGCCTCCTCCTTCCTGCGCTTCTCCTTGTCATCGACATACACCTGTGCGCCAAACCCGGCTTTCTCGATCTTCCGGATAATCTGCTCCGGTGTCACGCACGTTTCATCGTACTCGATCTGCATCCTCCCTGTCGTTAAATTCACGTCGCTCCCCGCAACGCCCTCCATGCGTCTTGTCACGCGCTCCACAGCACTGCTGCAAGCCGCGCAGCTCATACCGCTGATCTTATATACTTCCCGCTTCATCGTGCCCTCCCGCTGTCAGACATCTCCGCAAAATATCATCCCTGCGCCATATACCCCCTACGGGTATATTCATATCCGATTATATCTGCTGTTTTGCAATTTGTCAACAGTTTTCCCAAAAGCCGGCACAATTATCCTTTTACATTCTTTTCCTCCGGCAAGATCTCCCGGATCCAACGGATGCACTGTTCCATCCACCCGGAACAATATTCCGCCGCAACCGTGATCTCCGCCGGGCGGTTTACCGTGCTGTCACAGAGGGAAAGCCCATGATGTCCGTGCGGGTAGACATGGAGTTCCACCGGAATCCCCTTCCCGCAAAGCGCCGCGGCAAGCATCAGGGAATTTTGCACCGGGACGCACCCGTCCTCCGCCGTGTGCCACAAAAAAGTGGGCGGGGCAAACTCCGTTACCTGCTTTTCCAGCGATACTTTTTCCGTCAGCACAGGATCCGGGTCTTCGCCGAGAAGGCATAAAAAACTTCCCCTGTGTGCGTATTCCCCCGATGTGATCACCGGGTAACACAGGATCATCCCGTCCGGCCGGTCTTCCCCTTCCCGTATCCCCAGCGCTTCACGCGCGAAATCCTCATGCCACAAAAGTCCTGCCGAACATGCAGCATGCCCTCCCGCCGAAAAACCCATCACCGCAATCCTTTCCGGATGGATATGCAGCAGCTTACTGTTGCGGCGCACATAGGTAACCGCCGCCAGAACCTGTAAAAGCTGCGCCGGGTAATGCGCCCCCGCACAGGCATATTCCACCACTGCGGCGGCAATCCCATTTCCGAGCAGCCGCAGTGCCACCGGCTCACCCTCGCGCTTTGAAATGTAGGAATACCCACCGCCCGGACAGATCACCACACAGGAATAGGCCGCTTCCGCATCGACCTCCTCCGAAGGCTGTGGTATGTAAAGGGTGACGCAAGTCTTTTTTCCCGTCTGCGGCAGATTCGGGAAATAATCTTCCAGATATATCTTTTTATAGTTCATCATATCCTCCTTTATTATATACCGCACATATCCGCGCAGTGCCCATCCAAAAGCAGTTTTTGCAGCTGCTTTGATTGATCACATTCCCGCAAATCCTTTGTCCGCCTTCCCATTGTCTCATTTGAAGTATCCGTCCGAATCCCTCCTTTCCCGATTGCATACAAAAAGCCTCCACACGGCCCGCCAAGGAAATATCCTGTCAATATTATATCATGGTTCTGGCATAAACCCAACATCAATATTTATGACATACAAATACTGTAAAAATGCAAAACCGCAAAAAATGTCAACACCTTATCCCCGAAACATGCTATAATCTAACCAAGATTGTCCATGCAGCCAACTGCAGGCTTGCGGCGGCTGTGACCAAATCCAAAAATCATGTAAGCGCCATTATTCAGAAAGGGAAAGTATCTCATGAAACAGAAAATGACCGATTTTCTATTGGCCAACGCAGGCCCTTCGATCCGTCTGCGCGTCAAAAAAGAAATCCTAAACAATATCTCTGCGCAGGAAGAACGCGAACTCCAAAATGAGATCCTAAACGAAAAAACCATGAAACTGATCGCCGCAAAGCAGCTGCCAAACGGCTGGATCGGGCTCGGCTTCCACGGCAGCAACAAAAACGCCGGACAGTATGACAACCAGGAGGTTGCCACAAAATACATGGGGGAGAAAGGTCTTTTTGGCACGGAACTTTTGAACCGGGCGATGGATGCCTTCGTGACCACTGAGCTGACCGACCCATGTTACGGAACAAGAGGGCATTACTACAGCGAATTTGAAATTCCTGCCTGCGGCCAGAACACGATCCGCTGCGCCTGCATCGCGAGGGCACATTATGACGACCTCATCGACATCACCCCACAGATCAATGTTGCGCTCGAATCCTTCCGGCGCGTGACAGAAGTCGATTCCATCCATGACGTGTCGCGCCCAACCAAAAAATGCAGGCTTTTTAACAGCGGCGAGCGCTGGCCGTGCCGCTACCACCTCGAAACACTGGCATTTACAACCAAAAAATGGCGGGATGAAAAAAACACCGCCATGCTCACAGAAGCTTTCCGCCAACTGCTGCGCGCCGATCGGCCGGAGATCATCAACACACCGGTGGCGTGCTGGGTCGGCCATGCCCTGGGTCCGCTGTGGTATCTGAACGAGGGCTACTCTATTGCAGGGGACGGCCAGAACCATCTGTGGCCGGACGGCATCCGCAGGGTGAATTTCGAAAAGACCGAATGGCTCGTGCGCTGCGGTCTCTACACCCACCTTGCGGAATTAAAGGAGGAGGTGGATTACATCCTCTCACAGGTCGACCGGGACGGGATCTGCCGCGCGCAGACCTATGAGGGAGAATTTCGCGGCTGGTCGCCTTATTTCGGATTGCAGCTGGAAACCGACTGGCGGGCAAAGGTACGCAAAAGCTGTGATTTTACGTTCCGCGCGCTGCTGATCGCGCACTACGCGGGACTGTAAAATAATGAAGCTGTTACGAATTTCCTTCTTCTTTCCGCCCCACACCTAACGCTGTCGTTTTTCCCGCACCCGCCAGATAACATAATCCCCCGCCAGCAAAACCAGCACGACAGGCTCAACAAAAACCAAGAGGAGCGTTCCTGTCAGCCCCGCAAACCACCCCTCCCCAGCCCGAATATCCCAAACCGCAAATGCCGCTGCAAACAAACCGATAGCGGCATCTACTATGGCAAAAACCCGGTACGCACAAATGCTCCTCCCCCGTCTTTTTGCCGCCCGCGCAGCCATCCGGATAAAAAGGGAACCGAAAAATATAATAGTAAACGCGGAGCACAACACCAGAAATACCAATTCAAAACCGGAAGGATTTACGACAAGGCTAACAAACCAACTAACCGCCGCGATACAAAAAAGCAAAATGGTGTATTTTGCATCCTTCATTCTTTTTTCCTTTCTCGTGCTTACTTCCCGAATGAAAGATGGGGCAGCACTTTCGCGGCAGCAATCTGCGTCTCCAGTTCCTTCGCAAACGGCACACTCTTTTCAATATGGTTATCCGCAATATACTCCGCACACCGTGCCCGCATCGCTTCCTGGCTCTGTGCGGAGATTTCCTGAAGGCTGCAATACCCGCAGTCAAAATACAGGCTTGCCCGAAGTTCCTTCACGCCGGGAAGCCGCATCAGGTCACATATACAAAAAAGCCGGACAGCCTCTTCTTCGTCCACTCCATATTTGTGCGAGATTTCCCCCGCCGGATGCCGCATACATAACAATAAATAGTCCTTTGACATTTTGATGCCGTCCGAAAACAGTTTCCCCATAAATTCCGCGCTGACACTCCGTATTTCTGAGAGCTTCCGGTTGGTAAAATCATGCAGGTGCAAAAACTGTTCCAACAACGCCAGTCCCTCTTCCTCCAAATCCAGTCTTTCCTCAAGCTGCCGGCGGATCTTCCCGCAATCTGTCCCGGCAGGATCCATCATATCAAAAAAAGTATATTTATCCTCGATCCCCAACTTCAAAAGCCCCTCGATCAATTTCCCGCGGACGGGAATCAGCGGATAAAAACGCTTCAAGGTTGTGTTTTCATTTAACAAACAGGATAACTGGCTGGTTTTAATGTTGTCAAATTCTTTCATCATACGCTATATTACCTCCATCTTATATTTTTCCGATACCGCGCCGCGCGGATCCCGCTGCGTATCCGGGCTTTTATATTACAAAGAAAAACCGGGTAAATATTTTCAAATTTCATTTACCCCGTTTTACTTACCGGGGTCTTTGAATTTTAACATTTGTATGCAAATGACCATCGTTCGAAAGTCAATCCCATCGGCGCAGCATACCATATGCTCTCATAACAAAAACAGCACAAAAAAAACGAAAAACAGAGAACCCCGCAAAGAAGCCCCATGTCAGCGCACAGGTACAGACCATAAACACAAGCAGCAATTTCAATTATAGATATTTTCTTTGTCGAACCGGCACATTCTCAAAAAATCATTCCAATTCCGGATCCGTCAAGTTAAGCTTGTAGTTTTTTGAATTTATTTGATTATACCACTGCCACGCTCCTCTTACAATCGGAATTTAAGTCACAGCAGGGAATATCCCAAGGCACGTGGGCATTGAGCGTTTCAGTCAGGGCACAGATTTCCAGATGCCTTTTGCATTGACGAAATTGACATGATCATGATATTCTTTTCATGGGACAAATTTTAAGTTCAGGAGTTGTGAATAAGATGAAAGAATGGTTTACCGTAGAAAAAATTGATAACGATACATATGCAATCAGTGAATATGGGCATTGGGAGGAAACCCATTGCTATTTACTGTGTGGTGCCAAAAATGCAGTTCTAATTGATACCGGTTTAGGGATCGCAAATATTAAAAAGATTACCGACCGCTTGACAACACTTCCGATCATGGTTATAACAACGCATATCCATTGGGATCATATTGGGGGACATAAATTCTTTGATAATATAGCGGTTCATGAAGCAGAGAAGGATTGGCTGTCAGTGAAATTTCCGATACCGTTGCAGGCAGTAAAGAACAATCTTATGTGCAGGCCTTGTGATCTTCCTCCATATTTTGATGTGGATCATTACCGTATTTTTCAAGGGATACCGCAAAAAATTGTTAAGAATGGGGATTGCCTAAATTTTGGCGGCAGGACGCTGACGGTCATTCATACCCCCGGACATTCTCCGGGGCATTGCTGCTTTTATGAACCGGAAAGAAAATATCTATTTTCGGGCGATCTGATCTATGCCGGTTGTCTTGATGCTTTTTATCCTACTACTGACCCGCTGCTGTTTTGGCAATCTATACAAAAG
Organism: uncultured Lachnospiraceae bacterium; assembly: GCA_947053345.1. Taxonomy (GTDB): domain Bacteria; phylum Bacillota; class Clostridia; order Lachnospirales; family Lachnospiraceae; genus RGIG4057. The sequence continues at coordinate 46,642 of CAMRSM010000021.1, forward strand.
GTGAAATCGTTAGAAATAACGCGGATTTTCCCTGCACATCACCAGCTCGACATTCCGGTTGGCATTATCGGGAGAATTGAAAATGCTTTTCGCGAATTAGCAGATAAAGGCATGTTAAAGCAGGGCACCGGCATATTCGAATTTGAAGATTTTCAAATTCACATTTAGTATGCTTCTTCTTGCCTTATCCCCATCCCCGGTGTATAATATAGCAACGAGAGAAAACAGCCCTACCCATACGTTTTTTGCCATTTTCAACCCGGCATAAAAGGAGCGACGCATGTTCAAACGAAAAAGAATAACCGAACCGTACGACAAAGAAACCCAAAGTCCGACGATCCGTGCCAGCATCTGCAGCGGGGAGCAGGTGGCGGGTTTCAGGGATCTTGGCACCGGAAAATTTACCGAGGTCATGGTGATCCGGAACCAAAAGGACATGGCAGAATTTTTGGACCGGTACGATATTCAGGAAAATGATATTAAAAAAGAATGGTAAAATAAAGCTTTAAGGAGAACCACATATGCTTGATGAGACAGGTTTTAACTTATGGGCGGACAACTATGACAAAACCGTCGCATTCTGTGAGGAGGAGGACGAATACCCGTTTGCCGGTTATAAAACAGTGCTGAACACGATCTACCGCCGCATCCGCTTGGGGCACGGAAAAACCGTTTTGGATATCGGCTTCGGCACGGGAATCCTATCCAAAAAATTATATGATGACGGGATCCGCATCTATGGCATCGACTTTTCGGAGGAAATGATTCGGCTTGCCCAAGAAAAAATGCCGGATGCCACGTTGCTCCGTCATGATTTTTCCGGCGGTCTTCCGGCAGTGTTCCAAGACAAAAGATTTGATTACATTGTCTCAACGTATGCCATCCATCACCTGACGGACGAAGAAAAAATCGTATTTTTAAAAGACCTGCAAAACCATCTTACCGAAGACGGCGAAATCCTGATTGGTGATGTCGCTTTCGGTACAATGGAGGAACAGGATTCATGCATGCAAAGAAGCGGGGAAGAATGGGATGACGAGGAGTTTTACATTGTGGCGGAAGAGCTCGCAAAGCATTTTACCGGCCTTAAATTCCAAAAAATCAGCCATTGCTCCGGGGTCTGCATCATAAAATGACACTGCCGGTGTGCGGATAATGCAAACAAAAATAACCTCTTCAAAAGCTGCCATGCACCGGTTCGCCGTCCACAAGAGGGAGGACATCAATATAGACTGTTGGTTGTCTATAGGAAGTAAACGATATCAATGATGAAACGAAATCCTATTTTCTTATCTGTATAGGAGGAGAAAAGAATGATAGATGGACATATTCATATTGAACGCGGAGCCTACACGCTTGATTGGATAAACCAGTTTGTAAGTAAAGCAGTTGAAATGGAGATTGATGAAATACGTCTGCTTGAGCATTGTTATAGATTTGAAGAGTTTGTCCCAATGTATGATTCGGTGTGTGCGTATAGTGAATATGTAGATGCATGGTTTCATAGAAATGCAGGTGTGCATAAACTCACAGACTATTTGGAACTGATCAAACGGGTTAGAAACGAGCAATTTCCGGTAGAAATCAAGTTTGGTCTTGAAATATGCTATTTCAAAGAGTTTGAAAGCTTTACTTCGGAACTTACAAAGGGTAAAGGGTTTGATTTTTTATTGGGAAGCATTCATTTTGTTGATGGTTTTGCTTTTGATCATAAAGCCGAACACTGGGCGGGAATTGATGTTGATAAAATATACCGCAGATATTTTGAGGATTCAATATCGTTAGCAAAGAGCAGGATATTTGATGGTATCGGTCACCCGGATGCAATAAAATTATTCGGTCATAAACCATCGCACTCACTATCAGACTATTATGAAAGTTTAGCTAAGGAACTCTCAAAAAGTAATATGTATGCAGACCAAAATAGCGGCGTTGCCAGGAGATGTCCTGAAACGGCTTTACTCGGTATGGATGAAGAATTACTTAGAATATTAAAAAAGAATCATGTGAGGATCATTACTTCATCGGATGCACATTGCCCCGAGGATGTTGGATATAAAATCAAAGAACTTAATCGCCTAATCATGACTTCCTAGAAATAAATTATGACAGGCACCATCAAAGGATTATTCAGAGGAGTTATAATGGCGGCAAAACCACAAAAAGGAGAAATTTATATGCTGAACTTAAATGAAAAAGTATGTGTGGGCGACACAGAATATACCTTGACCAAGCTTCTTGGAAAAGGCAAGGGCGGCTATTCTTACCTCGCAGAAAATGATAATGGCCGTTTCGTCTTAAAGCAGATCCACCACGAACCCTGTGACTATTACCGCTTCGGGAATAAAATCGAGGCGGAAATCGGCGATTACCACCGGCTTACCCGAATCGGTATCCGCATCCCGAAACTGCTTGACGTGGACTTGAAACAAGAACGGATTTTAAAGGAATACATCGAGGGGGATACCATCTATGACCTGATCCTGCATGGCCGGATGCGGCCGGAATATCTTGAGCAGCTTCGTGAAATGTGTACCCTTCTCTACACCCAAAATACAAACATTGATTATTTCCCGACGAATTTTATAGTGCAGGACGGCATGTTGTACTACATTGATTTCGAGTGCAATGATTATATGGAAGAGTGGGACTTTGAAAATTGGGGCGTAAAATACTGGTCAAAAACACCGGAATTTATGCAGTATGTAAAGGAACACGCAGAAACAGGCAATGTTGGTGGAAGTCTTTGACGGTATGCCTGTGTTCCGCCCCTTCCCTGGAGAAATACAAAGCCGTATTCATCAAAAAAATTGCAAATATTCCTCAGCGCCACCTCCTGCGCTTATCTGAACGGAAACCGGTTTTTCATCAGCAAACTATTTTCGATCCTGATCGGCAATGCGATCCGACACGCGCCGTAAAATTCCAAAATCCGATCCGCATAGGGAATGGGCGCGGGGAATTTCACTTTTTCATTGAAATGTGTTTTTTTACGATCCCCGCAGCCCCATGACCGAACAATGCCCGGAACGGAATTTCCACCCAAATTGCCAGAATACACCTTCCGGCATGTCCCGGGATATTCTGCCCCTTCCCTAAATAACCCGACAAACTTCCGCAAATAAAGTCGGGCATTCTCTTTTCCGGTATGATATCATTCCTTTAACGCATGATATCCCGCCGTTCCACCGGTCAGCCATAGCGGCTGTGCCAAACGTGCGGTATGTTATATGCGGAACTTATCACGAGGGTAACAAAGCGAAAATAGTAATTATCAATTCCGGGATTTTGCGACACTGCGCAGCGCAAAATTCCCTTGATCAGAATGCCTCATATGAGGCAGAATGAGAGGAAAATATGGAATGGGCAAAATCAATCCGGGAAGCAATCGAATTTATCGAAACCAATCTGGCCGAGGATATTTCCGCGGAAGATGTCGCGAGGCATGTCAATATTTCCCCCTTCTATTTCCAGAGGGGCTTTACGCTGCTTTGCGGTTACACCATCGCGGAGTACATCCGCAACCGCAGGCTGGCTCTCGCTGCAGGAGAACTGGCCGGAGGCAGCGCAAAAGTGATTGATATTGCAATGAAATACGGTTACGGCTCCCCGGACGCTTTCACAAAAGCTTTTGCCCGGTTCCACGGTGTTACCCCCGTTATGGTGCAGAAAAACCAAGCGATGATGAAAACTTTTGCACCATTAAAAATCAAGTTATCTTTAGAGGGAGGTTATCTTATGGATTACAGGCTGACAAAAAAAGAAAGTTTTACGGTAATGGGCGCGGCAAAAAGTTTTTCCTACGACGGGGCAAAAGCCGTGGTTCCGGAATTTTGGAAAGAACATTACGCGAAAGGGAACGGGAAATATGTCTGCGGAATGTTCGGCATCAACATTGACGAAACGATGGGACACGACCGTTTTGAGTATATGATCGCGGATCTTTACAACCCGGTACAGGATGTGCCGGAAGGTTTCGTGACCAGGATCATCCCTGCTTTCACCTGGGCAGTATTTCCTTGCCGGGGTAAAGTCTCCTCCACCTTGCAGGACACGAACACCCGCATTTTCTCGGAATGGCTCCCGGCATTGAAAGAGTACGAATTTGCCGCCGGTTACTGCGTCGAGATGTATGACGACGCGGGAAAATACCCAAACGGAACCGAGGATGAAAATTACTACTGTGAAATTTGGATTCCGGTAAAGAGAAAATAAAAACTGTGGCTCGGCGGGATCCCATAAAATATAGAGGGGCTCCCGCCCGGCAGAAAAAGAAATAAATCCCATCTTGATTTCACCGCACCAAAATGCTATGATATATAACAACAGCATTTGTGCGGACCAAAATCCCACGACTGGCTTTGGTACTGGGAAGGCACATGCGGGACTAAAATCAGCATGTGCCTGGACAGTGCCCCGTGGGGTTTTGGGGAGCCGTGCGAACCAAAAGCCCACGGCCGGCTTTGGTACTGGGAGGGCACATGCGGGACTAAAAATCAGCATGTGCCCGGACAGTGCCCCGTGGGGTTTTGGGGAGCCGTGCGGACCAAAATCCCACGGCCGGCTTTGGTACGGGGAAGGCACATGCGAGACTAAAATCAGCATGTGCCTGGACAGTGCCCCGTGGGGTTTTGGGAAGCCGTGCGGACCAAAATCCCACGGCCAGCTTTGGTACTGGGAAGGCACATGCGGGACTAAAAATGGGAGGAAAATCATATATGGGAAGAGATGTTATGTTTGCGTAGCACTGGCTATCGCAATTAAAAACTGAATTGTTATAGCCAATGCTGACCTAAAGGAAATATCAATTTAGGAGGCAAACATGGGCTATAAAAAAGCAGAAGAAATTCTGCCTGCGGAAATCATAAAACTGATACAGCAATACGTGGACGGACAGACGATCTACATTCCAAGGAAAGCGCAAAACCGGAAGGAATGGGGAACCGACACTGACATAAGACAGGAATTGAAACACCGCAACGACCGGATCTACGCGGATTATCTCGCCGGAACGCGGATATCCGAACTGGCGATACGGTACTGCCTGTCCGCCAAAAGTATACAGCATATTATCCGGAAAATGAAAACAGCAGATTTAAGGGCGGCCGCAAAATAGATGGAAGAACCATCTGTGGGGCGGCCGCCCCGTTTTTTCCAGACAACAAAATCATTTTTTCCATCCCTGCCTCATTCTTTTTTCTAATTATTTATCCGGTGGACAAATCATCACTGCCCGGCTTATACTATAAATGCCATCTAAGACACCATGTAAGAAACATACCATTACTTGCCCCTTTACCCAAACAGGATCATAGACAAATCAGGAACACCGTTTAAAACAAAGCACTGCCGAAACAGGAGCAATACCGAAACAGGGACACTTCCAAAATCTCCGATCATCGAGTTCTCAGTTTCAAAAAATAAAGGAGGAACAGCACATGGACTACAGCCAGAAAATTTCCGCACGCCACTGGAACCAGCCGGATAAGGGGGAACGCGAGGCGGCGCGCGAGCAGACTTTTATTGACGATATCGTGCAGAAAAGCCACATTGAAAAAGAATTGCTCGCGAACCTCGCCGGAATCAAAACGGTTTTCGACGGAGGCGGCGGTTCCGGACGCTTTTCTATCCTGCTTGCGAAACATGGATGCAATGTAACCCATTTTGATATCTCACAGCCCATGCTCGACAAGGCATCCGAGCTTGCGAAGGCTGCCGGGGTGGAAAACCGGATCACTTTTGTAAAGGGGGCACTGGAAGACCTGTCTGCTTACAAAGACCACTCGTTTGACCTTGTCATAAGCTTTGACGCTCCGGTTTCCTACACATGGCCGAACCAGAAAAATGTCATCGCAAGTCTTGTGAGGATCTGCAAAAAGCGGATCATGATCAGCGTTTCAAGCCGTCTTGGTACTCTGCCGTATCTCGCAAACCCGCTAAATAAAAACCAGTTTATTCTGGATGAGGACTGCGGTGACCCTTGGGTTACATGGTGCATTTCCAATTATCAGAACGCCATTGACGGGTTTTCGTTCCATAAAACGGCCTGCATGGATGTTCTGGAAAACGGGCTGATGGGCGGTGCCGCGGAGATCAAAGAGTTTGAATCGGGCAAAGCCCCCTGGCCGATCACCTACACCTTCCTGCCCGATGAACTGGAGTGCATCCTGCGTGAAAACGGGGTCAAAAACATACAGCTTGCCGGTCCCGGCGCATACGCCCGCACCATCCCGAACGAGATACTGCGCAAGATCATGCACGACCCTGCACAAAAATCCGCGTTTTTAGAGTTCTGCCATATCTACGACCAGAATCCTTACGTCTGCGGGATGGGGAAGGATAATCTTTTCGCAAAGGGAGAAATATAAAGGAAAGGGGGTTTCATAATGTACAAAATTAAAAAAGATTACCGCGATGATGCCGCACTGCGCCACAGTTTCAACGAACTGGCAAAACGCACCTTCCTTCTCGATTTTGAGGACTGGTATCAAAACGGGCTTTGGACAGACCGCTACAACCCATACTCCATCCTAAAAAACGGCGAAGTCATTGCCAATGTATCCGTAAACCGGACTGATATGGTTTTTGGCGGGGGTGTAAAACATTTCATCCAGCTCGGAACCGTGATGACATTGGAGGCATACCGCAGACAGGGGCTGATCCGGGAGCTCATGGCGGCGATTGATGCGGATTACAACACAAAGACGGATGGCTTCTACCTTTTCGCCAACGACAGCGTACTTGATTTTTATCCGAAGTTTGGTTTCCGGAAAGCCGCGGAATATCAATATTCCAAGCAGCTCACAAATCAAGGCGAATGCCGGTTTGTCAATCTTGCAATGTACAATCCAAGCGATTGGGGACGGCTTTTGGACGCGATGGGGCACAGTGTATTCCAGAGCAGGCTTGACCTGACGGACAACCGGGAACTGATCTTGTTTTATGTGACAAAATTCATGCAGGAGAATGTATATTACCATGCAGACAGTGATACTTACGTGATCGCGCAATTTGACGGCAGTGATATATTCCTCCACAATGTTTTTTCCGGCACGCTCCATCGTCTTGACGAGGTGACGGCACTGTTTGGAGCCGGCACGAAAAAAGCAGTGCTCGGTTTTACCCCGGAACCGGAAGATGGTTACAGGGCAGAAGAACTTCACACAGAGGACTGCACGTTCTTCACCCGCGGCGGTATAACCGGTATTTTCCGGGAGGAAAAGCTGCGGATCCCGTCGCTTGCACACGCGTGAGAAAAGATTCTCCAGGAAACCCCGATATTATTTTCAAAACATATGTACAAAATGTCGAAAATAAGGTATAATCAATAAAAATACTTTTTATCGGGGGTACCGATGGATAATACAGCAAACGCATTATGGAGACAGCTTTTCGGCGGTGTGTGGGAAACGCTCATAGAAGCTGACAACCGCACGGGAGCCTTTCTGATCTGTGAATCGGACGGGCTGACCCTGCTGGATCAAAACGCCATGAGAATTTTAGATCTTACACATACGCCGGACTGCGAGCGGATGCTCAACCTTCTTCGCATCATTGAGGCAAACGCCAAATCCGGTGCCCCCCTGCACCTGCACTACCTTCCGGTGGAAAAGTTCTGCCCGGATGCAAAAGGTTGCATTGCGGGCTTTTTCCGGCTGGACATTGATCCGGAACACACAAATGCACCGGATATCTCCGAAAAGTTTTTTATGCTGTTGGAGCAAAATCTGTTTTTCTATCATTACCAACCGATCGTAGATGCCCGCACGGGCGATATCGTCGCCTATGAATCCCTCATGCGCACCGATCAGAATATCGGGTTGACCCCGCTTCAGATCCTTGATATCGCGACCGATTTTAACCGCCTGTACGACGTTGAGAAAGCAACAATGCGGAACAATTTCGCGTATCTGGACGAGCACCGCAAAGTGTTTAAGAACCGCCGGCTCTTCATCAACTCCATCCCGTCCCACATGCTGAACGAAAAGGATTTCCGAGAAATTTGTGAAGAATTTTATGACCTGTTTGAGCAGGTAGTTTTTGAATTCACGGAGCAGACCGAGATTACGGATGATTCCCTCAGCTACATCCGCGACCGCCTGACCTGCAACGGCATCAGCCTTGCGATTGACGACTACGGAACCGGATATTCCAACACCTCCAACCTGCTGCGCTATAATCCGGACATTGTAAAAATCGACCACTCCCTGATCAGGGCGATCGACACAAACCACAAGACCCAGAAGGTTGTTTCCGGCATCATTGATTTCCTCCACAAAAGCGGCTACATTGCTTTGGCGGAAGGAGTTGAGACAAGCTCGGAACTGCGTATTATGATCGAGCTTGGTGCGGATCTGATCCAGGGTTACTACGTCGCCCGCCCGACCCCGGTATTGCTGGACCGCATCCCGGACGCAGTGCGGGACGAGATCCTCCGGTTCAACCTTGATGCCTCCAGCCAGGCACAGAGGATATACTACCCTCGCCAACATGAAAGTGTTGATCTTTGCAAATTGGCGGCCGACCGTTACAGCGATATCATGCTGGATGTCTCATCGGTCACTTTGGTCGGTGAGAAAAATCTCCCGTTTTCCCTGCCGGTAACCGTGAAGGACGGAACCGACTGCATCATTACGCTGTTGGATGCTGATATTGTTTCCCCCTCCTCCCTCGCCGCCCTGCGCATCGGCGATAATTGCCATGTTTGTCTTGTCTGCGAAGGGGAGAATAAATTTGAGCAGAAGGGGATTTTCCTTCCGGCCAGTTCTTCCCTGCGTCTGGAAGGCGACGGCAATCTTACGATTTTTTCTGAAAACAGGGATTGCTGCGGTATCGGTACTGACAGCATGACCGATTTTGGGGCGATCACAGTGGCGCTGAACGGCCGGCTTGACATCACTGCGAACGGGGAGAAATGCATTGGTATCGGCGGCGGCAGGAACACCGGAAACAACCCGATCCGCCTGCAATCAGGCGATATCTATATCAACTGCAACGGCGCAAACAGCCTTGCCGTCGGCAGCTATACCGGCAATTCCATGATCGTCATCAAGGACTGTGTCCTGCACACACACATGCTTTCCGCCAACTCCGTGGGGCTTGGCGCTTTCAGCGGGAGCGTGGACATCCTGATGGAAGATTTCCGTTTTGAGTGTGCGGCTTCCGGCTCTAACCTGATTGCGGTCGGCGGGCTGGAAGAGTGCAGCGGCCACATCCTGATTTCACGCGGAAAAATCGGCACGACCCTTAAAGGCAAGCAGATTACCTGTATCGGCACAGCGAACGGGCACATTGATACCGAATTTTTGTGCGCAAAGGCAGTGCTTTATTGTGAAGGGAACTCCGCCTGCGGCATCGGCGACATGACGGGGGGCGGCAATGTGTCCATCACAAATTCTGAGCTCATCCTGACCTTCCTCTCCGCCGCTTCCCGGAGTTTTGGGACGCAGCAGGGGAAACTGACCATCATCGGCGGGATGCGCACTGTACATATCAATGAGTAAAACTTTCGTTTCTCTTGCTTGGATCCCGGCATAAAAACGGCTTTCGGAAACGGACAATCTGTCCGTTTCCGAAAGCCGTTTTTTCAGGGGCACCGCCATACTTCCACGATTTTTAACGTATCATTGAGAACCACAAAACCTCAGGCCACCACAAGTCTTCCCGCAGACAAATATACCATGACAACCCGGAACTAAGCCTCCGCCTCCTTCCTGCCATATCCATGTACCCAGTCCGACTTCACATAATAAACCAAGTAGATCACCGAACTGATCCCCCAAGTCAGCGGATACGCCCAATAGATCAGCCCGATATCGTGCACGATATGCATCATTACCGTAATATAGGCAATGCGGAAGACGCACCAGACGGAAAGCATGATTATCATCGGCACAATACCCTTTCCTGCCCCGCGGCAGATACCTGCAATGATATGGGAAAATGCAAGCAGGAAATAGAATAATGCTTCCGTGCGGCCCTGCTTTGTCCCAAGCCGCACCACCTCCGGGTCCGCGTTGAACATCGCAACCAACTGCGGCACGGCAAGGAACATAATGACACCGATGGTCTCAGCCAGCACAAGTGCCATCACAATGCCGAACCTTGCCCCTTCCTTCGCCCTCCCATAATTGCCCGCGCCGAGGTTTTGTCCGATAAAGGTCGTCATTGCCATTGAAAAACAAGTGATTGGCAGGAACGCAAAGCCTTCCAGTTTTACATAAGAGCCATAACCCGCCATCGCGTCCTCGCCAAAAGAATTGACATTAGACTGCAAAATCACATTGGCAAGGCCGATCACGGAATTTTGCACACCGGTCGGCAGGCCATACTTTAAGATCTCGCGCAACATATCGTTGTGAAACCGCACCTGGCGGAAAGAAATCTGGTAGACCGTCCCTTTTCTGAGCAGGCGTTTTAAACATAAAAGCGCGCTGACAAGCTGCGAAATCGTGGTCGCGATCGCCGCCCATGCCACACCCATGCGGAATACCCCAATAAAGAGCAGGTCAAGCAAAATGTTCAGCACCGAGGAGCCGATCAGGTAGATCATTGGTCTGCGGCTGTCACCGACTGCGTTCATAATGCTCGTGAAAATATTGTACATGACATTTGCCAGCACCCCGAGGAAATAGTACCGGAAATACGCGATCGAATCCGGCAGCACGGACGGATCCGTCCTCATCAGTTTCAGGATGGATGGCGTAAAGATCACACCGATCACAGTGACAACAAGCCCCGCCACCAAACCAAAAGCAACATTGGTATGTACCGCGCGTTTAACGCGCTCCTCATCCTTCGCGCCGAAATAACGTGAGATCACCACACCCGCCCCCGCTGCCGTACCGGTGAAGAAACTGACCAGCAAAAAGATGAGAGGTCCCGAGGAACTGACTGCCGCGAGCGGCCCCTTGCCGAGAAAACGCCCTACGATCAGGGAGTCCGCCGTATTGTAAAGCTGCTGGAAAAGCTGGCTGAAAAAAATCGGGATCGCAAACTGAAGGATCAGTTTTTTTACATTCCCTTCCGTCATATTTTTTGAACCGTTTGTATTCTGCATGGTTGCCTCCGTGATTGTTATGTATATTATTCTGCCGTTTTGGAAAAATCCTTGCCGGGCGTGAATCCCCGCCAATCATAACTGCCGGCCAGACGGGAAAACTTCTGGGAAAAAAACTTCCGACAGGCCAATGGGAAATCCCCCTGCCTGAAATATAAAACTCTATATTTTTTTATCCGCCAAGCATCGCCTTTCGCGTCTTCCAGTCCGGCAGCACCGATTCTACTACTGCGTAAAAGCGCCCGGAATGATCCGGCACGAGGAAATGTGAAAATTCATGGACAACAACATACTCCGCGGCTTCCTCGGGCACCTGCATCAGCATAGTGCTTAACGTAACTACGCCCTTCCTTGGCTGGCAGACACCCCAGCGGCTGGTCATCTTCCGGATACGCAGGTCAGGGTAGGCAATCCCCCTTGCCTCAAAAACCGGATACCAGCGCCGGCAAAGAGCCGGGAGATACGCTGCCGCCTCCCTGCAGTACCAATTTTCGATGGCGGCAGCGCGCTGATCTTTGCTGCTGTCCACAGGGGCGTACAGTTCAAGGCTTTCCCCTACGCGGCGTACGATACACTGCCTGCTCTGGCGGAAAAAAACAGTAAGTGTGAGCATCCTGCCGCAAAAAGAAATTTCGTCCCCGCTGATATACTGCCGTTCATTCGTTTGCGCTGCACGTTTTTTGCAGCGCTCCTGCGCCGCCCGGATAAATTCCGCCTTGGAACGCACAAAATCGTCCAGAAAGGCAAGTGTCACCCTGCGGTTTGCAGAGACCGCCACCGACCCATCCGGACGAATCCTCAAATTTACGTTTTTGACCGATTTTCGTGTCAACTCGTACACGATGTTGTCCCCCTGCGCACCGGTCACAGTGCGCAGAACCTTTGTTTCTGACATTTTACGCCTCCATGCTGTCTGTTATTCTTTTGTGCTAAAGCGTACCTGAAAAATTATTTCTGCCGTCCACACGCCCTAAAGAGATATGTCCACCGCGCCGCCAACGCCCGCGCTGCCCATGTCAACAGAAATCTCCCCGCCTCCTGCATCCCCGGCAGGTACTCCGTCGCCGACGGAATAATCAACACTCCCTGCGGCGGAATTACCGTAAAAATCGGCAGCCTCCTGCCCCATTTGCTGCTCCTCATATTTCAGAGCCTGCTCCACACGCTCCAGATCACTTAAACGCATCGCCGAATCACTGATCTCAAGAGCCGCCGTGCCTGTTGTATCCGTCACATTCCTGCCGCTGCTCTCCGTGCCGCCGTAGCGGCGATAGCGGTCCATGTCCTTGATATATTTTATATCCGCTTCCGCAACATCCGCCTGCTCCTCACCGCGGTGTCTGCGCTTTAACTGCTTGCAGCGCATCTCCTTCATTTTCATCTGCCGCTCGGCCTGGTTCCTCTGCGTTGCAAGTTCACGTTTTATCTGTTGGCGCTTTGCGCGCAAGCGCTGCTTCTTTATCTGCTTTTTCAGGGCGTTCGCCTGCTTTTCCCGCGCCACGCGCTTTTCCTTGACCTGTTCTTCCTTGAGGTTGCCCAGTTTTTTCTTAGCCGTCTTTACGATACTTTCCGCGTGCGCAATCGCGATGCGCAGCTCGTTTTCGTCATACTGCCCCGTCCCGACACAACGGCGCAGGGTGCTTACCTTGGTGCGCGCCGTGGCAAGCGCCCGTGCTGCCATACCAAGCTTGCTCGCCCGCAGAACCTGGGCGGAAACTTCGCGGCGGTTATAATTCAGATTTTTCTTTTTTGCCTTTGCTTTTGCCCTCTTCTGCTGTGCGAGGCGCTGGCGGTCTACCATGCTCAGGTTGTTCATCTCCCCGATACGGTTTGAGGCAATACCGGGCTGGGCTGTCTGGTTGATGGCATTCTGCCCGTTTTTCCCTGCCTGCCCCGCCTTCTGGTCATATGATCCTGTCTGGTTCATGGGTTTCTTTCCGGAACCGGGTTCTTTGCCGGCAGGATCTGGTTTTCCGGTTTTATCCGGTGCAGCCTGGTTCGGAACGCCATCTTTCCCGGTCAGGTTCCAAACAGCGTTGCCCGCATTGTGCGGCCGGTTTTTGCCCGGCTGGTTCCCCACATGGTTCCACGCGTTACTGCCCGCACTCCCCGGACGGTTTGTGGCTGGCTGGTTCCCCGCGTGCCCCCACGCGGCATTGCCCGCACTCCCCGGATGACGGAATCCACTATCCCGAACCCATGATACACCATTCCCGTTCCCGCTATCCTGCTGCCCTGTCCTTTCATGCCCCGCAGACGCTTCCCGCGCCGACTGTCCCGCGCGGACATTTTTCGTCTCAGCCCGGCTATCTTTCTGCCGCATCACTGCCGTATTACCAAAGATATTCCCCATCTCGATTCCGTTCATCGCCATCCCCCCCTGTAAATCCGTTTACATGTGAAAGAACCCCTGCATTTTACAGCATCTGACCTGTGCGCAACTGCATATTTATCATTTTTTATCGCAATGATCTGTAAAATCCCATATAAATTTTATATCGGCCGGTTCTGGCAATTTTATTATATCCTGCCCCTGCAGCATCCCGAAAACTGCTTTCTGCAAGATGCAGTCCCACATCGGGTCAGCTTCGTTATCCGGGAACTGAGCCTGACATCCTCCTCCCCGGTCGTTTTAACTTACCGGCCGTATCCCTGCGATATCCCGGATCACCTCGCCTGCCAGAATCAGTCCTGCCACCGACGGGACAAACGCGACGCTGCCCGGTGTGCTGCGGCGCTTGCCGGTTTCATGGGAAATTTCCGGAATCTGCCCCGGACAAGGCGCAGGCAGGGATTCCCCCGGCATTCCGCCGTCCTCCGGCGGCACACACATTCCGCCCGAAACCGGCAATTCCTCCGAATACACGACCTTTAACCGCTCCACGCCGCGCTTTTTCAGTTCCCGCCGCATCACTTTCGCGAGCGGACATACTTTTGTCTTATAAATATCCGCAACCCGGAATGCGGTCGGGTCGAGCTTGTTGCCCGCCCCCATGCAACTGATGATGGGGATCCCTGCCTCCCTCGCCCGCAGGATCAATTCCAGCTTTGCCGTCACGGTATCCACCGCATCCACAACATAGGTATACTCCGCAAACGGAAATTCCCCTGCGTTTTCCGGCAGGAAAAAGCAGTTGTGCACATGCACGGCTGCCTGCGGGTTAATATCGAGGATCCGCTCACGCATCACTTCGGTCTTTCTGCGTCCAAGCGTGCTGTGCACTGCGACGATCTGGCGGTTTAAGTTGGATTCGCACACGGTATCGCTGTCAATCAGGTCGATTGTCCCGATGCCGCTGCGCGCCAATGCCTCCACGGCAAAACCGCCGACCCCTCCAATCCCAAACACCGCCACCCTCGCCGAACCAAGCCGCTCCATTGCCGCCTGCCCCAAAAGGCATTCCGTCCGCGCAAACTGTTCCTTTCCCATGCCGCTTTACCCCTTTCCTCCACTCCTTGCATCCTGTGTCCGCGCGCTGTCCTCACTCATCATACCATTCCAGGAAATTATGCCGCACCCCGCGTTCCTTGTAGGCAATCACGGTACTCAGGTTAACATTTTCCACACTGGCAAAAATATTTCCTTCGACATATTGGTTTTTCTTTTTCAGTTCCCGGATCAGTTCCTTGATCTCAAGCCGCTTTGAATTGGTATCCCCCGTGCCCCGCGCGCAGTTGCGCTCCGTGAATTTGCAGGCACACTGCAGGAATTGCAGCCCGTAAAAATCCCGCCATGCTTTGATATCATCCTCCCGCACCATGTACATCGGGCGGATCAGCTCCATGCCGGGGAAATTCGTGCTGTGCAGTTTCGGCATCATGGTCTGGATCTGCGCCCCATAAAGCATCCCCATCAGGATCGTCTCGATCACATCGTCATAATGGTGCCCGAGTGCGATCTTATTGCAGCCAAGCTGTTTTGCCCGGTTGTAAAGATGCCCCCGGCGCATGCGTGCGCACAGGTAGCAGGGCGATTTTTCGATGTCAAAAACCGATTCGAAGATCGTGGACTCAAAAATTTCTACCGGCACGGCAAGACGCGACGCATTGCTTTCAATCCGCAGACGGTTCTCCTTACTGTAGCCCGGATCCATCACAAGGAAACACACTTCAAACGGGATTTTGTTGTGACGCTTTAAGATCTGGAACAGCTTCGCCATCAGCATGGAATCCTTGCCACCCGAAATACAGACGGCAATCCGGTCTCCGGGACGGATCAGTTCATAGCGGTTGATCGCCTGGACAAACGGGCACCAGATGGTCTTGCGGAATTTTTTCTGCAGGCCCTTTTCCACCCCGGCAAGCCATTCCGCATCCCCGGCCGGCTTGTCATCATCCCTGGAGATTTCCGCATCGGCTTGCGCTTCCCTCCCCCTTCCACATTTCTTTCCCCAGACGGGCTGTTCCGCGGCTTTTTCGTGCCCTCCGGCATCTTTTGGCACATCTCCGCCTTTTTGGCATCCCAGCACCTCGTCCGGCAGCATGTTCTCCTCCTCCTGCATCTTTTCCCCTCCCAATTTTTCATCCGGCAAAAATAGTAACTTGTTCACGCCATACCCCAAACATCCGGCGCTTTTCCTTTATCCCCCAACAACTGCTGCGCGGCACATGCCACACCTCTTCCCC
The DNA here is from genome assembly GCA_947053345.1 of uncultured Lachnospiraceae bacterium. GTDB lineage: Bacteria > Bacillota > Clostridia > Lachnospirales > Lachnospiraceae > RGIG4057. Next base: position 62,327 of record CAMRSM010000021.1, read on the forward strand.
TTAATTCCGTCTCCTCAGCTGCCCAGCTCCGCTATGTATTCTTCAAAGCCAAGCAGCGGTCTGTCACGTTTCGCCAAATGATACAGTATACCAATTTTATCAAAACGCAGGCTTTTGATCTCCTGCGGCGCATCCGCCCAGTTTTGCGCATTTTCCATATAAATGCCGCGCACCGATTCATCAATCTCCTTTGATATTTCCACTGCCGTGATTTCCGGATACTGCTCTCTGAGATGCAGGTCAAGGCGCTGCATGTATTCCTTCTCACACGCCTTGTACAGACAATTATCAAGCACATTGTCAATCATAAAAACATCAATTGCCATCCCCAGTGTATCGCTTCGCTCCATCAGTTCCTCGGCGGTTAATAGTTTCTTGTTTTTTAGTGGCATTGTAATCATATGATGGTCCTCTCCTCTTTTCCTCTCACCAAAAACGCCAGGGCGCTTTGAGTGGCACTCATAGAGAATATCATATTCTTCCGTTTATGTCACCATATTTTTCCAAATTTCTTATTGGATTTATGCCAAAAATAAACATATTTCTTTTTTATCCGCCTGATTTCAACAAATCCAAGCACATATCCCGCTTACTTCTTCCAAAGCTCCTCACCAAAGAGGATGGTAAACGGACCGTCATTGACAAGAGAGACTTCCATGTCCGCACCGAAACTCCCGGTAGCGACACTTTCCACCCTGCCGCGGCATTTTTCCGTGAAATATTCGTACAGCCGCCTTGCCTCCCCCGCTTCGCCTGCACCTGTAAAACTTGGTCGGTTACCGTGCGAACAGTCCGCATAGAGCGTGAACTGTGACACGATCAGCAGCTCACCCCCCACATCCGAGAGAGACAGGTTGGTCTTCCCGTTCTCGTCGGCAAAGATGCGGAGTTTTAACATCTTCTCCATATAAAAATCTGCCATTTCCTCCGTATCACCATGGCCTACCCCGAGGAAGACCAGATAGCCCTTTTTGATCGCGCCAACCACCTCGTCCGCTATTTTTACCGACGCGGAAGTGACACGCTGAATCACGAGTCGCATATTGTTTTCTCCTATATTCAAGTTCTGCATATGGCCTTGCCGGCAGTTCTGCCCGCGCCGCTCCCACAAGTTCCGCCGGGCACCCGTCCGGGCGTTTGCTGTTTTTTAAAGTTCCGCACTTAACCTTATTGGCACATCTGCAAAACTGACGTTCCTTCCACACCGCGCTCCAGGCCAAAATAATCCAGCACTGTCGCCGCAACCGTCCCAAAACCGTCGCGTGTACCCAGATTGATTCCGCCGCGGATTTTCTTCCCGTACATTAAAAGCGGAACATATTCCCGGCTGTGGTCAGTGGACGGCGTAGAGGGGTCACAGCCATGATCCGCCGTGATCATCAGAATATCATCCTCCCGCAGGTTCTCCATCAGTTCCGGGAGCTTCCGGTCAAAATAAGTCAGCGCTTCTGCATAGCCGTCCACATCATTCCGATGGCCATAGAGCATATCAAAATCGACGAGGTTCGTAAAGCATATCCCGGTAAAATCTTTGCGCATGTATTCGAGCGTCCGCTCAACCCCCTCGGCATTATTTGCCGTTCTCACAAACTCGGTGATCCCCTTCCCGGCAAAAATGTCATGTATCTTCCCGACTGCAGCGACCGTACAGCCTTCATGTTTTAAGATATCGAGCATTGTTCTTCGGGGCGGTGTCAAAGAATAATCATGGCGGCGCGGTGTCCTCACATAATCCGGGTAACTTCCGCTAAACGGTCTGGCAATGATACGCCCCACACCCCATTTCCCGGCACATATCTTTCTCGCCTTCTCACAAATTCCATACAGTTCCTCCACCGGAACTACATCCTCGTGCGCCGCAATCTGGAGCACGCTGTCCGCGGACGTATAGACGATCAGTGCACCGCCCTCACAATGCTGCCTGCCATAATCCCGGATGACCTGCGTGCCGGAATAAGGCCTGTTGCAGAGTATCTTCCTGCCTGCTGCCGCGGAAAGTTCACCGAGCAGTTCGTCCGGGAAACCTTCCGGAAATACCGGCATTGGCTCCGCACTTATGATGCCTGCAAGCTCCCAGTGCCCTGTCGTCGTATCCTTCCCTTTCGACAGTTCCTTCAAACGCATGACCGTGCCCGCCGGCTGTTCCACCGGTCCATAGCCTTCCGCCTTCGCCCCCTCAATATTGAATAGTCCGAGTCTTTGCAGATTCGGTGCCGAAAAGTGCGGGCTTTTGGATGCCGCATATACGGTATTGCTGCCCTCATCGCCGTAGGCGGCGGCATCTGGCATCTCACCGATCCCAACGCTGTCCAGCACGATCAAAAAAACACGCTTGTTTTGTTTCATAACATACCTCCTGTTTAATTTTCCGCATAAACCAGTACAAGCCCCATTCTTTAAAATCCCTTACAAATTTATAAAATTTCAATTTTGGTATTGTTCTTTCCTCTTACAAATGCTATAATCCAAGCTGCTTTTGTACAAAATATTTTTTGGAACATTTCCATGCAACGCCCGTGCAAAAGGGAGTTGTTTTTTATCAATGGGAGGGCAGCAATGAGAGCATTTGTCAAAAAGTACAGCCATGCCTGGGTATTGGTTTATTTTATCTTCTATATGCAGTGGTTCACGTGGCTGGAGCGCACCGTCACCACAAAGTACACCGTCATCCATCTCAGGCTTGACGACAAGATCCCGTTCTGCGAGTGGTTTGCCATCCCTTATTTTTTGTGGTTCGCGTATATATTCGTCTCGGTCGCCTACTTTTTCTTCAAAGACAGGGGTGAATTTTACCGCAATGTCGCTTTTTTGTTTATCGGCATGACGATCTGCCTCACTATTTACACGATCTGGCCAAACGGGCATGACCTGCGCCCGGATCTTGATACCCTCGGCCGCAGCAATATTTTCACCAGACTGATCGGGTGGCTGTACGGCACGGACACATGCACAAATGTCTGCCCAAGCATCCACGCCTTTAATTCCATCGGAGCCTGTATCGCGGTTTATAAAAGCAGGCACTTAAAAGAAAAACACATTTTGCGCACCGCCACCCTTGTGCTCACGGTGCTCATCTGTATGTCCACCGTATTTTTAAAACAGCACTCGATTTTCGATGTTATCTGTGCCTGCATTCTTTCCATCGTGATGTACGCGCTGGTCTATGTACCGGATTATGCCGGAATGTACGCAAAGCGGCGCGCCCGCAGAGCAGACACAGAGACGGTACACTGACCGGCCGCCGACACTTTCCGGCAAACGCAACGGGCGTTCCGCACGCAAAACGGCGCAGCATGTCAGCTCACAGGCTGACCGCTGCCACCTCCCGGCAAACGCAGCGGGTGTTCCACACGCAAAGCAGGATAATATGTCGGCTCACCGACCGCCGTCAGGAAAAAAATCGTAGCACTCCGGGATTTCACCCAAGCTTCGTCCTCTCCGCTTTGTCAGACAAACTTAAATATCTTCCCCGCTATGGTGTATCCGACTTTTACGATTCCCCTCCCCAGACGGGATTTAAAATTCATGCTGCGCCCAAGCAGATTATTATGGATCTTGCGGTACAGCTTTTTATCTTTCTTTTTCAGATCCTCCCACAACTTCTCTTTCTTCGCGATGCTCTCCGGCGATCCTTCCTTAATCAGATACACCGAAGTGACCGTCATCATGATGGAAAGATACTTGATCATATAACTTTGCAATTTTTTATTCTTCAGCGCCGTGACATCACAGCAGTCGATCATGTAACGGTTTACACGCTCCTGCTGGTCAATGCGTTTGATCATATTCGCTACCGTCACCGACTGGTCATCCCTGCCGATAAAATACCGGTATAGGTTGACATCGAGATAATACATCGTCCTGACATGCGGCAGCGGCTGATAAACAAAGATATTGTCCACATAGAACGTATGCTTCGGCAGTTCCAACCCGCAGCTGCGCAGAAGCCTGGTGCGGTAGATGACGGAATGCATGAGGATATAATGTCCCTGCCGGAAATATTTAACGTCATCCCACGTAAAAATGCGGTCTGCCGGCAGCGCTGTACGATAATTGATCACTTTTTTAGTATTCTCGGTCACCTTCTCATAGACATAATTCGCTATCATCATGTCCACGCTATATCCCTCACCGACCAGACGGCGCAATGTGTCAAGCACTGTACGGTAAGCTTCCTCATCGAGCCAGTCATCGCTGTCCACCACTTTGAAATAGAGCCCGGAAGCCTGGCGCAGGCCGGCGTTGACCGCCTCCCCATGCCCGCCGTTTTCCTGATGAAGTGCCCTGACGATCGTCGGGTAGCGCTCCTCATACTCGTCCGCAATCTGTGCAGTCTCATCGGACGACCCATCATCCACGATGAGGATCTCGACATCCTCCCCTCCCACCAAAATACTGTCAACCGCGTGCCGCATATACGCTGCAGAATTATAACACGGAACAGCCACCGTCAAAAGCTTCATAACAACGTGCCTCCATTCTTGATCTTTTTATCACATTTTAATAAACCGCAATAAAATAATAATCCCTGCCGCCAAGGAAGCTCTCCGCCTCCCGGAGCGAAAGCCTTGCCTTCCTTCCGGTTTCGGGGCGGATGACATTGATTCCCGTTTTATCGTAGCCGATGACCAGAATGGCATCCCCCTTCTCATTTACCGCGATTACAGGATTCTGCAGATATACATAATAAAGTGCTTCGTCCAGGGTGACACCGTTCAGCTTCATGATATGGCTTTTCAAATACTGTGACAGCCAATCCACGAGCAGCCCGTCCTCAACACGGTATTGTGCTGTATCCGCCTCCACATTGCAATAATTCAGCAGCATCTTGACGCACGCCATCAGCGAATTTCCGGAACTTCCCGCAGATACCGGGACAATATCCCGTAACTCCGCTGATGCCGCTTTCACCCCGCGGCTCCAGATTACGGCTCCGTTGCTTCCGATCACGGAGCCCGTCGCCTCATCCGCCATGAGGATAGCCTCCCCCGGCTCCCTCGTCAACTGCACGATAGAACCGTAAGCGTAGGTCAGGTAATAATCCCCAAAATCCTCCGGCATATTGACACGCACGGTCGTGTTGTCCGTGATCACTACATTTTTCGTTCCCTGTGTGCCCGGGATTTCCCCGATCTTCACATTGTCCGGCAGGGAAATATAATACTCGGTCTTCATCAGCTCCGTCACTCTCTTTGTGAGCTGGATGGTTTTGCTTTTCCCGGATACTTGATTCAGGATGTAGTCCGGCTCCGCGACCTGATAGACCCGCCCGCCCGAAGAATTTTGCGCCACGCGCTCCAGACGCACGACATTATCCTCCACCTCAGCATCCACCACATAATAGCCGCTCTTCTCGTAATTCTTTAATTGATTGCCGTCAAAATCCACGATCTCCACCTTTTCATACGCTGCAACCAAGGTGCCGTCCTCGCCAAAAACCGCGTTTTCCCGCGCCGATTTGCCCAAGATCAGATTGTCGTCGATCATGCCGAGAAGCCCCAAAATTTCATCTGCACCCGTACGGATCTCACTTAATGTCCCCAGATCGAGATTCATAACATGGACGACATTGGTACGCCCCGCCTCATCCGCCGGCTGCCATGCCAGCATATGCAGCGCGTCCGAGTACACGAGCGTATCCTCCGTCACGTTTTCGGCGATCACGGAAAGCGAGCCCGTGATCAGGTTGTACGCATAGATCGTGTCATATATATGAAAATAAAAAATCTCCTGATAATTACAGTACGCAAATCGCCCCATTGTTTCCTTCAGGATTTCATAAGTTGTATTCACCGGGAAATAAGCGCGTTCCTCTACTGTCTGGTCAGCCGGGTGGTAGGTATAAAGGATCATACCGACTCTCCCCTCATATTCTCCCCGGTTCATATAGCCGTATACAAGAAAATCCACAGAGCCGGTGTCATCCACCGAAAGCAGGCGGATATCATGTTTGTCGTAAGTATCGCGTGTGCGGTCAGATTTTTTCTGCTCAAAAGTAAATGCGGTCGTGAGCACGTTATCATCCACCGTATAGACATAGAGCGTCCCCCGGCGCACGAAAGCAATCCTCGTGTTATCATAATTCGCAAGAACCTTCAAATCCGTATCCGGTGTGATGCCCAATTTAAACTCATTTTTAACAAGGCTGGTATTCTCCACATCAAAAACCGCCTCCATTGAGCGCTCGTAATTATAGAGATATACGCGGCTTTGCGTATAGCGGAAACGGAAATATTCCCGCACATAATACTTCTCGATTCCCGTTGTCGTATCAAGCTCCACCCAAGTACCGAGCACAACCGAAGCCGTATCCTGCGTATATTCCGTGATCACCGGCTTTTCCTCATGGATTACCCTGGGTTCAAGTTCCCCGTAACTTAAAAAATGAAGGCTGTTATGGAGATCCGCATGGGAAAAATCCGTTTCATCCGCATTCCGCTTTGTCTCCAGATATTTTTTTACATTTCCGCTCTCCCCCTTATCGAGCAGAGAATTATGGAACATATCCACAAATTCCAGTTTTTCCGCCAAATGGGAGTTTGCATACAGTTTAAATCTTGTATAATAATAAATTCTCTTGCTTTCGTTGCTGATCAGGGTCAACTTCACCACATATTCGCCGCCTGCAGCATATTCACCTTTTAAGCGCAGTTTCGCGCTCTTTTTTTCGACTGTGCCCGCAGCTTCCTCCACAGTCTCTTTTTCGAGGGAGATCACCGATCCTTCCTCTAACTTTGTCCCAAGCATCGTATCGTAAATTTCATAATTCACTTTTTTGATATTGTAGGCATTCTCCGTAATCAGGATTTCCACGTTCTCCCCCGGCGCGATGGGCGTGATGCTCTCACGGAACAACATTGCGTCAAGGTTGGAACAATACCCGTGCATAAGATTGATCTCCCCGCCCTCCGTGAGCACTGTCACAACCGGAAGGGTTGCCTCCTCCATCTGCGTGGTCTTTCTGTTCGCGGAAAAAACACGTTCCTGCATATTGCTGCCAAAATAGTATAGCGAGGCGCAGAAAACGACAAGCAGGAATAAAATGCGGTATACGACTTTCATATTTTCAGCCCCTCTCTATTTTAAGTCCCGCATATCCCCTCCCATCACCAAGGCACCGCGGAAAGAATTGCGTCCACTCTGCTCCCGCAATTCTTTCCCGGCTCTGGCCGGGTATATGCTGTTTTTTAAGTCCCGCATACGGCTCCGATTCATTCGGTTCTCCCGACGGTATCACGATAGAATGCCGGAGTTACCCCAAGTTCCCGGATACAGCGCTCATATGCCTCCCGTTTCGCCCTTCTCGCCGCGGCAGGAAGGATCCGGTTCTTTCTCACCGCGCGGATTAAAATGTTTTTCGGCGTGTGTTCCATATCAATAAATTCCAGCACCTGCACTTTATACCCCAGTTGTTCGAGCAGGTCGGCACGCAGCCCGTCCGTGATCAGGGCGGCCATCCGCTCCCGGATCAACCCGTAACGGAATACTGGTGCGAGCATGTCGTTTTGGATTGTCCGGTTGAGCTCATGCTGGCAGCATGGCACACTCAGGATGACGCGCGCATTCCAGTCCACTGCCTTTTTCAGCGCCGCGTCCGTCGCCGTATCACAGGCATGCAGTGTCACGACCATATCGACCTCACACGCACCTTCATACGACGCGATATCACCCTGCAGAAAGTGCAGCCCGGCATAACCGTAACGCACCGCCAATGAATTACAGTGCCGGATCACATCCGTTTTTAAGTCAAGCCCCGTCACGCGCAATGGATAGTTTTTCAGCTCGTGCAGGTAATAATACATGGCAAAGGTCAAATAGGACTTTCCGCAGCCAAAATCAATGACGGACAGTTCCCGCCCTTCCGGAAGCTCCGGCAGGATATCCTCGATAAATTCCAGGAAGCGGTTGATCTGACGGAATTTGTCATAGCGTGAGTGTATGACCTTCCCCTCCGGTGTCATAACGCCAAGATCAACCAAAAACGGCACCGGAACCCCCTCCGCAAGTATATAATTCTTTTTCCGGTTGTGCTCCGGAACATCCACGGCCAAGCTCCCGCCGTGTATGCCGCCCTGATCCGGCAGATATTGCAGCGCATTCTTTGTCGGCCGGACCTGGCGGGCTGATAAAATTTCCACAGGATCCGCAGAACCATCTGACATCCGCAAATCCGTAATGCCAGCCTCCCTCCCCCCTCCATGTTCTTCCGGCAGCAAGGGCGATTTTGCGCCTCCTTCGCTCCTGTTTTCATCTTTGACGGGCTTTCCCTGCGGCGGGGTGGATTTTTTCTCCCGCACCGTCACTTTACCTTTCTTGCTGATCAGGATGGTGGCCTGCCCCTCACGCGCCTGAATCTGCACCTGCTTAAAACAACTTTCAAGCCAGTCCGGAAGTTTATCAAGCAGGGCTTCCTTCGTATGGTTTTCATGGAAAACCTGATTTCCCCGGTATTCACATGCCTGAAAAAACAGCCCGCCCTTTAACCGCACCGGGCGGATCAGAACTTTCTTGATGTCCAGTGGATTCCGGCTGTTTGAGAAAACCATCTGCAAAAGCCCCTCATCACAGTATTTTTTTATCGTGTTCGTTATCGTCCCGTCCATGATCCATTCCGTTTCATTGTAATATTGATATCTATATGTATTACATCATACCCTGTTTTGGCAAAAACTGCAATTACGATTTCCTTAAATTTTTCGGTTTGGGCAATCCATGCGGCAATTTACTTTTTCTCTTTCTTTTTTCTCTTTCTTTTTCATCCGAAAAGGAGTATACTGAAACAAACGATTTCATGCCGAAGTGCCGTGCCGCGGCAATATCCGCGGCCATACTTCAGAACGGAGGATTTTATGAAAGATGATAATTGTATTTTCTGCAAGCTTGCGGCGGGGGAGATTCCATCCAATACCCTTTACGAAGACACGGATTTCCGCGTAATCATGGATATTTCCCCGGCTGTAAAAGGACATGCCATCGTACTGCCAAAACAGCACATGAACGATTTGCTCGAGGTGGAAACGGATACCGCCGCCAAGGCGCTTTTTGTCGTTTCCAAGGTGGCAAACGCCGTCAAAGATGCCCTGGGCTGTGACGGTATCAATATTTTACAGAACAATGGTGAAGCAGCAGGACAGAGTATATTCCATCTGCATTTCCATGTCCTTCCCCGCTTTCATGAAGACCGCTTTACGATCCCATGGAAACCGCTTTCCTACGCGGAGGGCGAAGCAGAAGAAATTGCCGGAAAAATCCGCGCTGTGATGCAGAAACACAAATCCTGACACCCGCCTTCATAGATATCACAATGAGGCCGCAGCAGACCGGGATCACCCGCCGGACAACTCGTCCGGTTCGTGACTTCCCGCTTTGCAGCAGCCTCTTTTTCAACACCCCGGCATCACCGGGACTCCGGCACAATCAACCCGGAAAAGCCCCCCGTCCTATGATCCGTTCCGCTTACAAACGGTCTCTTCGATAAGCTGCACGATTGTCTCCGCAGCGTCGGTCAGCTTACTGTTCTTCATCGCCTGGATGTAGTTATCCTTCTCATCATACACTTGATTCACCGCTGCCAGCAGCGTCTCGTTGGTCAGGTTCTCCTCATTGATCACAAAGGCAAATCCCTGGCGCTCAAATGACTCAGCGTTTAATATCTGATCCCCCCGGCTCGCCGCTGCCGGGAGAGGGATCAGGATCATCGGCTTGCGCAGCGCCAAAAGCTCGCAGACTGCATTCGCCCCCGCACGGGAAACCACAAGATCCGCCGCCGCAAAAAGGTCGCTGAGCTCCGCGCTGATGTACTCAAACTGGACATAGCCTTCGATGTTGTCATAATCCGCATCCATCTTGCCCTTACCGCAAAGGTGCACGACCTGAAAGCGCTTTAACAAAGTCGGCAGGAGATTGCGCACCGCCTCATTGACCGCAAGCGCACCCGTACTGCCCCCAACAACCAGAATGACTGGCCGGTCCGCGCGGAAACCACAGAACTCAAGCCCTCGGATACGGTTCCCCGCAAACAGTTCACGCCGTATCGGGGTACCGGTGAGTACCGCCTTCCCCTCCGGCAGATACTGTACCGTCTCCGGGAAATTTGCACATACTTTAACTGCTGACGGAATCGCCAGTTTGTTTGCCAACCCAGGTGTCATGTCCGATTCGTGGATGATCGCAGGTATCTTACAGCGCTTTGCCGCCATCACGACCGGAACCGAGACAAAACCGCCTTTGGAGAATACAATATCCGGCTTCAACTCACGCAAAAGTTTTTTTGCCTCCCGGAATCCTTTCAGTACCCGGAACACATCCGAAAAATTTTTCCGGTCAAAATACCGCCTGAGCTTTCCCGAAGAAATCCCATAATACGGGATTCCGAGCTTCTCGATCAGTTCCTTCTCAATCCCCTGGTAGGAGCCGATATAGTGTATATCATACTCCTTCTCCTGTAATTTTGCAATCAGGGCGATGTTCGGCGTTACATGTCCCGCCGTGCCGCCTCCGGTAAATACTATCCGCTTCATACCTGCTTCATCCGCCTCCGGAAATCAAATGCTTTTCAGTGCCGCCGCCAACTGATCCGGGCACGAAGTACTCTTCATGCCGCAGACCGTCCCCTCAAGGCGGCGGATGACTTCATCCACCGGCATCCCTTCCACAAGCTTTCCGATGCCCTTGAGGTTGCCGTTGCAGCCCCCGACAAACGATACATTCTTTACAACCTTTACGCCGTCCACTTCCTCAATATCAAAATTGATCTCGCGGGAACAGGTTCCTGTTGTTTTATAAGTCATCATATGCATTTCCTCCCTTAATTATTTACACTATTTATGCAC
>CAMRSM010000022.1 GCA_947053345.1 uncultured Lachnospiraceae bacterium
CCCCCCCGCCGGTGCAGTTTGGGTTTGTTCCACACTCAAAACCCCCTCCTTTAATTATTATTAAAAAAGTATGTCCCCCCCCCGACCCCCCCCCCCCACTTCTTTGCATATTGAAATTACTGATTTCCTCTCTGGTTCCATTTGTTCAGGTACATCGCCTCAACCTCCTCGCCAAGATAGAGGAAAGTCTCGCAGCGCTCCAATATGCCGCTGTCCGGAAATGCGATCTCGCTGTTGCGGATGTCATCGTCTGTGATCAGCTCCCTTGCCGCCTTGTTTGGGGTGGAGTAAGTGATATAATTAAAGTTTGCAAGGGCAACATCCGCACGGCAGCAGAAATTGATCCATGCCTCCGCGTTTTCCTTGTTCTGGGCGGTCTTTGGGATAACCCATCCGTCGATCCATACGTTCGAGCCTTCCTTCGGGACAACATAGACCAAATCCTCGTTCTCGCGCTGCGTATAGATGGCCTCGCCGGAATAAATCACGCCGATGGCGGCCTCCCCGCCGATCATTTTGTCGCGCACCTGGTCAACGAAATAGCCCTGCACAAGGGGATACTGCTTTTGCAGCAGGGCGAGCGCCTCGTCAAGTTCTGCCTCGTTTGTCGTATTCTGGCTGTAGCCAAGATAGGAGAGCGTGATCATAAAAGCGTCACGCACGCTGTTGATCATCAGGATCTCCTGCGAATACTTCTCGTCAAACAGCACGCCCCAGCTGTTGATCGGTTCCTCCACCATTGTCTTGTTGTAGAGGATGCCCACGGTGCCCCAGCAGTACGGCACGCTGTAGAGGTTGCCCGGATCAAAGTTTTCCGCGCTTTTTAAGTATTCCGCGTCAATATTTGCGATATTCGGGATATTATCATAATTGAGCGGCAGAAGCATATCTTCCACGATCATTTTCTGGATCATGTAGTCTGACGGGCATACCACATCATATTTCGCGGCTCCGGTTGCTACGATCGGGTACATATCTTCGTTTTCCTCAAAACAATTGTAATAAACTTTGATCCCGGTGTCCTTCTCGAACACGTCGATCACGCGCTCATCGATGTATTCGCCCCAGTTGTAGACGTAGACTTCCCCGTTATCCCCGGCTTTGTAATTTCCGGTTGCCTCGATGGTAAAAGGGATTTCGTCGCCGTTGCTGTCCCCACAGCCGGCCATTGTAAATGTGCCGGTCAGGACAAGGCTTGTGGCCAATGCCAGACCCAAAGGGTGGGAGTATTTTGATAAAACCTTTCTCTTATTCATATTATAAACCTCCAATTTTATATTTTGCCGTTTTTATTGTCCGATTTCTTTCCAAGGTGGTTTACCAGGATCAACAGAACGAGCACCCCGGTGAACAGCAGGGTCGAGAGCGCGTACATTTCCGGTTTGATGCCCTTTCTTGTCTCGGAATAAATCAGGGTTGAGAGCGTGTTGACCGTCGCGCCGCGCGTAAAGTGCGTGATGATGAAATCGTCCAGCGAGAGCGTGAAGGCGAGCAAAAATCCCGAAATGACACCCGGAAAAATATCAGGGAGCACGATCAGGAAAAAAGCTTTTAACGGGGTCGCACCAAGGTCAAGTGCCGCCTCATAGGTGCTCTGGTTTGTCTGGGCAAGTTTTGGCATAACGCTTAGGATCACATACGGTACGTTAAAGGCGATATGAGAGAGCAGTACCGTGATAAAACCAAGGTTAAGGTCGAGCGCCAGAAAAAGGAGCATCAGGGAAATCCCGGTCACGATCTCCGCGTTCAGCATCGGGATGTTGGTGATACCGAGCATGATGGTGCGGGGGACTTTGCGCATATGGTTGATGGCGATTGCCGCGACTGTTCCGAGCACGGTCGCAAGGAGTGCGGAAAGAACCGCAATCAGCAGTGTGTCTTTTAACGCCAGCATGATGGTGTCGTTCGCGAACATGGAGGAGTACCATTTTGTTGTAAAGCCCCCCCATTTTGAACGGGATTTGGAACTGTTAAAAGACAGGACAATGAGCACAAGGATCGGCGCATACAAAAACAGGATCACAAGCCCAAGATAAAATTTATGCAAAAAGCGTCGGAAATTCACCATACACCTGCACTCCCTTCCCCTTTGTCATATTTCCCGACAAGAGCCATGCTGATCAGCACAAAGACCATCAGGACGAGCGAGAGCCCGGAGCCAGAGTGCCAGTTGTTCAGTTTCTGGAACTGCTGCTCAATGATATTGCCGATCAGTAGAACCTTGCTGCCGCCGAGGATATCCGAGATGACGAAGGTCGTCAGGGATGGTACAAAGACCATTGTGATGCCGGAAATTACCCCCGGCATACTCAGCGGGAAAATAATTTTTGTAAAGGTATAAAAATTGTTTGCCCCAAGGTCATGGGCCGCGTTGATCACGTTCTCATCAATCTTGACGAGGGTATTGTATAGCGGCAGAACCATAAACGGGAGGAAATCGTACACCATCCCGAGCACGATGGCGGCAGGGGAATTGATGATGTTAAGAGCCGGCAGATGTAAAAGCTCAAGCAGGGTATTTAAAACACCCCTGCGCTCCAAAATATTCTGCCATGCGATAATGCGCAACAGGGAATTCATCCACATCGGCATGATAAACAACATTACCATAAAACGGCTGTTTTTAAACTTCGTGTTGCGCAGGATCATTGCCAACGGGTAGGCCACCAAAAGGCAGAGCAGCGTGGAGAGCAGTGAGAGCCGGATGGAGAGCCAGAGGGCTTTTAAGTTCTCCTCCGTTGCGATCAGCCGGATATTCTCAAGTGTAAACCCGCCGTTTCGTCCGGTCAGCCCGTAATACAGGATCATTACGAGCGGGATGATCGTAAATCCCAGCATCCACAGACCGTAGGGCGTTGAAAGCAAAAATGTACTTTTTCGTTTCATCAATAAAATCCTCCCATCACCAGGCTTCCGGTCCTTTTGCACTCACTGCCTCGTCCTCCGACTCCGGCTTATGCATGATCTGGATGTCAAAAGGATCCACCCGGATGCCGACCTTAGAGCCGACCGGTGCCATATCGGTGGAATGGACGAGCCATTCAAAGCCGCCGGCCATCACTTCCATCTCATAGTGCACGCCCTTAAAGATCAGGGAAGTGACGTGCCCCGTCAAAACCCCGTCCTCCGGGTCAACAAGGTCGATATCTTCCGGCCGGATCACGACATCAACCGGCGTATTCTGGCCGAACCCCTCGTCCACACAGGTAAAATTTACGCCGAGGATATTGACAAGACGGTCTTTTACCATCGTGGCGGAAAGGATATTGCTCTCGCCAATGAAATCCGCAACAAACGCATTCTCCGGTTCGTTGTAGATGTCCTCCGGCGAGCCGATCTGCTGGATGTAGCCCTGGTTCATGACCATGATGGTGTCCGACATCGTGAGTGCCTCCTCTTGGTCATGCGTGACATAGACGAAGGTGATACCAAGCTCGTTTTTTAGGCGGATCAGCTCGTACTGCATATCCTGGCGGAGTTTTAAGTCAAGTGCGCCGAGCGGTTCGTCAAGCAGCAGAACTTTCGGCTCGTTGACGATCGCGCGCGCGATGGCGATGCGCTGCTGCTGGCCTCCGGAGAGTGAGTCGGGCATGCGGTTTTCATAGCCGTCCAGGTTGACAAGCTTTAAAGCATATTTGATCTTGTCTTTGATATACTGCTTGCTTTTTTTCTTAATTTTCAGGCCGAACGCGATATTTTCTGCGATTGTCATATGGGTAAAGAGCGCGTATTTCTGGAAGACGGTGTTTAGCTGGCGCTCGTTCGGCGGCAGTTTTGTAATATCCTTGCCGCCAAATAGAACCTTGCCCTCATCCGGTGATTCAAAGCCGCCGATGATGCGCAGTGTGGTCGTCTTGCCGCAGCCGGAGGGTCCAAGCAGGGTTAAAAATTCATTTTCGCGTATGTAGAGGTTTAAGTCGTCAATGACTGTGCTGCCGTTATAGCGTTTGGTGATGCCGACGAGTTCGATCAGTTTATTATCAATCATCCGATTGCTTCCTTTCTGCGCAGGGCGCGGTGACAAGGTTCCATGCCAAACAAAAATCGGGGTGCCGTGGCTTCGTTGATGGCCGCAGCGGGAACTTGCGTTTGTAAGTCTGCCAATCCGTGGCAGGATAAGTCAAATGCAGTTAAAAACTCGGCGGGGTGGAGACCCATAAAATGAGCGCCCCGGTCTTTCCCTGAGCGCTGATAAAATGCTTCTTGTTGGGAATGAAATAAAAGGATTCTCCCTTTTTTGCCCGGTAAGTCTTGCTGCCGATGTGGATATTGATGGCCCCGTTTAGGACATGGCCGAATTCTTCGCCCTCATGCGGGTTATCCGGATAGGTTGCCCCGTCCGGCCCAAGGGTCAAAAGGATCGGCTCCATCATGTTCTTTTGCGCATTTGGGATGATCCACTCAATCTTGTTTTTCAGTTCGCCGTCCACCTTCTCGAAATAGTCTGTTTTTGCGAATACGACCTGTTCGGAGGCGGTGTTTGAGAAAAATTCCTCCAGGTTGGTGCCGAGGCACTGCAATATATCAACGAGTGTTGCGATGGATGGTGAGGTCAAGTCGCGCTCCAGCTGGGAGATAAACCCCTTTGACAGTTCACAGCGGTCAGCCAGCTCTTCCTGCGTCAGGCTTTTCTGGATGCGCATTTCCTTGATTTTAGCGCCTATCTTCATAATTCCTCGCATTCTGCCGCCACAGGCGGCGCTCCGTTACGACATTATTTTTGGGAAATGTGATAGTAAACTTGCAGTTTAGAATTCCTAAACTAATACAGCGATTACTATTATACACGGATTATGTCGGATGTCAAGCGTTATTAAACAAAAAGTTTAGAAATACTGTTAGAATACGGGGCGGAAGACAGGCGTTGGAAAAACCAGCCTGAAAAGCAGGCTGTACGCATCTTTTTAAGCCTGCGGCCGGTAAAATTCGCGGATGCGGTCCATGCGTGCACTCATATTCACAAGCAGGGCATCGGTGACAGTCAATGCCGCCATCGCCTCCACGACAACGACCGCGCGCGGGACAATGACAGGGTCGTGCCTGCCTTTGACTTGCACGCGGACCGGGCTTGCGTCACGCAGGATAGTCTGCTGTTCCCTGAAAATGGAAGGGGTCGGCTTGACGGCGGCGCGCAGGACGATGTCCGAGCCGTCACTGATGCCGCCCAAAGTACCGCCTGCATGGTTGGTCGCCTTTTTAGCACGCCCGTTTCGGATGCCGAGGAAAGCGTCGTTGTTCGACGAACCGTTTGCCTGCGCACAGGAAAAGCCCGATCCGATCTCGAAACCTTTTACGGCACCGATGGAAACAACTGCCTTGGCGAGATTCGCGTCAAGTTTTTCAAAGACCGGGTCGCCGACTCCCGCAGGCATCCCGGAGATGATGCACTCGATGATGCCGCCAGCGGAGTCGAATTGTTTCATCGTATCTTTCAGGTATTCTTCCGCGGCATCGGATGCCTCCCTTCCGGGCATGAAAAGGGGGCTTGCGTCGCGTTCCGAAGAAAGGATGTCCGGCGCGAAGGAGGAAGGGGCGGCGGATATGGTGCCGATCGATTTTGTGTAGGCGGTGACGGAAATGCCGAGCTCTTTTAAAAGGGCGCACGCGACGGCTCCCGCTGCCACGCGCCCGATGGTCTCGCGCCCGGAGGAACGTCCGCCGCCACGGTAGTCGCGGAAGCCGTACTTGGCATCAAAGGTAAAATCGGCATGTCCGGGGCGGTAGTAGCCCGCGATTTCCGAGTAATCGGCGGAGCGCTGTGTCTCGTTGTAGACCGCCATAGAAATGGGGGTTCCAGTGGTTTGTCCCTCAAACAGGCCGGATTCAATGGCGACGGTGTCGTTCTCCTTGCGCGGGGTTGCGTATCGTGTCTGCCCCGGCTTGCGGCGGTTTAAATAGGCCTGTACCCATTCTGCGTTAAGCGGGATGCCTGCCGGGCAGCCATCAATGATAACGCCGATGCCCTTCCCGTGGGATTCGCCCCATGTTGTGATCTTAAAAATAGTGCCAAAACTTGAACCTGCCATAATGTTTGGTATCCTTTCTGTGGGTGGATTTATTTTGTGGTTGTATTCCGATGGCCCGCCGGATCAAACGGCGGGCGGATATGTCTTTGAAGAAACGGCGGTAAAAGCGTCCCTGTAACGAACCTGTGCCATCCGACGGCAAATCTTTTGCAGATTACTGAGCCCCGCCAAGGGTTTTTAAGGAAGCGGTGATCTTTTTCCGTCCCTCCTTAAAACGACCCATCTTATATTGTGCATAATCCGGCGAAAAAGTCAAGGGTCAGAACGGATTCAAAATGGCAGGCTTTATGTTGCGCCAACTTGTCTTTGGCAGCGGGTTGTCCCAAAAATAAAGAAAGGAACCGGGGAGGAAGCCCTCCCCGGTTGCCGGCGGATTAGCAGCCGCAGCCGCATCCACAATTGTTGTTCGTGCTCATGCCGCAGCCGTTCCCGCAGCCACCGCCGCAGAAAAGGAGCAACAGGATGATCCAGGTGCAGGAATCGCAGCCACAGCCGTTCCCGTTCCCGAAACCAATGCCGTTCCCGCAGCCGCCGCCGCAGAAGAGGAGCAGCAGGATGATCCATAAGCAGCTGTTGCTGCCCCCGCCGAACCCTACGCCGCAGCCATTGCCACAGCCACAACCATTGTTCTCACATCCACATCCACAGTTTGTAGCAGATAAATCGCTCATTTTGATGCCTCCAAAAAGATTTTACAGTGTATCATATGTGCATGGGCTTGCCTTATTTCCACAAAATTTGAAAAAACTTCCGGCGGGCGGAAAATCACACATATGCAGCGGGTTGAATAAAATAAAGAAAAAAATTGCAATAATCGGCTGAAAATTCATAGTAGTCCGGAAAGAGCCGGATAAAACCGGGTAGATGGCGAAGGTGATCTTTGATCATAAGGATGCAGAACGGGCGGTTATGGGTTTGGATGTTGGCTGGTTGGAGGCGGGATGGAACGCGTACGCAGGTTAGTACATGCTGAGGAAGCATTTGCCGCCGGATATACCGGGCGAGGGGTCACAGCCGCTGTGATAGATACCGGAATCGGAGCGCACCCGGATATACCGGCGGGGCGCATCCGTTTCTTTCGTGATTTTGTGAACCGAAGGGGTATGCCCTACGATGATTCCGGGCACGGGACGCATGTCTGTGGGATTCTGGCAGGCAGCGGGAGACTGGCGAACGGAAGATGGCGTGGAATTGCGCCGGAGTGCTCCTTAGTCGTTCTGAAGGCACTGAACCGGAACGGGGACGGGGAGCCGGCGGATGTGATGGCGGCATTGAAATGGGTGCTTGAGAGGTGGGAGGAGTTTGATATCCGCATTGTAAATCTTTCCTTTGGGGCGAGCTGCGAGGAGAAGGATGCGGATTACAAAAGACTCCTTCTTTTAGTAGAACAGGTTTGGGAGGCGGGGGTCTGTGTGGTCGGTGCGGCGGGAAATTTAGGGCCGGGAAAAAGCACGGTTACATTGCCGGGCTGCAGCAGCCGGATCATCACCGTCGGTGCCTCGGAGGCGGGGAAATTTGCAAACCGCTATTCCGGCAGGGGACCGGGGCGGGGCGGGAGCATGAAACCAGATGTGGTTGCGCCGGCAGGCAACATCCGAAGCCTGATGCCCCTGCGTTATGGGATGCGGGGCGGGAATGCATATTTTACGGGAAGGTACGGAGGGGCTATGGGTGTGCTGCCAAACGGGCAGGCTTGGGAGAGGATGCTTTCGGAAGAAAGGATGAGGAGAAGGCTTCTGATATCGGGCTATGCCGTAAAGAGCGGAACCTCCATGTCAACCCCGATGGTATCCGGCGCGGCCTGCCTGCTTTTGCAGAAGGAGTCGCGGCTTTCGCCGGAGGAGATCAAGGGGCGGCTATGGGATTCGGCGGTCGATTTGGGGCTGCCGGAAGAGCAGCAGGGAAAAGGCATGCTTGATTTGAGGAGATTGTTGTTTTAGGGCGTGTGCAGGGGGCGGGGAAACGCTTGCAAAACCGGCGTTTCCCCGGAGATGCCTGCATACTGCCCGCCTCTATTTTGTGAATTGCCCCGGAGGGGGAAAAGTATGGTTTGGCGGAACTTTGGGGAATGCCGAAGAGGATGCAATGCCAAAGGGAGGGAGATCGTTTGTATAGCAGAGAAGATTACCTTGCAGTCCCCACCCCCCTGTGCTATACTATATCCTAGGCCAAACCAAATAAAACACGGCAAAACAAACCAAAATACAGAAAGGGGCGCTTTTTTATGGCAATGTTATCAGGTGGCTGGCAGGAGGTGCTTGCACCGGAGTTCTGCAAGCCGTATTACAAGGAATTGTTTGAATTTGTGAAGGGGGAGTACAGCAAAACGGTCATTTACCCGCCGGCGGACGATATTTTTAACGCGATGCACCTGACACCGCTTGACAAGGTGAAGGTACTCATCCTCGGACAGGATCCGTACCACGGGGAAAACCAGGCACACGGCCTGAGCTTTTCCGTGCTTCCGACCCAGACGGAAATCCCGCCGTCCTTGCAGAACATATATCAGGAACTGCACGACGACCTCGGCTGTGTGATCCCGAACAATGGCTATCTGAAAAAATGGGCCGAGCAGGGCGTGCTTTTGCTCAATACCGTGCTGACAGTGCGCGCGCATCAGGCAAATTCACATCAGGGGCATGGCTGGGAGAAATTTACCGACGCGGTCATCCAGGCGGTGAATGCCCAGGATCGCCCGGTGGTCTACATGCTCTGGGGACGGCCGGCGCAGAGTAAGATCCCGATGTTAAAAAATCCGAAGCACCTGATCTTAAAAGCGCCGCATCCGAGCCCGCTCTCGGCTTACCGGGGATTTTTCGGCTGCAAGCATTTCAGCCAGGCAAACGCTTTCCTTGCGGAGCATGGGCAGGAGCCGGTCGACTGGCAGATTGAAGATCTGTAAATGCAGTTTGGGACAGCTTTTGGCGGCATTCGCAACACGGAAGCCATATGTGCCCGGACAGCGCCGCGGGATTTTGAAAGCCATATGAACGAAAATCTTTCCTAAGGGGTTTTGGTGCAGTGGCGCATGTGTAACGAATATTTCGGAAAGGGGTTGCAGTCAGTGATACCGTTTTGTGCGAAACAGGGAGTGGAGCAGAAAATCTCCTTTGAAGATTATTTGTCCGCCATGCTCTCGGACTATGAGTGCGCATACGCGTGCGGGCTTGCGGCAAGGCTCTTAAAGCTTTCCGCGGCGGAGGACGTGGGGCTTTCTTTGCTGAAAGGCCAGGTGGAGGCGGCGATGCCAAAGGAGCGGGACAGGCTTGATTACCATATCCGCAATCTTTACAAGCTGATCGGGGATTATGCTTATACAGAGAAGGGCGAAATGCCGGAGGAAATCCCGGTGCTGATCCGGATGGGTCTTGGGGAAGAGGGCTATGACTGTTATCTGGGGAATCCTTAAGGGATGCATTTTGTATCGCAGGCAGATAAATCCCCCGCAATTTATTCTTGTATTTTAATGTCCAAAGAGGGTGCCAGGCATTACAACACTATATATAGTGGTGCGAAAAGGAAAAGCACGCAAAATATTACAAGATACTGTGGACAAATCCCGTTTCCTGTGATATGCTTATAGGGCAGCAGAGAGATCAAACGATGGCTGCCGCAGTATGGCCGGAAGGATATCCGGGCATTTTACATATTAGAAGCATATGATCCGCACACGGCGGTATGTGATTGCATACTGCCGTGTGCGGCAACACAGAAAGGGCGTAACATAATGGAAGTGATCAAAAGGGACGGACGCGTTGTCGAGTATGACAGGAATAAGATCCTTGTAGCGATCCGCAAGGCAAATGACGAAGTCAAGATGAAGGAAAAGATATCCGAGGGAAAGATCGAGGGCATTGTGCGGGCGATCGAGTCACTTGGTAAGCCGACGATGCAGGTGGAGGAAATCCAGGATGTCATCGAGGAAAAACTGATGGAAGACGGCAAGTATACGCTCGCGAAGACGTATATTCTGTACCGTTATACAAGGGAACTTGTGCGAAAGGCGAACACGACGGACGATTCCATCTTAAGCCTGATCCAGCATGACAATAAAGATGTAATGGAAGAAAATTCCAACAAAAACGCGATCATTGCCTCCACGCAGCGCGACCTGATCGCGGGGGAGGTTTCCAAGGACTTAACAAAGCGCCTGCTGCTCCCGGAGAAGATTTCCAAGGCGCACGAGGACGGCGTGCTGCATTTTCATGACGCGGACTATTTTTTGCAGTCGATCTTTAACTGCTGCCTGATCAATATCAAAGATATGTTTGAGAACGGCACGGTCATGAACGGGAAGCTGATCGAGAGCCCAAAGAGCTTTCAGGTGGCGTGCACCGTCATGACACAGATCATTTCCGCGGTGGCGAGCAGCCAGTACGGCGGGCAGTCCGTGGATGTGAGGCATCTTGGGAAATACCTGCGCATCACGAGGGAGAAATACCGGAAGCGCTACGAGGAGGAATTTTCCGGGAAGCTTTCCGGTGAGGTGCTTTCCGAACTGATCGAGGACCGGGTAAAGGACGAGTTAAAATCCGGCGTGCAGACCATCCAGTACCAGATCAATACCCTGATGACAACGAACGGGCAATCCCCGTTTGTAACGCTGTTCTTAAACCTTGACGCGAAGGACGAATACATCGAGGAAAATGCGATGATCGTGGAGGAGATCCTGCGCCAGCGCCTCGAGGGGATCAAAAACGAGAAGGGCGTGTATATCACCCCGGCTTTCCCGAAGCTTATCTACGTTCTGGATGAGCACAACTGCTTAAAAGGCGGAAAATACGATTATATCACGCGCCTCGCCGTGAAGTGTTCCGCGAAACGCCTTTACCCGGACTATATCTCGGCGAAGAAGATGCGGGAGAATTATGAGGGCAACGTATTCAGCTGCATGGGCTGCCGCAGTTTTTTGACGGCGTGGAAGGACGCGGACGGCGAGTATAAGTTTGAGGGGCGCTTTAACCAGGGCGTGGTCAGCTTAAACCTTCCCCAGATCGGCATTATCGCACAGGGGGACGAGGAGAAGTTCTGGCAGCTTATGGAGGAGCGCTTATCGCTCTGCTTTGAGGCTCTGATGTGCCGCCATCACGCATTAGAAGGGACGATTTCCGATGTGAGCCCGATCCACTGGCAGTATGGGGCGATTGCGCGCCTGAAAAAAGGGGAGAAGATTGATGCGCTTCTGCACGGCGGTTACTCGACGATCTCCCTCGGCTACATCGGGCTGTACGAGGTGACCAAGCTGATGACCGGCGTGAGCCATACGGACCCGAAAGGGCTCGACTTTGCACTGCGTGTGATGAAGCGCCTGCGCCGGGCGACGGACACGTGGAAGGAGGAGACGGGGATTGGCTTCGGCCTTTACGGGACACCGGCGGAATCGCTGTGTTACCGTTTCGCGCGCATTGACAAGGAGCGTTTTGGCGAGATCCCGGATGTGACGGACAAGGGTTATTACACGAATTCCTACCATGTGGACGTGCGCGAGAGGATTGACGCGTTCTCAAAATTTCAGTTCGAGAGCCAGTTTCAGGTGATCTCCTCCGGCGGTGCGATTTCCTATGTGGAGATCCCGAATATGCGACACAATCTTGAGGCTTTGGAGGAGATGGTAAAATTTATATACGACAACATCCAGTACGCGGAATTCAACACAAAATCCGATTACTGCCATGTGTGCGGTTTTGACGGGGAGATTAAGATCAATGATGAACTGGAGTGGGAGTGCCCGCAGTGCGGGAACAAAGACCACGCGAAGATGAACGTGACGCGCCGCACCTGCGGGTATCTCGGCGAGAATTTCTGGAATGTCGGAAAGACCAAGGAGATCAACGCGCGCGTGCTGCATATTTAAGCGGGGATGTGGGGGCTGTGCGGGAAATTCCATGCTCCGGCAGGGGAAAATCCCCGCGCATCCGAACCAAAACGGATACATCCGGATTACAGGATGTTGTGCCCGGGTGAAGGGATGCTGCCGTGTGCGGGCATAAAGCGCAGTCGGAAAGCCGCATGTCATCCGTGTGCGTGAGATGCTGCCGTATGCGGGCATAACCGCACCGCCGCATACAGAAACGGAGAATGGGATGAATTACGCCGATATAAAACAATACGACATTGCGAACGGTCCTGGGGTGCGCGTCTCGGTCTTTGTCAGCGGCTGCACGAGGGGCTGTCCCGGATGCTTCAACCGTGAGGCATGGGATTTTTCCTACGGAGAACCGTTTACGAGGGAGACGGTGAAGGAGGTGCTTTCCTACCTTGCGCCAGATTATGTGCGGGGGCTTTCACTGCTTGGCGGGGAGCCGTTTGAGCATAGCAACCAGACCGGTCTTTTACCGTTTGTGCGCTGCGTGAAGGAGAAGTACCCGGACAAAGACATATGGTGCTTTTCGGGCTATCTTTTTGATGAGGACATCTGCGGGCGGATGTGTAAGGAGTGGCCAGAGACGAGGGAGTTCCTTTCCTACATTGATGTTTTGGTGGACGGGCGCTTTGTCAGGGAGTTGCACAATGTCAACCTGCGCTTTAAGGGATCGTCGAACCAGCGCACGATCATGGTACAGGAGTCGCTAAAGGAGGGAAAGATCGTGCTTTTGGATTCGCCGGAATCCATGTGAGGGTGCTGTGGTTGGGGGAAGGTATGAAAAAGTATTGGAATGCATTGCGCTTCGGCAACGCGAAAACTAAACGGATTTTGATATCTGCAATTTTATTGTTTCTGTTCGCGGGGACAGGAGGGGTGCTCGCAGCGAGCGGGAGCGGGGTATTGTGGGGGCTTACGGCGGTCTTTGCCTTTGTCATGGATATTGTGCTTTTGCAGTCCGTCCGTTTTGGGGAGGCCGAGCTCGTGGAGGGGAGGGCTAAGGACAAAAGGAAAGCCATCCTATCAAAAACTTATGACAGTCTGGCGGAGATGACAAAGGATGATCTGGGGGATCTGCTCATCGCTTACCATGTCAGTTCCGCGCATGTGCAGGTCATGATCGACTCCTACGAGAAAGAGGGCGTAAAGCAGACACCGGCGTATCTCTGGAAAGCAAAAGGATATCTGCAGTTCCTTGTGCTGGAAAATAAGCCGCGCAATTTTGCCGTCCCGATGTCACAGGTGACGGAGATCACTTACATGAAAAATGTGGAGGTCAATCCGCTTGCCGAGTACGGGCAGGTGCGCCAGCCGTCCGTGGTGGGTGCGATGTACCAGCCGCTTCTTCCGGTGTACAAGGAACGCCAGGCCGGAGCAAGGAGATATTACACGAAAAACCTTTATGTGATCGCCCCCGGAATCCGGATCACAAATACTTCGGTCAAGAATGTCCGCCCGGTGCTGCGGGTGCCGGTCGTGTTCACGGGAATTGTTGATGACCGATACGGGAAATATTACCGTGCGGCATCCGAAATGAAGATTTTACTGATGGACCAGGTTCTGACCTCGGACGAATATAAGGGACAGATCAGCGGGATGCTAAAACGGATGGCGGATGACGAGGCGGCGGACGCGGAGTTTATAAATGACCTGGAGCTTATGGTGCGCTCGCGTCTGGTGACACAGGAGGTTGCACAGTATTTTAGGGATTACCGCCAAAAGCAGGGAAAGACGAAGAAAAAATAGCAGGAGATTGGCCTTGGTGAGGAAAGGTTAAAAAGGACAGGGACAGAATATGGAGACGATAGGAAACCTGCCTGTGGCGGGAGAGCTTTACAGGCATTTTAAGGGGAATCTGTATCAGGTCATCGGCGTGGCACATGACGCGCAGACAATGGAGCAGATGGTAGTTTATTGGGCGCTTTACGGGGAACGCCGCCTGTATGTGCGCAGACTGGAGGATTTTTTAAGTCCGGTGGACAGAAAGAAATATCCCGACGCAGCGGCACAATATCGTTTCGAGAAAGTGTCCCTGCATGAATTTCCCGGTGTTTTAGGGGAGCCTGACCCGGGGGAGGGAGCAGGTACGATACACCGGATGACCGGGATGCAAGCCGCGGGGAACGCGGCGGTCGAGATGCGGGAAATCCGGGGGGATGGGACTGCTTTGCTGCAGGCTGCGCCGTGTGAGGAAAAAGAGTCTTCCACGATTTGGGACAATCCCGAAGCCGGGAAAGTCCGTCCGGAACTTTTGCGCTTTCTGGACGCGGAGACACCGGGGGAAAAATTGATGGTGCTTCGCGAAATCCGCGGGAAAATAGATGAAGGACTGATGACGAGCATTGAACTTTCTATCGATTTGATGCCAGATGACCGGGAAACGCTTGAGCGGCGGCTGTCTTTGGTTGAAAAAAATCTGGAAAAACGTGTGAGATATGAAGGGGGCAGGCTGCGCTAAACGCAGCTGCCCCTTTTGTGATGCATAAACCGGAACGTAAAACTAAGGCGGGAGGTCTATGCAATCCTCGTCCCGGTTTTGCCGCGGAGGGCACTGCGCGCTGTCTCCATTTTGGTGATCAGAACCTTGCCGTCCGGTTTTTGTGTGAGATAGGAAATGGATGCTTCAATCTTAGGCCGCATGCCGTGTGCCGAAAAACTGCCGTCCCCGACAAAGATCTTTGCCTCTTTTAAAGAGACAGTATCCAGAGCTGTCTCCTGTGGTGTGCCGTAGAAACGCGCAGCTTTCTCATTTCCGGTGAGGAAGAGCAGGACATCGGCGTTGAGCAGTTCGGCTAATTTTCCGGCAGTCAGGTCTTTTTCGATGACGGCGCTTGCACCTTTTAAGGTCGTGCCCTGTTCGAGTACCGGGATACCGCCGCCGCCTGCGGCAATGACGATCTGCCCCGCATCCGACAGGGCGCGGATGGCATCAATCTCGTATATATCGATCGGTTTCGGGGAAGCGACGATACGGCAAAAATCACCTTCCACTTCCGTAACATAATTTCCTTTGCGCTCCTCGGCGGCTGCCTTGGCCGCGTCTATAACGCGGCCGATGACCTTGGTGGGTGTTGCAAATGCCCTGTCAAACGGGCTGACTTTTACTTGCGTGATAATGGTTGATACCGTAAAGAACAGCCCGCGGTCAAGCAGTTCGGTGCGGATTGCGTTCTGGAGGTCATAGCCCACATAGCCTTGGCTCATGGCGCTGCACAGGGACATTGGGGCGGCTGTGTATCTGGGATCCATACGGGAGAATTCGGTCATGGCGGAGTGTACCATACCAAGCTGCTGACCATTGCTGTGCGTAATGATGATCCGGTAACCTTCCTCCGCAATATCTGCGATTGCCTTTGCGGCGAGCTTTACGTTTGCTTTTTGTTCCGGGAAGGTTTCGCCAAACGCGCTGCGGCCAAGCGCAACTACGATTTTGTTGTCCATAAGCAGTAGTTCCTCCTATTTATAGTTCCGCCCGTGCCCTGCCAGTACCAACAACCGGCAGCGGGGTTTTTGTCCGCACAGCCCCCCAAAACCCCGCTGGGCACTGTCCGGGCACGCGCTGTTATAATAGTTCCGCCCGTGCCCTGCCAAGCACCAACAACCGGCAGCGGGCTTTTGGTTCGCACAGCCCCCCAAAACCCCGCTGGGCACTGTCCGGGCACGCGCTGTCTTCAGATCGCGGCGAAGCCCTTTTCGAGGTCAGCAAGGATGTCCTCAATGTTTTCAAGGCCGACGGAGAGACGGATCATGCTGCCATCAATGCCCGCGGCCAGGAGCTGCTCGTCGGTGAGCTGGCGGTGTGTTGCTGATGCCGGGTGGAGGACGCAGGTGCGGATATCCGCGACATGCACGACATTCGAGGCGAGTTCGAGGTGATCCATGAATTTCACGGCATCCCCGCGCCCGCCCGCGACCGTGAAGGAGATGACACCGCTACAGCCTTCCGGCAGATATTTTTTGGCACGTGCATGGTACTTGTTAGAGGCAAGCCCCGGATAATTGACGGATGTTACCTTTGGGTGTTTCTCCAAAAATTCCGCCGCCGCCATCGCGTTCGAGCAGTATTGGCGCATGCGCACCGGGAGGGTTTCCAGGCCGAGGTTTAAGAGGAAAGCGGAGTTTGCGGCAGGGTAGCAGCCGAAATCGCGCATCAGCTGCATCCTTGCCTTGATGATGTACGCCATTGGTCCAAAGGATTTCACGTAGGAAACGCCGTGGTAGCTTTCATCCGGTTCGACAAAATCCGGGAAATTTTCGTTTGTCCAGTCAAAATGTCCCGCGTCCACAATCACGCCGCCGCCCTGTACTGCATGGCCATCCATGTATTTTGTGGTCGAGTGGACGATGATGTCGGCCCCAAATTCAATCGGGCGGCACAGGATCGGAGTGGCAAAGGTATTGTCGATGATAAGCGGAACGCCGTGCCGGTGCGCGAGCGACGCAAATTTTTCAATGTCAAGTACGGTGAGTGCAGGGTTGGCAAGTGTTTCGCCGAAAACCGCTTTTGTGTTCGGCCGAAAAGCCGCGTCAAGTTCTGCTTCCGGTGCGTCCGCGTCCACGAAAATGCATTCGATGCCAAGTTTTTTTAAGGTGACCGCAAACAGGTTGATTGAACCGCCGTAGATCGTGGCGGCGGCGATAAAGCTGTCCCCCGCCTTACAGAGGTTCAGGATGGAGAACAGGCTTGCTGCCTGTCCGCTCGTCGTACACATCGCCCCAACACCGCCCTCCAGGGAAGCAATCTTTTTTTCAACCGCGTCCACGGTCGGGTTGGCGAAGCGCGAGTACATAAATTCTGTCGGCATATCAAAGAGCTGTGCAATGTGTTCGGTGGAGTCAAAGCAGTAGGTTGTGCTTTGTACGATTGGGAGCACGCGCGGCTCGCCGTTTTTCGGAGTATAGCCCTCGTGCAGGCATTTTGTCTCAATTTTCATGGTTTCCCTCGTTTCTGCGCTGTCTTGGAATGTTTTCATTTTAGGAATACCAGCCAAGGGCATTTCCCGAAAAAGCTGCTATCGTATCGCTATGGCACCCGCAGCGCCCGGATACCGCGATTTATATATATATTTTAAGTAAGAAAAGTTTACCACAACAGGCATGGATGGTCAATAATAAAATATACCGGCCGCAAAAGCGTTCCTCCGTGACGGCGTGATAAAATGAAGCTGCTGTAAGGAAGGGAGCCGCCACGGCTGCAAATCACTATCCTGAATGCCAAAAATAAAAGCGGGAGCGATACAAATGACAAAGGCGGGGACACTGCCAAGTACGATGGAAAGAAGCCGCTGACGGAAACCGAGCAAATCTTGTTTGCGGCGGCGAAAGATTATTTCAAAGGTGGGATGAACGGCAACTCCCCGCAGGATATGGAATGGGAACCGACGGGGCGGCGAGATAGTCAATGCCTTTCACCGCCGCCCTGTTGTGGACTTTCCTTGAACCGATAAACGGATATTCCCCATGCTAAATAAAAATTACCGGTAATCGCTGATTTTGGCACTTTCCTCCGGAGAAAACAGGTATTCATTCCGATATTGCGCCCGCAGTTCTGGAAGAGGTATGCCCTTGAGGGCGGTTCGCATATCCTGTTGAAGCAGGGCGATGACGCGGGCAAAGGTGGGGGTATCGTATGTCTCCTTCTGCCGCCGGTCTAACTCAGATGGATAGTAGCCATTGGAATCTTTTTTATAAACCGTCTCAAAAAAGTCAATCATGGTGTCCCCAATATCCCCATAAACAACCTCCTCCACGGCATCCCATGTGATTTTTTGGGAGACAGCCTCCCCCAATACAGTACACAAAGCGGAGAGAAATACAACATAGGACATTGCGTCCCAATGGTGAAAATGCTTCTGATAAAAAGTCCTGCTTTCGGAATCCTCGTTCAGTTCGCCATCGTCTCCGGTCAAAATTTCCAGGGCAGAGTCGCAAAAACTTTTCTGGAATCTTGCCAAGGTTTCGGAATCACATTTTTCTTCCTGAAAATCCCACAGCAGTTCTATGACAGTCTCTAATATTTCCGGGGTGGGTTCCTTGGGAGCCATATGTTTGTAGGAATTCCACCAGCGGGTAAAAATCAAAGTATGGGTCAGAAGCTGAACAGGGAAAGATACCTCCTGAAAACTAGCTTTCATTGAATCACGCAAGTCACGCATAAATTTGAATTTTTCCTCTGCATTCAGGGCGGAAAAGTCAATTTCATAAAGGGGTTTCATACTGTCCTCTCTCTTTCTGATCTTGATTTGGTTTGTCGGTTAAAAGTATAGCACATCTTCCGGGGGAAAACAATTCCCGTCCTTTGACAGTCAGTATTTTGCCGTTGCCATTTCGCAGACGAAAGCGGGGGCAGGATTTTACAACCCTGCCCCCGCTTTCGTCTGTTTTATTTAACGGCAAAACCGCTGCACTAGTGCGGCTGCTGCCGTTAGGTTTTGTGGTGGTTTTGCCCACGCACTCTGTCCTTTTCCAAAAAACAGAATGGAATGTTACACAATAGGGACTGAAAAAGCTTGATGTAACGCTTCCTGTTGGATCCTGCCGTATGCCGTGGGGGTGCCTTTTTGCAGCCGCCCAGGGGGGGCATACAATTTATTTAGCAGACACCCTGTGCGAGCATTGCGTTGGCAACCTTTTCGAAGCCGGCGATGTTCGCGCCGACAACATAATCGCCCGCATGGCCGTACTTCTTTGCCGCGTCGTCAAGGTTGTGGAAGATGTTTACCATGATGCCCTTTAACTTCGCGTCCACTTCCGCAAAGCTCCAGGAAAGCCTCTCGCTGTTCTGGGACATCTCAAGCGCGCTCGTTGCAACACCGCCCGCGTTTGCCGCCTTGCCCGGCGCGAAGAGAACCTTGTTTTCCTGCAGGTATTTTGTCGCCTCCATCGTCGTCGGCATGTTCGCGCCTTCGGCTACCGCAAAGCATCCGTTTGCAACCAATGCTTTGGCATCGTCAAGGCCAAGCTCGTTCTGGGTCGCGCACGGAAGGGCGATATCGCATTTTACGCTCCAGACACCCTTGCCTTCATGGTACTGCGCGCTAGGTCTTGCTGCTGCGTACTCCGTCAGCCTTGCGCGCTTTACCTCTTTTACTTCCTTTAAGAGAGCGACATCAATGCCCTCCGGATCGTAGATCCAGCCGGTGGAATCCGAGCATGTCACCGGTTTTCCGCCGAGCTGCTGCGCTTTCTGGATTGCGTAGATCGCAACATTGCCGGCACCGGATACGGCGATCGTCTTGCCTGCGATATCTTTGCCGTTGCACTTTAACATTTCCTCGGTCAAGTATAAAAGACCATATCCGGTTGCTTCGGTTCTTGCCAGCGAGCCGCCGTAGGAGAGTCCCTTGCCGGTGAGCACGCCCTCGTAAACACCGCGGATCTTCTTGTACTGGCCGAACATGTAGCCGATCTCCCTCGCGCCGGTACCAATGTCACCCGCCGGGACATCCTCATCCGCACCGATGTATTTGTAAAGCTCGTTCATGAAGCTCTGGCAGAATGCCATGACTTCGCGGTCAGACTTGCCCTTCGGGTCAAAATCGGAACCGCCCTTGCCGCCGCCGATCGGAAGGCTGGTGAGGGAATTTTTAAAAATCTGCTCAAAACCAAGGAATTTGATGATGCCGACATTGACGGACGGATGCAGGCGGAGACCGCCCTTGTACGGTCCGATCGCGTTGTTGAACTGGACGCGGTAACCGGTGTTTACCTGAACCTGTCCCTTGTCATCCACCCACGGCACGCGGAATTTGATCTGCCTGTCCGGCTCCGTGATCCGCTCAAGCAGCGCCTCCCTGCGGTAAAGTGCCTCATTTGCCTCGACAACCGGCCGCAAGGACTCAAGCACTTCCTTCACTGCCTGATGGAACTCCGGTTCGCCAGGATTCTTTGCGATAACTCTTTCAATGACTTCATCAACATATCCCATGATCTGATCTCCTTTTCTTTGCTCGCTTTACCGTTTTGCCCGGGAAAAGCGGCATAAAATAATAAAGCAATAAAAAGGGTACAAAAAAACAAGCAGTACGCCTTTGTATTGCTGAAATGCATTATATTATATTTTGGTTCGGAATGCAAGCTTTTTTTTGTAAAATTTAATTTTTTTAAACTCCGCCTCTTTTTCGGGTCTTTGGTTTCGATTTCCCTTTCTTTTTTGTGGAAAATATGTTATACTTAATATAATTTAGCTGGGTTGTGTCTGAGAATGGATTCCCGTCATCCGCATGTATATAGGAAAACGGGAGAGGGAGAATGCGGGGACAGAGTACCGGGCTGCCCAAACATGGAGAGGAAGAGACGTTATGAACATTAAGACACAATGCTGTGGAGTTGCGCTGCTTGTTATGCTGTTGGTGATATACAGCAAACAAAGAAAGCTTGAGTTAGCGTCCGGGCGGGTTTTCCGGGTTGCTTATTTTGTTACGATGTTCTGTCTTGGCATGGATATGCTTTCTGTAGTGCTGATCGTGAATCAGGCCAGGATTCCGGTGTTCCTGGTGTTGTTTGTCTGCAAAACATATCTTGTCACGCTGATTTTGGTCGGCTATGCGGCGCTCGCTTATGTCGGTACGGATATCTGCCGGAGAAAGCCCCAGTTCCGGAGGCAGTTGTGCTATTATGGAATGATCACGGCAGCGTTTGCGCTGCTGATCTACTGTCTGCCGATCTCCCTGTATGCGAACGCGGACGGGAGCATTGTTTACAGTTACGGTCCGAGTACTTGGGCGACTTACGTCGGTGCGCTGTTTTTTGTGCTCGCCAATCTTTTCACGCTGGTCGCGCAAAAGGGACGGATCTACGAGCGGCAGCGCAGGGCGGTCATCATATGGATGGGGATGTGGATCGTGGCGGCATTGATCCAGTTTTTGAACAGTCAGCTTCTGGTCGTGGGTTTTGCCTGCGCGCTCGGTGTTTCGGTAATCTTTTTCCAGTTTGAAAATCCGGAGCTGCACCTTGACCGGAAATCGGGGCTCTTTAATTATATGGCCTACACCCGCTATATGGAGCAGCTTTACAGCGGGGAGGGGAAGTTTTTTGTGATTGCCGTGCTGCTTGAGAATGCCTTCCAATGGGATATACATCTAAAACGCACCGAGGAGCTTGTGGCAGAATTTGCAGATTTATTTTTGGAACTTCCGGGTGCCTGCGTGTTCAAGACGATGGAGGACGAGATCCTTCTGGTATTTACGGAACAGGTCTGTATGGAACAGGCGTGGGAATATCTGCAGCAGGAGCTGCCCGCCCGCATGGGGCAGTGCCAGGATATACAGTGTATCCCGAATTTTTATTGTTTCCGGGACGCGAGGTGCGTGAATTCCGACAAGGAACTGCTCGACCTTGTGCGTTATGTCCGCGGGGCGAAAAAGGACACGCTGGCCGGGAGTTTCCAGCTTGTGGAGAACTCCGTGGCGGAGCGCATGTTTTCTGAGCGGGCGATGACGCAGAAGATCCGCGAGGCATTGGCGGAGGACCGGGTGGAAGTTTATTATCAGCCGATTTTCTCCATCAAGGAACAGCGTTTTACGAGCGCGGAGGCGCTTGTGCGTATTCTGGAGCGGGACGGCAGCATGG
Source organism: uncultured Lachnospiraceae bacterium (assembly GCA_947053345.1). Lineage (GTDB taxonomy): Bacteria > Bacillota > Clostridia > Lachnospirales > Lachnospiraceae > RGIG4057. Next base: position 21,460 of record CAMRSM010000022.1, read on the forward strand.
TTGCGCCGGCTTCCTTCATACATATCGCGGAGAGCAACGGGATGATCTTAGAGATCGGGAAGCGCGTCTTTGAGAAAGTCTGTGATTTTTTTGTGCAGGAAAGCCTCGCCGATTACGGGGTAAGGTATATTGAGGTGAATCTCTCTGTTGTACAGTGCGCGGACACGGGGCTTGCAAGGGATTATATCCGCATCATGGACAATTTTGGTTTAAGTCCCGGGTACATCAACCTTGAGATTACGGAATCCGCCTCGACACGCGCGAAAAGGCGGATGATCGAGAATATGCAGAAACTGCTGGACTACGGGGTTTCGTTTTCTTTGGATGATTTTGGGACGGGGCATTCCAACCTGAACTATATCGTTGATATGCCGGTTCAGCTCGTAAAGTTTGACCGGGAGATGATCCAGGCATATTTTACGAACGACAAGGCAAAATATGTGATGGATGCCGCCATGCATATGATCCAGGGTATGGAGCTCGGGATTGTCGCGGAGGGGATTGAGACCGAGGAGCAGTACCGTGTGATGGAGGAGATTAAGATCAATTATATTCAGGGATACTATTTTTCAAAACCGCTGCCAGGGCAGGAGTTTTTAAATTTCCTCCGTCAGAAGGGACAGAGCAAGCAGGGCATGGAGGGCAGACCCGGTTGACGTGCGGCAGTACGGCGGCACACCCGTGACAGGGTGGGTATAGGAACGGAAGAAGGTAAAGCGATGAAGAAAAGAAAGGATGCTGTGGAAAAAAAGCTGGTATCTTGGAATGTAAACGGACTGCGCGCCTGTATGGGAAAAGGGTTTGCGGAATTTTTTAAGAAAGCGGATGCGGATGTCCTCTGTCTTCAGGAAACCAAGCTTTCGCAGGGACAGCTTGATTTTGCACCGGAAGGATACCACGTCTTTTGGAATTACGCGCAGAAAAAAGGATATTCCGGAACGGCGTTGTTTTCAAAGGAGATGCCGCTGGCCGTCACCTGCGGGATATCGGTCGCGGAGCACGATACGGAGGGGCGCGTGATCACGGCGGAATTTAGGGATTACTATGTGGTGACGGTTTACACACCGAACGCGCAGCGGGAGTTGACGCGCCTCGCCTACCGCATGGAATGGGAGGATGCTTTCCGGGGCTATCTTGGCGGCCTGCGGTCCAAAAAGCCGGTCATTGTGTGCGGCGACATGAATGTGGCACATCAGGAGGCCGACCTGAAAAATCCGAAGCCCAACCGGGGAAACGCGGGTTTTACCGACGAGGAGCGCGGGAAGATGACGGAGCTTTTGGACAGCGGCTTCCTTGATACGTTCCGCTATTTTTATCCGGACGCGAAAGACCGCTATTCGTGGTGGTCCTATATGTTCCATGCGAGAGAGAGGAACGTGGGCTGGCGCATCGACTATTTTCTGGCATCGAAGGAGTTGGAGGGAAGTCTTGTGTCCGCGGACATCCTGGATGCGGTGACAGGTTCCGACCATTGCCCGGTGGAGCTTTTGGTTGCAACGCCGCACTAGAGGTTGCCGGCGATAAAGTCTTTTAAGACGGCGAAAAATTCTCGGACAAAATAGTGCGGTGTCGTAAGCAGGAATTTTTTTGCGGGGAGGGTAGAACTGTTTGTGTAGCCGCATTTTTTGGCGATGAGCCCGGCCCGGCAGCAGTGGAAATCATTTGTGACGATGATGGTTTTCGTGTCCGGGGAAGGAAGCAGCTTTTTGCAAAAGCGCAGGTTTTCCACGGTGCTCGTCGAGGCATCTTCGAGACGGATGCGCTCTTCCCCGATTCCTGCAGAAAGCAGGCCGCGCTGTATGGCAGCAGCTTCCGATATATTCTCGCCGCTCCCCTGACCGCCGGAGCATATGACGATGACATCCGGGTGTGTCTTAAGATACGCCGCCGCTGTGTCAATCCTTGCCTTTAAGGTAAGGGATGGTGTATCCCCGCGCACCTGCGCACCGAGGATGATCATATACCGTGCGTCTGCGGACGGTGTGGCGGATGCGGCGTTCAGGATAAAGCCTTCCACCAGAAGTAACGAGAGAAACGCGAGCCACACACAGACGGTGGCAGTTTGTGAGAGGATGCGCCAGGGTGCCTGTGTGGCGTGCCCCTGCGAAAACCGCAGGAAAAACGAAACGGCGGCGCAGCAAGCGGCAAGAAATGGCCAGAACCATAAAAATGAGGTTTTGATGCCGGAATAAACCAAAATCATGGCAAAGTATATCATTGATATTATGCCGGTGAGATTCAGAAGATAAATTGTTGCTTTTGTCATAATGATTTCCCTCCCTTATAAATGTATTATATCATAGCATTATTTTTGTCCTGATGCAAGGAGGGGGTTCGAAATGTAAGAAATAAGTAAGGAGAAAGCCGGGAAGAAAAGAATTTAGAAATTCTTATGAAAACGGTACACAGATAAAAAACGCGGTATTGAAAGAAATCAATGCGATATTGCAGAAAAGGGGTGTCAGAATGAAAACTTCAGTGAAAATCCGCCTGGATGATACGAAGCAGCTCGTACTGCTCGGCAAGGCATTATCGGTGGACACGCGTCTGGATATATTGAAGCTTCTTTGCGGGAGGGAATTGAACATCAACGAGATCGCGGAAGCACTTTCCATCCCGCCGTCCTCCGCTGCTTCCCACATCCGTGTGCTTGAGGCGGCAGGCCTGATCCGGACGGCGTTGCAGCCGGGGATCCGCGGTTCCATGAAGCTTTGCAGCAAGGTTGTGGAGCGGGCGGAGCTGGAGCTTTTGACCGCCTATGATATGCGGGAGCAGATGGAGGTGATCCAGATGCCGATCGGGAATTTCGTGGATTATTATGTCGAGCCGACCTGTGGTCTGGTAGGGGAAAGAGGACCGATCGGGGAGGAGGATGAGCCGCGCTGCTTTTACCATCCGGAACGGTCCAACGCGAAGCTTCTGTGGCTCGGAAAGGGCTATGTGGAGTACCGCTTTCCGAACAATCTGTTAAAGAAGGCACAGGAGGTGCGGGCAGAACTTTCTTTTGAGGTCTGCTCGGAGGATCACGAATATAATCTGGAATGGCCGTCCGACATTACCGTATGGATGAACGGGAAGGATGCGGGGACTTTTTTCTGTCCAAGTGACTTTGGCGGCAGGAGGGGGAAGCTAAACCCCGAATGGTGGCCGGATAAAAATACGCAGTACGGCGCGCTGAAAACCTGGTCGTTTACCGCGGAGGGGACTTTTTTGGACGGCGAAAAAGTTTCGGAGCTCACGCTTGCAGATTACGAACTGTCGGGGGCAGAATATATTTCAGTGAGGATCGGGATCAAGGAAGACGCAAAGCATCCCGGCGGCATGAACCTGTTTGGAAATTGTTTCGGTGACCACCCGCAGGATATTAAATTTACATTGTTTTACAAAGAATCATAATTTTTTACAGAAAAAAAGACTGTGTCAAAGGAGTAGAGATCTGTTTTGAAAAATGACGGAAATGCCCTTGGATTCACAGTTTTTTTTGGTTTTTACAAAATTAAACATTATGTATTTTTAACAAGATTTGAAAATAAAGTCTGTGAAAAACGACGTTTGATTTTCTCTTTACAAATCCGGACTTATCCCATACAATAGTAACTGTCTTAATTATCTGATTTCGAAACGTTACAGCGATTGGCTGCCGCATGCCGGAGAGGAGATGACTTGTGAAAGTCGCTTACTGGGGGAGCAGCAGAAGAAGCGGGGTAACGTGTGCTTTGACGGCGATCGGTCTTACGGCCGTGCTTTCGTACCCATTTAAGATCACAATTTTTGAGGACCATTACAGCGAGAACGGGGTATTCCGGTATCTTTTTCCGCGCAGATGGCTGTACCGTGTAGCGGAGCCGGTTCACAGCTATGGGAAGGGAAAGTTCCAGGACGATGTGCACCGCTTATCGAGGCAGTGCCGCGCAGACGACTACCCGGTGATCGAGCTGTTGGAAAAGGGTTTGTATTATGTTCCGCAGTTCACGAGAAATGAAGATCTTTTTGATTATCAATTCCATTGTAATCTGCTGCCGGTACTCCGGCAATATTCCGAGATTGCCTTTATAGACACGAGGCGGGGGAACGCGCTCAGCTCCAAGATGATTTTAGAGGAGGCGGACGTGGTTGCCGTACTGCTAAAACAGGATATGTATGAAATTCAAAGTTTTTTTCAGAATTATTCATCTTTGGTTCCGAAAGCATTCTTTATTATCAGTGATTACCATCGAAAGAGCAAAGTGAATCTGGCAAAAATCATTTCCGAGTTTGGTTTCCGCAAGGATTGTATCGGGGTGATCCCGCACTCGGATGAATTCCAGTTCGCGGCGGATTACGGCAGGATGATCGAATATATCAGTTCAAATTATATGGGGGGTGTGGGCAGGGAGAACCACTATTTTATGCAGGAATTAAAGAAAACGACATTCATGCTGATGCAGCAGGTGGCATTTAACAGGGAGCTTGGGGAGGTATATTGAACTGTGTGGCCGCATGACCGGCACATCACCGCAGGAAGGCTGCGGCAGGGAAGGGGGATGGGATGAATAGCAAGGTAATCGGTTTTGTGGGGTTGGATGTGCAGGATACGATACTTTATCTGTCACGGATTTTCCGCCACATGGGGAAAAGTGTCCTTATGGCAGATTATTCGGAGTCGCAGGCACTATATTACTGTATACCGATGATTCCGGGGACGGACGCTTATGCGGCGCGGGTGGAATACCGCGGGACATATTTTACGATCGGTCCGATCCGGGAGAAAGAATATGGGGATTTTGATGTGATTATGATATTTTTTGGTTTTGAGGCGCGCCGGGAAGTGAAATATTGTACTCATATGATTTATACCACGGATGGGGAGAAAAATCATGTGGAACGTCTGGGCCGGGTAAAGGGGGAGGAGGCAGATTATTCACAGCTCGTATTCCGCAATGCGGGACGGGTGCAGCGCGGGATGGGGGAGGCGGGATATGTGCCTGCCGGCATGGTGCGGGAGGCATGCCAGTATACCTGCAATGACAGTGCAAGGGAGCGGCGGCTGCGCATGCAGTGCCAGTATAACGAAATATTTTCCTTTCAGGGGATCTCGGCGCGTTTTAAACGGTATCTTTTCGATACGGTGCGCGCGGTGTTTCCGGGGGAGGTTTCCGGCAAAAAATTCGAGGAAAGTTTCCGGAAGGCGCAGATGGGGGAATGAGTGTGAAAGAAAGGCGGGGAGCGAAGGCAGGCTTTGCCATGCGGAAATTGGTTTTACCAAATATGCGGGAAAACCGGCGCGGTATTTGATGCGCATGGGCGGGGGCTGCCGTCTATGGAAAATGAAAGGAGAGGAAAATGGTGGTTGCATTTACGGACGGCATATCGGGGCAGCTCGGAACGACCGTGCACACGGCACTGCTCGCGCTGTGGACGGCATATATGGAAAAGAAGGATACCTTGGTGATGTCGGTGCAGCCGGGCAGGCGTGATCTTGAGATTTACTTGGCCGGCCTGCAGAACGGGCATGGCGGAAGATGGGAAGGGGGCAATGGGATTGAGGCGCTCCGGAAATTGGTGAGGGCAGGTCTGGCTGACCGGGACGGCGTTAAGGAATGCGTCACAGAATTTGGGAAGCATCTCGACCTTTTGCCGGGACAGTTCTATGATACGGACAGGCGGACATTGCGCGATTACAGGGAAAGTTTGTGCGATATGCTTTATGAGCTGGAAAGGCAGTATGGTTATGTGTTTTGTGATGTGGGGGACGAAGAGGGGGAACTTGCCGATATTGTGACAAAAAAGGCGGATCTTATCGTGCGGAACATCGGGCAGGATACAAAAAATCTGCCAGAATGTTTTCAGGAAAGCCAAAATCGGTATAAGGACATCCCGGTTTTCTATCTTATCGGCTGTTATGATGACCAGTCAAAATATAATATCTATAATTTAAGGCATTGTTACCGCCAGCTTTCGGCGGCAAATTCCGCCTGTCTGCCCTACTGTACAGAAATTAGGGATGCCTGTCTGGACGGGAAGCTTTTTGCGGTCTTTGGACGGTGGAGGGCAGGAAGGGCGGCGGCACCGCTTTCGGCTTTTTTTGAAAAACTTGGGATCGCGGCGGGAAAGCTTTTGGCTTTGGGAAAAGCAGGAGGAAGGGGATGAAAAAGAGCAGGGAAATACCGGAGAATCTGGCACAGCTGACCGTACAGGTAAAAGAATATGTTGAGGAATTGATTTTTTCGGGGGACGGATGGGAACAAGACAGACAGGAGGTGAAAAAGAAGAAAAACATGCAGAAGGGAAGGCTGCGGCAGGCACTGCACCGCTGCTGCCTCGGCAGTGAAGGAGACAGGCTGTTTGTGAAGGAATTTATCAAGGAGGTCATTGCGGAACAGCTTGGTCTGGTGCAGGATGATATTTTCCGGCTGTTTCCGGTGCGCAGGGAGCAGGAACTCAATGCGCAGGATCAATTTGAAATATTGTTGTATTCGTGCCTGCGGCGTTACGGGGCGGGAGGGCTTTTCCATCTGTGCAAAAAATACCGGCTTCCGCGCGAGCCTTCAAATAGCTGTGGACAGAAAGGGGGGAATGCTTGCGGCGGCTATGAAATTTCAGGGGAGGAACTTTTGCGGATGGTAAGGGCGGAGCGCGTAGATATTGCTTATCCGGACTTGCTAGAGCTTTTGGCGCAGAGGGTTTATCAGGAATTGTACGGTTTTTCTTTCTGCGACCGGCTGATTTCGCAGGAACTTGCCGTGGACGGGGTCTGTGCAGGACAGGGAGCAGTCTATGTGATGCTTGGCGGCAAAAAGATCCGGCTATCCTTCCTTGCTTTTAAGTCGGAGAACGAACTGGCGCGCGTTGTGCGCAAACTGAGCAGGAACCATCCGCGGGCACAGTTAAGCCGCCGAAACTGTGCGATGGTGCTGAGCCTGCAAAACGATGCCCGCGTGACATTAGCGAGGCCGCCGGCCGCGGAGGGATGGAATTTTTATGTGAGAAAATTTAATACCGTATCCGCGCGGGAATTAGGGGAGCTCTTGACGGATGAGAATGCGGTGCTTGCCGTCAGTCTGTTGCGTATGCTTGTCAAGGGCTGTATGAACCTTGTGGTCACGGGGGAGCAGGCGAGCGGGAAGACGACACTCCTAAAGGCGCTGGTGCGTTTTATTGACGGGAAATACAGCATCCGCTTGGCGGAGGGGGCATTCGAGATGCATCTGGCACAACTTTACCCGGAGCGGAATATTTTTTCCATGCAGGAGCACGGGGAGATGCAGATGAGAGAAATTCTTGCACTGTTTAAAAAGACAGATACGGATGTGACAATCTGCGGGGAGATTAACGAGCCGCAGGCGGCGGAAGCCTTTGTGCAGATCGCGCAGTCCGGCGGGCGTTTTACAATGTGCACGAGCCACCACAATACAACCAAACGTCTGGTCTCGTATATGCGGAATGCGCTGTTGAAGGAGGCAGGCTTTGGGAATGAGAGAACCGCCACGGATCAGGTTGTGGAGGCATTGCACTTTGATGTCCATCTGGAGCAGGATAAAAACGGGCATCGCTATATTGAGCGCATCACGGAGATCGAGAGGGAGGATGAGAACGGATACTGCCTGAAGGAAATTCTTGTATTTGCGGGTGGGGCTTACCGGCTGGCCGGGCGCATCGGAGAGGAACATAGGCAGAGGATCTGTAGATTTTATCCGGAATGGAGGGAAGAGGAGGCGGCGGCTGTACTGGCGGAACAGGGGGGAAGATGTATCAAAGAATAAAAGAGATGTATCAGTATTATTATCCCTTTTCTGGACGGATGTGCAGAAGAAACGCGGGGATTGCGGCGAGTGGGATTTTGTGCTTTGGTATGTTAGCAGGCAGCCTGCTGTTTTTTCGGGAAGAAGGCTTCCGCGCGTGGGCACTTTTTCTGTTTTTCTTGTATTTTGTATATCGTGAAGTTTTTTACCTGCTTTTCAGCCGCGAGGCGAAGAAAGACAAAGAGATTTTCTGTAGGGTCTTAATGAATGTGAGCCACCAGTATTACCGGAGCAATCAGGTGGCAGAAGCCATTTATGACGCAGCGGAAGGGATGCCGCTTGAGACGAAGAAGAACTTGCGGCGGATCTATGCGATACTGGGGGAGAAAGATCCGCAGAGCGGGATGGAATTGTATAAGGGACAAGTAAAAAACAGATTTTACCGGCTTCTTCTTATGCAGATTGCCGCAGTGGAGGAACACGGCGACGAGAGGCTTTTGGAGGGAGGTTCCGTGTTTTTGTGCAGCCTGAAAGATTTGCGGCTGGAAGCGGAAAGCATGCAGCGCGGTGAACAGCGTATGCGCTATTTGCTTTCAGGGCTTGGCTTTGTCGTTGCCGTACCGATGTTTGCAATCCCGGCTGTCCATCGTTGGGCGGTGGGAAATCTTGAGGAACTTTCGGCTTTTTATGACGGGATGGCAGGCAAAAGCCTTGAACTGGCGGCGTATGCTTTGACATTCCTGCTATATGAACTTCTAAATGGGCTGCGGGGGATTCCTTATCGGCCGATGTTAAACAGGTTGATAAGATGGATGGGGGAAAGATCCTGGTGGCAGAGGGCTTTTGGAGCATATAAGAAATTTTTTGGGAGGGGCGTTTGGAAAAGGGAGGCGTTCCTGAAACGGCTGGGGGAACAAAGAACCGTGCAGGAATTTGTGCTCTGCCAGATGATTGGTTTTTGGACAGCGATTTTTCTGTGTGCCGGTGTCTATGTACAGTACCTGCCCTTCGGGGTGGGGAAAAATGCGGCATGGCTGCCCATATTGATACTTGCGGGTTACACAGGGGTAAAATATCCTGTCGTGCGCCTTTTCATGGAGCGTCTGGCCTGCCTTGACAAAAGGGAGGAGGAGGTACTGCGGCTGCAGTTTCTGGTTCGCCTGGAAAAGCGGATTCCAGGTATGACTTCGCCGGAACTGCTGGAACATTTGGAGCAGAATGCACAGTTGTTTCGTCCGGCGCTTCGGGAATGTATCGGAAATTACGGGCTGAATGAAAATGAGGCGCTTCTGGCGCTGTGGCAGAGGGAGGACTATCCACCGTTCCGCAAGCTGGTCGATATGTTTTTGATGGCGGAGGAAATCGGGGTGGAGGACGCGTTTGGTGAGGTTGACGCGGAGATTGAGCAATTTCTGGAGAACCAGAAGCTGGAAATGGAAATCGTCCAGCAGAGGCGGGCGGATTTCGCGGTTTTGTTTGCGTGTGTGCCGGGGGTATTCTTGTTGTTCGGGTATCTGATCGTGCCTTTTATGGCAGAATGCTTCCGGATGCTGGAGTATTATAATAACAGTTTGTCCGCGGTTTAGGGAAGCAGCATTACTGTATAACGCATTGAGCCATATGGTGCAAAAACGGATGGCAGGAATTTGGATGAGGGCTTTGCAGATCATTGGTACTGCCATCACAAAAATCCGCAGGCAGCGGCAGAATGAGAGGGAGAAGGATGAATACAGAAAGGAATGTAAGAAGAGAGGGAAAAATGAATCAAAGGGAGGAGGGGTTTTTCCTGTCCACGGCGACGAGGGCGCTGATTATCGGCGTGGCGGTCATAGTGGTATGCATTGTCTGTTCACTTGCGCTTTACATGTCAAAGCAAGGCAAGGCGGCGATCAACACTGGAACGAACCAGTACAACAAGATGCTTGAAGATTATCAGGATCTGAACAAAGCGATGTATGACGGCCTTGAGGTGAGTGGCAGCGAGGTCACGACGCTGATCAATAAGCTGGTCTCCGTCCGGGATTATACGGCAGTGCGCGTCAAAACAAAAGCATCGGATTTTGTTTGTTACAACTATTACTATAACGAGAAGGATAATTCCATTGATAACCGCGAAGGGGGAGATTTTTTGATGGCACTGCCGGAGGCGAAAGGGGCGGATCATTATATCAACCCACAGGCAGATTTTCTTGGAAGTGTAAGGAAGAACGCAAACGGAATTATTATTTGCATTGATTTTGTCCAGCAGTAAAGGAGGAAGCCGGGACTTTGGCGCTTTTATAAGACTGGCAAGGGGAAAGGGGTACAGGGATGAGAAAAAAGAAATCCAAAGAATGTGGCAGAGGGAGTGACGGGGAAACAGGGCGCTGTCCACTGACTGTTGCGACCCGGTTCTTGACACTTGGTGCGGCGACAATCCTAAGCTGTCTTCTGATTTCCATCGGAATGCAGCAGTTCCGTCAGGCAAAACAGATTGTAAATATCGCAAGCCGGAGGATGAATGCGTTTGCGCTGTATCTTTCGCAGGAGGAACTGGCCGCCTATGACGGCATTTTCTTTCAGGGGAGCGATGTTGTTAATTTTTACCGGAGGTTCTTGCAGGGAGGGAACGCGGATTTTGACATGGTGGTCGAAAAAGCTGGGAAGGAGTATGCTTTTTCGGCGGGAGGACAGGTAAAAATGCTGACGGAACCGGAGGAGGGAAGTTATTGCAGACCAGATGCCATATACCGGTGTGAAATCATAAGAAACGTGAATGACGTGATACTCCAGGTGCGCTTTGTGCAGGAAGAAACTTAGCAGGCGGAAGAGGGGGTGCAGGAATGGAGGAACGGGTGGAGTATATTTCTGTCTTTGTATCGGGGGTCGTTTTCTGTATGGCAGTATGGTTGCTGTTTGCACAGTGCGGCAGGCTGGCAGAGACCTTTGGGCCGACGGGGCTGCGCAGCCTTGAGGTGATGTATGTCCGGTCAATGGATTTTTAACTTTGTGTTTGCGGCAGGACTTGCGGGCGGCGTTTACGGGAGCGCCGTTCTGCTTCATGAGGCCGGGCATGCGCTGGCGGGGTATCTGTTCCGGGCAAAGTGCCTGTGGATACGGGTTGGCGGTATGCTGTGGGTTCCGGGTGCAGGGGTATTTTTCCGTGCGGTACGCACAGTGCGGCCGGGGGAATGCGCCCTGTCCTGCCCGGATAAAAAAAGCTGCGTCGCGGCGGCACTCGGAGGTGCTGCCATGAATTTTGTAACAGGTGTAGCGGCCGGGTTTTGCTGCATGCTCCGGAAAGATTCCCTGTTGGTGGATTCTTCCGGGAGTGCCGGATGGCTGTTTTTTTCCGCAGCGGCGGCGTTTTGTGTTTGCTCGCTGTTGATGTCGGTGTTTAGCTTGTGCATGGCAGTGGCGGGAAAAGGAAATGACGGGATGTTAATAAAAAGATTGTGCCGGGAGCAGGGGTTTTGTCAAAAATTCCGGCAGGGTCAGCAACGGGATCTGCTGCGTTTGGAGTTTGGTCTGGTGGATGAAATGTTTTAGGAAACCAGGAATAAGAAACTGGTTTTGGGAATGGAGGGGCAGATGGAGTGTATGGGGCGTATGACGGGGATTTTCCTTTGTGTCATATGTCTGACATTGGTTCCGGCGGGACATATGCTTGCGGATGTTGAAAAACAGAAAGCGAATGTGTTGGAAATGCAGGCGGAGCGGTTTTACGCGGGTATGCGGCAGGGAAGGAGGTTAACGCGGGAAGCGTATGGGCAGTTTGAGGATATGGTAAAGGAATACTGTCCGGACGGCGGCTTTGAGCTGATGTTGGCAAGGAGATATGTTATGCCTGTTCAGGAAGGAGGTGGTTCCGGCATCCCGATGAGGATTTTGTACCGGGAAGATGTTGAGGGGCTGCTTTTAAAAGAAGGTGAAATAGTTTTGGATGAAACTGTTTTTATTAGTATCCGGTTGTATGGGAAAAACGGTTTGTCTTATTGCTGCGGGGGCGGGATATGGTAGGGAAGTGGGTTCGGTTCGTTGATTGGCTGGTGGCGGTTTTTCTGATGTTTTTGTTTCCGGCGGTATGCATCCATGTTACAATGCGCGGCCGGCATTTCGACGCATGTGCCCAGAGGGTGAAGGAATACGGGGAAATGATCCAGAAACAGGGATATTTGTCGCTTAAGGCAGCAGGTGCTCTGCTTCTGCAAAAAGATGGGTTGTTGGATGGCGTGACGATCACGATTTGGGAGGAGAGTGACGGAAAACGCAAGCTTTTGACCTTGCCGCAGATGGAGGCGGAAGCTTGCAGCTACATGGGGACGAAGGTCTATCCGCTTTCGGACGGAGACGGGCTTTTGTTTATATTAAGGCTTCCGGCGGACGGTTTTGAGAGGGCGTTTTATCATTTTTGTGGATGGGAGCGGGGGCGGGAGTATTGGTGCTTTTTTGCCGTGCGGGATGGGTTGTTGGAACGGATTTGGGAAGGTGGGGAAGGAAAAGGTGAAGTTATATCATTATACGATGCTTTTTATGATCCTGTTTCTCGGAATTGCATCCATGCTGTATGCGCAGGGTCGGATCCGGTCGCGCAGGGAGTGGGAGCGGCAGAAGGTGGAACGGAGCGTAGATCTGGCGGTGGACGCAGCAGCAGGATATATGGCGACCCACAGCGACGGGAGGCTGCATATTGATAAAGATGAAGTGCTGGAGGTGTTTTTTTGCAATCTCTATGCGGCGCTTGGGGCGCTAGACCGCATACCGGAGCAGGAACGCTTGAGAGGATATGTATCCTGTGTGGTCATTGTGGATGTGGATGGGTATTTTTTATGGCATGAAAAAAAGAATGATGTAGGAAGTGTAAGCGCAATGTGGGAGGAGAAAGTTTTTTTCGGTGCGGGAAAGAGGGAGACAATGCTTGAGAAGGCCGTGCTCGCCGTGGTACGTGGGCAGGCGCAGGAAAGGGGATTTTTGGAAGGAGAATACCGTCTGGAGCTGCCGGACAGGGAAGGGCTCATAAAGCGCGGAATGGAGGAGCGCGGCGTGCTTGTCATGCTGCGCGGCATTCCGGAGCATGGATATATGGGAACGTTCGAATATTTTGCGTTTTCCGGCGCGTCTTTATATAAAATAAAAAGATAATGGTTGCAGATACCGGAACCGGAGTCAGATATGTATAAAAATATTGGAAAGGCATGCTGACGTTTACAGATAATAAGACGAAAATCCGGGAAAAAGGAGGGGGCTCTAAACATGGGCAGAGCCGGTTCCGGTATTTGACATATAAAAATGCACAGGAAAGGGGGCGGTGCACAGCTTTTATCGAAAGCAACGAGGATTGGGGGAAAATGGGAATGGGAAAGAAACGAAAAAAGGGAAGTACAAGGATTGCAGGTACGCTATTGTTTTTCGCTTTTTTGGCGGGAATTTTGGGGTGGTATACGGACGTATGCCCGGCGCAGGCAGCGAGAACGGAGGAGATATCACAGGACAGCCAGATCATTTATTTTGAAGATGGCAGCAGCCTTAAGGTGGACAGTGATGAGGAGACGATGACGATCACGGGGACACATGTGAAATCCTCTTCGCGCATTTCGTATATCACCGTCGGATACCATATGACACTAGAGCAGACCGGCGGTTATGTGGAAGGAAAGGAGCACCGGGAGATCGCAATGTTGGATAAGCGTGAGACGATTACCGACAAGGTTACGACAAGCTATGTGCTCGACCGCCAAAGCATTGTCGACGGTGCATACGCGCTGTTCCGGGCAGGGCATCCGTCCGATGTGGAGGATGAGATTTGGATGAAGTTTGTGGAGGAAATCAGCGTGAAAGGGGGGATAGAGTTTTATCTGCACAATATATTTTCGGTGGTCGAGCGGACTGGGGGATCGGGCAGTGCAGTGATAGCAACCTCAAGGCCGTATCATAATCTTGGTACGGCGGTGGGGATATCGCCGTGCGTGCCGGGGATTTTAAATGCCGTAAATGAGCTTTACGGGAGTGATTGGTCGGAAGGGACAAAAAAGAAATTGCCGGAATACTATGACATCCATTTAAAACTTTATGTGAAGCCCTGCAAAGCGAACGTAGTGCTCGTGACAGAAGAGGGAGAAATTATCAGAAGGCTAAAGAATAATATCGGAGTTTACCGGAACGCGGAAGTCCGGTACCGCTTTCCGCAAAGCCTGACAGAGCAATTTAGTTTTCAGGGGGAGGATTACAAGCTGACACAGTCGAGTATCCGCAAAAGTTTTGTCCGTTATCACGATGAGGAAGGGACTGTGCAGAATTATTCCCTAGGCGACAAAAAAGGATTAAAAGTCCGGTTAGCTACAAGGAGTGTCGCTTTCCCCCAACTTTTGGATGCGGACTCGACCGTTTATTTGGTTTGCGAGAAAGTGAAAGAAGACTCAAAGGAGGAGTGGGAGGAAGAAAGTTCGGAGGGGCAAGAAACGTTAAGTATACATTTTATGGATCCGGAAAATGTGGTGGTATTACAGGCATGGGAGGAGGAAAAACCACATTTTTGGGTGGAGGAGGAAGCGGGAGGCATTCCGGTCAACGAAAAATTGATCGTGAAGGGGAATCTTTGGCGGTATTTGTTTGAAGGGCGGTTTTCGTCGAAAAAAGGAGAAATCACGTTCCAAATACCTGTGCGGCGGAAATACCGCCTCGTCTGGAAGGAACTGGCAGTAGAAGAAAGCGGTGAGGAAGTTTATGAAACTTTTGAGGATTGGAGGGAAGTGGAGGTCTGTGTTCCCGTAAAAAGGCAGTATAGTTATGCGGAGATACTGGATTTTTCGTATTATGGACTATCGGAGCTGCTTGTGCAAAACGGGGCACTGCCGGGAGAGGAGTTTTTTGCCCGGACGGGGGAAGGGATGCTTTCAGGGATGGCATTCCCGGAGGTATCGTTCAAACATTATGAGGGGAAGGAAGCGCATTTACAGTATCCGCCGGAGGTTGAGGAAGGGATTGAATTGCCGGTTCTCACCGTTTTTGGGGACGGGGCGATGCCTTCCATCCCACAGGAGGATTTTGCGTCACTTGCCCAGGAGAGGGTGTCCGGCATCCGGGTGCGCAGCGATATCTTTTGCTTTGACGCAAGCGCATATATGACGGACGAGTGGAAAGAGTTTTTTCCGGGGATGGAGATTTCCCTGAATAAGGTATTCGCGGGACTGACAAAGGATGGAGTCGGGGCGGAGGTCAAATCGGAAGCGCTTTTGATTCCGGAGAAGACAGCAAACGGGATGTATGAGAGCGGGGCAACCGCAAAATACGCAAAGCTTGCGGCATATCCGGATACAGCAGAGGAAAGAATGGAAAATGAAATCGGGGAGGTCAACGGTGTTTATGTGTATACTCCGGTATACTGCGATGTAGACTGTAAATCGGACAACAAAAAGTATACACAGTTGATAAACCCACAAGAAGATTCGGTGCAGCTTGTCCTTGATTCGGACGGGATTACAAGTGAATTGTGGCTCGGTATTTCAAACACCGGGTTTCATTCGGCGAGGCAGGGATATGGGGAGCGGGATTTTGCCGAAACGCTCGGGACAAAAGGGCTGTCTTACCTTGCAAGGACAACAGAGGGGGTGCTGCGCAACGAAGTACGTTTTCCGTTCGATGTGTTTCGGGATACGGGGATATTATATGTCAGTTCGGACGATACCTATATCCCGGCGGGAAACTGGGTGGCAATCGGGAAAGAGGCGGTGCGTTTTTATCTTCCGGAATGGGTGACGGAGGGAAGCTATACGGTGGAATGCCGAAGTGTCGCCTGCAGCTGTCCCGATGATACGGCAAAAGGGGAGATGCAGGCAAACCGGGACGCGAAAAACTATATTGCAGCCGATAATGTAAAAGTGCAGGTTTCCGGGCGGATCTGCGGATTCTGTCTCTATGATATTGCGGATTATCCGGTGTGGGAGGAGGTTTTTCGAGATTCTGCTACAGGAAAAATAAAAAATGCGTATGAGAACCGAAAGCTTGGCTATTTGGTTTCCGGTCTGGAGCGGGAAGCGTTGTACCGCTACTATGCGGGGACAGCGGACGCGTACGGGAGAAAGCGGGGCGGGAAGCAGTATACACTCCCGGTTCTTGCCGGGGAGCACCCGGAAGGGGGGAATGCCTCGACGAAAACCGGTTATACGGTGCGGTTTTTTTTGACAACCATCGGGGAACGCATGGGCAGGAAGGATTCATATGTGAAGATCGTTCCGAAGTTTTTTTGGGTGGATGCAAAAGGGGAAAACCGCAGGGAAGTGGATTTGTATTATACAAGAAGATTTCCGGACGGGAGAAAATGTTTGGTTAAGATTGGGGATCAAACGGAGCGCGGGGATGTAAAGCTTCGGGCGGCAGGAAGCATTTGGCTTGGGATTCCGCAAAAGGAGCTTGATGCCACGGCAGCGGTATGGGCAGATGAAGGAAAAGAGCGGGAAATACCGATGTATACATATTCCCTGCTGCTGGGGAAAACAGCTTTCCGGACTGTGAAAAATTTTGCCTACCGGGATAGGATCACGGGACACAAACAATATCCCATGATCCGCAGCCGGGGTGTTTCGGAGGAAAGGCTGGTGATGCTGGAGCAGGGGAATTATTTTGAATATTCCCTTCCGCATGATGTCATGGCAGTAGCAAGAGGTTTTCCTGTGACGGAATATGCGGCATGCTACGGGGTTGATTTTACGGAAAAATTTTGGAAAAAAGAAGGTTTTTTGATCGTTTCCTTTGATATTACCGGTATGGTGCAGGAGAGCGCGTATTTAAGCTACGCCAATATGGGGAATTATGGTGCGGGATACTGTAATATGTGGGAGCTTGAAGGGATACAAAAGCATAAGCGGGATAAAAACGGTGTGACCTTTTGTTTTTACCCCGGAGATGTTCTTGTGATGCCTGTTATGGACTCCATCCGAAACGACCACCGCACGGGAGGGATCTATTGACGATTACTTGTGGCGCGGATGAAGTTTAACAATCATGGCACCTTGGAGGATGACCGTCATAACGGTTGCATCGAACTGTGGCTCTAAGGTGTCAAGCCGGGAAAGCAGCTCGCCCTGTGTGGTAGCGACGTATTTTGCTGGCAGGCGGTTTAGGGCATAGGACGCGATATCCAGACGGCAATGCTCGCAGGTACAGCAGTCCAGACCATTCTTCATCTGGTCGATTTTGCGGAGTACGATATCCTCCGTCATATTCCGAAGTACTAATTCCATTGTAACCCTCCATGATAAGTTGATAAGTTTGAATGAAACGTGATTCAAACTTTCTGCCCGTGTAGTGCCGCAAACCCGTTTGTGGTATGCACAGGTAGTATAATATGCCGAAAAAGTGCGGATGAGACTGCCGCTTCCATAAAACTTCCGGTGGATGCACCGGGAGTTGTGGGTGCAAAGGAATATGCTGCTTCACCATACAGGTTTGGTGCAGGAAACGCTTTCATCCGTATTCCTCCCTATATAATTTATCACTTCAAAAACCATTTGTAAAGACAACAGAATAAAAAAATGAAAAATTTTCGATGTTTTAGGCGAAAACTTTGTTAAAATAGTTTGACACATGGTTTTGATTACTATATAATGTGTTCTGTATACTTTTATCAATTAAGTGCGGATACCATGGTATGGGAGTGAGTGATTTGGCCGGGGAATGGTCATGTCAGGTAATCCCGCGCAAATGGGCGCGGTTCGTGCAGTCTGTTTTGCAGCGGGAAGCAGGGCATCGGCATGCCCACAAGTAAAAGGCAGCAGCGGCATGTGGTGTTCTGCGCCGGCATATGCCGGATAGCATTCGTAAAGACGGAAGGTGAGGAAGAGCGAAGTGGATAAGAAAGTGCGTGACGGGATTTTGTCGGTAATCGAGGATATGAAGCGGATTGATTATATTAAGCCTGCGGATGTACCCAATATAGATCTGTATATGGATCAGGTTACAACCTTTATGGATAAGCATTTGGAGACAACAAGGCGTTATACCGAAGATAAGCTTCTCACGAAAACGATGATAAATAATTACACAAAAAATAATTTACTGCCGTCCCCGAGCAAGAAAAAGTATACCAAGGATCATATGTATTTGCTGATTTTTATTTATTATCTCAAGAATATTCTCTCGATCAGCGATATCCAAAAGGTACTAAAACCTTTGTCAGAGAATTTTTTTGGCGAGGGAAGAACCCTTACTTTGGAGGATATTTACGCAGAAATCTTTGGGTTGGAAAATGAACAGTCCATGATCGTGACGCGGGATGTTGTTAGAAAATACCAGAAGTCGCGGGGAAGCTTTGCCGGCGTAAAAGATGAGAAGGAGCGGAAACTGTTGCAGGATTTCGCGCTGATCAGCATGCTGAGTTTTGATGTGTATATGAAAAAGCAGTTGATTGAAGCTTTGATTGATGAGAACACGCCGCAAGCCGAAAAAGAAGGAAAAGAGCGGGCAGGAAAAGAGAAGGATCCCAAGGGAAAGGAAAAAACGAGGGAGAAGTGAGAAGTCGGACGAAGGGGAAGGGATGAGGCAGAAATAGGTCAAGGATTGATTGCATGATACGAGTCAGGGCGTGTCTGGAGCCGGCTTTTTGCCAATCGGCAGAAGTCCGGCTCCAGACGCGCCCTGACAGGTTTTAAATATGTATTTTTGCAAAATCCCAGAAATATGATATCAGGCTTCTTTTTCTGCTTTTTGGGATTGTTCCGGAAGCGCAGGGATGCGTTTGAACACCATATCGTACCCGTCATTTCCGTAATTCAAGGAGCGGTTTACGCGGCTGATCGTTGCCGTCGAAGCGCCGGTGCGGTCAGCAATTTCCAGATAAGTCCGTTTTGACCGCAGCATGCTGGCAACCTCAAAGCGTTGTGAGAGGGAAAGAAGCTCATTTACCGTGCAGATGTCTTCAAAAAAACGGTAGCATTCCTCCTTGTCCTGTAAGCTTAAAATTGCGTCAAAAAGGTAGTCAACAGATGTATTGCGGATATTCTTGCTCATATATCGTCCCTCACTTCCTAAAAAATGGATACTTGGTTTTGTATTGCAGGGTTAAGTTAATATAACAGTGCAATTTTACCACTACACAGAAGTAAAGTAAAGAGCTTTTTAAAAATTTTATAAATTTGTCAGAATGTCGGGAATATCAGAATATTCCTTGTAAAACAGGTGGGTATATGGTAGAATTTCGAAAAGGATTATAGATAAAGCAACTTGAAAAAGATAGAATCATGTGGGTGCAGCGGGTGACGGCGCTCAAAAATCGCGGGGGTTGTAATGAAAAAAGGACAGGAATTGACCGGATACGTAGAATATGTGAATTTCCCGAATAAGGGAATCGTGCAGGTGACGGAGCAGGATGGGGAAAGCAGCGGGCAAAGCCGTGTTTCGGTAAAGGGTGTTTTGCCGGGACAGACGGTTCGGTTCCGCCTGACGAGGAATGGTTCCGGAAGAAAAGAGGGGATGCTTCTTGAAGTGCTTAAGCCGTCCGGGCGTGAGGGCAGGATTCCGCCGTGCCCCCATTTTGGGGACTGTGGCGGCTGTGCTTACCAGACGATGCCGTACGGGGAGCAGCTGCGGCTAAAAGAGGAGCAGGTGAAGCGGCTGATTGGGAATTTTTTGGAGGAGGAAACCGTCTGGGAGGGGATTCTTGGAAGTCCGTCGGAACTTTATTACCGCAATAAAATGGAATATTCGTTCGGGGATGAGAAAAAGGACGGTCCCCTGACGCTTGGGATGCATAAGAAGGGAAGTTTTTACGATGTGATTACGACTGACCGGTGCCGGATCGTACACGAGGATTTCAACCGTATTCTGGATGCCACACTTGCCGCAGCGAACCGGTTCGGGCTGACATATTATCATAAAATCACACACTCCGGCTATCTGCGCCATCTGCTTGTGCGCCGCGCGGTCAGGACGGGAGAAATTTTGGTGCATCTGGTGACGACATCGGTTTACGGCGGGGGAGGGGCAGCGGTTTTGCCTGTGTCCGGCGGCGAACAGGAATTTTTAAACGCGTGGAAGAACGCATTGTTGGAGCTTTCGCTTGACGGCAGGATCAAGGGGATTCTTCACATCGTCAACGACCGTGTGGCGGATGCCATCCTTGCGGATTCGATGAAAACTTTATATGGGGAAGATTTCTTCTTTGAGGAATTGTTTGATCTGAAATTTAAGATATCCACCTTTTCGTTTTTCCAGACAAATTCCCTTGGCGCGGAAGTACTCTACGGAAAGGTGCGCGAATATGTCGGGGAGACAAGGGATAAAGTTGTATTTGACTTGTACAGCGGCACGGGAACGATCGCGCAGATGCTCGCGCCGGTGGCAAAAAAAGTGATCGGTGTGGAGATTGTGGGGGATGCTGTCTGCGCTGCGCGTGACAATGCGGCGTGGAACGGGCTTTCAAACTGCGAGTTTATTGCCGGGGACGTGCTGAACGTGCTGGATACGATTGGGGAAAAGCCGGATTATATCGTGCTCGACCCCCCGCGGGACGGGGTTCACCCAAAGGCGCTTGAAAAGCTGGTGGCGTATGGGGTGGAGCGGATGGTGTATATTTCCTGTAAGCCGACGAGCCTGGCGCGGGATCTTGAGGTGCTTTTTGGGGCGGGGTACCGGGTGGAGAAGGTTTGTTTGGTGGATATGTTTCCGGAGACGGTAAATGTGGAGACGGTTATAATGCTTTCCCGCAAAGGCTGATAGAGAGTCAAAGCGGACATACCGAAAGACGTGTACTTATAAGTGGATTAAAGAATATCTAGAAGCAAAATGCGACTTCAAGGTAAATACCGCATACATGGAAATTCCGAAAGGCTTTTTGACATGAAGGAAATTTCTGTTTGAAGAAGATTGTTTTTACATTATTTTATATGCCCTGTGCTATAAAAATAAGCAGGACAATTATAACAAAGAAAAAATCTACCCGGTGCTGAAAGAAATACAAATTGCCAAATGGCATGTTTCATCTTTTAGAACCTAATCTCCCCGGAGGACCCCAAAATGCAAACAACCTACGCAACCCCACAAGACATCGACAACTGGATGAGCCTTGTCAATCAGATCCGTCAGAATTTCCCCGGTCTTGAAACCCAGGAAGGACTGGACGACTATAAAGCAACTGTCCTGAAATTTATCGACAAGCGGCAGGCCATCTGTGTGAAGCCGGATGCCCCGTCCGATCAGAGGATCGCGGGCATCATGCTCTTTTCAAGAGGAAAAAATGTGATTTGCTGTCTTGGCGTGTCGCCTGTCTTCCGCCGCCGTGGTGTCGCATCGCTGCTTATGGAGGAGGCGCTTTTGAATCTGGATCAGTCCAAAGAAATCTCCGTATCCACGTTCCGCGCAGAGGACGAGAAAGGGACTGCCCCGAGAGCCCTGTATGAAAAATACGGGTTTGTTCCGGAAGCCTTGATCCGGGAGTTTGGATATCCCAACCAGAGATTGATCCGTTATCCACAAGGGGCGGAAAAAGGGGAGCGCCAAAAGGCAGTCAACAAAATGGTTCGTGCGGTCACGGATATTTTATCGGATTGTAAGCCATCCATCTATCTCTATGGCTCCTCCGTGCTGGATGATTTTAGGCTGGGATGGAGTGATTTGGATCTTCTGGTACTGACCGGGAAAATGATATCCGAAGAACAGGCGCGCCGGCTTGTCCGGCTGCGCCAGACAATGCTTGTGGAAGAGGCGGGGAATCCTTATTACCGTTCTTTCGAAGGCGGCATGCTGACTTTGGATGCATTTTTATCGGGGGAGGAAGACCGGGTGGTATATTGGGGGACGGGCGGTGAGAGAATTACCTGCCGATATGGATTGGATGCTTTTTGTATGAGCGAATTGCTGGATGACGGTATTTTGCTCTACGGAAACGATATCCGGGACAGGCTGCCCCGCCCGGCACCGGATGATCTGGGGGCGGGTGTGCGGAAACATTATGAAACCATCCGGAAATACGCGCAAAAGACGGGGAGGAGCTTGTATTCTTTTGGCTGGCTTCTTGATATTTCCAGATGTATTTACACGCTTCGCACCGGGGGGATTATTTCCAAGACGGCGGCGGGGGAATGGGCGTTGCGGGAAAATCTGTGCCCGTGCGCGGATGCGCTCCAAAAAGCCGTGGAAGTCCGGAAAATGCCGGCGGCATATCAAAAAGACGAAAGTATTTTCGATTATGCACAAGATCTCGGGAGCAGTGTCCAACGATATGCGGACATATTGGAACGGGAATTAGGGGAGAGCGGCAGATGAGAAAAGGAACGTGCCGGAATGTTGGAATACAATGATTTTTTGCAAAGAACAAAAACTTAGGCAAAGGAGCAAACATATTATGAGAAATCCCGAAGAAACCATCGGTAAGATGATCGACAAAGCAGGTACAAGCTTTCTTTCGTATGTGGACGGCGACGGTTTTCCGGTCACGAAAGCCATGTTAAAGCCGCGGGAGAGGGAGGGAATCAAGACTTTTTGGTTTTCCACCAATACCTCCTCCAACAAGGTGAAATATTTCCGAAAGAATAATAAGGCAAGCATTTATTTTGTGGATAAACGGTTTTTCCGCGGTGTCAGTCTGGTGGGTACGGTGGAGGTATTGGAAACGCAGGAGGCAAAGGAGCGGATCTGGCAGGAGGGGGATACGATGTACTATAAAGAAGGGGTCGCGGATCCGGATTATTGTGTGCTCCGATTTACGGCGCTAAAGGGGAGATATTACAGCAATTTTAAATCGGTTGATTTTGATATTTGAGCGGTGGGGAAGATTTTATGGAAATCAGAGAATATTCGACATATCGGGAAGATGAAATTTTAAATCTGTATTCGAGTGTCGGCTGGACGGCATATACGGACGTGCCGGAATTTTTGCGGGAAGGGTTTCGCCACTCGCTGCTTGTTCTGGCGGCGTATGAGGAGGATGAGCTGCTTGGCATCCTCCGTGCCGTAGGGGACGGTTATACCATTGTGTGGATTCAGGACATTTTGGTGTTCCCACAACAGCAGCGAAAAGGGGTGGGCACAAGGCTGATTGCATCGGTTTTGGAGCGTTACCGGCATGTCCGCCAGATCGGACTGGCAACCGATGACACGCCAAAGACAACCGCGTTTTATAGGGCGCTGGGATTTACGGAAATGTCCGAGATGGGATGCCGTGCTTTTTTCAGGGTATGAAAGGTTGCAGGGCTTCTTGGAAGATCCGGCGGCGGGGAAAGTCAGGAGAGAAAAGAATAAGAAAAAGTACTCCCTTTTCGGGACTGTATACCCGCTGAAAACGAGCCTGTAAATATATTGCGGGTGGCAGGCAAATATTTTACAATTATATAAAAACAGAATTTATGGAGGTATTCATTTGTGGGTAAAACTTTTGCAGAAATGGAAGATATGTACAGAGGGGTTGTTAAAAGATTTCATAAGATTGAGTTGCGGGAGTGGAAGGCAGAAGGTGCTATGATTGAACTGACAAAGCAGGTCGGTGAATTGGCAAAGCAAGTTATGATTAAAGAAAGATATTATGCTTTGGAAGGGGAAGTGTCCGATGTTGACGAGCGATTGGGCAATGAGATGGCGGATGTAGTTGCACAAATTATGAGATTGGCGGATTACTATAAAATTGATTTAGAAAAAGCTTTCATTGAGGCAAGAGAAGATGAAGATCAATACTTAAAATCAAGAGGTGTCTAAATTCTTTTAACATAGCTGCCAGGTGAATTCTTATTTGCAGGAATAGGATAATTAAGTATAAAGGGAAAGAAACAAAAGAACGATATGGTGTTCGGGAATGGTTGGAAGAATGGAAGAGCGTTTAAAAAATTACGTAAAATGGATGGATGGGATGTTGGCGGAACTGGAAAACCGTTCGCAAGACTCCGGGATACAGCGTGCGCGTCTGGAAAAAGAAAAAAATGAATTGCTGGTTCAGATCGGATTTTATCAACACGAAAGGCTGGTTCATCTGATTGTTACCGTTTTGTTTGCGCTGCTTTCGATGCTTGCCCTGATCTGGGTGACGGTTTCCTTTACCCCTGCTGCTGTGGCGCTTTTGCTCTTGTTTTTTGTGCTCTTGGTTCCTTATATCCGGCATTATTATATCTTGGAGAACGGGACACAGAAACTTTATCGGTATTATGACAGACTGGAGGCACTGTTTGATCTGTATGCGGACGCAAATAAACCGGCGGGGCAGTGATGAAAATGCTTCGCAGAGAATGGGATTGTATTGATTCGGACGATATGGCGGATTTATGACAACAGCCGGCTTGGTTCGGGGGTTGCCGCAGATTAGGAAGGAGAATGGAAAAGGACAATGACATTACAAGAATTTTTTCAACAGCACAAAAAAGTTGCCGTTGCTTTTTCCGGAGGGGTGGATTCGGCATACTTGCTGTATGCGGCGAAGTCCTGCGGCGCGGATGTACGCGCATACTATGTAAAATCGGAATTTCAGCCCCAATTCGAACAAAACGATGCAAAGCGCTTCGCGGCAGAGCAGGGGATCGCGCTGCGGGTGATAAAACTTTCGGTTTTGGAGGATGCCCATGTCTATGAAAATCCGCCGGAGCGCTGTTACTATTGTAAGCAGAGGATTTTTTCGGCAGTCAAAAAGGCAGCAAAGGAGGATGGTTTTTCTGTCCTGCTTGACGGGACAAATGCTTCCGATACGGCATCCGACCGTCCCGGGATGCGCGTGCTCCCGGAGCTTTCGGTATACTCTCCGCTGCGTGTCTGCGGGCTGACAAAATCCATGATACGGGAATTATCCAGGGCACATGGTTTGTTTACCTGGGACAAGCCTGCCTATGCCTGCCTTGCCACAAGGATTCCGGCGGGCGAAGAGATTACGGGACAAAAGCTTGCGGCAGTGGAGGCGGCGGAGGATTTTTTGTTTTCGCTTGGGTTTACGGATTTCCGTGTCCGCACGCACGGGAAAAATGCGAAAATACAGTTGCCGGAGGAAGGATTTTCCCGGTTGTTTACATGCCGGGGCGAGGTTTATGCCGAATTGAAAAAGCATTTTGATGCGGTGGTACTTGATCTTGAGCCGCGGGGAGGGATGGAATGAACCATGATATCAGGGAATTGCTGGCTGGGGTGCGGGACGGGAAAGTTTCGGTGGACGACGCTCTTTTGAGCCTGAAGAGAAAGCCGTTCGAAGATATCGGCTATGCCAAGGTTGACATGCACCGCAAACTGCGGCAGGGGGCGGCGGAGGTGATCTACGGCGCGGGGAAGACGGCAAAGCAGATGGCCGGCATCGTGGAGACGATGCGGAAAAACGGGCAGGAACTGGTGTTGATCACCCGTCTGGAGGAAGAAGCGGCAAAGGTGATCGCCGCGGTGCATCCGCTTGTGTATTATGGGGAGGCGCGCTGCGGGGTCGTCGGGAAAATCCTGGAACCATACGGCATCGGAAGGATCGTTGTGGCAACCGGGGGGACGAGCGATATTCCGGTGGCGGAGGAGGCGGCGCTGACCGCGCAGGTTTTGGGCAATGAAGTCGTGCGGCTCTACGATGTCGGTGTGGCGGGACTGCACCGGACACTGTCACATTTGGACGAGATTATGGGAGCGAGTGTGATCATCGCGATTGCGGGCATGGAGGGAGCGCTTGCCAGTGTGATCGGCGGGCTCGCGGACTGCCCGGTGATCGCGGTTCCGACGAGCGTGGGGTACGGCGCGTCGTTCCACGGGCTCTCGGCGCTGTTGTCCATGCTCAATTCCTGCGCGAGCGGGGTGTCGGTGGTAAATATTGACAACGGGTTCGGGGCGGGGTATCTTGCCAGCATGATCAACCACATGCGGGGAACGGAATCATAAAGCAATCCGTGCCGTGCCAAAGAAATTCTACGGGAGCAAAGCGCACCGGGGGATTTTGGGGCAGGGCGCGGGAAATGCTTTATTCTGCGTTTCTGCCAATGAATTATAATAAGGAGGAATCGGATTTGCGGACACTTTATTTTGATTGCGGTATGGGAGCTGCCGGGGATATGCTGACGGCGGCGTTGCTTGAGCTTGTGCCGGATCCGGAGGGATTTTTGCGGGATTTCGCGGCGCTTGGGATTCCGGGTGTCCGGATGGTGCGGGAGGATTCGGTGAAATGCGGGATCAGGGGAATCCATGTTTTGGTTACGGTGGATGGCGAGGAGGAGATCTCGCATGACCATGCCGGTGGAATTGCCTGTAACCACGGCCATGACCACGCGGAGGGAGCTGTCCATGCCCACGGTCATGGAGATGGCGATGGGACTGACTGCTCCAACGGACACTGTCACGCGGGAGAACCTGCCGGTGCCCACGGTCATGGAGATGGCGATGGGACTGACTGCTCCAACGGACACTGTCACGCGGGAGAACCTGCCGGTGCCCACGGTCATGGAGATGGCGATGCAGCTGCCAGCATGCCGGGTCACTGCCATGCGGAAGAAACCGCCCATCCCTGCGGCCATGGACATGGCGATGGAACTGCCGGCACACATGGGCACAATCACAGCGAAGCCACCAGCCACGTACACCACCACACCGGTCTCCACGACATCGAACATCTCGTGCGCTGTCATCTTGCCCTCCCGAAGAAGGTGCAGGACGATATCATGGCAGTATTCGGTCTGATCGCGGAGGCAGAGAGCCATGTGCACAATGTGCCGGTTACCGACATCCATTTCCATGAGGTCGGCACGCTGGACGCGGTTGCGGATATTACGGCGGTCTGCATGTTAATGAACCGTCTGGCACCGGAGGCGGTGGTAGTCTCCCCGGTGCATGTCGGGAGCGGGCAGGTGCGCTGTGCACACGGGATCCTTCCTGTCCCGGCACCTGCCACGGCTTATATTCTAAAGGATGTGCCGATTTATGGCGGCGGTATCCGGGGAGAACTTTGTACGCCGACCGGGGCGGCTCTCTTAAAGCATTTTGCCACGCGCTTTGGGGATATGCCGGTCATGAAGACGGAGGCGGTCGGCTATGGGATGGGAAAAAAGGATTTCGAGGCGGCAAATTGTGTCCGCGCGTTTCTGGGACAGACAGGGAAGGATTCGGGGGCAGTGTCCCGGACAGCGGATTGTTCCGAAGAGACGGCGGGTGAGGAAGATTTTTCCGGTTTGGCATCCGACGGGGTATATTCGGGCGATACGGTAATTGAACTGTCCTGCAATCTTGACGATATGACGGCGGAGGCGATGGGGTTTGCAATGGAACGCCTCTTGGAAGGCGGTGCCCTCGAAGTCTACACGGTTGGCGTGGGCATGAAGAAAATGCGTCCGGGTGTCCTGCTCACTGTTTTGTGTACGCAGGAAAAACGGGAGGAAATGGTTGGGCTTTTGTTCCGGCATACAACGACGATCGGTGTCCGCGAGGCGAAAATGGCACGGTATATCCTTGACCGGCAGACCGTATCGGAGCAGACCCCTTTTGGGCCGGTGCGCCGCAAGGATTCGGCAGGCTATGGCATTTCCCGCTCAAAATATGAGTATGAGGATGTGGCGCGCATTGCGAGGGAACAGGGAATGGGTTTAGAAAAGGTGTATGAGATTATCCGTGGGAGGAAAGGGGAATAGCGGTTTTCTGGCTGGCGGTCAGTGAAAATCACAGTTTTCTCTAAACTTTTTTCCCTAAAATGCCGATAAATGATGTGGGTTCGGTCATATGGGCTTTTCGGCTGCATGTGTCTGTTCGCGTTATGATGGTCAAAAAGCTATGGATGGCGCTGTGATTTCCAGGATGGAATTGGGAAATCATGGCGCTTTTTGCGTGGCGTGGCGCAATGTCTGACCGGACTTAAAAAAATAAGCGAGCCACTTGGACCGTTTTGGAAAGTGGCGCAGTCCCGAATGCCAGACGGACTGCGGAAAGGAGAACGATGGCGATCAAAGCAGTACAATCCGGATCCGCTGGGTATGCATATCCGGAAAAAACAAAAGAGGGGAAAGAAGGGATGGATTACCAGAAATTTTTGAGGGAGAAGATCCTGGAGCTTAATGAAAAATTTAAGAAGGGGGAATGCGAGCCGAGTTACCAGATTGGCGCTGCCTCTTATACGGAGAAGGAGTGGGACAATCTTCTGGAAAAATTTGATACATTGCAGGAAGAGATCCGTACCCAGATGCGAGAGGAACATGAAAGGAGGGCGCAGCAGGAAGAAAAAACTGCGGATACCCGGAAGAAAGAACTAGCGGAAAGCGTGCAGGAGAAAACAGGTACAAAAAAAGCGGCTGGGCAGGCAACAAAGACCGGATGGTATGCAGAAGCGGCATCACAGGAGGCAAGTCTGCTTTCCGGCGCGTATACCACGGCAACTTACCCGGCGGCAAGCCATAAGGACGTGCCGGATCTTTACATTACCTGTTATACTGCGGAAGGGATTTTTTGCCGGAAGGCAGGGCAGAGTGCAGGATATGAATGGATGATCCCGTTCAGTAAGGAAGGAGAATACGATAAAGTAATGGAGTTCATCGGCCGCTTCCCGCAGGATATGAATCTTAGATTTTCTTCACGAAAGAATTTTTGGGAGGATTTTTTAAATGACCGGATTGATCTTGACGGTTTTATGGAATTTGTGGAAGGAAGCGAGCTTGGCGTACCGGATTACACGGTGACAGACGGGGAGTCCGTTTTCATTGACCGGAAAAAGGCGGCGTGGGCAAAATACATGAACCAGGATATCGGGCAGTTTTATACGGCACAGGAAATGGAGCAGATGCAGGCAGAGCGGATCAAGGAGAATGCTTCAAAGGTTGCTGGGTATTATGAAGACAGGAATCATTCTTCACGGCCGGAATGACCGACATAAAGCGCGTTTTTCTTGCTTTGGCGATTATTTTGATGTGGGGATAACGCAGGAAATGCCGGTATAGTGCTTTCTGCTGCACCCTGGGAAAAGGAGAGGAAAAAATGATCCGTAGTGATGTGTTTTATAATAATTTTAACAATAGGACGGCAGACCGTTTTGCCCGCGGGGCGCAAAAGAAGACTTCAAAGGCTTACGGGGCGGAATTGTTTGGAAAAGAGGGAGAGGGGCAAGAAGAAAAACTGGGAAAATATGGGAAACAAAGTGTGCTCGACGATGCGCAGGCGACGGGCAAAGGGCAGGGGGCAATGCCAAAAACGGAGACGGAGAGCCAGATTATAGTGAAGCCGGACGGATCGAGGGTACTGGTTATCACGGTGCGCTGCGGGCAGAGCGTGAAAGTGAAAAGTTTAAAACTTTCCGATCCGACGGACATGGAAAATGAGCAGGGAAAGGAAGGTGTCGGTGGAAAAACGGAAGGAGAAACTGTAAAGACCGGGGACGGGAGAGAGGCAACGGTTCTCGCGGACGGAAGCGTGCAGATAAGTGCGGCGTACGCCGCGAACGGAGGTTTTCTCTTAACAGGAGGGACAGAATAAAGAGCGCACGGCTGTAATTTGGAGCTTGGCGGGAAGGAAACTGCCTGAGCATGCAGGGGCTTTCGTATTCATTTTATGAAATTTTTGGCGGCGGTTTCTTCCAGTATGGAATTTTGTTTTAGGGAGATGATACAAAAGGGGGCGAGAAAGAAAACACGGAGGAGGAAAATGGAGCGGTTGGAGAAATATTTGGTTCAATACTGCGCGCCGACGCTGGCCTGCCTGAAAACGGCAAATCTATTTTCCTGCCCGGAGAGCATGCTTCCGGCGCTTTATGAGAGTTTGGCGGGATGGAATATCTGCATGCGGGGGAAGGGGATAAAACTGTGCCTGCTGAAGGAAGAAGGAAACGCATTGGTGTATGTGTACCGGGTGGGGAAGCTCGAGAGCGACCTCATGCAGCCTGCGGCATTCCGGATCCTGAAAGGCTGCGGTTACGAGACGGCAAAGGAGGAGGGCGCGATTTGCACGCTGAAAGAACGTCTGAAAAAAAGCGGGGAATTTCCGCATGAGATTGGATTATTCTTAGGATACCCGCCGGGAGATGTGCGGGGATTTATCCGTTACGGTGGGCGGTGTTTTAAATGCACCGGATGTTGGAAAGTGTACGGGGATGAGGAAGCGGCCAGACGCGTGTTTGCGAGATTTGAGCGCTGCAGGCGCGCGTATATGCGGCTGTGGCAGGCCGGCGAGAGCATTATGCAGCTTACGGTGGCTGCCACGGAGGATACCAAAGATTTTGATTAGCAAAGAAGGAGGAAAGCCGGAACGGGGAATTTTGTTTCGGCTTTCCGTTTTTTTGCATATTTTAAGGCCGTTGGATGGAATTGTGATTTCCCGTTGACTTAATTTTTTTATTTTGCTAGAATTTGTTTCAGGAAGTCACCCACTCAAAAAACAGGAGGTCATGGAAGATCATATGAATGAATCCATACTTCAACACTATTTGGAAACCAGTATTTATACATATGTAGGGGCATACAAAGATTTTGTATTATCGCTGCCGGATGACATTCCTTCCATAGGAATGCTGGTCTGTGGCCAGATCACCCATCCGTCCATGTATTTCACGGAGCCGTCCCCTTATCTGGAAGAAACTTATTTGGGGAAATTTTCGTCTTATCCGAAGCATCGCTTCAAAAATGAGAATGAGTTATACATTACGGCGGTTTCTATGATCGCCGGAATTTTGCGTCTTGACGAAACGGGATTTACGAAGAACCGGGATGTGACAAAAAGGATCACGGTTTCCCGCAGGCAGGCTTCGGTGTTATTCAGCGCAATCTTAAAAGCGAAGGGGATTCCGTGCCGTTCCAGGGCTGGGTTTATGGATTTTGGCGATGAGGGTGAGAGCTATTTGGAACACTGGGTGAATGAATATTGATTTGTTCATGGATTTTCACGCGTTGATGAACAATGAAATTTTTTATTCGTACCAGCCGCTCTATTTGCGCGGCGGGATATTATCCCTGCGCGAGAGTGAATTGTGTGAACTCGATTCTTTGGCGGAATTGCTGGCAGAACCGGATCAAAATATGGAGCGGATCCGACATCTTTGGGATACAAACGAAAAATGGTCAGTTTTGACGAACAATACGCAAAATGTTTACCATGATACATTTCGGTAAAAAATTAAATTGATATGGGCTGCGGGAGGAAGGATGCTGCGATGAGGGGAAAAAAGAAGAAGCATATTGTTTTGTTTGCGGTTGTCTGCTGTTTCTTTCTTGGGGCTTTTTCTGCCTCCTGCCATTTTTCGGCGCGCAGGAACGGGGAGTCGGATGCGGGGGAGGAAACCGGCGGTGCGGCACTTGAGTTTTTTGCGATGGACACTTTTATGCGGGTGGAAGCCTACGGGGAGGACGGGCAGGCGGATGCCGCAGTAAAAGCGGCGCAGGAGGAGGTTTTTCGGCTGGAGAAGCTTTGGGCTGCCGGGGTGGATACGGGTGAGATCGGGCAGGTAAATGCCCGGCAGGGCGGGAAGGTTTCGGCGGATACGGTTGCTTTGCTGACGCGCGCGAAGGAATTGCATGTCCTGACGGGGGGAGCGTTTGATATCAGCATTTATCCCCTGATGCGTGCATGGGGGTTTGTGGATAAACAGTACCGCGTACCGTCCGCCGGCGAACTTGCGGGGCTGCTAAAGATGACCGACGCAATGCAGGTTCTTGTCGATGAGGCGGGCGGGACGGTAGAATTTGGATTGGAGGGGATGCAGATCGACCTTGGCGGTATTGCGAAGGGTTACGCTTCCGCGCGCATCATGGAGATATACCGGGAAGCGGGGATTATGAGCGGGCTGGTCAGCCTCGGGGGCAATGTGCAGGCGCTTGGCAGGAAACCGGACGGGAGTTTATGGCGCATTGGTGTGAAGGATCCGGCCGGCGGGGAGGATTATCTTGGCATTTTGCGGGTGGAGGATAAGGCGGTGGTCACTTCGGGCGGTTATGAGCGGTATTTTGTGCAGGACGGCGTGCGCTACCATCATATCTTGGATCCGGCAACGGGATACCCGGCGGACGCTGGGCTTCTCAGCGTGACGGTGGCCAGCGGTGACGGGACGCTCGCGGACGGGCTGTCCACTTCGCTTTTTATCATGGGCAGGGAGCGTGCGGTGCAGTTTTGGCGGGAGCATGCGGAGGAATTTGATATGGTTTTGTATACCAATGAGGGGGAATTGTACGTGACGGAGGGGATTGCGGAGGATTTTACCACCAGCTTTCCGGTTCAGATAATTAAGAAGGAGCCATGACGGGCGGCGGAAGGGAGACGGCTTGAAGAAGAAGGATGTAATGTTGGCGGCAGGGTTGCTTCTGGCGGCATTTTTGCTTTTTTTGGTGATGCGCCTGCGGGGGCAGGGGGATGGCGAGCAAGTCCGGGTTACGGTGGACGGGAAGACGTACGGGACATATTCGCTTTTTGAGGAGCGAAAGCTTTGCATCCGACAGGAATCCGGTACGAATGTCATCCGCATCAGCGGCGGAACGGTATGGGTGGAGGAGGCGGACTGCCCGGACGGCTACTGTGTCCGGCAGGGCAAGATTCACAGAAAGAATGGGACGATCGTGTGCCTGCCGCACAAACTGGTGATCGAGGTGACCGGGGGAGGGGACGGAGGGCAGGAATTGCAGCCGGACGCAGTGGTGCATTAAAGTACACAGAAAGGTGAAATTTCATGGGGAAAAAGGTTGCGACCTGTGCGGTGCTTGTGGCACTTGCCATGATATTTAGTTATATCGAGGCGATTTTGCCGATCCCGTTCGGTGTGCCGGGTGTTAAGCTTGGGCTGGCGAATCTGGTGGTCGTGACGGGATTTTATATTTTACGTCCCGGAGAGGTATTTCTGGTTTCGGCGGTGCGGATCCTGTTAAGTTCGCTGTTGTTTGGAAACGCGCTCTCGCTGCTTTACAGCCTTGCGGGGGGCATTCTAAGTTTCTTTGTGATGCTTGGGTTAAAGCATGTGAAGGGTTTTTCGGTGGCGGGGGTCAGCCTTGCGGGAGGGGTGGCGCACAATATCGGGCAGATTGCCGTGGCAGCGTGGGTGGTAAAGAACACGGCGGTTTTGTATTATCTTCCGGCACTGACCGCGGCGGGGGTTGCGGCTGGGCTTTTGATGGGGATTCTTGCGTCGCGGGTTCTGGCGGTGCTGCGAAGGTGAGGGTGGTTTGGCATACGGTAGCCCCGGGATGTTCGCGCCGCGGGGGCTGGTATTGCTGCGGAGGTGCCGGCAGTTTTGGCATCCTGCGCTGCGGGTGCCGGTATTGTGCCGGCAGGATGCGCGGGAAAAATGCCCTGCCGCAGGAAATCCTCCCTGTCAGGTGTCATCAAAGGGGCGCTGCTGCCCTGCAAGGACGCACTTGGAGAGCCGCCGCACGGCTTCTTTTATATCTTCCCTGCGGATGCCGGAGTAATTCATGACAAGGGCATGGGTGTGGATGAAGCCGCCCGGTTTTTTTGCATTTCCGGCTGCGGCAGTTTCTTTGATATGGTAATATTCTGAAAGGCAGGAGATGCGCAGCCCCTGCCTTTTGACGCGGGCCATGAGTTCGTTTTCGGGGAGCGTGGTGTTGATCCGGAGGATAAAATGCAGCCCGGCGCTTTCCTCGGCGATTTTGCTGCACGAAGCGAGCGGGCTATTCCCGATTTCGGCAAGCAGTGTATCCCGGACACAGCGGTAATAATTGCGCATGCGGTTGATATGCTTTTCGAAATAGCCGCCGCGGATGAATTTTGCCAGAGTATACTGCTCAAAGTTGGAAACTGTGCCGGAGTAAAAGGAAAGCTCTGCATAAAAGCGCGAGAGCAGGTGCGGCGGAAGCACCATGTAGCTGATGCGGATGGTGGAGGCAAGGCTTTTGGTGAAAGTATTCATGTAGATGACCTTTTCCGCCGCGTCGATGCTCTGCAGGGTTGGCATCGGGTGCGCGGCGAACCGAAATTCGGAATCATAATCGTCCTCGATGATGTAGCGCAGCGGGCGCGCCGCAGCCCAGCCGAGAAGTTCGTAACGGCGGCTGACAGGTGTCACGATGCCCGTCGGATAGTGGTGTGACGGGGAAATATGGACGATGTCGGCATCCTGGGCGTTTAAGTCCTCAATCTTAATACCGCAGGCATCCATGCCGACGAAGCGGCAGTCCACGCCGTGGCTGCGGTACACCTTCTCGATCTTAGTGTAGCCGGGATTTTCCACGGCGTAAATTTTATCTCGTCCGAGCAGGAGGATGAGCATGGTGTAAAGATAGTCCGTCCCTGCGCCGACAATCACCTGCTCCGGACAAATTTCCATACCCCGGAACTGTTTTAAGTGCGCGCAGATGGCGCTGCGCAGTTCAAAAATACCGCCGCAGGGAGGGGCAGCCATAAGTTCGTCGCTTTTTTGGGAGATGGTCTCGCGCAGGAGTTTTGCCCAGATGGAAAACGGGAAGCTTTCCGGTGTGGTGTGGTTGGTGACAAAATCCGCGAAGACTGGCGGGAGCGCAGTGCATTCTGCGGACTGCGGCACCGTGCGTGGGCAGGCGGCAGACGGTGTGTCCTGCAAGGCATTCCCCCCGGGGGCGGTATCAGCCGCAAAACATCCGGCGGGGGCGGTTCTTGGTTTTGGGTTCTCACCGTCCTTTGCCCGCGGCACGGCAGCAAACGCGATGTCCGAGACATAAAAGCCGCGTTTTGGGAGGGAGAAAATATAGCCCTCGGACTGCAAAAGACCGTAGGAGCTTTCGACCGTGATATTGCTGACACCGAGATTTTTGGCAAAGCTGCGCTTTGACGGGAGCTTCGTGCCGGATGGCAGGATGCCGTTTAAAATATCGTTTTTGATGCATTTGTACAGGTAAAGATACAGGCTGTCCGCACCTGTGTCCGAGAGCGAATAAGTCAGCATGGGAACCTCCGGTTTTTGATATTAAAAAAATTATAGCATGCAGCGGTGGAATGTAAAGCGGAAATTTTGGCGGATTGTATCTTGCAAATTATTTTGGGGCGTGGTATAATGCCCCTCGTCAAACAAATTGAGCAGAGTAGGGATTTGCGCGTTAAGTGTCATGCAGACGGGGAGTTGTTGCATGAACGAAAAGTTTTCTTGCGGTGCAGATCCCGCATCCCGCTGCTACAACGATCGGTTGCATTTTGTTGTAGTGCGCCTGTACGGCCTAAGTTATGCGGATGAGTCTGCCCTTTTGGGGCAGACTTTTTTATGTGCAGGGCTGCGTGTGCGCCAAAATTCGCATAAGCAAAATAGCGGTCACCGCAGCACGCATCCTGCACGGAAGGGAAAATGGTGAGACTTGATCCACGCCCTGCCAGGAAGAGGTATGGGAAAACGGGAAAGGAAAGTACTTCCCTGCCCGCACCGGACCGCCGTACAGTCTGTGAAAAAGTAAGACAGAGAACGAAAAAACAGGAGGACGATCTATGCAGCAAAGTGTAAACAAAGCCGCGCCTTGGGGCGCGCAGGGAAACGGGGGGTATTGGCGGAGCGCCGTGCGGGTCTTCCGTGACCGCAGGGCAGTCGTTACGGCGGGTATGCTTTTGGCACTCCACATTATTTTGTCGATGTTTCTTGGGATTTATCTGACACAGACGGTGAAACTTAGTGTCGCCTTTATCACGAATGTTATGACAGGGTATTTGTTTGGACCCTGCATGGCACTTGTGACGGGTGCGCTCGGTGATATTTTGCAGTACATTCTGAAGCCGGTCGGGGGATATTTCTTCGGATGGACGCTTAACGCGGCGATCGGCGGGTTCGTGTACGGGCTTGCGTTTTACAGGAAAGCCCCGCGGGATCTGTCCGGATGCGGGGGAGGGAATGTACAAAATGCCAGGGAAAAAGAGGGGCAGAAAAGAAAAAACATAGCAGCCGTGCCGGAATTTTTGTCCGGCGGGATTTTTGTCCTGATGCTTGTCAGCTGGGCGGTAATGCCGTTTCTTTCCGCTCCGGCGAGACAGTATCCGGCAGCGGTTCTGGCAAGGATGCTGACAAATTCTGTATCTTCCGGCGGGTCGGCCCAGATGCCGGAGGCGGGTGGGCTGCTTACGGGGAGTGCCTTCGGGTTTTTGACCGGCAGGGCAGGGGAGTGTGCAAACGCGAGCCCGCACACACTGGCGCTCGTGTCCCTCGTACTGATTTTGGCAGGGATCGTCTTTGTGCTTGGCCGCCGCCGTCTGCCGGTCGTGGTTCTGTCCGCTGCGGCATGCCTGTGGCTGCTGCTGCCGGTCTATACGGACAGGAAGGTGCTCACGGCAAAAAGCGGTTTTGCACTGCTGTGCATAGGCTTCGCAGCGTGCACGGTTATAGGCCTCACGGCGGTGCTGCGCGCGAAGGCGTTGGATGCCGGGTTTTTGCTGCGCTGTTTTGTCACCATGTTCTTTATGGCTGTCGTGGTACAGATGTTTCTTGGGACGATTTGGTGCACGGTCATGTACGGGAAGGGGTTCTGGTTTTACTTCGTCCCGCGCGCCATCAAGAGCTTGATCCAACTGCCGTTCAACGCCATCCTCGCCTACTATGTTATCCGCGCAGCAAAGCAGTTCAGGACCGCGCGCTGACCCGCGCGGGGCAGAAGTAAAAATTGCAGCGTGTTCCGTGCATTAAATGCCCTGACCACGCGCCGCCCAGGCCTTTTCGGCCTGCCAGGAAGTTTAAAACGGAACCCGTTTCGGGGTTCCGTTTTAAACCTTTGACTTGCAAGGGGGCAACTCCCTCTCCCCCTGCCTTCCAACCCGTTCAAATTTTAGGGAAGCAGCAGCAACGGCAGCTCCCTTTTGTGGCACCGGTCTGTCAGATGCCGCATCAGGCGGCTCCGCAGAACCGGGTCAAAGTCAAGCTCCTGAATGCCGGAGATTGCCAGGGGCACATGCTCCGTAAAAAAAGAATCGAGCAGTGTGTCGATTTGTGCCGCGATCGTGTGAAACGGAACTTCCTTAGAATGGAAGGAAAAACGGATGACGCAGTATACTGACAGCGTGCTATTATAGTAGAGGAGTTCAACCTTTAATTGCTCCTGCTCCTTTGCGAAGTGTATGAAGTAACAGGCAGACGGGTCAAGCGCCGCGAACACCGGATTTTCCTCCGGTGAGGAAAAGGTTTGAAATAGTTTCATATCTTCCTCCGGAAATATTTAGCGGTTTGGTTTATTATATGGAAAATGGGGTTGTGCGCCCGCTGTTCTTTCTGGTAAAAAAAGAGAAATCGAAGAAAAAATTAAATTTCTCTTGACATTCGACGAAATAAACAATATTATAGTATACGTTAATTCGCATGCACAAAACAAGGTATATTACATAGGGAGTATTTCACAAAGGAGTGGGTATATTATTATTCATTCCTTTTGTTGTAATTACTTTGTTAGTCTAAAGAATTAAAGAGGAGAAGTGCATCGAAAATATAACAAGGAGGAAAAAAGATGAGGAAATTTTCTACAAAGGCGCTTGCCCTTTCTCTTTCGGCTGCAATGGCTTTTTCGATGGCTGCCTGCGGGAAAGATGAGGAGGAAGGCCCGTCGAATGGCGGTGACGGGGATAAGCAGGCGGAAGTCCATGAGTGGGACCTGAGCAGGAAGGACTATGTCTATAAAGACTATGTGCCTGCGCTTGCGACCTACTGGAATGCGCATGACTGGCGCGTAAACGATGACGGCTATCTGGCACAGTCGTTCATCGTAGACGGTCTTTATGATTTCGTGTTCAACGACGAGATCCATCCGGTGGAGGGCAGGGCGGACTACGAGGGATATAAGATCATCCCGGCGATGGCGGCGAGCATGCCGGTGGAT
This sequence comes from uncultured Lachnospiraceae bacterium, assembly GCA_947053345.1. Lineage (GTDB taxonomy): Bacteria > Bacillota > Clostridia > Lachnospirales > Lachnospiraceae > RGIG4057. Next base: position 58,814 of record CAMRSM010000022.1, read on the forward strand.
GTCACCGAGCAGATCAAGGCTTCCCATCCGCAGTTTAAAATCCCGGAGAGCGCGACTTCCGGCTATGCTTACACGATCGACTTAAACCAGAAGGCATGCTGGGAGGACGGCACACCGATCAATGCGGATACTTATGTGTATTCCATGAAGGAGCTGTTAAATCCGAAGCTGATCAACTACCGCGCGATGGATTATTTTACAGGTTCGAAATGTATCGCGGGCGCGGAATCCTATTTCTACGGCGGCAGGGTAGTCAAGACTGTAAATAGTGAAGACGGCGAGACGATGACCTATGCGCTGGCAGATCTCGTAAAAGGGGATGACGGCACGTATAAGACGGCGGACGGTGCCAGCGTATATATCGGCCTGAATGAGGCTTATGCGTGGATGGGCGGCAGCAACAGCCTTTCGGCTTATTTTGAGGCGGGTTATATCCCGGGTCCGGACTGCTGGGATATCCTTTCCGCGGCAGCGGACGAGGATGGGTTCCTCCCGGTGACGGATGAGGCTCTGGATGCCCTGTACGTGTTTACGGGCGGCGATGTCTGGGGCAATGAGCCGCGTGAGCAGTTAGGCTACTACCTCTCCTATGATAAGTCTTACCCGGCGGTAGAGTATGACGGCAATGTCGGTCTTTTCAAGAGCGGTGACTACCAGATCACGATCGTATTCGAAAAGGCACTGTCGGGCTTCCAGCTTCTCTACAACCTGACCAGCAACTGGATTGTATATGAGCCGTACTATGAGGCATGCAAGTCCGAAGTAAACGGAAAGTACACGACGACCTACAACACGAGTGTTGAGACGACGATGTCCTACGGACCGTACCGCCTTACGAGCTATCAGGCGGACAAGGCGCTGCGTCTTGAGAGGAATGAGAAGTGGTACGGTTATACCGATGAGCTTCACAAGTACAAGGATCCGACCGACGGTGAGATCTACAGGATGTACCAGACGGACGTGATCGAGTGCCAGGTGATCAGTGAGATGGCGACCCAGAAGCTGATGTTCTTCAAGGGTGAGCTCATGACTTACGGCCTGCAGCCGGACGATATGGACGCTTACCGGAGTTCAAAGTTCGTACACGTTACACCGTCCGAGACGATCTACTTCTTCATCTTCAACGGTTATCTTGATGTCCTCACCCAGAGGGAGGCAGCGGCGGATTTCGACACGACGAAGTACGACCTCCAGACGATGGCGCTCAAGACATTCCGCAAGGCGGTAGCGGTAACCTATGATAAGGAGCTTTTGTGCACGAGCGTTTCCCCGGCACGTTCCGGCGGTTACGGCCTGATCGGCAACGCTTATATCTATGACCCGGATACCGGTGCAAGATACCGCGATACCGATTATGCAAAGAAGGTTCTCTGTGAATTCTACAGTGTGGATCCTTCCAAGTACGCAAGCCTTGATGAGGCGGTTGACTCGATCACGGGTTACGATCCGGTAAAGGCGAAGGAACTCTTTGGCGAGGCATTTAAGGAGGCGCTTGAGGCAGGTTACATTACCGATAATGACGGTGACGGAAAGTCCGACCAGACGATCCGCATCGAGTACTGTATTTCCCAGAAGACCGATTTCCAGACAAAGATGATTGCTTACCTGAATGAGAAGCTTTCCGAAGTCCTTGTGGACACCCCGTTTGAGGGCAAGATTGAGTTCTTTGAGTCCGCACCGTACGGGAATGACTGGAGTTCCAAGATCCGCGGCGGTCTTTCTGATACCGTACTTGGCGGCTGGGGCGGTTCTGCACTCGATCCGTTCGGCCTGACCGAGCTTTACACTGACCCGGACCGTGCATACGACGGCAAGTGGTTTGACGCGACGAAGTCGGATCTGACCCTTACGGTTGATATCGCGCCTCTCGGCGAGCCGGCAAATATGCAGACGATCACCATGAACTTAAAGCAGTGGTCCGACGCGCTCAACGGCGCTACGGTAGAATCCAGTGCAGGTCCTGTGAACTTCGGCGACGGCATGGCGGAGATCGATACGAGACTTGCGATCCTCGCGGGTGTTGAGGGTGTTGTCCTTCAGACGTACGACTATATCCCGATGCTGCAGGATGCCGGTATGAGCCTTCTCTCCCAGCAGGTATACTATGTTGTGGATGAGTACAATCCGATCATGGGACGCGGTGGTATCGCTTACATGAAGTACAACTACAACGAGACCGAGTGGGCGGAGTTTGTATCGTCCCAGGGCGGGGAGTTAAGCTACTAATATCATTGGCTTTCAGAGAAGAATCAAGATTTCCAAATACCGGATACAGGGACGCAAGTCCCTGTATTTGGTGTGTTGGAATCAACTGTTGTTCTTAAAGGAACTGGTATCAAAGCAGTTTTGATGGCGGGCAATGGGGTTTTACATGTTGAGAGCTAAAAATCGGAGGATGTTTTATGTGGAAATATATTACACAAAGAATTTTGCTGATGTTCATGACATTGCTTATCATTACGGCCATATGCTTTGTGCTGATCCGCCTGTTGCCGTTGCCGCTGCTTCCGGCGCAAGACCCGCACACGGAAGTCGTGCTGATGGAGCGCGAGGCGCTTGGTTACAATAAGCCGATCCCGGTGCAGTTCGGTATATTTTTGAAAAATGTGTTTACCAAATTTGACTGGGGTGTCAGCGACAAGCTTTACATCGGCAGGGATGTTGCGGCGATTTTTGCGGATAAACTGCCGGCGACAATGATCGTAAATCTTTATTCTATTATTTTTAGTATCCCGATCGGTATCATTCTTGGCATTTTTGCCGCATTAAAGAAGAATACCTGGATTGACCATACGATTTCAACGTTGACTATGGTCGTTATTTCTGTACCATCCTTTGTATACGCGTTTATCATTCAATATATCTTTTATTATAAATTGGGTTTGCTGCCCGCGTTGATGAATTCCGGGAAAGACTATTTTACCTGGAGTATGTTCAAGAGTATGCTCCCGGCGGTTATGTCCCTTTCTTTCGGCGTGATCGCAGGTTTTACGCGCACGACACGCGCGGAGCTGACCGAGGTTTTGACGAGTGAGTTTATGCTGCTCGCTCGCACAAAGGGTCTGACGAAGACACAGGCCACGGTCCGTCATGCACTTAAGAACTGTATGGTTGTCGTGCTCCCGTCAATCTTTGGTGCATTTATCGGCATTCTGGGCGGTTCCCTGATTATTGAGAGGATCTTCTCCGTTCCGGGTGTCGGCAGCTTGTATCTAAATTCCATCAACGGACCGGATTATCCGCTCTTTACCATGCTGACCGTATTCTACACGAGCATCGGTCTTTTGGCCGGGATTGTTGTGGATATCAGCTATAGCTTTATCGATCCCCGTATCCGTATGGGTTCGAAGAAATAAGAAACGGAGGTACGGAATATGGAAAATGAATTTGAAAACATCCCGAAGGAGCTGTTTGAGTTTGCACAGCTGAATGAGGTTTTACATGATAAAAAAATGGATACAAAGGCAAGGGGCTATTTTGCCGATGCATTCCTGCGTTTCAAGAAAAACAAGTCATCCGTGGTGGCGGCAGTGATCATTGCGTTCCTGGTTCTTTTTTCCATCGTCTCGCCGCTGATCTCCCCTTATACGATCAACGATAAGGACGGGATTTATCAGAATTACCCGCCCTATGTCGAGGGATTTGCGGAGAAGGGCAGCGGCATCCTAAACGGCGGCAAGGTCTTGGCGAGCCAGAATGAGGAAGCGCTTGACAAATGGAAGGCGGTTGCCAAGGAGACCGGCATGGATCCGGTGAACGGCATTGTCGGTACGGAGGAAGTGGAATCCAAGCACCGCGGGCAGACGGTCATCTCGAAATACTACAAGCTTGAGCTCAACCAGTATTATGCGGTCGGTATCCGCACGCAGACGTTCTCTTATGAGGAATTTGCGGATATCCAGCGTTTCCAGGATGAGACCGGCATTCAGGTAATCTATCCTTGGGTGGAGGCGAAGGATATCGAGAACATCACGGATGCTTCAATCTGGTACAAGGTTAAGGATGCGAAGGGCACGGCCTTAAAGGACGCAAATGGGGACTGGATTCCGGCGTATTCATCCAATTCCGAGATCGAGGGCGCTCCGTACACAAGCCACCGAATCGACGGTGACCCGGGCACATGGATTTACAGTGTGCGCAAATCCGGGGCGGTTTCGTGCCGGTTCAGCTACTATAATTATTACATTTATAAAAACGGCCATGCGCCGCACTATCTTTTCGGCACAAATGTCATGGGGCAGGATATGTTCATGGCAATCGGCGTTGGGGCAAGGTTTTCGCTTCTGTTCGCAGTCATGGTATCCGCGATCAACCTTTTTATCGGCACGATTTATGGCGCGATCCAGGGGTATTACGGCGGCAAGATTGACCTTGTGCTTGACCGCATCGCGGATGTCTTAAGCGGCCTGCCGTTCATTGTGTGCGTGACGCTCTTCCAGCTGCATCTGTCCAACAAGGTCGGGGTTGTCCCGTCGTTCTTGTTTGCCTACGTGCTGACGGGCTGGATCGGTATGTCGGCACTTGTGAGAAAGCAGTTTTACCGTTTTAAAGGGCAGGAGTATGTCCTGGCGGCGAGGACGCTCGGGGCTTCTGACAAACGCCTGATGTTTAAGCATATTTTCCCGAATTCGCTCGGCACGATCGTTACAAGCTGCGCACTCGTCATTCCGAGTGTCATCAGTTCGGAGACCAATATGACATACCTTGGCATCGTAGACCTGTCGAGCTTTGCGGGGACAACGATCGGAACCCTGATGTCACAGGGGCAGTCCGTGGCGACGACATCGCCGCACGCGATGGTGTTCCCGTCGATTTTTATCTCGCTTTTGCTGATCTCGTTCAACCTCTTCGGCAATGGCCTGCGCGACGCGTTTAACCCGTCAACAAGAGGAATGGAGGATTGATCATGGAAAAAAAGCTTGAAGTAAAAAATCTGGTGATATCCTTCCGTACCTCAAACGGCAAGGTGCAGGCAGTACGAAATATCAGCTTCGATGTGGCGAAGGGCGAGACGCTCGCGATCGTGGGGGAATCCGGTTCGGGCAAATCCGTTACCTCAAAGGCGGTCTTAGGTATCCTGGCGGGAAATTCCATTATCGAGGGCGGTGAGATCATCTATGACGGAAGAGATCTGCTCAAGATCTCGGAGGAGGAATTCCATAAGATCCGCGGGGATAAGATCGCGATGATCTTCCAGGATCCGATGTCTAGTTTAAACCCGATCGTAAAGATCGGCAGGCAGCTGACGGAGGCGATGATCCTAAAGAATAAGGCGCGCCGCAGGGAATGCCGCGATAATTTTAACAGCTATTTGAAAATGCTGGAGCAGAACATGACCGAGGCGGTCGCAAAAGGGGATTCTGCAAAAGCAGCGGAACTCGCGAAAAAGTGCAGGGATTTTGACAAATTTGAATATAAGCACATTGAACTTGAGGCGGCGTACAACGACGCGCGGGAGTCGGCGGTCGAGGCAGTCTCGGAGCTTGAGAACCTTGTCTTTGAGCTGGATAAGAAGGTGGACAAGGATGTGAAGCGCAGGGTGGCAGAAGTGAGCGGGATGGCGAAGAAATCCTGCCATACGTATCTTGTGAACGCCAAACAGGCGCAGCTTGTAAAGCTGGCAGATGAGCTTCCTAACATAGCAGCGCAGGAGAAGGAAGGCAAGGACTATGCAAAAACGATCGCGGCAATGAACGAGATGTTGCCGATCTTAAAGGATGCGCTCGCACTTGATGCGCCGAACTTTTTCGCGCTCGGTTACTACGAGACTTTTGCGAATGCGGCAGTACCGGAGAAGACAATACCGGAGCTTAACGTTTTCATGCGCCGATATCTTGACGATAATTTTATGCTGAGCTTTATCCGGGATGCGAAGGAGGCACTGATCTATTCGGCGGAGAAGTCCTACAAGCAGAAGGAGGAGGCGATTGCGTTCTTTCAGGAGAAGCGGTCCGTTTTCACGAGGGAACAGCTTGACAAAAAAGAATGCATGGAAGTGTATAAGGCCTGTGAGAAAAAGGTGCAGGAGACGATCGACCGCATGGAGATCCACAAGGACGGCCTGCTGTATACCTTTAGCACCGGCTTAAAGGGCGAGATAGAAAAGTATTTTGACGGCATCAAGAAAAATGAGCGGGAAAAAGCACGATACACGAAACAGAAAGCAAAGTACGACGCACTTGCCGCGAAAGGCAAGGAGCCGGAATGGAAGGTGGTTCCGGCATCCTACACGGATCTTGAACTTGTAAAGCACAATATCTGCGGACAGATTGATGCTTTGACAGCGCACTACAAGGAACTTTTGGATCAGCGCGGACAGCGGGATTTTGACGCGGAGACCGTTGCGGTGATCGATTATTTGAAGGAAAGCGCGAGCGGGGTTGTCGAGAAAGTGACAAAGCGCATCGCGAAGGAGAAAGCGATCAAGCTGATGGAGGAGGTTGGCATCCCGGAGCCTAGGACGAGGTACAACCAGTATCCGTTTGAGTTTTCCGGCGGTATGCGCCAGCGTATCGTGATCGCGATCGCACTGGCGGCGAACCCGGACATCCTGATCTGCGATGAGCCGACAACGGCGCTTGACGTGACGATCCAGGCGCAGATTCTGGAACTGATCAACCGCTTGAAGCGCGAGAGGAATATTTCTGTTATTTTCATCACGCACGATCTGGGCGTTGTGGCAAATATGGCAGACCGTGTGGCGGTCATGTACGCAGGAAAAATCGTCGAGTACGGCACGGCGCAGGACATTTTCTATGAAGCGGCACATCCGTATACCTGGGCGTTACTTTCCTCCATGCCGGATCTTGATACCACGGAGAAGCTTGACGCGATCCCCGGCACTCCGCCGAATATGATTTACCCGCCGGTAGGCGATGCGTTCGCTGCCCGTAATAAATATGCGTTAAAGATCGACTTTGAGCAGGAACCTCCGATGTTTGGGATCAGCGACACACACTATGCGGCAACATGGCTGCTGCATCCGGACGCGCCGAAGGTAGAGCCTCCGAAGATCGTGACCAGCCGCATCGAAAGAATGAAGAACAGGAGGGAGGCAGGAGATGGAGAAGAATAATGAAGAGGTTTTGTTAAAAATTGATCATCTTTGCCAGTACTTTAAGATGGGAAAGTCCGAGTTAAAGGCCGTGGACGATGTCAGTTTTGACATTAAAAAGGGTGAAGTGTTCGGGCTCGTGGGTGAATCCGGCTGTGGCAAGACGACAACGGGGCGCTCGATCATCAAACTGTACAATGTCACCTCCGGAAACATTTATTTCAAGGGCGTTCGCATCGGCGCGGGCATCCGCTCCTACAAAAATGCGATCGAGAAAGCGCGCGCGGAGTACAACGAAAAAAAGACGGCAGGCTTAAGTGCCGAGGAGGATGCAAGATTAAAAAAGGAGCTTGATGCGTTTGTCGGGGAGCAGAAAGCGGCGATCAAGGCGGCGAAATATGACCAGAAAAACTGTGACAAGGAATATGCCCAACAGCGCGTGGCGCAGGTGAAGGAGAAATATGAGCCGCTGCTCGCGAAGGCGGCACCTGCCGAGAAGGAAAAGCTTGCGAAAGAATATAAAAACGAGCTGCGCAAGGCGAAAAACACGAAGCTTGTTACGCAGATCCAGATGATTTTCCAGGATCCGATCGCATCGCTTGACCCGCGTCTTACGGTGCGGGAGATCATTGCGGAGGGGCTGATCATCCAAGGGGAGCGCGACAAGGAGGTCATCGACCGGAAGGTATATGAGATGCTGGAGATGGTCGGGCTTGTCAGGGAGCACGCGTCCCGCTATCCGCATGAGTTTTCGGGAGGCCAGCGGCAGCGCATCGGCGTTGCGCGCTCCATCATTATGAACCCGGACATGATCATTGCCGACGAACCGGTTTCCGCGCTTGACGTGTCGGTTCAGGCACAGGTCATCAATCTTTTGAACGAGCTGCGTGAGAAGTTTGGCTTAACGATCTTGTTTGTTGCGCATGACCTCTCGGTTGTAAAGTATTTCTCGGACCGCATCGGGGTCATGTATTTCGGCAAGCTGGTTGAGATGGCACCTTCGGATGAGCTGTTTAAAAATCCGCTCCACCCGTACACGAAATCCCTCCTCTCGGCAATTCCGCTCCCGGATCCAATCTATGAGAAACAGAGGGTGCGTATCGTCTACAATCCGCTCGCGGAGCATGATTATACGGTGGATAAGCCGTCCCTGCGCGAGATCAAACCGGGGCACTTTATCCAGTGCAATGAAGCGGAGTATAAGAAGTATATGGAAGAGCTGAAATAAGCAGCGGAACGAAAAATAGGAGGCAATGGCAATGAAAAAAAGATGGAATTATTTAATCTGTGCATCGGTGATCCTTGTCATTGCCTTTTTGATGTCCCTGCGGAATGGGCTGTTTTCGGCAGGAACGGCAGAAGAAGTGTTCCGGGTTCTCTCGGATAGTTTTTTTGTGCCGGGGATTGTTTTTGCAGGCTGCGGCCTACTTGGTTTTGCTTCCTCAAAGGGAACTTATGATATGCTAAACTTTGGGGTCGGCAGAGTGATGCGCAATTTCCTTCCTGTGGCGGATAAACATAAGTATGATGATTTCTATCATTATAAACAAAAGCGTGATGAGGAAGGGCGGACGTGGAAGCCGTACCTGTTCATCAGTGGGTGTATGGCGGTTTTGCTTGCGCTGTTGTTTACGGCGTTGTTTTATATGGCAGGTTAGTCATGTCGTACAAAGCAGAAAAATGTCGGGCTTTTACGTTGAGTTTTGAATAGAATCTAAGGCAGAGCGAATCAATCGAATGGTATGGCAAGCCAAAAGGGTTGTTGCAGAATATTATTTTCTACAAAGTACGGTCGTCGTCCAAAACGAACCGTGCGGTATGTTGTAGGAATTATGTATTCTGCAATAGCCTTTTTTTATTGTATTGTTCCGGGTTTCAGGGAAGTGGTTGTGCGGGCTGGATGGCTGCCGTATCCTGGAACTTTTCGGGTGCAGTAAATGGAAAAACGAAAAATCGAAAATATGTTCGAAAAAATGCTTGACAAAACAGAAGAAGGAAGTATAATAGAAGAAAAGGAACAAATGTTCGATATGAGGCAGGGAAAACGGTTGCCTAAACACGGAATGAGGGTAAGATATGGCAGTGATTTATCAGCAAAATATGAGCCTTGAAGAGAAGCTGCGCATCCTGTCGGATGCGGCGAAATACGACGTGGCATGTACGTCAAGCGGAGTGGATCGGGCAGGCGGTGCGGGGATGGCAGGAAATTCCGTGGCAGTCGGTATCTGCCACAGTTTTGGAGCCGACGGGCGCTGCATCTCCCTGCTGAAGATTTTATTCACAAACGAGTGTATTTATGATTGCAAATATTGTATCAACCGCAGCTCAAACGATATCGTCCGCACTGCATTTACCCCGGAAGAAGTCTGTACGCTGACAATGGAGTTTTATCGGCGGAACTATATTGAAGGGCTTTTTTTAAGCTCCGGTATCATGCACAGCCCTAATGTGACGATGGAGAGGATTGTGAAGACACTGCGTATGCTGCGGGAGACGTACCGTTTCAACGGTTATATCCATTGTAAGGCGATTCCGGGGGCGGACGAGAGCTTGGTCGAGATGGCGGGGTGGTATGCCGACCGCATGAGTGTGAACCTTGAGCTGCCGACAGCGGAGGGGCTTAGGCAGTTAGCACCGCACAAAAACCGGAAGAATATTTTGCAGCCGATGCGCAAGATACAAAACGGGATTGAGGAGAGCAGGGAACTGCTCGGAGCGTGCGGCGGGAACAAAGGTTCGTACTGGCACACCCGGCGGAAGTTAGAGGGGAAGACAGAACTGCAAAAGCAGGAGGAGGATGCCGCGCTGTTTGCGCGGGACAGAGGGAAGATACGGGGACTCAACCCGCATATATTGACGGGAGTGTCCCCGGAAGGCGCAGGGCGGAGTATGTCCGGAGTACAGCAAAAGGATGCCGTCCCAAAAGCGGATTTTTGGGGGACAGGCCTGCCGGACGAAGATCTTTTGATGCCGTCGGCGCAGGGGGGATTGGCGGAAGCGGACGGATACGGGGATACGTCCTGCCGCATATGGAAGGAATCCGCCAGCGCTGCGGAAGGCAGATACGGTATACACGCAGGGCATGAAACCCTTTCCTGCCGGACGGCGCGCGGATTCGTACCTGCGGGGCAGAGCACACAGATGATCATCGGTGCAACACCGGAGACGGATTTTGAGGTGATGTCAGTCGCAGAAGCATTGTATCAGAAATTTGACCTTAAGAGGGTTTTTTATTCTGCGTTTGTCCGCGTCAACGATGACGCAAGCCTTCCCGTGCTGCCCGGCGGGCCGCCTCTTTTGCGGGAGCACCGCATGTACCAGGCGGACTGGCTTTTGCGGTATTATGGCTTTGCGGCCGGGGAAATCCTCACGAGGGAGCGCCCGAATTTTAATGTTCTGCTCGATCCAAAGTGCAACTGGGCGATTGGTCATCTGGAGATGTTTCCCGTCGAGGTCAACCAGGCGGATTATTTTAAACTTTTGCGTGTTCCGGGTTTAGGGCCGAAGTCGGCAAGAAGGATCGTGGAGGCGCGCAAAAGCGCGGTGCTTGATTTCAGGGATCTGAAAAAGCTAGGTGTCGTGTTAAAACGCGCCCTGTATTTCATTACCTGTTCGGGGCGTATGTTGTATTCAACGAAATTGGAGGAAGATTATATCGTACAGCATCTTTTGGACGCGTCGGAAAAATTACCGGCACATCTTTCCGAGGATCACTTTACGTACCGCCAGATGTCGCTGTTCGATGTCGGTGGGATGCTGGAAAACGGATGAATTTAAGTTAGCTTTTGCAGGGCTTGGAGTTGATGATGCAGGGAGGAAGGATCATGTTGCTCAGAGAAGAAAAATTAAACCGGATATATGAATGCGAGGATACTTTGGAGGGCATATTGACGGGAATTTATCAGGCGTGGGATGCATCCTACGGGCACGCGTATATCCATTTGACCGTACCGGCGGCAGGGGAAAGTGAGAGCATGTTGCTGTTCAGCGAGTACCATACGGTTGTTCCGGATGCAAAACAGGCGCAGAAAGTGATTCAGACCATCCGGAAAAAGACATCGGAAAAGGTGTGTGAGAAACTGCTGGGGGCGCTGTATTCCACAAATCCGGAAAAAGCGGACGCGGTCTACCATGTGCTGCCGGAAGCATTCCGGATGGGGTGGAGGGTGATTGGGAATTTGGCAGACCCGTATATGCAGGCCGTTTTTGAGATGAATCGCGCCGTGCGGAACGAGGCGCACGAATACCTCGGTTTTTTGCGCTTTGAAGAACAGAAAAATGGTGTTCTGCTCGCGCGGTTTTCCCCGAAAAACGATCTGCTTGAACTTGTGGCACCGCATTTTGCGGATCGGTTTCCGGGTGAAAATTTTGTGATTTATGATACGGGGCGCAAAAAAGCGGCATTCCATCAGCAGAACGGCCCGCTTGTCATCCGGGGGCTTTTCGAGGAGGAACTTGCGTGTTTCTTCCAGATTTCGCCGAAGGAGGCGCAGTTTCAGGCGATGTGGAGATTGTTTTTTGAGACGGTTGCGATCGAGGAGAGGACGAACAAAGAATTGCAAAGAAATTTCATGCCGTACCGTTATCGGACGTACATGACAGAAATGCATTGAAACAAAATAAAATTTTGAATAAAATCATGATTTCTGCAAATACTGTAAATGTGAAAATACTTTATAGGAGGAGTGAGGTTTCATGAAAAACAAAATTTTAGCATTGTTACTTTGCGGCTGCCTCGCGGCGACCGGGATGACAGCATGTTCTTCCAATCCGGATAATAATAATTCCGTGACGGACGAGAACGCTGGGGGCAACACGGAAAATGGTACAAATGAAGGAAATACGAACAATGACAACAATAACGGCGCGGGTACCGGAAATGGTACAAATGGTAGCGGCACAAACGGGGACAATAACAATTCCCATAATGACACCACAAACGGTACTAACAACGGTACTGTTGGCGGCGCGGTGGACGACGTGATCAACGGAATCGACAACGCGGTGGACGATATGACTGGCGGCGACGGTGCCAACGGTACAAATGGAAACGGTACGAATGGCAATGGCACGGTAAACGGCGGTGCGACCAACGGAAGCAACGGTGTGACGAACAACGGTGCTGCAGGGAACGGCAATGGTACGACAAACAACGGCGGTGTCAACAATGGTGCCGGAACCATGCGTTAGACAACCACACGCATAGTTCCGCTAACCATAAGTTGTCCGTATATAACGGCTGTGGTGTTATCTCTTTATTTTGTGGCTGCCACAGCCCTACATAATTTGTAAAGTGAAAGAAGATTACTTGGTGCCGTCATTGGCTGGAGGACGGTATCCGAAGTTGGTATACAAGACAGGAAGTTCCATTTCGGATTGTCTTTCCGGAAAGTTTCATGCCAAATTTTTCCGCGAGGTGCAAGGAGGGAGCATTGTCCGGGTGGATTACTGCAAATATTTCAGAAAATCCGAAGCGGCTGCATAAAGACAACGAGATTTCGATTGCTTCTTTGGCGTATCCTTGACCTTGGAACCGCCCGGAGACAAAATATCCGATTTCTATGACAGGATTGGAATCAAGCAAACCAGTTTCAAAACCACAGCGGCCGATCAGTTCACCGGTTGTGTTTAAGAAAATTCCCCACAGCCCATAGCCATGAAAGTGGTATGCCCCACGGATATAAGCTTCGTGCCGCTGGCAGAGCTCCTTTATTGTTTTTGGATGCTCACCGCTAAAACGGGCGACAGAGGGTTCACACAAAATCTTATGCAGGGAAGGGAGGTCTTCCATGGATAATTCACGCAGGGTCAACCGGTCATTTTTAGCAATGACGGCGGGGAGCATGTTTGCATGCTGGTATATCTGGCAAAGAAAGTCCGGTGTAACCTCCTCAAAACCTTCCACAATATAGTCCGCCAAGGAAAGATCCTGGTTGCCGGAATTCGGGTTGTGGAAAGCAAGTCTCGGCATTCCGGCAGCCTTTGCAGCACGGAGACCGTTTGAAGAATCTTCGATGACGAGGCATTCGGATGGGGAGACTCCAAGTGCTTTTGCCGCTGCGAGGAAGATGTCAGGTGCAGGCTTTGGATAATCCACTTGCAATCCCGACACAGTTGCCCCAAGAAATTTCTCCAGATGCAGACGTTGTACAGTTTCTTTGATTTCTTTTATAGGGGAGGAGGAAGCGATGGCAATCCGATAAGCATTTGAGTAAAGTGCCTCCATCAATTTTCTCACACCGGGGATGGACGGATAGCCTTCTACGGCAAGCAGTGTCTGTTTTGCTTCCTCGTTGGCGGACATCAGTGTATCAAGGGGGACGGATAGATTCCATTGTTCTTTTATCACTTCCAACATATGTTTTGCCGTACTGCCGATAAAGGAATAGCAGAATTCAGGTGTGATGGAGACACCGAATTTTTGCAGGGCATTTACGGCTGCACGGGCATGCAGCGGCTCGCTGTCAATGATAACGCCATCCATATCAAACAAAATAGCTTTTAGCATAAAACCTCCTAAAGTGTAATATAAATAGAATTTGTAGCCGCGCAAAGCCAGCCGGGATGTTCCGGAAGAGCAGGGCATAGGATGCCGGTACGTTTGGCGGACAGGATAAATAACTGTATTCGCCACAAGAAAAGACAAGTAGGGCAGACCACCAACATGGATAGGCACATTAGCCTGTATCGGGAATAGGCAAATGCGGTTCTCTATCCATAAGGTGCCACTTAAAAAAAATGTTCCGGCGAGGGATTCCGCGGACAATACTTCTATTATATAGTAGCATGAGGAGGAAGGGAATGTAAACTGCAAAAACGTGATTTTGCTTTGAAAAATTCCGAATGAAAATTTGAAAAAGATGCTTGACAAAAGACGGTCAACATGGTAAGATACAAAAGCTGTCACAAAAAAGGAAATGACTTCGAAAAATAATTAAAAACTTTGAAAAAAGTTGTTGACAAAATTGAGACAGTATGATATTATATAAAAGCTGCTTCGGAAGACAGCAGACGAGCCTCCGGAAGGAGGGGCACCGA
>CAMRSM010000023.1 GCA_947053345.1 uncultured Lachnospiraceae bacterium
AGTTCCGCATGTGTCCCTCCCGGCTGCCACACCGGGGAAGCAATTTCCGTCCGCGCTGCTTCCGGAAATCGTTTCCGGCACCCTTCTTTTTATTTTATCACAAACTTCTTTTCAATGAAAGCCTTTTTCGTTTTTTGTGCAAATCTTAGAGCAAACACTCTCGTATTCCTCCTGCGTCAGGCTCTTCACCGCGGTATTTGCGGCAGCGAGCAAATCCGCGTCCCGGTATATGTCCGCAAGTTCAAACTGCATTTCACCACTCTGGCGCACGCCGAACACATCGCCCGGCCCCCTTAGTTTCAAATCCTCACTGGCAATATAAAAACCGTCGTTGGAACGGTTCATGATCTCCAACCGCTCCCTCGCTTTCTCATCCTGCGAACCGTTTACAAAAATGCAGTAGGACTGATGCGCCCCCCTGCCAATACGGCCCCTAAGCTGGTGCAGCTGCGCCAGCCCAAAGCGCTCGGCATCCTCGATCATCATGACCGTGGCGTTTGGCACATTGACACCGACTTCGACAACCGTCGTCGAGACGAGCACCTGGATCTCTCCCCTCGCAAATTGTTCCATCCGCTCATTTTTTAATGCTGCTTTCATCTGCCCGTGCAATGCCGCCACCACGACATCCGCCGGCAGTTCTTCGCGCAGGCGCTCCGTATATTCCATAACATTTTCCGCCTCGATTTCCTCACTCTGTTCCACCATCGGGCAGATCACATACGCCTGCCTGCCCTCCGAAACCTGCCCCGCGATAAAACGGAATGCCGTGGGACGGTAGGATGTCCCGACAACACAGTTCTTGACCGGCAGACGCTCCGCCGGCAGTTCCGTGATCAGTGACACATCAAGATCGCCGTAAAGTACGATCGCGAGTGTCCTTGGGATTGGGGTTGCGCTCATAACGAGCACATGTACACACTCCCCCTTCCCTGCAAGGCTCTCCCGCTGCCGCACACCGAAACGGTGCTGCTCGTCCGTCACGACAAGCGCCAGCTTGCTATATACCACCTTCTCCTGTATCAGCGCGTGGGTGCCGATGATGACATCCGCCCCATGTCCTGCGATCTTTGCATAGACTTCCTTTTTTTCCGCCGCCGTCATCGAGCCGACAAGCAGGCACACCCGCACGCCAAAGGGATCAAAGGCTGCCCGCACCGCCTCATAATGCTGCCTTGCCAAAACTTCTGTCGGTGCCATCATACAGCCCTGATAACCATTCGTTGCGGCAAGAAGCAGCGCATATTCCGCAAGCACGGTCTTCCCCGATCCGACATCCCCCTGGATGAGGCGGTTCATGACGTACTCTCCCGCCATATCCTGCCGTATCTCCGAAAGCGCCTCCTCCTGCCCCGCCGTCAGACGGTAGGGCAGCCCCTGCAAAAAAAGCTTACATTTATCGGTTTCCTTTAACAAAAAATGATTTTTGTTCACATGGCGGTTTTCCTTCTGCGCGCGCAGGCGCACTGCAAAGCGGAAAAACTCGTCAAACACCAGCCGCCGCCTCGCATCAAGCAATGTCTCCCTCGACTTCGGAAAATGAATCTCCCCAAGCGCCGCCCTCTGTGAGATCAGTTTATTTTCCCGCACAACCCTCGCCGGAAGATCATCTTCCCGCGTGTTTAGCATGCCAAGCACCTGCCCCACCGCCTTTTGCAGTGCCCGGTTTGTAAGCCCCGCCGTCAGGGGATAAACCGGCTGCAGGACATTTAAAAGCACACGGTACTCTTCCCTCTTATAGATTTTGGGTTGATCCATCACAAGCACCCCGGCTTTTCGCACGATCCTGCCCCGGAAAATGTAGTGGATCCCCCGTTTGAGCATATTTTTTAAATACACCTGGTTAAACCAGGTCAGGCGCAGTGTCCCGCTCGCATCCCGCACATTGCAGGAAACAACCGTCAGCCCCTTCATGCGCTTTGCCTCGGCAAAGGTCGCAACTCCCGCCTCGACCGCCGCAACACTTCCCTCCCGCAGGTTCGCAATCGGAACCGGCAGACCATATACCTCATAATCCCTTGGATAGTGCCGCAACAGGTCGTCCACCGTAAAAATTCCGAGCTTCGCGAGCGTTTTCGCCGTCTTCTCCCCAATCCCCTTGATACATTCTACCGAATCGTTCTGCTGCATGTCCTGCCCCGCCTCCCCGAAAAGAAATGCCCAGACCGTCCGTCTGGGCATCCTGCGCGCTGCGGCGTAAATCTCTGATACCGCCCCGCCTTTATTCTACCGATAACACATAATAATAGATCGGCTGACCTCCGTCATGCACCTCCACGTCCACGTCCGGATAGAGCTTCTCGATGCGCGCCGCCACCGCTTTCGCATCCTCCCTTGCCGTTTCGCTTCCATAATAAAGGCTGATCAGTTCCGAGTTTTCATCCACCATCGCATCCACCAGCTCAATCGTCGTATCGGCGATATTCTTGCCGACTGCAAGGATCGTCTTGTCATCCAGCCCCATGATATCCCCCTGATGGATTTCCTTGCCGTCGATGCTCGTATCGCGCACGGCGTAAGTCACCTGTCCGGAGCGCACCGCATGCATCCCGTCGGTCATGAATTGCTCGTTCTCCGCCGCCGACTTGTCGTACACGTAATTGATCATCGCCGCAATCCCCTGCGGAACCGTCTTTGACGGGATCACAATGATCTCCTTGTCCTCCGTCAGCGCCTTCGCCTGGTTCGCCGCAAGAATAATATTGCTGTTGTTCGGAAGGATGAATATCGTATCCGCCGAAACCTGCTCGATTGCGTTTAGCATATCTTCCGTGCTTGGGTTCATTGTCTGCCCGCCCTCGATCAGGTAATCCACGCCAAGCCCCTTAAAAATCTCATTGATGCCGTTTCCGATTGAGACCGCAACAAAACCCACCGCCTTGCGCGGCTCTGTGGAAGCCGCCCGTTCCTGCACCACTTCCTGCTCCTGCGGCTTTTTTTCGGCTTCTTGGCCCCGGATAACCGCCGCTTGCTTCTCCGCCTCTAAGATCACCTTCTCGTTATGCTCCTCGCGCATGTTGTCAATCTTCATCTTCGTAAGGGAACCATACGTCAATGCCCGTTGGATAGCAAGCCCCGGATCATTCGTATGTACGTGAACCTTTACGATATCATCGTCCGATACGACCACGATCGAGTCCCCGATCGACTCAAGAAATGCTTTAAACTCATACTCGGTCTGTCCCGTATACTCCTTCTCGAGCATGATGATGAATTCCGTGCAATAACCGAATTTAATGTCCGAAGTCTCGATACCCTCGCTGTTTACGACACCCGCCGGCCTTTCCGGTGCCGCCTTCGGCTGTTCCATAATGCCGAAATCGACCTCCTTGCCAAGCATCGCCTCATAGGCACCTTTCACGACCTCCACAAGCCCGCTCCCCCCGGAATCGACGACACCCGCCTCCTTTAATACCGGCAGCAGTTCCGGCGTATAGGCAAGTACCTCCTCCATGTGCTTTATTACTTCCGCACCAAAATATTCGAGGTCATCCGTCTCCCCCACAAGTTCGGCGGCACGCTCGGCAGCCCCTTTTGCCACCGTCAGGATCGTCCCTTCCTTCGGCTTCATGACCGCCTTGTACGCAGTCTCCACCGCTTTCTGGAAAGCGTTTGCCATGACTGGCACATCGATCACCGAATGCTCTTTTACTTCCTTCGTAAACCCGCGGAAAAGCTGCGATAAGATAACACCGGAATTGCCCCTTGCGCCGCGCAGGGAACCGGAGGAGATCGCTTTTGCGAGCGACTTCATATCCGGCGCTTCGATCGCGGAAACCTCCTTCGCAGCGGACATGATGGTTAATGTCATATTCGTTCCCGTATCACCGTCCGGCACCGGAAAAACATTTAGCTCATTGATATACTCTTTCTTTGCCTCGATACTTTTTGCCCCTGCCAAAAACATCTTCTGCAAAAGCGTTGCATCTATCGTATTCAGACTCACCTGTTTTGCTCCTCCTTCCACATTAATCTATCACGCGAACGCCTTCTACAAAGATGTTGATCTTTGCGACCTCAAGCCCGGCAAATTCTTCAATCTTATATTTCACATTGCTGATCAGGTTTTCCGCGACCGCGGAAATGCTCACACCGTAGGAAACGATGATATGAAGGTCAATGGTGATCTTATTGTCCTTTAAGGTAACACCGACCCCATGTGTTAAGTTATCCCTGCGCAAAAGCTTGACCAGACCGTCCTTCATGCTGATCGATGCCATACCCACAACGCCAAAACACTCTACCGCAGAGGAACCTGCATATTTCGCTACCACGGCCGTGTCAACCGCAATTTCGCCAAGTTTGGTATTCATCATCCCATTATTCATAAATAGCCCTCCCGTTCATTTTTTGTCCGCGGCGCAAACCCTCTTCCCATATAAGCAGTTTGCCTTTTCAGATATTATACCCTATTTTTCCAGAAATGAAAACACCTTTTTTGCTGTTTTCCCCGCGGATGCCAAAAATCTTTTCCCCAGTGCCTGCCGCGTTGTAACATATCCGGATTCCCGCCGCATATAATATAACATCTCACAACCAAAAAAGGAGGCCGTTATGAAGCGGATGATCGGTTTCATTCTTTTCTGGGTTGCTGTAGGTATGACCATCATGCTCTTTATCAGCAGCGGCCTTTTCGCTGTTTTTTTAATTATTCTGTTCTTTGTGCTTAGCTACCACCTGTTTTCCGACTGTTAAAACCCACCCTTTGCAATGCCCTGACGGGTGTTCCCCGCAGGGGAATCCCCCGCCGCCGGCATCCGGGCAGGGCATGACAAAGGGTGTCAATCTCTTGACACCCTTCCTCTCCCTTTTGTTTACGTTTTACGCACGCTCTACCTTACCGGCTCTCAGACAAGAGGTACAAACGTACATTCTCTGTGTTCCGCCGTTGACTTTTACCTTGACATGCTTCACGTTGGACTTCCACATTCTGTTAGCACGTCTGCTCAACTGACTTCTGGAATGGCTTAACCGGGAGCCCCACAGGGAAGCTTTATCGCAAATTGCACATTTTGCCATGAACTAGCACCTCCTTAATAAAAATTAGGTCTTAGCCTGTGCAAACAATACTCTTCTTCACACCTGACCTGCAAACAAGAGCTATTTTAGCAGATAAACAACCAATTTGCAAGTATAATTTTAATTTTTTTTCTTTTTTTCGTCAAAGGCCACTGCTACGGTTCACTTTTTTCCGCTTCCCTCGCAAACTGTGCCGCTTTTTCGTCCACTTCCTTCTCCTGCTCCTTCGTCGCGCTGTCCTTTGTGAACTTGTCCACCAAATCCGGCACCATCTCAAAAATCTTTGTCAGGGCATCCTGATTCTTCACGTTGACAAGCCGCGCATGTCCGTTCTGGACCACAAGCACCGCGCTCGGTGTCATCTTGCCGCTCATGCCGCCGCCGGAATTATCCTTTGATCCGTTTACGAACGACCCCGCCCCCATGCCGAAGCTCACGTCCACGAGCGGCAGGATGATCGTGCCGTCATCAAATTTCACTGCGTCACCGACCACCGTCTTTGTCGTCAGGAATGCCTCCATCCCCTGAAACAATGCACTTACCGTACTGCTGAATTTCCCGTCTGCCATAGTATTATAATCCTCCTATTTTTGTTCTATATTAAGTCCCGCGAAAATCCCTGCGCATCTTTTTGCTTCCGCTGTTTTAAAGTTCCGCCGATGCTGAAAGCTCCCTCTGCAATTCCTTTGCCGAGGAAAGCAGGCGCATGATCTTCCCCTTTCTCCACAGCTTGAATACAATCCACAAAATCGTACCGAACCGTATTCTGCCCTTGACCCGCACACGCCCCTCCAGGAGGAAATGATCCGCCGTAAAATCCGCGGACAGCCGCAGTGGCTTCGCGTAGACAGGATACAGCATCCCAAGTACCGAAAGTGCCCGCCCCAGCGAGTACGGATTCCCGGTCGCAAACCGGATCTCTCCCTCCATTTTATACGGAAATACATGTTTTAGCAACCGAAAAATAGATTTCCCCGCATATTTTATCCCGTTTTTATTTCCCTCATCCCGAAGAAATGCCAGAATGAGCTTTCCTTTGTCCGCGATGTCCGTAAATTTTGTTTCCGCAAAACATATCTTGTCTTTTAAATTCCGTATGATGCCGGCAAGTTTTTGGAAAAAGCCCCTTATTTTGCGGGCTAAGCCTTTGATCCGGGAAACAAGACCTGCAATCGGACGAAACAGCCCGTGCGGGGTAGCTTCCTGCGTACCTTCCACCGTTTCCCCGGTATCCGCTTCCGCCTGCAGGGATTGCCCTGCTTCATCCTGCCCCGGCTGCCCGTCTTTCCCTTCCCCGGCAGCTTCCGGCCTGTCAGGCTCCGCCGCGCATTCCGGTTGCTCCTGCCGTTCTTTCGGAGGTTCTCCTGTCACTCTTTCTTCCTTCGCCCCCGGCTTCTTGCGTCGGTGTCTGCCGGTTTTCCCTGCGCCGTGCCCATCCTTTTGGTCACTGGAAAACAGTGTTATGCCAAAAACAGTCAGCTTTATGTGCAGCCTGCCGTCCTCAAAACGAACCGGCAGGCGGATCAGGCGGAAAATGTAACTCACCTGCGCCTGCACCGAGAGTTCCCCGCCGTTTTTCACCACACTCGCGCGGTAACGGATCGGGACAAAGAGCAAGACGAGCAGGATGAAGAGCAGCAAAAGAAGGATGCACAGCAATAAAATCCCGATGATCTTTAGTATCGTTCCGAGAATTTTTAAAAACAGCATATCCTTCCTCCCTACCGAAAACCAAAATATTTTCTCACGTCAAAGCCCCCCGTCTGCCCATAGACCTCCATCACCATGCCCTGCACCAGCCAGATGGCTTCCTCGCGGCTTCCCGCAATGCCGAGCACGTGGATGTCCTGCTCCCTCCGCAGCGAAAGTTTCATCTCGTTCGCCGGGATCAGGTCAAACAGATCCTTCCCGTTGCCCGCGTACGCAATCAGCGTGATGCCCTTTTTCACGCGTTTCCCCTCGCGGATGCGCGGCACAAGCTTCTGATAGTTTTCCTTTACAGACTCCCCGACAAAGGGCTCCTTACAAAAATTCAGCATGATTCCCCTTTCCTGCCAAACCGCCGTGACATCCCGCTCACGCCCGCATCAGTTCCCTCATCATTCTTATCCCTGCCGCCTTTTCCGCCACCTCATGGCATCCGGCAAGGCTTCCCCTGACATAGTCCATCACCTCGTTATGGCTGTTAAAAAATACGGGGAGCTGCGAGAGCACGGCTGCGGTCATCGCCCGGTTATGCACCGCCTGCTGCCCGGAAAACGCCGCAAGAAGCTTTTCCACAAGATTGTCCGCCGCTTTCTTTAAATAATCCCGGTCTGCCTGTTTTTCTTCCCTGCACCGGTCAAGATCGGCAAAAAGACTGTTGCCAAGTAAAAGCGCACTGCACTTGATACAAGAATACTGCTTTGCCAACATCAGCGCTTCCACGGTCTTTTCTGTTTCCTCGTCAAACCCGGAAAGAACACTTTGCAGTTTTGTGAGCTTTGGCCCGAACTCTTCAAGGATCCCCTCCGTACCCGCAACCAGTTCCGCCTCCTGCCCGGACAAAACTGAATATTCCCCCGCAAGCGCCCTTTCACAGATCAGCCGGAACAGTGGAAAAAAGACCTCCATGCGCGCCGCGGACTCCGCTGACGCATACGGATAATTTAAAAGCCACGCGCAGAGAGGATTCACAAGCTCCATCAGGCTATAATACTGATCTGTAATCTCCTCCAGCTGTTTTGTCAGCTCCCGGAATTGTTCCCCCGTGCTCTTGCAGTCATCCTCCCCCATATTCTTCCAGTCCTTTTCCCGCATGGCGGCAAGCCCCTCTCCAAGCTCCGGGAAATACTGCCTCATCCCCGCCGGCTCATAAAGCCCCGCCGACGACTCTATCCGATCGACAAATTCCTCCACCGAGGACACATCCATACCCGCGTAATGCTCAAAACCCGCGCGCACCAGTTCCTCAAATTTCCCCCGGCTCATGCGCACCGGGAGCTGGGAGAGCATCTGTTGAATCCTAATATTCACAAGCAGATTGTCTTTTTCCGCAAAAATATACTGCAGAATTTCCCTCGCCGCCGCGTCATCCTCCGGGCAGCAAAGATTTTCCTCAAAACGCGGTTCCACCCGGTTTAACATATATTCATACAGCGAAAAGCTATCCGTGTAAGCCGTCAGCACCTGCATTTTGTCCGTGACCGTGCGGCGAAGCCCCATCAGGGTGCACACCGCCTCCTCCCGCCGCCGTCCGTCAAATCCTTCCAGAAAATTCTCTTTAACCGTGCGGCATACCGTCTGCCATATCTCATGCGGCTCCTCTGCAAGAACCCTGCCGCCGTCCGCGAGGGATTCATAAAAACCGTAAAACCGCAGAAGGAAGCTTACCCCCGCGTAAACATTGTCCACCGAGGCCGCCGCCTCAAAAAATCCGGGCAGGTTCCTCTCCATACTTTCTTTTCTTCGTTCCCCGTGTACTTTTCTCTTATCTCCCATGTCTTTTACCAAACCTTTCCGCCGCGGCATCCGCCTTTCCTGCCCGGCCAATCTCCCCGCCCGCCGTCCGCAAAACCGCCAAACATAACCATCCTGCCTACACTGCCATCTTCTTACCGGCACTGAGGGCTCCCCCTGCCGTGTCCACAAAACCCCCGGCAAAACTGCATCATGTAAGCACGCCCACAAACCACCGCAAATACGCACAATTCGGAATATAATCAAACCATCCGGGAAATTCCGGGAACAGGATTCCTTCTGCCATCCCGCAGAAACCGCATATGCCGAATACAAGCAGCACCACCGTCCCCGCCACCTGATATGTGAACAGCCCCGGCGCAAGCTCTGCCAATAAATAGTAGAACAATGCCATCATAACCGAAAAAAGCACACTTGTCCAGAACACAGGGGAAAATTTTTTCCATTCCCCCACGCCCGCCGCGACACAAACCGCAAAAACCGCCGCGGGCAGCATGGAAAATACGGTGCATGCAACCATACTCCCAAGAAACTCTGCCCCCCGCGAAAGCCCGGCAAGATGCCTTCTCCGGCTGATCCCCGCCTCACGCTCCAGACACTGCCCCGAAAGTGCCGACATCTGCAGCAGCGCGAACAGCAGGGCAGCCACGGCCGCGGCCACCTGCCGGTAAAAAAGGCTGCTTTTAATCCCGGTCTTTCTCTCCTGCCCGCCTTCCCCCACAAAACGGAACGCAAAGGCAAAATCGAAATCCTCGCCGCCGACCAGGGAAGCCGCATACGCCTCATACTCCTGCCTGCTGTATTTGTCCTTTTCCCCCGCGGGCAGATCCTCGTAGGTAAGGTATGCCTGCGCCTGACAAATATCATACATCATCTCCCCCGCCACGATATCCGTGACGATCGTCGCCACTCTGTCATCCTCCCCATAATACACGCCAAGCAGCCCCCGCGACTTCCCGGCATAAAGCCTTTCCCCGTAGCCCTCCCGGATCTCAAGGATGCAGCGGATGCGCCCGTCCTCCATGAGGGCAGCCAGTTCCTCATACGTCCCGCATTTTACCGAAAGTGCCTCCAGGGCATCCAGTCTATCTTTAAGTTCCCCGGATTTTTCACTCCGGTCAAGATCCACGAGCCCGACCGGAACCGAGGCAAGTTCCTCCGCCCCCCGGTTCATATCCGCCATACAAAACAAAAAGCCAAGCACGGAAACTGTGAGCACAAAAAGTGTCATCCTGTCTTTTAAAAAAAGACGCACCCTGAGCAGCGCGTGCACGGATATGCATTTAAGCATTCCCATAGCCACACCCCTCCCTTCTTTTGTGCAGGGCTGAACCCGACAAAAGCAGCAGGAAGATAAGCGCCGCGCAGGCCGCCCCCGACAGGAAAAACCTTCCGCCCGAAAGTTCCCCTGCCGCTTCATCAAAAATCAGCCGCAAAAAACGGTAGTTCGGTATCCCCTGCGCGAGTGTGCGCATCCCTTCCGGCAGATACATAAACGGAACCAGGCCGCCGCCAAGAACCGCGCCAAGCAGCAAAAACATATTAGCGGCAAGCAGATAATTTTTCACCTGCCGAAACGCTGCCGCCATAAAAAGCATAACTGCGCCCATCAGGCACGCATACAGCCATATGAGAAAAAGAAACCGGCCAGAATCACCATATCCCGCTGCCCCAAACAGCAAATGAAACGCCGCCAGGCCTGCACATACCTCCCCCGCAAAAAAAAGCAGCTTTTGTGTAAGGATCCGGATGCTGCCCACCCCCAGGGTGTTCAGGCGTGCAAATATCCCCGCCTGATCCTCCCTCCGGAAACGAAGCCCCGCAAGCAGCGCCAGAAAGGTAAGCACAAGCAGCACCATTTCAAGGGCATAGAAGGAAACCAGGGAAACCGAGAAATCACTTTCAAGAACATAATGCTCAAAAAAATCCCCCTTCGAGAGCGCCTTTAAGATGAGCTGTACCGAAATCCTTGCGTTCACTGCCTGCGCCTGTTCGCGCGGCATCCCGCTTAACAGCATCACATCGTAAAGCGCCACGCAATGGATCTCGACCGAGGCAATGTACTTCTCGTAACTCTGCATCAGATTTTTCAGCATAATCTCAACTGCCGGATTTTTTGCGGAAATCACTGCCTGCACCGGAAGATGCTCAAGATATGTCATGCTGTCCGCAAAATCTTCCGGAATGACAAGGTACATATCCAATTCCCCCTCATCAAACCCCGCCCGGATCTCCTCTTCCTCCCCGATATAAATGGAGACATAAGATGTAAACAGGCCGTTCTCCTCATAAGACGACAGCAGCATTTTTGAGTAGATGGAAGTATCCCGGTTGACGATCCCGATGGCAACGCGCTCGGAGACATCCGTCTGCCCCACCTGCCCCCGCACGGCCAAAAAAGCGCACAGCCCAAACAAAACAAGCGCTCCAACGCCCAGAAGCCTGCGCTTTGAAAAAAGCTGCCGGATATCCTGCACCCACAAAGCCCCCATGCCCATCCCTCTTTCCTTTACTCCCCGTTCCGATGTACGTGTTCATGCGTGTAAAGATGGTCGGAGCAATACTCGTAATTGCCGTCACACTTGGAACAGAAACGGAATTCCAGAGAATCATCGTCGAGCTCCGTCCGCCCGCACACGGCACAGCGGTGTCTCGTGATCACATTCCGCCCATGAAACGGTACAGTGTTGCCTCCGCGCGCACCCTCATGCACTGCACGCCGGAATTTGCGCTTGCGCGAGATTTCCTGCGGCGAAATTCTCTTGTAATTGCGCGTGAGAAGGAAAAATACAATAAAATTCAGCAGGGACGCACCGATGATGATACGCCCCACCGCACCAAAAGTAATAAATTCATACAAAAGCATCACTGCGTACATAATACCGAGATACTTGATCTTGATCGGCAGGACATACATCAAGTACACAACCCGTTCCGGGAAGGTCGCCGCAAATGCCAGATAAATTGACATATTGACATAGTAGGTGGAAAACAGCACGAACCACGCTGCAAAATTGCTGCTTGTAAAAAACATCTTCGCTCCAAACAGGGCAATCTCGTCGCTGTACGCCAGGTAAGCATAACCCATAGCCGCAAAACTTCCAAGGATCGTAAAAAGGATGCCGCCAAAAATATAGAAGTTATAGCGGAACGTTCCCCATGTGCGCTCCAACACCGTGCCGATGGCATAATAAAAGTACAGCATAAGTAATGTAAAGAATCCGAAACCGCTCGGCGGTACAATGACCCACGAGACCAAGCGCCAGACCTGCCCGTGCAGGATCAGATACGGATTTAGGGTCAGCCATGACAGGATGCGCGCATCCACCAGCTGCAATATATATCCCGCCGCGTAACAGCAGATCAGCACGAGGGACAGATTCCTCACTGCATACCTGCCAAACTTTCGTTCCAGTCTATAAACAAATTTCATTTTATTTCCACCCCTTTCGCTGTGTTAACTTTCATTATAAGATTTCATCCTGATATTGTCAAATTAAAGGATTCTAAATTTTCTCAAAGTATGGTATAATATCGGCAGACATGATACCGGCACTGATTCGCCGTCCGGCCAGAGGGCGGACATCTTCTTCGGCGAACCGTGTGCATGCCCCGCAGGGAAACATGCCGCGACGGCATGGTATCATGTCGGCAGACATGATACCAGCGCCGGTTCGCCGTCCGGCCAGAGGGCGGACATCTTCTTCGGCGAACCGTGTGCATGCCCCGCAGGGAAACATGCCGCGACGGCATGGTATCATGTCGGCAGACATGATACCAGCGCCGGTTCGCCGTCCGGCCAGAGGGCGGACATCTTCCCTGGCGAACCGTGTGCATGCCCCGCAGGGAAACATGCCGGGACGGCATGGTATCATAACACCAAATCTTTTTGACAGGGGGACATCATTCATGGCATTTGACGGCATTGTGGTCGCGAACCTTGTTCGCGACCTATCCAATACACTCGTCGGCGGCAGGATCACGAAAATCAGCCAGCCGGAAAAGGACGAACTCATCCTGACGGTGAAAAATTACGATACCTACAAGCTTTTTATTTCCGCATCGGCTTCCCTGCCCCTCATCTACCTGACCGGGCAGACAAAGCC
This sequence comes from uncultured Lachnospiraceae bacterium, assembly GCA_947053345.1. GTDB lineage: Bacteria > Bacillota > Clostridia > Lachnospirales > Lachnospiraceae > RGIG4057. The sequence goes on from CAMRSM010000023.1 coordinate 12,585, forward strand.
AAACCCGATGACGGCACCTAATTTCTGCATGCTGCTGCGCAAACATTTTGCCAGCGCCCGCATCCTCTCCGTCACACAGCCGGGACTGGAGCGCATCGTGGACATTAAGATCGAGCATTTGGACGAGCTTTCGGATACCCGCGTAAAACATCTTCTCGTTGAGATTATGGGCAAACATAGCAACATTATTCTCTGCGACGACGAAAACCGCATTATTGACAGCATAAAACATATCTCCGGGGCGGTCAGCTCCGTGCGCGAAGTACTGCCCGGCAGGGAATATTTCATCCCGAAGACACAGGAAAAATACGACCCGCTCACAGTTACCGCGCAGGAATTTCTTGACAACATCGCAGGAAAACCGCTGCCTGCAGCGAAAGCACTCTATCAGGGGCTGACCGGCATCAGCCCGCTCATCGCCAATGAACTCTGCCATATGGCAGGCATTGATGCCGACCAGCCGGCACATACGCTCCCGGAGGAATTTGCCCTCCACCTCTTCCACTGCCTGGGCGATCTGACACAGCGCATAAAAAACGCGGATTTTTCGCCGAACATCGTATACCGGGACGGCACGCCGATCGAATTTTCCTCGCTCCCGCTCACCTGCTATAATGATTTTGAGGGGGCAAGCACAAAAAATTACGACTCTGTTTCGGTGCTGCTTGAGGACTATTATGCCGCCCGCAGCAAATTTACCCGCATCCGGCAAAAATCAGCCGACCTGCGCAGGGTCATCACCAACGCCATTGAGCGCGCCGGAAAAAAATACGACCTGCAGCAAAAACAGCTAAAAGACACCGAAAAACGTGATAAATACCGCGTATACGGGGAGCTTTTAACAACCTACGGCTACAGCGTTATCCCGGGTGAAAAATCCGTGACCGTCCTGAATTACTACACCAATGAGGATCTTGTGATCCCGCTCGATGCGGATTTGTCCGCAATTGACAACGCCAAGCACTATTTTGACAAATATGCCAAGCAAAAGCGCACATTTGAAGCTCTCTCACGACTGTGCCGGGAAACAGGCGAGGAACTGGCGCACCTAGATTCCATCCGCACGGCGCTCGATATCGCTGAAAGCGAGGACGACCTGGCACAGCTCAAGGAAGAGATGATGGATTACGGCTACATCAAGCGGCATTACACCCAGACAAAAAACGGGAAAAAACCGCCGAAAAAAGGGAAGATCACAAGCAAACCGTTCCACTACCTCTCCTCGGACGGCTATGATATTTATGTCGGAAAGAACAACTACCAGAACGACGAGCTGACGTTCCGCTTTGCATCCGGCGGCGACTGGTGGTTCCACGCCAAGGGGATTCCCGGCTCCCATGTCATCGTCCGGTCCAGGGGAGAGGAGCTTCCGGACCGCGTCTTCGAGGAAGCAGGCTGCCTTGCCGCATATTATTCCAAAGGGCGGGATTCCGACAAAGTTGAGATTGATTATTTAGAAAAACGCGATGTCAAAAAGCCGAACGGCGCAAAGCCGGGCTTTGTCGTATATTATACAAATTATTCACTCATCGCACCGCCAAAGATCGAGGCGCTCACACTTGTATCGGATTAAGATATGTCCGTAAATATGCTTTTTTCGGATGTAAAAAAGACTGCATATACAGAACCGGCAGGCGGTTTTTCCTGCACCGGAATGCCGGGCATCTGTTTTTCATGATTGTTTGGGCAGCAAAAAGACAGAAAGGGGACTTTCCTTTGATCACAGCAGATTATCATACCCACACAGCATATTCCGAAGATTCCGAAACAAGCCCGGAGGCGATGGTAAAACGTGCCGTCGCCCTTGGCCTGAAAACCCTGTGCATCACGGATCATATGGATTATCTCTTCCCGGAAAAATACGCGCCGGAAACCTTTGTATTTGACCCCCGCGCGTATTTTAAGCAGCTTCTTTCCCTTCGGGAAGCGTATCGCGGCCGACTTGAGATCCGCATTGGTGTGGAGCTTGGCCTGCGCAGCGAGCCGGATGTCCGCACAGCATGCATCGGGCATTGCAAAAAACTCGCCGCAAGCTATCCTTTTGACTTCATCATCGGCTCGACGCATGTACTGGAGCACACCGATCCCTACTATCCGGAATATTGGGAGTCACACAGCGCCGCGGAGGGAATGCAAACATATTTCGAATCCATTTTAGAAAGCACCGAAAATTACAATATGTTCCAAGTCTGCGGGCATCTGGATTACCTTGTGCGATATCTGCCGCAGGAGACAAAAAACGGAGAAAAAGTTCCGCGGGATTATTGTTTCGCGGATTATAAAGAATTGATCGGGAAAATCTTAAAAAAACTTATAGAGAGCGGGCGGGGGATTGAAGTCAACACGGCGGCCTACAAGTATGGCCTGCCCTTCGCACACCCGCGCACGGAAATCTTAAAACTCTACAAACAGCTTGGCGGTGAGATTCTTACCATCGGCTCCGACGCGCACGCCACAGAGCATATGGCACATGGTTTTGCCCGCGCGGAGGAGATGCTGTGCAGCCTCGGCTTTCGCTACTACACGGTATACCGTGAGCGAACCCCTGCATTTTTACCGCTCGGTTAAGTCATGTCCCGGTTGCTGCCCTGCGCTGCCGGAACCATAAAGAAACCGGCGCGCAGCCACCCCTTGGTTGGTTGCGGCGCGCCGGTCCTGCGATTCTGTCATGGCTTAGTTTGGCCAATATCTCCCATTTCCAAAGAAATCATCCCAGTCAAACCCAAAGCCGTTCTCAATCCCTTGATCGTTACTGCTTTCCTCCTCCTGCGCGTCCACAAGCCCTTCCGGCCTTTCCCCGAGTGTAAGGGTAAGCACCACATCCTCGTACTTTCCTTCGCGCAGGCGCTTTACGGTCAGTTCTACTTTCTCACCCTTCGCGTAAAACTGCATATAATTTTTCAGCTGTGAATAATTGGAAACCGACATTTTATCAAACGCAGTCACGATATCGCCGGCCTTTACGCCTGCCTTGTCGGCAGCCAGGCCTTCCTCTACCTCCGTGATATAAAATCCGATCGGCATATTGTAGCCCGACATGCTCGCATCCACATCCCTGCCGCTGACACCGAGATACCCCCTCTCGCTCTCCTCAACAAGTTCGCGCGGCGTGCGCAGGGCAAGCTCGTTTAAGATTGGGAGTGCCTTGCTGATCGGGATGGCAAAGCCCATGCCCTCCACCTTGTCGGAGGCAAACTTCACGGAATTGATGCCGATCACCTCACCGTACATATTGAACAGCGCACCGCCGCTGTTGCCCGGATTGATCGCCGCATCGGTCTGGATCAGGGTATAGGTAACATTATCCACCGTGACCACACGGTCAAGGGCGCTGATATAACCGGAAGTCAGCGACTGCCCGTAACCTAAGGCATTGCCGATCGCCACAACCTGTTCCCCCATCACACAGTCATCCGAATTGCCAAGCACCGCCACTGCGAGGGAATCCTGCACCTTTTGCGGGATATCTTTTATTTTCACGCCGACCACTGCGAGATCGTTCGACGGATCCGTCCCCTTAACATAAGCGGAGTAGATCTGTTCCTCGCTGTCGTTAAAACATATGGTCAGCTCGCTCGCGTTCTCCACCACATGGTTGTTCGTCGCAATGATGTACTCGGTGTCGGTCTTTGCCACGATGATGCCGGAACCCGCGCCTTCACTCTCATACTCGCGCGTCTGTCCGAACATGCTGTAGACCTCCTGCTTGGACTTTGCCGTGATCGCCACGATGGAGGAAACATATTTGCTGGCAATCTGCGCCGGCGTGTAAACCGTTTTTCCGCCGGTCTGGCCGTTCGCCGTGATCACATTGGCCATCGCCTCCGCCTGGGCACCGCCCTCGTTCCCCTTATCCGGGGAATCACCCAAAGTACCGTCTGCAGCAGCCTGAAGTGTTTTATTTTCGCCCCGGGAATTCGTTCCAAAGGCGCTGCCTGCCGCAAAACCGCCGCCGGCCAGCATTGCCGCACACAGAATACCCGCCGTAAACTTCGCAAACCGCTTTCCGCGCTTTTTCTTCTTGTGATCCTGCGGCTCTACTACCTTGCACTCAGTAAAAATCTCATTGTTTTCCTGTTCTGCGAATCCATTCTCATCATACATAAGCCTTGTCCTCCTCAATCAAAATTTCAATTCCACATGTCCTCTCCCAACGCCTTTCACCGGGAACCAAGTTCTGCTTTAGAACATGCTATTTTGGTTTCATAAAGTATTTCCGTTGTTTGCAAGTCCTATGATACCGGAGGATTGTGAACGATTCTTGATGAGAATTTGTTTCTTTTGTGAATTCTTTCTTACTTTCTGCCGCACATAATCTTGCCAGGCCAGAATGCGATGCCCGCAGTTCCAAAATGTCTTAATTTTCTGCCATCCGGTAACTCTCCTCAAAAATCGCCGCCGCGATAATATAGACATCGTGCAGGTCATCCGTCCGCACCGCCAAGTAATCCCCCTCGCGCCCAAGCATGTAATTCTCCCCGTCCCACGCAGTAAAAACCTTTACGGTATGGTCAAGGCACTTTGCAAAAACGGAGGTTTTCCCGGTCGGCATACAGGCATGCGCGCGCGGGAGGATGGGCAGGATTGTCCCGCTCTCCCTCACATGGATGCTCGGAAGATAGTCCTCCGTGATCCTAAACTCCCCCGCAACTGCCCGGTAGCTGTGTTCAAATTTCTCTTTCCGGATCGGGTAGACTTCACCCCGCACGCCGACCATAACATAAACATCGCGCTCCACGGTCATCTCGATATCCGCCTCCAGCGTGCGGATCATGATCTGCGTGCCCTCCTCCAAAATATCCACAAGCCTTACAAAACCAAGCCGCTGCGGGATTTTCTCATACCTGCCCATCCCTTCCCGGTCAAACACATAATCCTTCGCGTACAAAAGCTCACAGCCTGCGCAGTATTTTTCCATGCGCCCATACAGATACCTGCCCGGCTCGCAGTCTGCCGCCATCAGCTCCAGATTCGTCTTCGGGATAAAACCGCCCGCTTTCTGCGCGTGCCCGCCGCCGTTTCCAACCCCCTGCACCAAAAACTCGGCAAGCTCGTTCGCGCGCACCGTGCGGACACAGCTTCGCACGGAAAGCTTGATGCCGTACGGCAGCTCACAGTAGATCACGCACAGGTCAACAATATCAACCTGCAGCATCAGGTCGCTGATAAAACCGAGGATATTCGGGTCACACGGCTGCGTTTTTACGATCGCAAAATGCCCTTCCTCCTGATATTCATAAGATCTTAGCGCATCCGCCGCGATCCGCATTTCCTCAAGGCTTAAATTTGTATTGCGCAGTTTTAATATCAGCCCCTCATGAAATTTGACACAATCACGCAGATCCCTGTCAACCGGATGGCTGATCTCCGAGAGGGAGTTGGTGTCCATGTACAGCCCGTAATACAGGGCGGTCGCAAGGTCTTTGTCCTCCCCAAGGTCATATCCCTCCTGCCCCAAAAGCTGCCAGACAAGCGCCGAGCAGCTCCCGTAGCCGCTGCGGATATCCTTAAAGTCGGCCCCGTGCCCCATATCAATGTGGTGGTCGATCACCGCAACCTGCCCCGCGTCAAAATGCGTCACGTTGCCCTCCCCATACTGGCAGTCCACCGTGACCAAAAGTTCTGCGTCAAGGGGCTCCTGCTGATGTTGGATGGGGATATCCAGCGCCTCCACCATCAGCAGGAGATTTGCCTTGTGGATCTTCTCCCTCCCGCCGTAAATAAGTTTCACCTGCTTTTTCTGCCCCTGCAGATAGCGGTATATCCCAAACCCGGCGGCGACCGCGTCCGCGTCCGGATTGTCGTGGCACTGGATTACAATATTGTCAAAACGTGTCAATTCCCTTAGTCTCATAATAAAATACCGCGGCTCCTTTCCGTCTTCTTGCGCAGATATATCCCAGAATACATCCGTCCTTAATTCTCCGTGATCCGGTACGGGCTGATGCGCGTCCCCTCGCCAAAAAGCTCACCCTCCGAAAGCTGCACCACGATCGCCGGGCGGATCCCGGAACCTGCCGAACACGCATTTTTTGTGATCACGTCCGCCTCCCCCGTAAAACCGCTGCCGCAAAGCATAATCTCATGGGAACTGTCCTGGGCGGGCGTGCGGAAATACCACGGGATGGTCTCCTGTGAATACGAGTGGTAGAGCGGGTAGATGGTTCCCCGGCTCGCCGCGATCGCCGCGTCCGTCGGAGCCGCGTAGCGCGAGATTTTCTGCCCGTCCAGATAGCGCTCTGCCTCCTCCACGGACAGCAAAAACACGCGGTCTTGCGTGACACCGACTTCCCCGATGGAATGTTCCTCCGTCTCCACGGATGTTGTCACAAGCCGCGCAAGCTCCTCCTTTGTGAAATCGTACAAAAAGCCCGCCTGGTTCTGGTATCCGTTCACCCCGTCGTCCGTCCCTTTTGAAACCGGCTCCTGCCCCTTATAGCTTACCACACTGTCCGAAGAATTCAACCAAGCGCGCAGGTTGGAATATTCCCAGCTGTTATCGCCGAAGTATACGGACAGTGCGGAGCCGGAATATTCCCCATTCTCCGTCTTCTCTGCGTCATACGGCATTCCGGTCGCCCCGTATCCGTAAACACCGCTCTCCGCCACATCGTATGGCTTCATATCGATCAGTTTTTCCGTTAAGAGCAGTGCCGTCCCCGCCTTCTCGTCCACCGAAAGCACGATCCAGCGGATGCCGGCATCCTCCAAATCCTCCTGTCCCTGCGGGTAATAGCGGCCAAATGTTATGTACTCACCCGCCTTTATCGAAAGCGGTTCGCCGGATTGTGCCTCTGCGCCCTGCCCGCCTTCCGTTTCCGGGTTCCCTGTCCCACCGGGCGCACCTTCCCCTAAATCACGGCTTCCCGCATCATCCCCAACTTGTTCCGGCAGCTTCCCGGAAACCTCATCCGGCACATCCCTGCCGCCCGGCTGCACATTCCGCACGCAAAAAATCACCGCCGCCACGGCGAGCGCACCCACAGCCACGATGACCTTCTTCAGCCCGTGCCGTTTTCCCGCACCGCCTGCGTTATCGGCTGTACCCTTCCCCGCCGCCCCAAACGATTTTTCCGCTTTCGGTTCTACCTGCGCTTCTCCTGCCCCCTCCCGCGTACGCCCTTGTTTCGCCGCTTCCAAAAAGTTCCTGTCCGCCGCCGCTTCCGAAGCGGTTCCTATGCCGCCCGCCGCCTTATTCCGCGCGTCTTCCCGCGCACCGAAAATCAGGCGCGTGACCGCGTCATATAGTTCCTCTATATGCCCCTCCGGGTTATCCTCCGCCGAAAGCCACTGGTTCGCCATCAGAAAATATTCCATTGATTTTGTCGGTTCTACTTCCCCGATCTTGTAGGCGATAAACGGCGTATTTTTATTGACACAGCGCTCCACTTCGCGCAGGACATGCTGTGACCGGTTGGAATGCTCCGAGTAAATAAGCACAAAAACCTTCGCCTGCTCGATCCCCGCTATGATCGCTTCCCCATATTCGCTGCCCGGCGCAATGCTGCGCGGTGCCATCCAGCAGTCAAGCTCCCTTTCGGCCAGCTCATCGTACAACTTTTCCGCAAACACAGCATCCTTCGTCGAATATGATAAAAACACCTGATGTTCTTTCATAAATATTTACCTTGTTCCTTTCAAAAACAATCTCCAAAAATCTTTTCCCACATTTTCCATTATCAGCTGCATTTTTCATTATAATGGAAACACATGCTAAAAAGCAATATGTATTCTGCACAAATGAATTCACGGCAGCACTGGCTTTTGTGCGCATCTTTTTGGATACCCTATTGATTTTTTCAGGTTATTGTATATAATAGCAGACAAGGGACTGGTTTTTTCAAACCAACCGCTTATTTTTTTGTCAAAGGAACCGGTGCATACCGCACGGGCAGTCCGCGTTGATTTTCGGATTCAAAAGAATATTCCGGCCAAAATACCTTATGGATGGAGGTTTCTCATGGAAGCACAGTCAAAAAAAACCGTTTTTTGGGATTACGCGATGATTACCCTCGCCGCGCTCATCCTTGATATCGGCGTTTATGTATTTAAGTTCCCAAACAACTTTTCGTTCGGCGGCGTGACCGGTATCGCGGTCGTCCTCGCCCCAAGCCTGCCGCTTTCGGCCAGCACGCTCAATTTTATCATCAACATGCTCCTGCTCGTCCTTGGGCTCATCTTCCTCGGAAAAAGCTTTGCGGCGCGCACTGTGTACGCAAGTATCGTAATCTCCGTTATGTTAAGTGCGCTGGAGCATTTTTTCCCAATGGAAAAACCCCTGACGAACCAACCCGTGCTGGAACTCATCTTTGCGATCATCCTCCCTGCGGCAAGCTCCGCCATCCTCTTTAATATCGGATCGAGCGGCGGCGGCACGGACATCATCGCAATGATCCTAAAAAAATACACGAGCTTCCACATCGGTACGGCACTGCTTCTCGTCGATCTCGTCATCGTCATCGCGGCATGCTTTACATTCAGCATTGAGACCGGGCTTTTCTCACTCTGCGGTCTGCTTGCGAAATCCCTTGTGATCGACAGCGTGATCGAGAACCTCAACCTTTGTAAATATTTTACTATTGTCTGCGACGATGCGAAGCCAATCTGCGATTTCATCCAGACCAAGCTTGGGCGCAGCGCCACAAAATTTGAGGGCGAGGGCGTGCATGAGCACCACCACAAATACATAATCCTGACTGTGATGAAGCGCAGTCAGGCCATCCAGCTGCGCAATTTCATCCACACGACGCAGCCCGGCTCATTCATCATGATTACGAACAGCAGCGAGATCATCGGGAAAGGATTCCGGGGACTCAACTAATTACCTGCGGATAATTCCTGTTCTTGATCTGCCGCCATATGACCGGGGCAGGCAAATTTCTTATTGAAGATCCTCTTCCGCCATGCTATACTGAAGTAGATTCAAACGATACAATCACCGGCTTAAGTGCCGGGTTAAAAACGAAAGGACCGACCATGCACACGACCGAATCAGCCGAAAACTATCTGGAAACCATACTGATTTTAAGCCGCCGCCTTCCGGTTGTCCGCTCCGTCGATATCGCGAACGAGCTCGGCTTTAAAAAATCAAGCGTGAGCATCGCGATGAAAAACCTGCGGGAAAACCGGCATATCACCGTAACGGAGGCAGGCTTTATCTACCTGACCGAAAGCGGCAGGCAGATCGCGGAAATGATCTACGAGCGCCATGAACTGCTCTCAGCATGGCTTGTCATGCTCGGTGTCCCGGAGGCAGTAGCCGCGGAGGATGCATGCCGCATAGAACACGTCATCAGCGCAGAGAGCTTTCAGGCGATCAAAAAACATGTAAAAGGGGCGGCGCACTAATTTACTTAGTGCGGCAGCCCCTCTTTTTCGGAATGCACAGTTTGTTCTCCTTTTCCGCCATATCAAAATAATTCGCTTATCGGCTCAGTCTTCTAAAATGCACAGTTATTGAATGGTGGGAAATCAGGATGCATTTTTACCAGCCACTTTGCCAAGATATCTTGATGCGGCATTTTTCTCTTGCTGCCGCTTTACGATTTTTCAATTGTTAAAGTGGCTTCCCTCAGATTCGCAACGCGCTTTTCCAAATCCTTCTCAAATTCCTCCTGCGTCATGGACGGATCCTTTGTCGCTTTCCAAATCTCACACGGCATCTGCCCACATCCCGCACAATTTGCGTATTTATGTTTCCCCACCGCACAGGCGTAAATTCTGCATACCCGGCCTTTTTGCATATGGAACACTTTTCCGGCTGCCACGTTGCAGCCCTTGCACTGCCCGTACAGACTGCATTTGTCGCATTCCGCGCCGCAGCAGCTCAGCCCTAAAATCTCCCGCTGCCGTTTTTTCGGGAAACCCAGCAACACCAGACGGTACGATTTATCAAGCAGATCCTTTAAAAGTTCATCCGGAACCGCACCGTCCGGCTTTACCGAATTCCAGTGCTGTTTGTTGGAATAATATCCCGGCACGATGTCTTCATATTGCGATCGGAGAAATTCCCCCTCCGCTACCTCCAGCTTTAAATTGATGTAATATGGTTTATCTTCTTCATCCAGGCATACCGCCGCAAACATCTTATCCCCGATCTTATAGCGAACCCAGTTCCAGTCCGCCTGCAGATCCTTCGTCACCCCGCGCTTATTCAGCAAATATTCATCCAACCATGTGTATCTCATTTCTCCCCCATTCCGCCGCACAAACGGCATTTTACTCTTGTGGTTCGTCAACCTGCGTCCGATAATTCTTCTGCATCCTCAAGAGAATCTCCCCGATTTCCCTCCGAAGCGCGGCGGGCTCCAGGAGCACTACCCTGTCCTGAAAGCTCATAAGCCATGTCAAAAGCGATTCCCTATTGGTATAATCCCCTGTAAACAGCAGCCTCCCGTCCGCCTGTTCCTCAAAACAATGGATTCCGAACTCCTCCACCAATCGCCATTTACAATCCGGCGCAAATAATGCTTTCACCTGTATACCGCCCGGAAAAATCTGTTCGTCCCGCAGTTCCGGCGGGCGGACATGTCTTTTTTCAAAACCGGTATCCGTCATGTTCAGCCTCTCCATGCGGTTCAGCTTAAAAAGCCGGAAATCCTGCCTCCCCTTGCACCAACCGTAGACATACCAGCTCGACCAGCGGAAGATCAGGTAGTACGGCTCGATCACCCGCGCGCCCTCCCCGTTTGGCCCGTAATAGAAAAACTCGATCTCAAAGCAGCCGGCAATGGCCGTCCGGATCTGCTCGATTTTCGGGGCAAGGGCATCTTTATACCACGAGGAAAGGTCAATCAGCACGGACTGATCCCCCGCCAAAAAATCCGAGGAACCCGCGCAGAGTTTTTCCATCAGCTGCGCGTAGCGCTTCGTCCCGTTGACACTGTCCAGGCTCCTAAGACCCGCTAAGATATCCTGCATTTCCGGCCCGGTGAGCAGCGTCCGCTCCATCCGGTAATTCTCCATGACCGAGATCCCCCCGCTGCTGCCCTGCCGTGTTACAAGCGGGATCCCCGCCTTGCAAAGATCCTCGATATCCCGTTGGATCGTCCTTCTTGAAACCTCGAACTTTTCCGCCAGTTCCGGGGCTGTGGCACTCTCCTTTTGCAGCAGGACGGACAATATCCCGATCAGTCTGTCAATCTTCATAATACCTCCTTCCTGCCCATGGTATCATCCCAAACATGACAATAGTATGTCATGTTATAAAAATATATGAAAAAACGGTCAAACAGAATCCTATCGCTCCTGCCTGACCGTTTTTATCCTACCTCTATCCAAGGTCTTCGCACACCTTCCCTTTTTGCATTCATGCAGTTTGGCCTACGGCCAGTCCACCCTTTTACTTCGCGCCCTCAAGTACGCCGCAGATATAGCTTTCCATCTCCTGTTTCTTTTGCCCGAGAGAAACCGCCAACTCCCCGTACAGCTTTTCCTCCGCCTGCTTTAAAAAGCGCTCACTCGCTGCCGTGAGTTTCTTTCCCTGTTCCATGCGGGAACGCCTGTCCTCCCAGAGTGTCTTGATCACGCGCACCCACTCGCTGCACTGCCCAGATGCGATCGCCTGCCGGCATTTTTCCTCAAGTTCCTTGCGCTCCCCCGCCGCAATCGGCGTAAGTGCCGGGATCGCCTTAATGAGCTTTCCTGCTTCCGCCTCCGTCAAAATCCTCCTGCATTTTAACGTATCCCCGGATTCCACCGGACTGTAAACGGTTGCGTTGCTGTCATAGACCGGTTTTAAGATATAATATTCTTTTTTCTCTCCGGTCCCGGGCACATCCATCTGCGTAAATCCTGCCACACGGCACACTCCGTTCGTACCATGCGAAATAAAATCTCCTTCTGCAAACATAGCCACGCTCCTATCTGTGCTCTTCTCCGCCTCCTTGTTCCTCATATTTTATTTTATCAGACTTTTTATGTTTTTGTAAGACTTTTTCCTGCTTCTACTGAAATTTCAGCATAATTGCTAATTTGTACCAGTTTTGCATTGTGCATTTTCACCATAATCACAACGAAGCTGATTCCTTCACGACATAATTTGGGGTATTTCCTTGAAAAACCGTCCGGAAATTGATAAACTATGATACAAGCACTGTCTGCGCCGCGTGCAAATCTGCCTTTTGCCGGAGGCCAGGAAAAAAATATACACAATATAAAAATTTCATTTTGCGGCTGCCTTGCAGCAGAACGGAGGAAATATGGAACCGAGAATACAGACATTCGTCAGCATGCTTTTTGAGGACATTCCCTACTCCGAGGAAAGTTTTGCCGCACAGGAAAAAATCAAAGCTGCACTGGATAAGGAATACGAAAAACTTATGAAAACAGACACACCGGATTCCGTCTTTGAACAGCTTTTAGACCAATATAGAACCCTGTCCTCCCTTGCCGCGCTCGCGGGTTATCCGGAGGAAGCGGTAAAAAAATGGCGTTCGCTGGGCGATATCAAAAAACTTCCCGCCCTAAAAAAAGAGTTCTCGAAACAGAAACGGCGGATTTTTTTCCTCTCCCTGTTTTCTGCCCTTGCCATCTCCTATCTTTTTATGTCCATATGGCAGTGGCAGATCATTTTAACGGCCATCCCCTGCATCGGGATCAGCCTGCTGCTGTGGCACCGCCTCCTGCGCTTTGAGGCCAAAAACAGCTCCAAATGCTATGATACAGGGGCATTCCTTCATCTGCGCGCCTTATCGGACCAATACTTAAAGCGGCAGCTCAACAGCGTCTTTATATTTTTTGTTGTGACATCGGTATATTTCCTTACCCAGCTTGCCCTTTACTGGCTCGGCAGGTCAAAATCCGCCGAGGTCATGGAAAATATCAGGGCGAGCCTGTACGTGATGGAAATTCCGTTGTTCCTGCTCTTAAAAAACTCCCTCGGCATGCGATTGGTAAACCGCAGAATCGGCCTGGTCGACAAACAGAAATTCAAAAAGCACTTAGCCGGAATCTGCCTGTTTTCCACGCTCTGCTGGGTGCTCGCCGGCATCGCTGCCCTGCTGCTCCAGGAAAAAATCCATTACGTGTGGAATCTTTTTCTCTTTGTTGGCGTTTTCCTTTCGTTTTCCGCCCTGATTTACAACTTGACCTTGCGGAAAAAACTTACTTACCGCAATATTGTTATTAACAAAAAAAGGATTGCTTTTCTGGCCTCGCTCGCCGCCATCGCTGCCCTTTTCACTGCACTGCGCAAGGATACTTGGTATACACAGCCCTACATCAACGCCATCCCTGTCGTCGCACACAAAAGCCAGGAGATTACCTACAATGAGGAAACCGGCATCTACACCATCACGGCGCAGGAAGAGGATTTTAGAGTACTGCATTTGACCGACATCCACCTAGGCGGCAGCCTCTACTCCCTGCGCAAAGATTTAAAGGCGCTCCACGCAGTATACAAAGAAATTGAATTTACCAGACCGAACCTTGTCGTAGTCACGGGGGACTTAACCTTCCCGATGGGGATCATGTCCATGTCGCTAAACAATTCTGCCCCGGTCGGACAGTTTGCTGCCTTTATGCGCAACATCGGCATCCCCTGGGCATTTACCTACGGCAACCACGATACGGAAAGCCTCGCGACCACCTCGGAACAGGGTCTGGACACGCTCTACCGCTCCCTTTCCTACAAAACCTCCGGAACCCTCCTTTACCCCTACATCCAGCCGGACATTTCCGGGCGGAACAACCAGCTCATTGAAATCCGCAATCGCGACGGCAGCCTGATGCAGGCGCTCTTCCTCATCGACTCCAACACTTACACCAGCGAGGGCTTCAATGTCTACGACTATATCCACGACGACCAGGTGGAATGGTACGCGGGGGAGGTCGGGCGGCTAAGCCGGCAGGAGGGGCATACCGTCCCCTCGATGGTATTTTTCCATATCCCGCTCCAGGAATACCGCACGGCATATGAATTGTATGAGCAGGGCAGCGATGAGGTCACCTACTTTTTCGGTGAGAACGGGGAGGAAATGATCGACAAGATCTGCTGCTCCGACTATCCGAGCAAGCTTTTTGATACCATGCTCGCCTTGGGCAGCACGAAAGCGGTCTTTTGCGGGCATGACCATTACAACAATATGTCGCTCGAATACAAGGGCATCCGCCTGACCTACGGGATGAGCATCGACTACCTCGCCATGCCGGGGATTGAGCATGATACCGCCCAGCGCGGCGCAGAACTGATCACGCTGCACGCTGACGGGACATTTGATCTCGTGCAGGTTCCGCTGACCTCCATTGAAAAATGATGCCCCGCACCGCCTCTCACTCCTTTCCTTCCGCCGCAGGCGCATGGCAATGACCGCCGCAGGCGGCACAATTTTTGCCGCATTGCAGGGATTTTCCCGCTTTTTTGTCCCGCACCATACTGCGGATGATAATTGCCACAACTCCAGCCAGAAAAATAAAGACAATTGCTGTTCCCATATATGACCTCCTATTTTAGTTCCGCATGCTGCCTCCTGCCGCCATCACAGGGGAGAAGTCTTCCTTCCTCCGTGCTCACGGAAGACTTCTCCCGGCGGCATCCGGCAGTATGCTGTTTTTTAGTTCCGCATGCTGCCTCCTGCCGCCATCACAGGGGGGAGAAGTCTTCCTTTCTCCGTGCTCGCGGAAGACTTCTCCCGGCGGCATCCGGCAGTATGCTGTTTTTTAGTTCCGCATGCTGCCTCCTGTCCGCCCCCTCATATGCGCGCCGTTTTTTCTGTCTTGACGTTCCATGTTTTACGCTCTTTGTACGGGCGGAATAGCAGATAGAGAAAACCCGCCATGATCAGGCATGCGGCAGCCGTCCACACACCAAACTCCCCTCCGCGAAACAGCATCCCGAACTGGTAGATGCACAGCGATACCGCGTAGGCAAGCCCACACTGGTAACCAATGGCGAACCAGAACCACCGGATATTATTCATCTCCCGCTTAATCGCGCCCATTGCCGCAAAGCACGGCGCACATAAAAGATTGAACACCAAAAACGAATATGCCGCAAGCCTTGACATTGCCACGAAATCCAGTACCCCAAATACACCAACCACTTCCTCCTTCGCCACAAGTCCCATGACCGTCGCAACCGCTGCCTGCGCGCTGTCAAAACCGAGCGGCGCAAAAACCCATTTCAGGCCATTTCCGAGCATGCCAAGCAGGCTGTCTGCAAGCTCCATATCCGCATCAAACAAAAACCTGCCGTCCGCCGCGCCAAAACGAGAGCCCGCCCAGATTACGATGGTCGATAACAGGATGATGCTTCCCGCCTTGCGGATAAAGGAAGCGCCGCGCTCCCACATGCTGCGCAATACATTGCGTGCCGTCGGCATATGGTATGCCGGAAGCTCCATGACAAACGGCGCGGGATCCCCCGCGAACATCTTCGTTTTCTTCAGCAGAATACCGGAGCAGATGACCGCGGCAATCCCGACGAAATACGCGCTCGGTGCCACCCACCACGCATTGCCGAACAGCGCCGCCGCGATCAGGGCAATGATCGGGAGCTTCGCGCCGCATGGGATAAAGGTTGTCGTTATGATCGTCATTTTTCGGTCGCGGTCATTCTCGATCGTTCTGGATGCCATGATGCCGGGAACGCCGCATCCGGTGCCGATCAGCATCGAGATAAAGGACTTCCCGGAAAGCCCGAAGTTACGGAAAATGCGATCCATAATAAAGGCGATGCGCGCCATATAGCCGCATGCCTCAAGAAAAGCAAGGAAGAGAAAAAGCACGAGCATCTGCGGCACGAAGCCAAGCACTGCGCCCACACCCGCGATGATACCGTCAAGGACAAGGCTCTTTAACCAGCCCGCGCAATGAAGCGCGCCAAGCAAACGTTCCGACAGCACCGGGATCCCCGGAACCCAGACACCGTACTCGGAAGCATCCGGCACACCTTCTGCCCCCTCCGAAAGTGCCGCATCAACCGTGCCCGAAATATCAAACCCCGCCCCGGAAAGGGAATCGGCGTAGATGCCATACGCCTCGTCGAACGCACCGTAATCTCCTGCAAGCACTGCATCAAGCACCTGCCCTGCCCCGACCACATCCGCATCAGCCGCTGCCTGTAACATTTCCTTTACCTCATCCGTCCAGACATGCTCCACCGCATATCCGGTGATCGCTTCATCGTAATCCGCTGCCCCGATCCCAAACAAATGCCATCCGTCACCGAACAACCCGTCGTTTGTCAGATCCGTCGCCCAAGTTCCGACTGTGGAGACTGAAATGTAATACACAAGAATCATCACCATCGCAAAAATCGGCAACGCAAGAAAACGATTTGTAACAATCCGGTCAATCTTATCGGAAACCGTAAACTTTTCCTTATCCCTTCTCTTTGTCACGCATTCATGGATGATCGTACTGATGTAAACGTAGCGCTCATTTGTGATAATGCTTTCCGTATCATCCTCAAAGCACTTTTCCAAGGTATTGATCTCCTCCGCCACGTCCGGAACGGTTTCCATAAGCGCGGCAGCCTGCTCATCCCGCTCCAAAAGCTTGACGGCAAAAAAACGCTCCTGCTCCTTCGGGATACCGCCGGCAAACTTCATTGTGACATCCTCGATTGCCCTTTCAACTTCCCCTGCAAATTTGTGCACCGGAGAATGGAAAATCCCCCGTTTTGCCGCGCTAACTGCCTTGCCCGCTACTATGTCAAGCCCCGAAGCTTTAAGCGCTGAAATTGCAACAACGTCACAGCCGAGATGTTTAGCAAGTTTATTCAGATGAATCTTATCCCCGTTTCTTTCCACCAGATCCATCATATTAACCGCTATCACCATCGGGATACCAAGCTCGGCAAGCTGGGTGGACAGATAGAGATTTCGCTCAAGGTTCATGCCATCGATGATATTGATGATTGCGTCCGGACGCTCCTGAATGAGAAAATTCCTCGCGACGACCTCCTCCAATGTATACGGGGAGAGGGAATAAATACCCGGCAGATCAATGATGCTGACCTCCTCCCCCGCCGCGAAGGATTTTTTCAGCCTCCCTTCTTTTTTCTCGACAGTCACACCCGGCCAGTTCCCGACAAACTGGTTCGAGCCCGTCAATGCGTTGAACAATGTGGTTTTTCCGCAGTTTGGATTCCCTGCTAATGCAATTTTGATCGACATAATGATACCCCCTTTTGTCCATAAGATTATGTAAGATTGTGCTGTAACTACTTCCGGGAAACTTGCCGAAATGTTGCAGAAACTTCCTGAAAATAGTTATCCGTTCCGTCTTTTCCTGGTTGTTTGTTTCGTTTGACCGTTGTCTCTCCTGTTTCATTTAATTTAATCTCGTTTGATCCATTTCGTTTCAATCTAGTTTTTTCGTTTTGTTTGGTCAGAGATCCACGTTTTTTCAAATCTTTTTTCGGAGCGGGTCATTCCTTTTGATGTTGGTTGTCATTTGTTAGTTTTATCTCTCCTAAATTAGTTATTTCTAACTTTGTGCCATAAAAAAACAGCATCCACAAAAACCATGTTTTCCACGGTTTTCTTCTGCTTTCTTTGCATACTGCCTGTTTTATCGCCTACTCTACCTCGATCATCTCTGCATCTGCTTTGCGCAGGGAAAGCTCATACCCCCGCACCGTCACCTCGACCGGATCCCCGAAGGGTGCCACCTTGCGCACAAAAACCTCCGTACCCTTTGTGATGCCCATATCCATGATCCGGCGGCGCACCGGACCGTCCCCCGACAGCCTTTTCACCTTCGCGGTCTGACCGCAGGATATCCCATTTAATGTCTTCATGAATTTTTCCCCCTTCATAATATGTTCCGCATATCCCCCGGCTCCCACTCTACGTGAAAGAAGCTTTTGTCCGCTTCTTCCAACACCTTCTTCCCGGCGCTGTGCGGATATGGCCGGTTTACGTCACACGATGATCTTATTCGCCATGTCACGCCCGATCGCCACGCGGGAGTCTTTCACGTTGACGATCATGTTCCCGCCAATCGCGGATACAACAGTCACGGTACCGCCCGCCACAAAACCAAGCTTCTCCAAAAATTTGCGAGTTTCTTCTTTCCCGCCGACCTTCCGGATCGTATTTGCAACACCGGCATCTGCCATTGTTAGCGGCATACGTATTCCCCCTTCCTTATCCCTTTTTGCAGGATTGTGTCACACATGTTCCTGTTCTTTCGTTAGTATACGCTAACTTTTATTATTTGTCAATAATTATTTTTAGTTCTTTCTACCTCCGAGCATTCTTTCTTTGTTCCCACCCGTTCCTTCCGGTCATCGCCATCGGATGCTTCCATGGATCATAATATCCCCCCTCCGGGGCGATTTGTCCGATCGTCCCGGAGGGGGGATATTATGACAAACTTTTTTCTCCTGCATGTAACACCACCGCCGCTGCTTGATACAGGGCGTTATTCAAACACCGGCATCCCCCCGCAAAAGATGAGGATCAATATGCCCCATGCCATTTTATATTGTACTCCAAAAAATCGTACTTCCTCATCTCTTCCACGCCTTTTATATACTCCCACGTTCTTCCGCCATCCAGCGTCACATACACGGCGGAGGAATTTCCGTCCACGACCCCGCTCGGCAAAAAGCGGCAGATGGCCGTGTTCTCATCCAGCATGTAAATGGAATCTACCTCCGCCGATGCAGTTATAAAATCATCCATCACCAACGACCAGGTCATGCCGGAATCTTCGCTGCGGTAAACATTGTAATGAGCCGTTCCCATCATACTTCCATCCGGCAGAAATGCAATCCCCACCCCGGTTGCCTCATCAATTTTTACACATTTCTCCGGAAGGCTTTGCATATCTCCATCCATATTGATCCATGCCAGGGCATTTCTTGTCTCCATCAAATAACCCGTCGGCATCATTTGGTAACGGTTCTGCTCCCATTCTTTTGTCTCGGGATGATAAATGTAACACAAAAAACTACCACCAAAATATTGGTTGCAAACTCCACGCGATTTCCATCCGGCTTCCTCAAAGTAAAAGGAATTTCCCTCACCGGATGGCAGCAGCGGAACCTCTGCCAGCCCGCCCGGGTACAGATGGTACGCCGTCACACGGTAATACGCCTGCTCCTCGCCCCCGTCCCTCGAAAGCATCATTGGCTCACCGACCAAAAGCTCCAGATAGGAATCTTCTTTTAAGATATCCTGCAGAAAAAACTCACAATTTGCAGAAACCGAAAGCCGCTCCTCTCCGTCCACAAGCAATTTGACGGCATCCCCCGCCTGCTCTATGGAGAGCCGGATCATTTCACGACTCGCGTCAAAAACCCCCTCCACCTCCATGCCCGGATATAACTCCGTTTGATCCTTTGCCCAGACCGCACCGGACGCTTCCGATCCAAAAGGCGGCGGAGCTGCTTCCTGTACCTTCTCCCCCGGATCCGGTGCTTGTGCACCCTCCGGTGTCCCCTCCCCTTCCCCGGCTTTCCTGGTTGGCCGTGGCGATGATACGGGAGTTTGCCCCTCTGCCGAAACTGTGACCTGCCGATCTTCCTGCGGCTTCCTCCCGGATGCCGCACAGCCGGCAGCGAAAAGAACAAATAAGAATCCTGCTTTCATCTGGTTTGCCTTTTTATTCATGATTGTTCTCTCCTTCGCTAAAACTGTTTCACATTCGGATCCGGAACAGTGGACGAGATTTGGTCAACAATTGTTTGTACTCCCTGTAGATTTATCCAGACATTTCCCGAATATTGATAAACAATACACCCCGTGCCTGGAACACGATCTTCCGGATTGATATCGAACCATTTGGCAGGATTGCTCTTACTTGTCACATATGTTTCACCAGTGAAAATATCATAGCACGATCCCCCTTTTGCATACCACCTAGCAACATACATATTTGCTTCATGATTCACTGCCTCATAAAGTTGCTTAGCCGGCGAGGCTGTTGCACTACCATAATTACAATAAATCCCGGCCCAATAAGAAGTTTTATTATTGATTGTCTCGACCCAGCTTTTTACATAAGCCACTACGGCTTCATTATGCTTATTCCCACCCTCTACATCCAAGTAAATCACACTGTTATCAGGAACATCTAGCGCTTTTGCCAGCCTTTCTGCCTCCCTTGCATCTGTTACACCTTTGCTCACCGCTTCCGGGTCTTGATCTGGTATTTTAATTGACACATCCTGGTCGGATCTCCCAACATAAATATAGGCTACTTTAATACTTGGAATTAACAAATATCCCTGTATCACTTCTTTCGTAAAGCTGATCGCTTTATTCCCTTCTCCACGGTCGGACGATTCATAATTCAGCCCACCGATATAGACACCGATAACCCGCAACATCGATTTTACCATTTCCTTAACCTTGTCGACAGACAAGGCCGGGGATTTATCATATCCCATATAATAATTGTAACGCGGTATAACCTCACCTCCCATAATTTCACCACATCCTTCCTTGTTTTCGATATTCATAAGAATTCCTCCTCGTATTATATAGACATAGCCATTCTTTACCTTTTCTACAGGTCTGGCTATAATATTTAAGATACTGTGGATTGGTGAATTCCTCCTACCACTCGATGGTTTAAGTTAGACTCCAACCACAGTCTCTTTGTTTATTTGTTGATCAGTTAGATACCGCATGACGGTTATTTAGAACGAGTTTACGATCGCAAAGAGTACCTGTGATCCTAAACAGTATCCTCGGCGGATAGCTTGAACTGACTGTTTTTTCTTCATTTTTCAAGCTTATATTATCCATATTCTTCAAAAATCTCTCTCGTTTTTGTGCCAGTCAAAATTTTTATAGCCAAAATAGAGCCAATCTAAGCTACCATTTTTCCCTTGTTTGCACTCTTCACATGATGTTAGTACCATATGCCCATATTCATTATCAAAATGCGTATCTATGTATATTTTTGCTCTTCTGGAATATAATAGTAATGATTATAGCAGTTGGCTGTAACCTGCTATCACAATGAAGAATTAAAGTCACTTACCCGTTACCGTTTTGATAAGGTAAAGGAACGGGCAAAACTGAAATCCTCTGTTTCAAGACTTGTGTGCATTCTTTTTCCTGAACTGGAGAAACTTGTGCCTACTCTCCATATGGCTTCCGTCTATGCCCTCCTGTCAGAATTCCCTTCCGCCTATGCCGTTTCCCCTGCACATCTCACAAGGCTCTCAAACCTTCTTTCCGAAAGTTCTAAAGGGCGTTATGGAAAAGATACCGCTGTCATCTTCCGAGAGGCGGCAAGAAGTTCCATCGGCTCACAT
Source organism: uncultured Lachnospiraceae bacterium (assembly GCA_947053345.1). GTDB lineage: Bacteria > Bacillota > Clostridia > Lachnospirales > Lachnospiraceae > RGIG4057. Next base: position 33,802 of record CAMRSM010000023.1, read on the forward strand.
ATGCCCGCTAAATCTCTGGAACTGAAGCATACCATCAAACTCATTCAGGAATTGACTTCTGAGATTGATGATATCGAGGTATCGATCAAACGGATCATGGATGACGATATCCGTTCCCTCATCCTCACCATTCCCGGTATCAGTTACCGTATGGGTGCGATGATCATTGCTGAGATATGTGATTTCAACCGTTTTGATTCGACAGACAAGCTTCTCGCCTATGCCGGGATGTCTCCTTCCACTTATCAGCCTTCTTAAATAAAGCACAAAAAATATCCTATAATAATTTTATTTAACCCTTTCTTTTTTTTCAACAATCCAACAAATAGTCATAGCGCATTTTACTTCACTACCCAAACAAATCAAACTCATCCAATAAAGAAACCCAACAAGTCTCTCAACCGATCCATCCAAAATATCCAAGCGATAAATATCATAGACTTCTCCTGAACACAAGATCAGGTAATCAAAGATCATGACACCGGCTGAATTTCTCAATATGGATTAAAAACAGCTTTGTATAGCAGCGCCGGAAGCTGTAACAGCTTTAGTTTTTTCCTTTTTCATCTACGGTATCTCATTTTCAGCATATATTTCCCTGGCAACAAATGCATTCTTTATCCAACTATCCAATAAGAGTATTTCTTCTTGTATTACAATATCTCTGCCTCATTGCATTCCGGACAAAATATCTTCCCTAACACTATTGTTTTACTTTTAACATAACACAGTTCTCCTTTCACACATACAACCCCGACTGCGCCTGATACATCTGCGCATACACTCCTCCGGTTCCTGACAGTTCCCTGTGGCTTCCCTCTTCCAGCACGGTTCCTTTATCCATTACAATAATCTTATCACAATATTTTGCGGATGCTAAACGGTGAGAAATATAGATCACCGTCCGATCCCCCACAATTTCATTCATACGGCAATATAACTCAAATTCTGCTTTCGGGTCAAGTGCCGCAGTCGGTTCATCCATAATGCAAACCGGTGCATCCTTATGAATTGCCCGTGCAATGGCGATCTTCTGCCCTTCTCCGCCGGATAACTCCACACCGTTTTCATCAAACAATTTGAAAATCTGCGTATTTAGCTGCTGTTCCATTGTAGAAAGTTTTTTTGCAAAACCGATTTTCTCTAATACCTCTGTTACCGTTTCATCTGACGGTTCCCGGTTACCAAAGCAGATATTTTCTTTTAAGGACATCGCATAGAGCATATAGTCCTGGAAAATGGTGGAAAACGCCTTCTGGTACTGCTCGCGGTCATATTCTCTTATGTCAGTTCCGTTCAGTCGGATGACACCCTCATACGTTGTATATAAGCCAAGCATCAATTTTATTACCGTTGACTTTCCGGCACCATTCTTTCCCACAAGTGCCACCTTTGTATTTGCATCAATTGTTGCCGAAAAATGCTCAATCACATTTGTCTCCTGTCCCGGATAACGGAAACTTACATCACAAAACTCTATCTTACAACCCTTTGATAAATCCACCGCCCTGCTTCCCCATTCACTCATTTTGGGTGGGTTTACATACGCATAGAACGCCGCAAAGTACGCCTTATATCTCGCAATATCCATACTTTCCGCAATCATTTGATTCACCGTAACATGGAATGTCGTAATCGCATGGAACAGCATCGTAAATAGACCGGCTGACAAGCCCTGATTCACTGCCGCATATATCAAATATCCATAGGTTACCACGAGTTTTAACAGTTCCGACAAACACAGCCACAGCTTTGCCAAAAAATCACAGCGATAGATTTTAGAGGTTGTTACCTGAAAACGGTCCATGTAGCAGCGGTACTGATTTAGGATCCATTCCGACAAGTGATTGATGCGGATTTCCTTTGCATAGGTAACATCCTTTGTCAAGTTCTCATAATACGATTTTCTACGAATTACAGACGGCATCTCATCCATCTGCAGTTGCAAGCTTTTCCTCTTATAGCGTGAGCTGATAAAATTATTAAATATAAAAATCAAAACATAACAAAGAATGATAACAAGATTCAAATAGGATAACAAATAAACTACCGACAACAGCGTAAAAGCGTTCCCAATAAAAGAGAACACAAGATCTAACTGCTTTCCAAATTCGCCCCACTGGCCCCCGATATAATTTTGTGCTTTCTGCTTTAAATCATAAAACTTCGGCGATTCGATATTCTCATAATCACATGTTGCAAGATTGCGGTATAAATACAGTTCAAAGGACTTCTGTAGTTCATTCTTTTCATTGGCTGCCGCGATGGATGCCGCATTCGAAAGCAATTTTAACACCATACTCCCGAACACCAACACCGCCCCTGCCATAAATGCATTTTTGCTGTTTTGGTCTACAAACAGCTCATCTACAATGAATTTTGGCATAAACACCCCCAAGATAACGGCAGCAGAATTTATCAACTGCACAGCAATACTGTATAACAAATATTTCGGGTTATGCCGAAAACCAAATTTGATAAAATACAAGATGCTTTCTGACATGCATCTTACCTCCCTACTTATATAATTCAGACTGCATACGGTACAATTCTGCATACACGGCCGCGCGTTCCATCAACTGTTCATGGCTGCCGTCTTCCACAAGTTCCCCCTCATGGAACACAAGAATCCGATTGCATATCTTTGCACTTGTCAGACGATGCGAAATAAAAACAGACAGCTTTCCCTGTGAAACCAGCGACAGATTTTCCAGTAATTTAACCTCGGAAAGTGGATCCAGTGCTGAGGATGGCTCATCGAGCAATAGAATTGGTGCATCCTTATAAAGTGCACGCGCAAAAGCGATTTTCTGGCTCTCCCCCCCAGAAAACTCAATGCCTGTTCCATCAAACAGCTTAGACACCGAAACATCTTCATGAATACCCTTTTCCGATAGTACCTCTGCCGTACCGGACATTTCCATTGCACGCTTTAAGTTTTCCTCTTCCCCGTCCCGTCCCTTTCGGTTTAAAATTATATTTTCCTTCAGACTTGCAGCAAACAATTTGTAATCTTGGAATACAACCGAAAAGCAGTTTAGATAATCCTCTGTCTTATAGCGGTTGATATTGATCCCATTTAATAAAATCTCACCCTCTTCCATCTGGTACAGGCGCAAAAGAAGTTTTATCAACGTGGTTTTTCCCGCACCATTTTCCCCAACAATGCAGATTGCCTCATTGGAAGCGATCTTAAGATTGATATTTTTAAGTGCATATCCCGATTGTCCCGGATACCTAAACGATACATTGCGAAACTCGATGCTGTACCCTTTTGTCCCCTTTATACGCTCCACCCCGTCTACAATGTGGTTCAGATACTCTGTAAACTGCCGAAATGGTTCAAAGTATTCGTTGTACTGCTTCAAATCAATTACGGTATTTGCGATGTCCAATACCGTATTGTTAAATACCACCATACCGGACAAATACAACGTAAACTCACCGACGGATATCTTCCCCTTTAATGCATACACAATCAGATAAACATACGCCAGCAGCAGCTGCAGGGTATCTGTCAAAATGCGAAGTGTATGATTCTTTAAACGGGACATATTTTGTGCTTTCTTATAAGTGCTGACACAGTCGTATTCCTTTGCATACAGCCCCAGAAACCAGTCAAGCATGTGATAAGTACGAAGTTCTTTCGCGTACTTTTTATCCTCGAATACTCCGGCGAAGTAGTCCCTCTTTCGCTCCGCCTCCGTCATTTCTTTATCCTTTTGGACAATCATACGCTTGTTCTTCACGGTCATAAAAAGATTTCCGAACGTTATTACCAGATAAATCAAGCAGATCCTAACATCCAGTGTGATAATCACCGCCATCAAGGTCAGTATCGTCACCACCTTACCAATTAGCATAACCGTCACTGGAATAATCCCGGCAAAACCGTAAGCATTTATGTACCTTGCAGATTGATCCCTGAGTTTTAAAAACCCCGGCATCTCCAACTGCTCATATCCCATATTCAAAAACTGTCTTCCCTGTAAGATACTATATTTCGTATAGAGACTGTCCCTTGCCTTTTCCGAAGCATATTGAAAGGCCGCAATGCCAATGCCAAAAAGCGTCACCAGTCCTGCATAAATAATACAATATTTTACTGCCCATCCCGCCCCCTGTTCCCTACCAAATATAGCATCTAAAATATATTTTGGTATTACAATATTTGTAATAACCGCCAGTGCACGAAAAAGCTCTGAAAGCAGTAACATAATAATGTATTTCTTTTCCAGCCGGAAAACCAACCGGAATAAATAGCATATTCCCCGAAACATAGCTTTCTCCTTTTATTAAAATAAACTCAACTATTATACTTTATTTAATTTGAGAAAAAATCAATGCATTTTTCAAATCGTATGCCTACTTCATCCGTTCCGATTCCATAGGAATCCAGTAACAATTTTTCCTTTATTTGCTGTTTGAATAAGATAATTTCATCTTCCTTTTTTCTCGACAAGCTCTGTCTTGATCAGCATATAAAACTCTGTCGGAAACTTCACCGAATCAGAAAATTTGACCGCACACCCAAAACTTATTTTCACCCGCGCAATATCACTGTTATAATTGCGGTTACACGGTCTCCCCCATCCACTATGTCTTAATTTTCCCCTTAAGTAAAACGCCAAAACCATTATATAATAATTTTACTTTATTCTTACTTCTTTGTCAAGAATCCAACAAATAGTCATATTACATCTTACCTTGTTACCGAAACAAAACAAACCGATGGAAAAGAGAAACAAACATGCATAATTATCCTCTCGTGATTTTGCCCGGCCAAACATATTTTGTTCTCCCCACGTAAGGCATCTTCGTTCTTTTCTTCCGAAAGCCAGATCAAAAACACTATAACCTTGAACGGTTTCTTCCCGATAACAACAATGAAATTCAGCCAAATCAAGAGAAAACTCCCGGAAAAAAACCATCTATAAGCCCCAAAAAATAAATGTAGCATTTCCTCCGCATCCATGCTATAATCAATCGTCAGGAGGTACTTTTCAATGAGCCAATATAAAAAAAAGAAACAAAATACAGAAAACTATGAACTTTTACACGGGAACTATGCCCTGATCTTACTGCTGTCTGCAACTTTTCTCGTTCCTCTGATCGTCCGGCTTTACCGCTACGATCCGAATTTGAGCCAGTTTAACTGGTTTATGCAGAGCAACGACGAGATTGATGTCTTTTTGTATTGGAAAAGCCGAATTCTCACCATCCTTGGTGCCCTGATGGGAGTTGTCCTCATTTTCAAATTCAAAGACCGCAAATTCCGGCAGGCACAGAAAAAAAACATATGGCTCTACCCGCTTTCGGCCTACGCCATCCTGACTTTGCTCTCCACGATATTTTCCAAATACCGCGCATTCGGTTTTTCGGGAATCCACGAGCAGTTCGAGTCCGTGTGGGTGATCCTGACGTACTGCGTCCTCACTTTTTTTGCCTATATATTCGTGCAGGACGCAAAGGATGTCACCAGCCTGCGCCGCACTTTTTTCGCGCTGTTTGCCGTGCTGTGCGCACTCGGCATCTCACAGCTTAAGGGCAGGGATTTCTGGGAGAGCGAATTTGGAAGACAGCTCATGGTACCGGAAAAATACGCGGATCTGCGCGATACACTGAAGTTCAATTTTTCGCGCAGCGGTATCCATCAGGTCTATCTGTCTTTCTACAACCCGAACTATGTCGGGATGTTTGCGTCCCTTGTGCTTCCGTTTTCCGTCTTCTGCATTTTCTCGGTGCGGAAATGGTGGCAGAAAATCCTCTGGACAGCGGTCAGCGTGATCCTTCTGGTGTGCACCTTCGGCTCCGGTTCCAAGACCTTTATGATCTCCATCGCAGTCGGCATGGTGCTTGCGCTGTTTTTCTGCCACAGGGCGATCTGGCGGCGCATCCTCTTTTTCATCCCGATGTGTGTGGCACTCTTTTTTGCCGGAAAAGCGTATTTTAAGCAGATCAACCTCGATCCCGTCCAATACGTAAAAAAATCGATGACCCTGCGGGAAAACAACTCGCTGCTGGAAGATATCCGCTTTACGGGGGATGATGTCACGATCGAGTACAACAACACCGAGCTCCATGTCATGTATGCTGCCAACGAATTGGGAGCCGTCCTGATCTGCCATGATAAGGATGGCACGATGTTAGAGTACAAGGTGCGTGACGACCAGTATATTGAACTGACCGACCCGACCTACTCCGGCCTTCTTTTCCGCTTTGAACAGGGCAATACTTATTACCCGTGGCTCGTCTCCATCCGCGTGCGGGGCTGTTCCGTATATTTTACCCAGACGGGGGACGGTTACCAGTATATCAACAACGTCGGGAAATTTGCCGATGCCGTCAAGGCACCGGCCGCGGTTTTCGAAAATTATAACTCCTTCGCCTCCGGTCGCGGTTACCTGTGGTCACGCTCCATCCCGCTTTTGCGCCGCTCGCTCATCCTCGGCACGGGCGCGGACACATTCTCGCTCGTGTTCCCGCACAATGACCTTGCCGGCCGCATCAATTCGGGTTATTACAATTCGTACATTTCTAAGCCGCACAATATGTACCTGCAGATCGGCATCCAGCACGGTGTACCCGCCCTGCTCTGCCTGCTTGCGGTCTGCGCCATCTACCTTATCCAGAGTGTTATCCTATACTGGCGCTCCAAGCTCACCGATGAGCACTCCTGGCTCGGTGTCGGCATCATGCTCGGGATCATCGGTTACCTGATCGCGGGGCTCTCCAACGATTCCTGCGTCGCGGTCGCGCCGCTGTTCTGGATCCTGCTCGGCATGGGCTTTGCGGTCAACCGCATCAACCGTGAGAGGGCAAAAGCAGAAAAAATAGCGGCACTCCCCGCTAAGGAGAGCACACAGGCAGAAAATGCCGTCTCCGCCCAAAATGCCACCTCCAAAGGGAAACAAAAACGCCGGAAAAAATAGTCCACACAGGACGGCTCAAAAACAATGTCAAAAATATGCTGTGGTTCCCGGAAGCGAAACCACAGCATATATTTTGACTATTTCCATTCTCCCATCCTATCAAACGCCGCCGCTATCATTCCCCCCGGCATCCAAACACAACATTTAACTCCTTATCCACATAAGTCCCGTTCTCCAGCACCTTGATCTGTAATGTCCCTTCCGAGCCCCCGCGCGTATAACCGAGCACATGCAAAAGCTCCTCCATCGTCATAACACTCCTTTGGTTGATCCCGACAATGATATCCCCCGCATGCAGCCCTGCCTGCTCCGCCGGTGTGCCCTCTCCAACCTGCGACACGAAGATTCCGACCGGCATGCGGAAACTGTTCGCATGCCCGCTGTCAATATCCTTCCCGACAATGCCAAGATACGCCGCTTCCTCCTCCGAAAGCTGCTCACGGCTTATCAGGTCGTTGATGATCGGCAGAACCTCACTGATCGGGATCGCATAGCCGACCCGCTCCACCTTCGTGTCCGAATATTTCACGGAATTGATACCGATGACCTCACCGTTTGCGTTGAGCAGGGCACCGCCGCTGTTGCCCGGATTGATCGCCGCGTCCACCTGGATCAGATTCAACGTCACGCCCTCGGTCGTCACCTCGCGGTCCAAGGCGCTGACATAACCGACCGTAACACTCTGTCCATAGCCGAGCGCGTTGCCGATCGCGATCACGAACTCGCCCATTTTTACTTCCTCGGAATCCCCGAGCGATGCCAGGCGGATCTGGCGCGTTGTCTCCATCGGAATATCCTCAAACCGCACGGAGAGTACCGCAAGGTCATCGCCCTCCTCGGTTCCCTTGACCTTTGCGGGGACAGCCGTACCGTCGCAAAACTCGATCGTCAACTCCACCGCGTCCTCTATCACATGGTTGTTCGTCACAATCAAAAGTTCACGGCCGCTCTGGGCAAGGATAATCCCTGTCCCCGACGAGTTCCCCCGCTCCTTCTGTTCAAAACCCTGACCAAATAAATCAAAGACCGTACTTACCTTCTCAACTTCACAGTCGATCGCGACGACCGCCGGCATCACATTCTCCACAACATTGGAGACATCCGAGACCGTTGCCCCCGCCGCCTGCCCCGGCTCTTTGACCGTATGCAACCCCGAAGGGTTGGTATCCATCTCACGGATGGGCTTTTTTCCGACCGCGCTGCTCTCCTCCGCCCGGTACCAGTGAATCCCCTGAAAGATCGAAGCGGCCAGTATCCCGATGATCGCGGCACCTGCCACCAAAAGCACAAACTTCTTTCCGTTTTTCTGTTTCTTCTTTTTATCGCTTCCCGTCCGCAGGCTCTCGCGGTATTCTTCCGCTTTCATCAGGTTGACCTCCGCTGCCGATGTCATATTCTCTTTTTCGTTACACCCGTCCAACATAACGTCTCTCCCTCCGCTGCACACTTGAGACCATGCCGCTGCCGGCATGGATAATATATAATTTTATATCCTTTTTTGTTTTTACATTGTCATTTTACATAACAGAAATGTCGAAAGTAAGGTTTTTCTGTGAATAATCTGTGAAAAAGGGCAAAATACCTGCCCTGCCCACCTTAAATCGTCCGGTAATTTCCAAGGATTTTCATATCCAGCGCCTCGGCGCGGATGCATGCAAGTGTGTTCTGCACCGCCGCCTGTTTTAAACTTCCCTCAAAGTCCACAAAAAAGCGGTATTCAAAATTCCGTCCCGAAAGGGGTCTCGATTCTATCTTTGTCATATTCAGATCATTGTAAATAATATTGGATAGCATATTGTAGAGACTTCCGGTCTCGTGCGGAAGGGAAAAACAGATGCTCACCTTGTCCGCGGATTCCAGATGCTCCCTGCGGTTCGTGATGATGATGAAACGCGTCGCATTCTGGTTCTCATAATTGATTTTTTCTGCGAGCACTTTAAGGCCATATTTTTCTGCCGCCCGCACACTGGCGATCGCCGCCTGGGAAAGATCCCCCTCCTGCGCTACTTTCCGCGCACACCCTGCCGTACTGCCTTCCTCCACCGCCCTCATCCAAGGATGCGCCTTTAGGAATTTCCGGCTCTGCAAAATCCCCTGCGCGTGCGAGTATACCGTGCGGATGCCCTCTAGGCTTGCACCCGGAAGCCCAAGCAGAGCCTGATCCACCTTAAGGATATGCTCCCCGACAATATAGTTGTCAAACTCCACCAAAAGGTCATAGCTGTCCATGATCCCGCCCGTCGTCGTGTTCTCAATCGGCAGCACCCCGAAATCGGCCCGTCCCTCCCGCACCGCGGACATGACATCATGGAACGTCGCCGCGGAAAAACTCTGCACACCGCCGCCGAAGCATTCCTCCATCGCCTGCTCGGAGTACGAACCCGGCACACCGAAAAACACTACCCTGATATCCTGTGTTCCCGGCAGTCCGGCAAGCACCGAAAAACCGCTTCCTTCGCTGTTATCGTTCAGGATATGCTGGTAACGCCTGCTGATGCTCATCAGCTGCTTAAATACTTCCCTGACCGCATGGGCGTTAAACTCATTCGTACAAAATCCCTGTACGGCCAAAAGCTTTGCTTCCTCCCTCTCCTTATCAAAAACCGGCTTCCCGATAGCTCTCTTATATTCCGCGACATCCTGCGCCACCCGCATCCTACGCTCAAACAGCGCCACAATCTGCTGATCGATCCGGTCGATCTCCTCCCTTGAGTCCTTTAAATCTACCATCCTGCTCTCCATTCCGAAGCATCTTTCCCTTTGAATGTTCCACTTTGCCGCTTCATAGCCATAATGTGGATTACCAATCTACATTATAACGTCCGTATCAGGATTTTGCAAGAGATTTGGGACTGGAAAAAGTCAGACGGTTATGTTAAAATAAAAGAAAGAGCAAGAAGCATTTTTTACATACGGGAGGTTACCATGAAGAAGACAGTGATTTTTATATTGGTTCTGGCGCTCGTGATCGGGGGGCTCAGCGTATTGTCATACTATTCGGAAAAGGTATACTACAACGAGGACGATACGGTCGGGAACACGGCAGGGAACCTGTACAACGGCGGGTTATACTGTGAGATCGGCGACACGATTTATTTTGCGAACCCTGCCGATGACGGCGAATTCTACTCGATGTCCTCCGACTGCACAAACGTCAGGAAACTCTCCACGGACAAGGTTGCCTCGCTCAATGCCGACGGGCATTATGTATATTATTCCCGCCGCAATTACGCGAAGGAAGATACCAACGTCAGCATATTCCATTTCCAGAACACCGGGATCTACCGCTACAAGCGGAAAAACGGGGATCTTGCCATGCTCTTTGACGGTGCGAACGCGGTTTCCTGCCTTTACGGGAACACGATCTACTACCAGCATTATGACACCAAGACCGCGATCCAGCTCCACAAGGTTGACATTGACAAAAAAAATGCCGGCATGGTAAATACCGACGGCATGGTTCCGGCATCGGTCTATAATGGGATTCTCTATTACGCGGGCGACGAAAAAGACCATTACATCCACGCGCTCAATCTCGCGACAGGCAGCAATTCCGTGATCGTTTACAATAACAGCAGAATGCCGATCGCCATGAACAGCGGCATATACTACATTGCCATGAACGATAATTACTCCATCTACCGCGTCGGTTATGACGGCAGTGAGCCGGAAAAGCTTGTGGATGAATTCTGCTTCACCTACAACATCACACCGGACGAACGCTATCTCTTCTATCAGATTGACGGCGGCGACGACAACCGTATCGTGCGCCTCGACCTTACGACCGGGGTGGCGCAGACGATTATGGACGGCAATTTTAAGCAGATTCACGTCACGAGCCAGTATGTTTTTTTCACCGACTATGATGACAGCCACACTTACGCTTACCGGCGCGCGGACGGCACGGTGAATATTTTTGAGCCGCCGGTGCTGGAATAAAGAAAGCAACGGTAACCGCTTTTGCATTTTATGAAACAAAAAAGGCGCTGCCCTGACAGATGAATGATCTGTCAGGGCAGCGCCTTTTTACATTACGTATCAGATAAAACAGAACGAAAAGCCGAAGGATACAGAGTAAAATCCAATTCACAGGAAACATCCGGTTTCAGCAAATACATCAATCCCATACCGCCCATCCAAAAAAGCCGGGTCAATACGCACCGCCTCCGTGAAAAACTTCTCTGCCTTTTCCCTATCACCAAGCCCCAGATTTCCAAGTCCCATCAGATAGTAGCAATGCGCCCGGTTCTTTTTCGTGCAGTCCTCATCAAAAATCAGGAAATCCGGGAGCGAAACCGCAAAATAATCCACGCGGACATCGTCGTACAAATGCTTTTCGCCATAGTCGACCAGGCGGTAAAACCTCGCCTTCGCCTTCGCTCCTTCAAAAAGCCTGTTCCACGCAAGCCCCTGGTAGAGGATCATCTCCGCCGGCTGGTCATTGTAGTACATCGCCCCCGCCGGCTCATCAGATACACACGCAGCGACGAAAGAAATACCGGCTCCTGTGCACGGATGCGCAAATATCCCAAAAGCCCGTTCCAGTTCGTCTGTGTCTCGTCCGTGGCTGCCGAGGAATACACAATATCCTTCGCAGGAAGTCCCGGATATGTATTGTCCGACAAAAACGTAAGTTCATCCTCCCCCGTAAGCAGCCCCGTCACTTCAAAAATATGCGGGGTCACAAGCGTCGGCGGATTAAAATGCAGTGCCTCCCTGCCGTTGACAAATAAGCGCAGGCATCTGGCGCGCTCCACCTCCACAAAAAGCCGCTTCCCTTCCGGCACACTGATATGTATCTTTTTCGTAATCGCAGCCTGCCCGGTAAAACTGTGCTTTCTCATAAAGCGGGTTGCCAGGGGCTCCTCCCCCGAACCAATTCCGTTTTCATCCAGAGTTCCCGGAAGGATCATTCGGTATTCCTTCCCGTCCCCGATTTTTGCATTCCAAAGACCGCTTAAATCATAAATTTCCATCAACATACCCTTTCTGATTTTAAGTCCCACATGTCCGAAGTTTTTTGTACCCCGCTTTCATTATACCTTTTTCATGTTCCGGTTTCATTATGATTCCCTGCGGTTTTATTTCGATTTTTTGCGTTTTTTTGTGGGCGCGCTGTCAAAAGGAAACTTACGGTCTGCAAACACACGGATCTCATATCCATCCCCGGACAAAGCGTTCCCTAGCGGCTTTTCGCCGCTCAATTTTCCAAAGGCACTCCAAACCTCTTCTGTTTTATCCCCATCCCCGCATGTTCCGGCAATGATCATTTTGCCGCGTTTTATAATATTTGGATTCAATAAAATCCCTCCTCTCAACCGGTTGGTAAATTTCATGATCAGCTCCCCTGCAGTCACAATCACCGGCCGGCAGCCCTGCGCGCGATATTCACTCGGAGACATCCCCTGCACCTGGCAGAATGTCCTGGAAAAAGCAGCCGGCGAGCGGAAACCGCAGTCTAAGGCAATATCCAAAATCGTCTTTTTGGTATCACAAAGCTGTCTGCATGCGGAAAGAACCCGCCTGTCCCGTATATAAGCCGCCAATGATTTCCCGACGACCATAGAAAACAGTTTGTGGAAATAAAAGGGGGAAAGAAAAAATTTCTCCGCCAATCCCTCAAGCGTGATCGTTTCGTCCAAATGTCCGTCGATATATTTCAATGCCTCACTTATCCGGGAAAAGTTATTCAATTCTTCACTTCCTTTCTCTTATTTTACAGCCGCTGCAATATAAAATATAGCATACCATCGCCATGTTGTCTTAACGATTCTTGCTAATGTTTGTCCTGAGGCAAAAAATGCTTAATGTTCTGCAAAAAATAACAGACCGGGAACCAAAATAAAATGGATTCCCGGCCAATTTCTTTTATTTCTCATCACAGACCTGAAAAATATAAAACTTTAAATAATACGACTCCTCCGCCGCCCACAAAATCGGATGATCCGGTGCCTGCGTTCGGTACTCCACCTGACGCAGCCTTTTGTGGACACTGTGCGCCGCCTGCCCGATGGTCTGCGCGAACAGCTCCGGTGTCATGAAATGCGAGCACGAGCATGTTGCGAGATACCCGCCGGACTCAATCAGTTTCATCGCCCTCAGATTGATCTCGCGGTAGCCCTTAACCGCGCCTTTTACGGAATCCCTCGACTTCGTAAACGCCGGTGGGTCAAGGATCACAAGATCATATTTTTTCCCCTCTTCCGCAAGTTTTGGCAGCAGGTCAAACACGTCCGCGCACATAAAACGCACGCGGTCGGAAATCCCGTTTAACTCCGCGTTCACCCTCGCCTGCGCGACCGCGGGCTCCGAGGCATCGACCCCCGTTACCTCCCGCGCCCCGCCATGCCCTGCATTGAGCGCAAACGAACCTGTATGCGTAAAACAATCAAGCACCCGCAGACCGCGGCTTAATCGCTGAACCGCAAGGCGGTTGTACTTCTGGTCAAGAAAAAATCCCGTTTTCTGTCCGTCCGCGATATCCACCAGATAGCGCACCCCGTTCTCCTCGATCGCCACCTGCGTGTCAAACGGCGCGGTGAGAAAACCCTTGGCGCGTTCCATCCCCTCCAGCGTGCGGACCTTCGCATCGCTCCGTTCATAAATACCGCGGATGCGAATCCCGTCCTCCTCCATTAGCCCCGTCAGAATGGCAAGGATCTTTTCCTTCATGCGGTCTATACCGAGTGCAAGCGACTGTACCACGAGCACATCCGAAAATTTATCCACTACGAGCCCCGGCAAAAAATCCGCTTCGCCAAAGATCACGCGGCAGCTGGCGGTGTCCACTGTCCGTTTCCGGTATTCCCACGCGTCGCGCACACGCCCTAAAAGAAATTCGTCATCAATCTCCTGTCCCTTTTTGCGGCTCAGCATGCGCACCCGGATTTTGGAATTTCCGTTGAAAAACCCTTTTCCAAGGTAATACCCGTCAAAATCCAGCACATCGACAATATCACCGTTCTTGAAATCTCCCTCGGTCCGGTCGACCTCATTGTCATAAATCCACAGGCCTCCCGCCTTAAGGCTGCGTCCCTCCCCCTTCTTTAAAACAACCTCCGCCATATTCTTGCCCCCTTCTGCTTACAACATCCCGCCCATGTATGGATGCATCCGCAGGCCGCAAAACCGCACGTTCCGGCTTCCCATGCACCATATCCGCCAAAGGGCGGCATTTCCCCATGTGCTCACTCACTTTTCTTTAAAAATACAAAGAGCTTGCTGAACACATAATTTAATATGATCACAATCACCGCCAGCGCGGCTTTGACGATCAGCCCATTCCATTTCAACTGTTTTACAAAAATCAGGATGCCTCCCTCCTCCACAAGGAAGGTCAGAAACCGTGCCGCGTAAAATTTAAAAATCTTACGTCCCTCCGCCTGCCAGCCGGTAAATTTGCTGTCAAAAACCCAGAATGCATTGACCACATAGGCGAATGCCACGGTCAGCACCCAGTCAAGTGCATTCCCGGACAGCTCCTCCATCCCGATTTTTTCCACAAACAGCCAGTAAAGCACCCAGTTGACCAAGGTCGTGAGCACCCCTGAAATCAGGTAGGTGATCACCTCCCGTGTCATAAATATATCCCAAAGTTTAAAAAACAACTTGACGAGCGGATGATTGCTCGTCCGCAGCGCCGACTGTTTTTTTTCGTTTTTTTCGTTCTTATCTTCCATTATTGAGCTCTCCTATTAAAGTCCCGCATCTGCCCTGCCAAAAAAGGTCACTTTCGGAATTTCTCAGCGAACTTCCTGCCCCTTTCCCCCTTTTTTCTGCTAATCTCCTGCATCTTCTCCTTGTCAAGTTCATAGTGGTGCATCACACAGAGGCTGAAAATCCAGCCAAGCATCGGCACAATGCAGTACATAAAAACTGTTATACCGGCAAGTTCATACGTCAGCGGATCTTCCACCTGCGGCAGCATATCCGTAAACCCGATCAGCGCCACCATACCGCCGACGAAAATTGTCGCGAGCGCCCCGATCACTTGGTCTACAAGCGCAAACAGTGCACCCATGAACCCCGGTACATACAGCCCGCTCCGATACACTTCGTAGTCCGAACAATCCGCGATCATCGGCACTACAATGCTGTTGCTGACCGACTTTGAACCATTCAGGAAAATATAGATAGCCATAAAACCGATGGTCGTCCCACACAAATTTGAAAACGAAATTACCGTAAGATCGGCAAATATTAAAAACACTGTCATGATCACTTGGAAAAATATCGCCGCGTACATAAAAAATGTATACGTATGCTTCTGCCCGATCCTCTGGGCAACCGACACACCCAGCGTCACGATCACAAGATTCGGCAGTATGGTCACAAGTCCGATCTGCCCTGCCATTGCATAATTTCCCATCATAATGCCAAACAGCATGACCCCGACGGTCACATTGTTATATACGGTTGAAGTAAAGCGGTTCACGGAAGCCGAAACCACCAGCTGCCGGATCGGCCGGTTATGGCGCAGCACATCCCAATAATCGCGCAGCCGTATTTTCTTGCTGCCTGCCCCGACACTATAATATTCCGGGCGGTCCTTATTCCAGATGCCGATAATGCCAAGCACAGTACAAAGTGCGGACAGCCCCGCAACGACAAGCGTAAATTCCCGAAACAGCGCCGGGTTTGTGTAACTGCCATATTTCGGCACAAGATACGCGGATGCGTACAGTGCAAGCCCGCCGTAAGCCGAAGTGACAAAAAGGGAATCAAAATAACTCACGAGCGGACGCATTTTGGGGTTGTCCGTCATCACGGTCTGTCCGGACTTCGCCACGATCATCTGAAAAGTATATCCAAAGACATAGACTACATAAACCAGAACAAAATATGGAAGCCGCAGCACCTCCGGCACTAGATGCGTTGTATTGAACATCAGACACACACTGACCAGCATAAGGAGATTTCCTAACACCATAAACGGGCGGAATTTCCCGAACCTCCCCTCCGACCGGTCCACAATAAAACCAATCATCGGGTCAATGAGACCGTCAAACACCCGCAGTGCCGTGAGAAGTGCCGACGCAAAAACCACCGTGAAACCCACGATCCCGTTGACATAGTATGCCACATACTCCATCAACACCAGATAAAGCGTCGTCGCAGCAGAATTCAGCGTGAACAGCGCAATCCGGAACGCACTTGCGTTGTTGTATGCCGGATCCAATTTCTTTGTTGAAAATATCATTCTCCCAGTTCCTTTCCACCGATTACCTATCATACACGGTACCATTCATATTTTACATACCGTGACAGGGTTTGTCAATTTAAGATTTCCTTAAAAACAAAAAAACGGAAATGCTGCAAAATACGGCAATTTTATTCCACCAGCCGCCCGCATGGCAAACCCAATTCTCCATCTCCTAGCAAAAGAGGCAAAAGAACCGTGATAACACAAACTCCATCCTATCCGTCGGATCAGCTTCCCCATCAAATATAGATAGATTTCCGTTTTTTTTGTTTTTAAGGAAATCTTACCTTCATCGTAAAAGTAAATTGTTATCAATTTACTTCCTACAATAATGAAAGCATGAGAAAAACCAATATACTTGCCAACAAAATCAAATTACTAAAAACCATATCCATCCTCCATGTCCGATAAAAAGGATGCCGAATCCCGGCATCCTTTCTCTGATCTATATTTCATCATAAAAAATACAGAACTCCCGCATCCTCACACCGCATGCTCCTTAATAAACCGGATCAATTCATCCGCCTTCGCGAACGCCAGCCCGACTACCGTATCCGCCGCGCCATAATAGATCGCGATGCGCCCCGTCGCCGCATCCTGCAGGGTCGCGCATGGAAACGTCACATTCGGCACATCCCCGACGCACTCGTACATTTCCGTCGGATGGAAAATATAAGGCTTACAGCGGTATTTCACCTTCCAAGGCTCATCAATGTCAAGGATTGCAGCCCCCATGCTGTAGATCATGCCGTTGCAGGTCGTCCCCACCCCGTGGAAAATAAGGAGCCACCCTTCGTCCGTCTCAATCGGGATCGGCCCGGCACCGATTTTCGTCCACGCCCAGCCCTGCGCCTGCATCACGAAACGGTGATAGCCCCAATGCTCCATATCCGGGCTCTGGCTTAAAAACATGTCGCCAAACGGCGTATGCCCGTTATCGGACGGTCTGGAAAGCATCATATATTTGCCGTTGATTTTGCGCGGAAAGAGCACGCCGTTGCGGTTAAACGGCAGGAACGCATTCTCAAGCTGATAGAATTTTTGGAAATCATAAGAATATGCCACACCGATCGTAGGTCCATAGTAGCTGTTGCACCATGTCACATAATACCGGTCCTCGATAAAGCAGACACGCGGGTCATAACCACACGCCACACCTACCTGCGTGTCATCCTTTCCGTACAGTGGCAGCGGGGACGGTTCAATATCCCAGTGGATCGCATCGCTGCTTTTTGCCAGATACAAATGCTGTTCCATCGCTGTGTTGTCACTCCGGAAAATACCGACAAACTTGCCATCCTTTGCAATCACCGCACTGTTAAAAATACTGTTGGAGCCCGGAATCTGATCTCTTTTTACGATTGGGTTCCTGCTGTAGCGCCAAACAACCTCTTTGCTTCCCGCCAATCTGTCCTGCCACGGGAGATTCGGCAAATTTTCACCAATGATCATAATACTACCTCCGTTTTTTGCGGTTTTGCTGCTGTGCATTTGTAGGAACCAAAAGCCCCCTACATAAAAACATCCTTAGGTAGGAAATTAATTGCACCTCTGTGCACGAAAACGAAACCGTTTTAGATTATGGTTACAGTATAAACAATTATGGGTGTAATTGCAAGAAAAAAGTTCGCAAACCGTCAAAAAATCTAACAATTTTTTTGTAACGACCACAGTGTACCAAACCAACCCGCCCCAATATTTTAAACGATATCCCAACGCTTCCCCCTGATTTTCCCGCCCAATGCGGCCAAACATTTTACGAATGTTTCATCTGCTTTAGAAAAAGCATTACCGCAGCCGCCAGCAAGGCAGCGCCCCAGCCTGCCACCCAGTATATATGCGGAAAAATTCCGGCAAAATCCCCGGAAAGCACCGCGCGCTCCAGTTCTACGGCATGCAGAAAAGGCAGGAACCCCGCAGTTGTCTTAAAACCATCCCCCACCAAGTCAAGGTCAAACCATACCCCGGAAAGCCACGCCGTCAGGTTGGTAAGCAGCGCCCCGCAGACACCGCCCACCTGTTTTGAACTAAGTACGCTTCCACAGGCAAGCCCGACCGCAATAAAAATTAGCGAAACGGGAAGGCTAAAGAGCAGGGCATAAAGGATTCCCACCGTGACAGGCAGACCAAGCAGCACAGCAACCGTGTAACATACTGCGCTTTGTGCCAACGCGATTGGCAGAACCGGCAGGGCATAACCCAAAATAAAGTCCCACGGTGTTAACGGCGTGGTGTAAAGCCTTTGCAGCAGGGCACTCTCCCGGTCTTTAGCGATCAGGACCGAGGAAAACAGGCTCATGAACGCAAGCCCAAATACCGCGATGCCGGGCGCAAGGCGTTTGAGTTCAAACAGGGATACCGGGACATTCGCCTGTATCGCCGTGAGCAACAAGAGCAAAACAACCGGGAATCCCAGTCCGAAACAGATATTTAGCGGGTCGCGCAGGATTTCCCTTGCCGTCCGGCCGGAAATAACCAGCAATCTCATACTATCCCTCCCTCTTTATAAGCGCCACAAAGGCCTCCTCAAGCGTATCCTTTCCCGCCTTCCCTTTTAGTTCCTCCACCGTTCCTACCACCAACAGCCCGCCGTCCTTCATGATCCCGATACGGTCGGAAAGTGCTTGCGCCTCCTCCATATAGTGGGTGGTCAGGACCATGGTCGTTTTTCCTTTTAAACCGCGGATCAATTCCCATAAATCACTCCTTGCCAGTACGTCAAGGCCAAGGGTCGGTTCATCCAGAAAAAGGATTTCCGGTTCGGAGACCAGCGCCATTGCGATGCTTAGCCTGCGCTGCCAGCCCCCGGAAAGTTTCCATGCTTTTTTCCTGCGGATACCGTCAAGCCCGAAGTTCCCGGAAAGCTCCGCAGTTTTTTGCTTCCTTTTTTCCTTTTCCAACCCGTGGATACCACACATAAACAAAAGATTTTCCTCCACGGTCAAATTCGGCGCGACGGCTGTCTCCTGTGGGGAAACACCGATTTTTTCTTTAACGCGGGCGGTATCGCTGACAATGCTGTCCCCGCCGAGAAAAGCATCCCCGCCGGAGGGGGTTGTCAGGCAGGACAGCATTTTGATGGTCGTTGTCTTACCCGCCCCATTGACCCCCAAGAGCGAAAACAGTTCTCCCGGATGAACGGATAGGTTTATATGGTCAACTGCAATCTGGTTTTTATATTTCTTCGTAAGCCCTTCTGTCCTAATTGCTTCCATCCACTTCCCCCTTTCTGATATCATGATTGCCCATTTCCCTATGATTTTCCTGACAGAAATTATTTTGACATTCTTTTTTTGACGCGGCAGCACTTTTCAGTCCAATATAGCAATCACTCAGCGCCCCGCTGACAAATTCCATATCCCAGTCGAGGTAGGATGTGGCAATCATGGTGGCAATGCCGTGGACATAGAGCCACATTTCAAGGTGGAAGCGGTACGCTTCCTCCTCGGTAAACCCGGTATTTTTCCGGATCACTTCAAGCAGCGGCCGGATTTCGTCCATTCCGTCCGTGATCTGCTCACCGGAGCGGTCGCGCATAAAAAGGAGCTTAAAAAGTTCTTTTTCCTCCCTTGCAAAGCGGATATACGCCATACCGCTTGCTTTGTAAGGCGGGTATTCCCCCGCGGCCATATCTTGTTTTAGATAACTCTGGTAGAGGGCATTCGCCGCAGCTATAACTTCCTGCTGAACTTCCTCCATATTTCGGAACAGCCCGAAAATAGGTTTGACCGAACAGCCGAGTTTCGCAGCCAAAGCCCTGGCAGTCAGCGCCATAAGCCCACTCTGTCTTGTGATATGGAGCGCGGCATCCGTGATCTCTTCTCTTGTAAACTTGAATTTTGGCGGCATCCGGGAACCCTCCTTATTGGTTATATGTCGCGACCTATGGTGTTTCGTTGCATTTCGTTTACGCAACATCCATTGCGCAACCCTTGTTACTTATTTTGGCATAAAAAAGCGTCCCTGTCAACTAAAAAATAGCAAGGTAACATTGGGGACGCTTTTTCATTCTTGTCAATCAAAAAATAGAAAATAAGACGGACAGCACACTATTTTCTTAAAATTTTTTCCATCGGCTTCCCTTTTGCAAGTTCATCCACCAGCTTGTCCAGATAACGGATTTCCCGCATCAACGGTTCTTCAATCTCCTCCACGCGCACGCCGCAGACGGTTCCCGTGATCAATACCCGTTTTTCGTTCAGGTGCGGGGCATTCCGGAAAAAATCACCATAACTTTGTTGTGTTTCAAGCATGCCTGACAATTCCTCCGCACGGTAGCCGGTCAGCCAGGCAATCACTTCATCCACCTCCGCCCTTGTCCGTCCTTTCTTCTTTGCTTTCGCCACAAGCATAGGATATATTTTTGAAAAACTCATCCGGTATACTTTTTCATTTTCCATACCTTCACCCGCAAGAACTGCCACAGAACGGAAATAACCAAAAATAGTTTTCCCGATGTTGTAACAGTTTGTCCTTTCTTTTCTTTCTAATTGCAGAGCTTAAAGATCCAACCCAGCTCCCTCTTCCTCCGTCAGCCCATATAGCCGATACAGCGAAAGCATATTCTGGTACATCAGCTTGCGTGACAGAAGTTGCTGGTAGGTTACGGTCTTTGCCTTTTTTGCCTCCTTCAGTTTTTCCATCCTTGACAAAATATCCGCATATTCCCTCTCTACCGCGGCAAGCATCGTTTCAAATGCCCCCAGACGATCCTGCTCCATCTAGTCCCCCTTTTTCTGTCTGATTGGCATCCGTCGATTCCCGCTCCCTAACCGTGATAAGAACCTTATCCCCCGGCTGCTTTCCGATTTTTAAACGGATTTCTTTCCGGATCCCAATCAAATAGCAGATGCTCCCGTCTGCATTTTTTACTCCCATATTGACAACACTGCCATCATAAGGCTCGCCGTCAAAGGTCGCATGCACTTTCACACGTCCCTTTCCAAACTCCGCGCGGATATCGTATGGAAAGGCAACATATGCACCGCCTTTTGCATCCGCCGCACAAATTACAGTTTCATACTCATATGTCTTCGGGTTCATAAAGCCTCTTTTCTTTCTTCCACCGCCGTATTCTTCCGGACAGTCCAAGGATGCTGCAGCATACGTGCCGCAAACCACAAACAGAATTGCATTTCTATTGCTTCCGGCCTATTGTTCCCGGATTATTTCATCATGATTCTCTCTGCCGCACCGCAATGACCGTAAACTCTCCCGGAAGCTTTGGATTTGTCCATGCCGGATGTTCGTCAAATTGCTTCAGTACAAAACCGCTCTGGATGATCCCGTTGATGATCTCGCTCATCGTATATTTGCGGCAGCTGCATTTCGGCATTTGTTCCCGGATCTCCGGTTCATAAAACCGGGCGTGCGCCATCTCACATTCCAAAATCTCCTCCGAGAAATACCCACCCTCACACAGTTTCTGTTCAAAATTTAAAACATCCATTATTTTTGTAAGCGGGTGGAAATCGCTGCAGATCATTTTTCCGCCCGGTTTTAACAGTGCATGCATCAGCCGCATAAACTCATGGATATCATGGAAATAATGGAGAATTCCGCCCTCCATAAAAACAACATCAAAGGTATTCCCATATTGTTTTAAATCAATCTCCAAAACATCGCCCACCACATAATCCAGCGAAGTCCCTGCCGCCGCCGCAAGTTCCAGCGCATATTTTTCATTATCCTTTGATATGTCAAATACTGTGACCTGCGCCCCCAAAATAGCGAGTGGAACCGCTTTTTTCCCGCAGGAACCGCAGATATTGGCAACCCGGATCCCCTCATAATCTTCAAAATATGCCGCGTATTTTTTTAGTTCCCCGACAGGGTTCTCCTTGATCTTTTCCGCCCGCTCTGCGGGTGTGCCTATTTGGCTTATCCAGAAATCATAGGCGCTGAACTCCCAAGCTTTTTTGTTTTGGACGCTGTAATCCTGCATAATGTTCTCCTTCCAACCGGAAAATATTTTCCGGTTTCGCATTGATTTTTATTTTCCCCGTTGGAAATATCCCAAATTTTTCTTAAACGGGAAGTTACCGCGTTCTTTAAATCGTCTATGACTGTCTTCTTTTTTTCCCGCAGAAAGCATAAAAATAAAGGAACCTTTCCAAAAAAATTGCTCTTTTCGTTTGCTGCTATAAGAGTAGTTTTACTTGTCAAGAACAAGCCAAACACTTTCGCAAACTGTGATTTTTCTGGTTCCTCTCTAAACTGGACAATGCATTTTACATCTCTCATCTGATACAAAAGGCAATATTCCGGCACCGGTATCCGGGCAGCACGCCGAAAGAAGCAGGGGTTCGGACAGGAAGTACCCGACTCTCCTTTTTCACAACCGCATTACTGCGAATGATGTGCCCGGCAATCGTTCCATTTTCCGGTTCAGCAGCGAAGAGCTTATTGCCATAATACCGTCGCGGTGCCTCAACTCATGGACATCCAATGCCCATAAGGACAAGCAATCTGACCCCGCCGGATTCTATCCGGATAACCGAATGCGCTCCCGTTACTTCTTCTCCACGATCACCTTTTTCTTCTTTAAGCTTCACGTTTTAAATTTACCAATCCCCAAAAACGAGTGATATAATTGTGAATTATATCATTTTATAGGGCGGATTGCAATAAAAAAATGAAAGATATAACAGCCACGCACACCCGCAACCACCTCTCAATTACTACCATAAAAACAGGACATGGTAAACTGCCATGCCCTGCATTTTATATCCTACTGCATTCTCCCATCCCCTTGTTTTCACCGCAGACAAAGGATTACAAAAGCCTTCCTGAAAAAACGACCCCGCTACGCCTTTTTCAATTTCACGGGCGCATACAGGTTCATCTGGTGATATCCGAGCCCCTTCCGAATTTCATCATCAACATAAATCATATGCCCCATGAAGCCCCGTGCATGGTCAAGTTCAAAATTTGTGTTTTTCAGCCATCGCTCTACCTTGCCCCTCACTTTATCATAACTTTCCCCATCGCCGTCCATGCTGACCGAGACCGCGTACAAACCACCGGGATACTCGATTATTTCATACGGGGCGGTATCCCCCGCCGTCACTTCGTCCTTCAGCGCCCAGATCCATTCGACCTTACCGTCCCTCTCACACAAAAAATCAGGGGCATCAAAGAGAACCGGTTTAAAAAAATGATTGTGTGCTTCCTGCCACGGCTCAAACCCCCCTCCGAAAAGTTCCTCAAAGGTCATAAGCCCCGAGGTCACTGCCCGGAATTTCGGTATCCTCACGATCATAATATCCGGAATTTTGGCATCCAGCTTTTCCGTAACCTCAACCAGGCGGTTCACTGCCGCCGGGTTTCCCTTATAACCTTCCTGCACAATCTGCGTTTTGATCTCCTTCGCTTTTTCGTAAAGAAGTTTGACATCGGCTTCCTTCCCGAAATCGGCAGCCTCAATCTGACGTATAAATTCCAAAACAATTTCCCGCAGTTCATGCAGCAGGGAAATCTCTTCGTCAATTCCCTCCACCTTTTTCCCGAGCACCTCCAAAACAATCTCGGAGCCGGATGCAAGGAAAATACGCTTGATATCTTTGATGCTGATATTCAGTTTGCGCAAGATCAGAATCTGCTCGAGCCGTCTCACATTCACCTCATCATACATCCGGTATGCGTAATCCCCGCTGCGGATGCTTTCGATCAGCCCCATATCTTCATAGTAGCGAAGCGTGCGGGCTGACAGGTCATACCGGGCCGTCATGTCCCGGATCTTGACAAGTTGGTTCATATGGTTTCCCTCCTTCTATCTAGTGTAATGGTAGTATAAACGGTTCCCTAACGGCAGAGTCAAGGGTCAAAATATACCTGTCTTTTATTATTCCCCATAAGCAAAAAAGCACATGGTTTCCCTTTGCTGTTCCATGTGCCTTTCCCAGTACGTCAATATAATAATTATCATAACGGTCATTTAGGCCTCCCAAAATTCTTCTTATAACGCTCAATGGTATCATCACTCCATACATGGACTTCAATATACCGTTCAGGACCGTATTTCCCGTCATCATTCCAATCCTGGGGAAATCCATATCGATCGATGACCTCTATAATTTCATGATATGTGTACAGTTTATGGCGATATTCTTTGCCATCCTTAATCTTTGGACTAAAGGTAGGCATGGAATCCCCATAGGTAAACGAAAGCGTATCGGTATCAAATTCCTCAATCGGTATCTTGATAAAATCGCAGTTTTCAAACCATGAATATAACCACGGACTATGTTCGACCACCATATAATGTGGTGCTTCCCTGTAGATTTTTCCTCCTTTTTTGGTAAATTCCGTCCGGAGGATCCTTTCGCAATTCCGTCTATATTCGACATATTTATCGTGCCTTTGCGCGCATTGCGAAGCTGGTTTTGTCATTTTTATCGTCTCGAGAACGGATTTTGCCTGGTCAACGGACAGGTCGGATAAATTTCGAAACGGTCCGAATGTTTTATCATAATAATGGTATAAATTCATTATCTTCACCCTTTCCGGACTTTGATCTGTACTGCTGGTATCATGTCTGTCGACATTATATCATGTTCTCCGAACATGTCCCCCTGCGGATGCACACGGTTCGACATGGAAGATGTCCTCCTTCGTCAGACGGCAAATCAGCGCCGGTATAATGTCTGTCGACATTATACCACAACCACCCTCATAAATCCATCCAATTTCTATTGTATCCCCACTTAATCTCTTCCCCCTGCCTCTCACCCTGCTACCGTCTTACGGATATTTTATTGCCTGTTATACCGCCAGCTCCCACTCGGAAATTTTCTCTCAGGATTGTTTTTTACAGCAGACCTCCCCCTGCACAGACCGATACAGCTGTTCTGTTCTCCCTTTCATCCCGGCTGCTCCCTCTTTATCCCAAAACAGAAAAAAAGACTATGACAACTCCTCACCGGAAATGATTTTGTCATAGCCTTTTCCCCAACTATTTTATATTGCAGCCTATCCGTAAAAGCTTCCCGTTTCCGGCAATCTCATTGTAAGCTGTCCGCCTTATGCCCCTTTCACATTGCCGCCAAGCTCGCTCATCTGCGCCGTATACAGCTTATAATACGCCCCCTTCTGCGCCATCAGCTCCGCATGCGTTCCGCATTCCTTAATCCCGCCGTCCGAAATGTACATGATCTTATCGCAGTTCTTGATTGTCGAAAGTCTGTGCGCGATGATAAACGATGTACGCCCTTTTAGCATCGCGTTCAAGCCCTGCTGCAGCGCCTTCTCCGTCTGCACATCAATGCTCGAGGTCGCCTCGTCAAGCACTAAGATCGCCGGGTCGGAAAGCAGCGTGCGGGCAAAGCTGATAAGCTGCCTCTGCCCCTGCGAAAGCAGCGAACCGCGCTCCTTCACCTCAGTCGCATAGCCGTCCTTCATACTCTCGATAAACGCATCCGCGCACACAACGCGGCTCGCCTCGCGGATCTCATCCAATGTCGCATCAAGCTTACCATAACGGATATTATCCTCGATCGTACCGCTGAAAATAAAGCTGTCCTGCAGCATGATCCCCATCTGCGAGCGCAATGAATGCAGCGTCACCCCGGCGATATCCACATCGTCAATCAGCACACGCCCCGAGTTGACATTGTAAAAGCGCGAGAGAAGATTGACGATCGTGCTCTTGCCTGCCCCGGTCGGCCCGACGAGCGCCACACTCTCGCCCGGATTTACCGTGAAGGAAACATGGTCGAGCACATGCTGTCCCTCCTCATAGCCGAAGCAGACATCCTGAAACGTCACCTTGCCCTTTATCTTCGGCAGTTCCCCGGCATCCGGCGCATCATCGACTGTGACCGGCTCATCAAGCGTCTCGAAGATACGCTCCAGATATGCAATATTATTGATAAAATTATTAAAAATATTCCCGAGGTTCATGATCGGCTGCCAGAACCGGGACGCGTAGGAGCTGATCGCCACGATCGTGCCGACCGAAACCTTATCCGGTCCAAGCACCAGTAGCCCCACGGCGAAAATTGCAGCGCGCACGATGACCGCAATATCGTCAATGGCCGGCCAGACAAGATTGGAATATTTGACCGCCCCCATCCACGCATCCCGGCATTTTCCTGAAAGTGTCTCAAAAATCTCCGCGTTCTCATCCTCGCGCGCGAAAATCTGCGTGATGCGTGCCCCGGTGATATTTTCCTGAAGGTAAGCATTGAGGTTGGAATTTTTGTTCGAAACCTGCTGCCACGCCTTCCTCTGGTGGCGCTTGATATAGCGCAGCACCGCGGCAAGCACCGGAACGCCGGCAAATACCACAAGCGAGAGCTTCACATCCACAATCAGCATAAATATCACGATGAAGACCATGTTCAGCATCTCAAGGATCACATTGATCAGCCCGTTTGAGAGCATGTCCGAAACCGAATTGACATAATTGACTACACGGATCATGATTTTTCCGTGCGGCCGGTCATCATAATACTGAAACGGCAGCTTTTGCAGATGCGCGAACAGATCCTTGCGGATATCAAAAATAATGCTCTGCCCGACCACAGTCATAATGCGCGAGCGCACCGCCGAGAAGGCAATGCTGATGGCGTACGTAGCGACAAGCAGCAGCACGAGCGCAACGAGCTGCCTCGTGTCCTTATTTGGGATCGCCACATCGAGCGCCCTCTGCACGATGATCGGGTTTAACAGCCCGGTCACTGCCGCGAGCGCGCTGATGACAAGCGCCATTACCATACGCTTTACATATTTCTTCACATACACCGACGCACGGAGAAGATGACGGAAATCAAATGGAGTTTCCAAAACCTCATCTTCCTTAAAAGTATTCCTAGCCACGCCGTGCACCCCCTTTCGACGCTGCGTCCTCCTTCGGGGCAGATCCATCCTGCCGCACGGTTTCCCCCGGTGCCATCTCCCCGGACGGTGTTTTTTGCAGCGCTTCCGTTTCCTTAGCCGCAAGCAGTTCCTCCCCGCCCTGCAGCTTTACAAGTTCGTAGTAATACCCTTTCTTTGCAATCAGCGACTCGTGTGTACCTTCCTCCTCGATCCTGCCGTCCTTTAGCACCAGAATCCGGTCCGCTTTTCTGGTCGAGGAAATCCGCTGCGCAATAATGATCTTCGTGCAGGTAAACTCCAGATGTTCCAGAGAATCCTGAATATGCTTCTCCGTCTCCAGGTCTACCGCAGAAGTCGTATCGTCCAGGATCAGGATGGACGGCTTAATCGCCATCGCCCGGGCGAGCGAAATGCGCTGCTTCTGCCCCCCGGAAAGCCCGACACCGCGCTCGCCCACGATTGTGTCATACCCCTCCGGCATCTTTGAAATAAATTCCTCCGCCGCTGAGTAACCCGCAAAACGGCGCACACGCTCCTGCGACATGGTGCTGTCCCCGTAGGCAATATTCCCGTCGATCGTATCGGAATACAGCAGGACATCCTGCGTGGCAAGCCCGATATTTTTGCGCAGGTCGCGAAGCTTGTACTCCCTCACATCAACGCCGTCCACCAGCACCTGTCCCTGCGTCGGGTCATAAAAGCGCGGGATCAGCTGGATCAGCGAAGTCTTGCCACAGCCTGTCTCCCCCATGATTGCGATCGTCTGCCCCGGCTCGGCCTTAAAGCTGATATGGTGCAGTACCGGACGGTGCTCATAAGAAAAGCTGACATCCTTAAATTCAATCTTCCCGCGAAGGTGCAAAGCGGGGGATTCTGCCCGATCTGTGCGTTGTACTGGCATATCCGCCGGCTGCGGCGGATCCACGATCGTCGGCTCGGAGTAATAAATCTCCATCACCTTTTTCGATGCCGCGGAGAATCTCTGGAACTCGTTCATAATACCGCCGAGGTTTCGCATCGGGTTGGCAAGCGCCCAGGTAAGCCCGGAGAACGCCACATACTGCCCCATCGTAATCTGGTCATGGATCAGGAAAATACCGCCGACCAAAAGCAGCACGACCGGAAGGAGGTTCGCAAATGTCTCAACATACGGATAAAAATGCAGCCAGACAAACGCCGTCTTCTGGTTCGTTTCCGAATACTCGCGGTTTCGTTCGTCAAATTTTTTCTTCTCATACTCCTCCCGGGCAAATGCCTTGACCACGCGGTTGCCGGCAATGTTCTCCTGCGCCGCCGTGTTCATCAGCGACAGCTTTTCACGCAGCAGCGCGTGCATCGGTGCAACGCGGTTGCGGAAGCATACGATGATGATAAAAATGAACGGGGCGATCGCAAGCAGGGAGAGCGCAAGCCGCCAATCCATATAAAAGAAATACACCGCCGCCGCAAACATCAGCGAAAAGCTCTCGATGATCATGCGCAGCACCCACGCGATCATATGGCGCACCGCATCCAGGTCGCCCGTCAGGCGCGTCATCAGATCGCCCGTACGGTAATTGTCATAAAATCTCATGTCCTGATGCTCAATTTTTGCAAACAGAAAATTGCGGATGCGGTAGAGCACATTCTGCGACACGCGCTCAAAGTTGATGCAGGTGGCGTATACGACGACGGTGCGCAAAAATGTCACCAGCACCATCCCCACAATCAACCCGACGAGCAGTTCCTTTTTGGCCGACAGATTCTCTGCCGCCTCATCCCCGGTCAGGAACAGATCCACGATCTTTTCCGAAAAAACCGGCACTGCCAGCTGTAAAACATTGTAGAGAACCGTGCCCAAAATGCCCAAAACATACAGGGCGCGGTATCCCTTCATGTTCTCCCACAGCCAGCGCATCTTGCTTTTACTGACTTCCATGATAAGCCTCCCCCGCTGCGGCTTCATTTTAGGAGCGGCGGATGTATTTTTTCCGCCAAAACATCCTTTTCGTGGGACAACAGTTTGTTTGAAACTGCCGCCACAGGAGAACCCGCGCAGCAAAAGCTCCCCTTCTTTTCACTGTTTTCGACATTATAATGATTCCGGGAGGCAAATACAATGTCTTTTCCGATAAAAAGATGGGTTTATTTTTTCTTTTCCGCAAACAGGCATTTTTGCAATTCACATACCAAAACCGGCATGGCAGAAAGTCCCAGTACCGTGCCCCATCCCGCAAAATCAAGCGGTATGACCTGAAACACATCCGCCAGAGCCGGAACGGTTAAAACCGTTGCCTGCAAGAAACTGCACACCAAAAACGCCACCACCATTTTTATATTGCTGAAAAACCCAATCTTAAAAAGCGAGCGGCGGCTTCGCATATTAAAGGCGTGAAAAAGCTGAGAGAAGGACAATACCGCGAAAGCGTAGGTGGAACCGCCGATCAGGTAGGCCGTCATTGCGAGCAGCCCGATCATGGCTCCCTCCAGTATGATCTGGCCGACCAGCCCATCCGAAAAAATCCCTTTTTTAGGCGGGATGGGCGGACGTTTCATAATCCCTTCCTCCGGCGGTTCCACTCCGAGCGCGATTGCCGGGAGTGAATCGGTCACAAGATTCACCCACAAAAGCTGCACCGCCGCGAGCGGGGAAGGCATCCGGCAGAGGATTGCCGCAAAAATGGTAATGATTTCCCCTATATTGCAGGAAAGCAGGAAATGAATGGATTTGCGGATGTTATCATAGATGCCGCGCCCCTCGCGCACCGCCTCCACAATGGTGGCAAAATTATCGTCCATCAGCACCATGTCCGCCGCGTTCTTTGCGACATCCGTGCCGCCCTGCCCCATCGCGCATCCGATATCGGCAGCCTTTAAGGCGGGCGCATCGTTGACACCGTCCCCCGTCATCGCCACGATTTCCCCGGATTTTTGCAGGGCTTTGACGATGCGCACTTTATGCTCCGGGGAAACACGGGCAAATACGCGGTAGTTTTTAATATTTCCCGCAAGTTCCTCCTCGCTCATCGCATCAAGCTCCGCCCCGGTAACCGCTTTCTCGTTCTCGTTTGCCAGAATCCCCGTTTCCCGTGCAACCGCACACGCGGTCATCACATGGTCCCCTGTGATCATAACCGGGACAATTCCCGCTTCCCTGCAGGTTTTCACACATCGTACCGCCTCCGGGCGCGGCGGATCCATCAGGCCAAGCAGACCGTAAAATACAAGATTTTGTTCCGAATCCCCGTTTCCTGCCGCCGGGCTTTTTTGGTATGCCACTGCCAGAACGCGCAGTGCCTGCCCGCTTAGCATCCGGTTCTGCCGCCGGATCTCCTCGCGCACCTGCTCCGTCATCGGAAAAACCTGATTTTCCCGCTCGTAGTAGGCACAGCGCGAGAGCAGGATATCCGGCGCACCCTTGGTAATGGAAATGATTCCCCCTGCTATATTATGTACCGTGGTCATACGCTTCCTGACCGAATCAAACGGGATTTCCCGGATGCGCGGTGCTGCCGCCAGAAGCGTTTCGTAGGAAGCATTCACTCCCGCCAGGGCGCGCACGATCGCAAGCTCCGTCGCCTCCCCGGAATAGACGAACTTCCCCCGCTCCTTCTGCTCCTGCACATTGCAGCAGAGAGCCGCCGCCATACAGATTTTTTTTGCCCGCTCCGAATGCGCGGGTAGTACGGACTGTACGTCACACACACGAACGACCGTCATCTCGTTCTGCGTCAGGGTTCCCGTCTTATCCGAGCACACCCAGGTAGCGCTGCCCAAGGTTTCCACCGCAGGCAGGCGCTTTATCACGGCATTTTTCGCCGCCATGCGCTGCACGCCGAGCGAGAGCATAATGGTCACCATCCCCGGAAGCGCTTCCGGGATAGCCGCCACCGCGAGGCTTACACTTGTCATAAACATATCAAAGAGCCCGCGCCCCTGAACCACGCCCATCGCAAAGATCACAACACAGATCAAAAGTGCCGCGATGCCAAGCCATTTCCCGGTTACTGCCAGACGCTTTTGCAGCGGGGTCTGCGGGGTCTCATCATTCAAGATCATGTCGGCAATCTTGCCAACCTCCGTGCTCATACCGGTCTCCGTCACGATCGCGAGCGCGTGCCCGTTGGTGACAATGCTTGTCGAGTAGATCATGTTTGCCCGCTCGGCAAGCAGCGTTCCCTCCGCAAAGACCTTATCGGCGGATTTTTTTACCGGGAGAGATTCTCCGGTCAGCGCCGACTCATCAATCTTTAACTGCACGGCGCTTAATAGTCTCGCGTCCGCCGGGACATATGCCCCAGCCTCCACCTCAATGATGTCGCCCGGCACGAGCTTCCCAGCAGCAATCTCCGCACGCGTGCCGTCCCGGTACACAACGGCTGTCGGGGCGGATATTTTTTTCAGCGCCTCCAAAGATTTCTCCGCTTTTTCCTCCTGCACAACACCGAGGATGGCATTTAAAATGACAATTGATAGAATGATTACCGGATCCGTAAAATCTGTATTGCCCTCAAATACCGAAGCGGCAAAAGAAATAAGCGCTGCCGCAATCAGCACAAGGATCATAAAATCTTCAAACTGCTCAAGAAAACGGCGCAGGAAGCCCTTTTTCTTTTTCTGCGTAAATTCGTTTTTCCCGTACTGATTCAGGCGCTTTGCCGCTTCCTTCGCGGATAGGCCGCCCTCCCTGCTGCTTTTTTGTTCCCGCACCACATCCGCCGCGCTGCGGGTATATGCCGCCATTCCCATTCCCATACCTCCGTGCCGGTCAAAACCTGCTTTTGATGCCATGCCTGTCATCCCTGCATGGTTACTCTAATTTACATTATGACAGGCACGGATAAAATATTCAAAATAAATAAAACACCTTATCCGAAAAGAAAAAGACCTTTACAAAAACTTTGTTTTCCTGTATGATGTAACAGGCTTTCCGAACATAGGACTATTCCGGATGATACATAAAGCCAGAAACGGAGATCAACCATGAAATACAAGATGCTTGTGCTCGACATTGACGGCACCCTGACCAACTCAAATAAAGAAATCACACCCGCAACAAGACAGGCGCTTTATGCCCTTCAGGAACGGGGCGGCCGCATAGCGGTCGCCTCCGGCCGTCCGACAGCCGGGACAAAGGCGGCGGCAGAAGCTCTCCAGCTCGCAAAGTTCCACAACTTTGTCCTCTCCTTTAACGGCGCGAAAATTACGGACTGCGGCAGCGGGGAAACTGTGTATGAGCAAACACTCCCACCGACGGTGATCCCGGAAATCTTCCGCGCTGCCATCGGATACGGTACGGGACTGATTTCCTATGAGGGGGAAGAAGTGATTGCCGCAACGCCGATTGACCCATACATGGAGTTAGAAGCACACATCAACGGTCTTTTGATCCGCCGTGTGCCGGATTTTGATAACTATATTACCTTTCCGGTAAATAAATGCCTGATGACCGGAGCGCCGGAATACCTGGCTGAGGTCGAGCGCAGGCTGCAAAAACAATTTGGGGAGCGCCTTAGCATTTACCGCTCCGAGCCATATTTTCTTGAATTTATGCCTCCGAATGTGGACAAGGCGAAATCATTGGAAAAACTTCTGGAACAACTTTCTATTTCCCGTGAGGAAACCGTCTGTTGCGGCGACGGCTTCAACGATATTTCCATGATTGAATATGCGGGCTTGGGCGTTGCGATGGCAAACGCGCAGGCACCTGTGCGGGCACGGGCGGACTATATCACGGCATCGAACGATGAGGACGGCATTGTCCGTGTAGTAGAGAAATTTTTTGGTGAATAGAACGGAAAAACCCGCCGCACCCTGAGGTGCATAATCTTAACTGTAAGCAACACCTATATTGACGCAGGAGGATATGCACATGAATGATTACAGCAAAATCACAGCCCTTTACTCCCGCTTATCCGTGGGGGACGAGGACAGGGACGGCGGCGAAAGCAACTCCATACAGAACCAGAAGAAATTTCTGGAAAGCTATGCCAGACAGTTAAAATTAACCAATATCCGGCACTACATTGACGATGACGAAAGCGGCAGATTTTTTGACCGTTCTGCCTACTCCCGCATGATAGAGGACGTGGAAAACGGCAAAGTCGGCGTGTGCATTATGAAAGATATGACCCGTTGGGGGCGCGACTATCTCCAAGTGGGAAACGCTATGGAGATTTTCAGACGGAACAACGTGCGCTTTATCGCGGTAAACAACGGAATAGACAGCGAAAAGCCCGACACGTTGGAGTTTGCGCCGTTCATCAATATCATGTCAGAGTGGTACGCAAAGGACATCAGCAAGAAAGTGAAAACGGGCATTAAGACCAAAGGCATGAGTGGCAAGCCAATCGCAACCGAAGCCCCCTATGGTTATGTGAAAGACCCCGACAACAAGGATTTTTGGTTGATTGACGAAGAAGCCGCCGAAATTGTCCGCTTGATTTTCCGCCTGTTTCTGGACGGGAAAAACCGAAACCAAATCGCCGTATATCTGAAAAATGAGCAAATCCCGACCCCCACATTCTACATGAAAGACCGTGGGCGGGGAACTTGTAAAAATAAGACGCTGAACGAGGAAAGCCGTTACAAGTGGAACAAAGCCACGCTGACCCATATCCTCACAAGGCAGGAGTATTGCGGCGACGTTGTAAACTTCAAGACCGCAAAGCATTTCCGCGACAAGCGAAACCACTATGTAGACAGAAGCCAGTGGCAGATTACGGAAAACGTCCCTGTCAAGCGACCAAACGGGGACGGGGAAATCCACCCTTTGTCGGGCTTGCTTTTCTGTAAGGACTGCGGCGCAAAAATGCACATACGGATAGATTACAGGAACGGCGGCAAACGGCACGTTGCCTTTTGCAGTGAGTACCACAAGGGGAAAGCCAGAAACCCGAAGTGCCATTCCCCGCACATCATGGACGCGGATTTACTCATGCAGACCGTTGCGGACGTGCTGAAAAAAATCGCGGAATACTCCATCAGCAACAGGGCAGATTTTGAAGCCTTAGTGAAAAAGAGCCTTGACGTACAGCAGACCGACCGGACGAAGAAACAGCAGAAGCGCGTACCGCAAATCACAACGCGGCTTGAACAAATCGAAAAGGTTCTGGATAAGCTGTACGAGGA
>CAMRSM010000024.1 GCA_947053345.1 uncultured Lachnospiraceae bacterium
GATAATTTCTTTTGTTTTTTCAATTATCTACTTGACTTTTAATAGTTGGTCTTTCTATATTAAGTTCCGCAAATCTCCTCCCATCACCAACCCCCACAGAGCAAATTTTGCTCCTTTTCCCGCAAAATTTCCTCTGGGCTCTGTCCGGCGATTTGCTGTTTTAAGTTCCGCAAATCTCCTCCCATCACCAACCCCCACAGAGCAAATTTTGCTCCTTTTCCCGCAAAATTTCCTCTGGGCTCTGTCCGGCGATTTGCTGTTTTAAGTTCCGCAAATCTCCTCCCATCACCAACCCCCACAGAGCAAATTTTGCTCCTTTTCCCGCAAAATTTCCTCTGGGCTCTGTTCAGAAATTTGCTGTTTTAAGTTCCGCAAATCACGCAAAACGCTTTACCGCGAGTCCCTGCTCCGGTTTTTTTGTGTGTTTGACAGCCCATACACCGATGCCCGCATCGTTGCGCCCGGTCAATGCCACCGTGCTGCCGCACTCCTCGCGGTGTGTCGCGTGCAGTGCGCGCAATTTTTCTACCGCGCCGCCAATGATAACCTCAAGCCAGCCCGTCTCCTCATCGTACGACCAAGAACCGGTCAGGTCGGCGGCTTTCACACTGCCGTCCGCTTTCAGTTCCATCGGGATTGGCTGCTCACACAGACGTTTTACATCGAGCACGAAATCAATCCGCTGGTAACTTCCAATCAGCTTATCCCGCGGGACAGTCTCCTGTGTCTCCCCGGCATAAAGGCAAGGGCTCACTGCAGGCCACCCATCCTCATCAAATACCATACGCCGGATATTTAAGGTGGAGATGCGCGGATCATTCTCATAGCGCGCATGGCAGACCATGAACCAGCCGTTTTCGGTCTCCAGCACAGAATTGTGTCCGAGCGCCATAAAACCGGTTCCCTTCTTTAAACTGTAGCCCGTCGTGAGCTTCAGCCCCACATGGTTCGCGGGGAGGCTCAAATCATCCAGCCGTCTGCCGTTGTGGTCAACATAAGGTCCCTCCAGCTTTTTGCTGCGCCCGACCCTCACATTGTAAACATTGGTGAGGGAATCATAGGAAACAAACAGATAATAATAGCCCGTCTCCCTATTGTAATGGATATAAGGTCCTTCGATCGCGGTATCACAGCTCTTTCGCGGCCGGCAGGCAAGCACCCTGCCGTAGCCCTCCTCATCCGGCAGCCCGGTTTTTGCGTCCAGATGCAGGAGGCGGATCCCTCCCCAGAAAGAACCGTAGACAAGATAATACTCCCCCGTTTCTTCCTCGCGCACCGGGTTCGCGTCAATCGCATTGACCGGGGAATCTGGCGTTGTGTGCACGGCGATGCCGCGGTGCTCAAACGGTCCTTCCGGATTGTCCGCCACCGCCAGCCCGATCACGGAATTCTGCGACCCGAAGGTGGATGCCGAATAGTACAGCCGGTACTCCTCCCCCACCTTGATAATGTCGGGAGCCCAGATATTGCGGACATTCGTGAGTTCCTTTACCTCCTTCGGGATTTCGCGCACCGCCGTCCCGATGTACTCGAAATGAACCAGATCCTTCGAGCGCCGGATCTGCCCGCCGATCCCATCCCGAAACCGTGGGGCGGTATCCGTTCCGTAGGTATAATAGTATTTGCTCTTTTCATCGTAAAATATCGCCGGGTCATGGGAAAACAAACCGCCGTCCTTTGATTCCATAGCATACCTCCTTACAAAAAAGGGAACCGCAGCAGCAAATATGCCGCTGCAGTCCCCTAAAAAAGCTGTTCCGCCCTTCCGCCGTTACTGGGTGATCACTTCATAATTCAGTTCAATCCCCAGCTGCGCGTAAATTTCCTTTGCATACGCAAGCGCCTGCTGGTTGTACTCCAGAGCCTTTGCCGCCATCTCTGCCGCATAGTCATGTGCATTCTTGCCCTGGTCACGCACCAAAACCTCAACATCGGTATCATCCACCGCATGGCGGTATACACCGTCGATGAATGCCTGGAAGCCCGGGATCTGGGTATCACCGAACCCAACCGGCCTGGTCACATTCTTAAAGAACGCGTCGAAATACTTACCGTACTTCTGGTCTTCCTCCGCCGTAACAAGCGGTCCGCCGTACTGCGGATCCTCTACGCTCTGATACTTCCTCTCCTTCTCGGTCGGATAGAAGGTCTGGGTAAATTCCTCCCAGATATCCGCATCCAGAGTGATCGGAGCCGGCATCGCAGCGCGGAATACCGGGTTGCCCGTGTCATCCACGATAGTCTTGTACGCCTCAAGTTTTGCTTTCCAGCCCTCTACGCCCCAGCCCATCCACTTTAAGAGCTCGTAAGCTTCCCTTGGATGCTTGGTGCCGATAGAAACGGAGCCCATATCAAGTACACCGAAGGATGTGCCGGCGGAATTTGCCGGTACATTGTACGGTACCCACTCCATACCCTTGTTCCTATAGTCCGGTGTATCAAAAAGGTTGACATAAGTCCAGAATGCGTCAATCTGCCAAGTCAGTTTTCCGGTATATGCCGCCCACATCTCTGCATCACCCGTCCACGCCTCGTTTTCCGGGGTCTCAGCGTACGGTGCCCGGTAGCCGGAATTGATCAGATCCGCCCACTGGTTTACGCCGTCCGCCCAAACCTCCATGTTAAAGCGGTGTCCGTCCCAGCCAAACTCGCCGATACAGTTCGGGTCATTCGCGATCGGATAGTAGGTGATCGGAGTGTGGTATTCATTAAAACCGTAGATCTGGTCCGCCGCGCTCGTGCCCGCCTTAACGGAAGCAATCCAGTCCTCCCACTTCCAAGTGTTCGGATCCGGAACCGGGATATTGAGCTTCTCAAAGATCGCAAGGTCTGCATACATAACATCCGGGAAATATTTGATCGGGGTCGCAAGCTTCTTGTCCGTCCCGAAGTAACCGATCTTGTAGTCATTGATCGAGGTCAGCAGGTTCTGGTTCTCCGGGTCATTCTCCCAGTATTCGGTAAAGTCGCCGTAAAAACCGTTCGAGAGACCGATGTCACAGTTGCCGAGTACCATATAGCAATCCGGCACCTTGCCCGCATTGATCATGTTGAGCAGGGTATCGTTATAGCCGCCGGTCTCAAAAGCCTGCGTCTTTACCTTGATGTTCGGATACTTCTTCATAAAAGCTTCCGCGACATGCTTTACCACAAGGTCATTGTCGAAATGCATGTAGACAAGCGTGATCTCATCCTTCGTCATCTCCGGAAGCCCAGCCGGGGTTCCCGGATCATTCTCATCCGAACCGTCCGGGGTATCCTGGCCACCCGGCTCCTGATTTCCCCCATTGCTGCCCGGATCCGTTGTCGGGGTAGCTTCCGAACCCTCATTTTCCTTGTTGCCGCATCCTGCAAACAGCGTCGCCGTCATCGCCGCCGCAAGCGCTAAGCTTGTAAGCTTCTTTGATTTCATACGAAATTCCTCCTTATTCCTTTTGAAATAATTGATTGGTTGCTTTATGAAAATCACATGCGTGATTCCATCTCTAAAAATCCACAGGATATCTTAACCCGGTCTCCGACAAAAAATATCCCATCGCGCACAGCCGGCCTTCGCACCTCACTGCGAAAGGGGTCACCCACAACCCACGCTGCAAGCCTCCCGCCCCTTTCGCGTTTTACTCACCGGTAATACCCGTCCGGTCAACACTCTCCACAAACTGGCGCTGCAATACAAAATACATGATGAGCAGCGGCAGGATGGAAAGCATCGTTCCTGCCATTTTGATATTCTCGTTGATCGAAACCATCGTGCCCCCACTCTGGCTTGCCGCCGTGCTGTAGGATGTATCGAAGGTCTTTAATGCTACCACCAGGGTGGACAGCGTGCTTTCCGAGCCCGCTGTCACACCCACGACATAGAGCTGTGTCAGGTAGGACTCGTTCCAGTACCACACGATCGAGAACAGGAATACAACCAGGATCGCCGGTGCCGCGGACGGGATTGCAATCCTCGCAAAGGATTTGAAATGCCCTGCCCCGTCGATCTTTGCAGCCTCGATCAGTGCCTGCGGCACCTGCCGGAAAAACTGCCAGAAGATCAGGATGAAGATCTGCGATTTCAGCCCCTGTCCTAAAATGGACGGAATGACAAACGCTTTTAAGGAATTGACGATCCCGATATCCGTATAAAATGCATAGGTCGGCATCATCGTGATCTGCGGCGGAAGGATGAAGGAAAAGATCAAAAGCCCCATCAGCACCTTCTTGCCCGGAAATTCATAGCGTGCAAAGCCATAGCCGACGATCGCACAGATGACCACATTGATCAGGGTCGGGATCCCGGCCACAAGGATAGAATCCCGGAAGGTCTTCCAGAAATCCATCGCGCGCGCCGCGTTTTTATAATTGTCAACATAGAACGAAGTCGGCAGCCACTGGATGGACGAGTCAAGCAGATCCCCAACGGTCATAAAACTGCGGCTGATCATATAAAGGAGCGGGTAAAGGTACACAAAACCAATGCTGATCAGCAGGATATAGACAACGGTCTGTTTCCCCGCACCCTCTTTCTCCTTGCTCCCGAAGATAAACTTCTTAAATCGGTCCTTCCAGGCACCCTTGTAGGAAAGGCGCTGCCTGGCCGGCTTTTGCGGTTTTGCCGGTTTAGGCTGCTTTGTTTGCATTTTTTGCAATCCGTTTTGCATTTCTCTCGCCCCTCCTTCTGAACTTCTTTGCCAGTCTCTGCTGCTTCTTCTGCTCTTTGCGGAATTTCTTCGCGCGCCTTGCATAGATATCCTTGCGTCCCATCAGAAGTGCTGCTATGAACACAACGAGCAATGTCACAACGATAGAATAGCACCACGCCATCGCGGCAGCATAGCCGTAACCACCCGCACCGCCGCCCGCGGAGGAGAACATACGCGTGGAGATCAGGTTGATGATGCCGTTCGTCTCCGTGTTGGACATAAAGATGATCGTGTACACCGCGTTCAACAGGATCATCGGCTTGATGGTCGGGATCGTGATCTTCCAGAAGCACTCCCAGGCGGAACCGCCGTCGATCTTCGCCGCCTCATACAGCGAGCTGTCGATCTTTTGCAGGGCCGCCAGGAAGATCAGGATCTGAACCCCGGAATACCACAAAAGCATGATGATATTTGAGAACACGCTCGAGAGGGCACTCGCCAGCACGCGCGGCAGGTATTGCTCAAATACCCCGGTGATCATCTGCACATTCATCATCGGGATGCTCGCCGCCCCCTGCGCGGTCAGCTGGTTCATGACCGGACCGCTCGCGATGATGACCGGAAGGAAGAAGATCAGGCGGAAAATGCCCTTCAGCCGGATCTTTCCGTTGAGCATCATCGCGATGATCAGAGCGAATGCCACGATGACCGGCACGGCAAGCGCCGTCTGCAGCAGATAGTTCTCAAGCTGGAAAACAAAATCCGTATCCACAAGGAATATATTTCGGTAATTCTCAAAACCCACCGGATTCATGACACGCCCGAGCATCGGGTTTATGACGATACGGTGTAAGGAATAGCGGAACGACTCAAACAGCGGGTAGATGACAAGCCCTAAAAGACCGATCAGCCACGGCAGAATGAAGACCAGCCCCACCATGTTCTCCCTGCGCTTTAACCGCCCCGGTTTCACTTTTTTCTGCTTTTTCATTCTGCATCACCTACCTTGTATTCCATTACCGTGCTGCCGCCGTTGGCAACCGTAAAGGAAGAATTACTGTAGTCAACCGTTACAATGGCACCGTTTGAGTAAGCAACGGTCACCGTGCCGTCCCCCCCAATGGTATGCCCCGTGATTACCGCCCCGGCAACCAGCTCGTTAAACTGCTTTAATACTTTGTAATACTCGATCATCGTATCCCGGTAAACGGTATATTTCGAGGAATACAGATCGTTCGAGTTCGTGTAGTAAAGCTCGGTCGGATCCTCCATTGTCAGGTAGAAAGAAGGGTAGATCCCGGTCTCCACAAGCTTTAGGAAAAACTCGTTCTTGTTTGCCTCAAAGTTCACATAATCCGAATACATCGGAAGGATCCCCTTAAAGACGATGGAAAGAAACGGCACGCTCTCATCGGTGAAAATGTAATCCGAATCCTTCACCGGCATGTCAAGTACGGCATTCGTATATTTCCAGTAAGTCTCGATCGGCTCCTCCAGCACAAGATCCGTGCGCCCCGCGATATTCTCAAGCAGCGAAGCCTGCATCCCTGCCGTATAGAAACGGTCGTAGGTCTTACCGCTGTAGCGGAACGTGAACATCGTGTTCGTGATCCCGGTCAGTGCCAGGTTGCGGATATTCTTCTTTGCCATATCCGTCACGAGGTTGTTGACCACCTCGTTCGTGCGCTCCGGTGTCAGGAAATGCATGGTCTCATACACATCCTTGTAAGTAGATTCCGCGTAAAGCCTTGTATCAATCTTCTTGATGACATTGAACGTCGTATTCGTCGTGCTTGGATTCGCGCGCAGCGCGTCCACGTACAGGTAGAAAGCGATCCCCGCGTCTGCTGCTTCCTCCATCAGCCTTGTCAGGTCCCTCGTCCCGCCGAGCGTTCCGTCCGCGTCATAGGAACCTACCGGGACATTGTTGATCCCGCCGTCCTGCCAGCCCTTGTAGAGCGTGAACAGGTCCGTGACACCCTCACCCCTTAAATCCTCATAAATCTCGCGGATGTCATCCGTTGTCGTCATCGTGACGGCGGATGTTGTAAACATCCAATTTTCCCGGTCCGCGCCGAAGAAATCCGCGCGCAGGCGAAAGGAATCTTCCTTCTGCACAAGCTTTCCGCTCTCCAGAAGATAATCACGGTAACGCCCCGCAAGACCTGCGTAATTTGCCTCCTCTTCCCTTGTGAAGAAGAAGCGCACGGAAATATCGTAATTCAACCGGTCGGTCACCTTCACGACCGAGCCTCCGGAATTGGATGTCGGCTCGTTGTAGATCGTGGTCTTTAAAAACTTCGCCGTGATCCAGTTATAATTCGTGTACGCACCGTTCGGGTACGCCTCGATGGTCGCGCCCTCCGCACCGCTCGTGATCACGCCGAGGTACGCCATCCCCGTATCCTCATGTACCATGCCGTACACCGGGGCAAGGATGTACTCCGGGTCATTGATCGTCTCATACTTGCTCCAGAAGAGGGAGAGCACATACGGCTCCGTGATGCCCACATCCGTGCCGTACACCTTCTGCGTGTAGGCGGCGGAATATTTGCCCTCCTTATCGTTCAGGTAGATCAGCGCCCCGTTCCCGTCCGGGACGAGCATATAGCCGTTCATCTCGCCGAGCTTCGTGTTGCCGAGCATCGGGAAGAGATAAATATTTCCGATCCGGTTCGTCTCCGAATTTTCGTAGATCGAGCTCTCCGGGATGGTCGCCTCAATCGAGCCGTCGTCGTAGAGCAACACCGTCAGGTCGAAACCGAGCTCATACTGCGTGTAGTCGATCGATGCGGTGAACCCTCCCGGGACAAGCTTCACATCGATCTGCGCGCCGGAGGCGAGCAGGTCGATCTTCCTCTGCTGTGTCGTGTTGGATATCTGCATCTCGACATTGACACCGGACTGCA
Source organism: uncultured Lachnospiraceae bacterium (assembly GCA_947053345.1). Taxonomy (GTDB): domain Bacteria; phylum Bacillota; class Clostridia; order Lachnospirales; family Lachnospiraceae; genus RGIG4057. Next base: position 7,538 of record CAMRSM010000024.1, read on the forward strand.
AAAATCCCATCCACGACGCGTTGGTCGAGCCGTCATCGTCAAGTACCGTCGATTCCATGATGGATCCGGTCACGACATCCTTCACGATGATCGAAAGATTTTCTTTTTTCAGATAAAGCTCATAACCGTCATTCGCCGCCACAAGATAATGGCCGTTCAGCTCCTTGCCCGTATCCACGCTCCCCGTACTCAAAGCCGCGTTTGCCGTCCCCTGGGCAGTACGTTTGTCGATGCTCGCCTCGTGGATGGCACCCGGCGCGTCCTTGCCGGATATGAGCGCCACGGCCACGATGATGATGACAAGCAGAACCGGAGCCAGGATGCAGATTAATTTTTTATGGTTCTTAAAAAACTCACTCAAACCGGTTCACCACCTCTCTCGCTACCGTTCCCACAAAGTCAAATACCTGCGAGCACAGAATATAAACAATAAAAATGATCAGTGCTGCGATCAGCAGGGTAAATGCGGTAAGCAGTATCACAACGACCGTTTCCTTCACCGAGTAGTTGTTGACCTCCTTGATCGCAAGGAACAAAAGCACCAGCACCCACACGTAAATACACAAAGTGGCAAACTGAATGATGAAATACTCATTGTACGTGATCAGGTTGCTCACGATGATGATGAACGGCATCAGGATGATGTAAGGTGTCAGGCTGTACGCGTAAGCACTCACAAGATTCTTAAAGCTCCCCTCGCCGTCCTTGATCGTCACAACCAGATAATTGCAGACCGCCAGTGCAAAGAAAACCAAAAGCACGGAGCCGATGTCCATCACCAGGTCATAATCCCCCTCGCGGACTGTCCGGAACAGGAAACCGCAGTAGTATTTGTAAATGATCGAGATCAGGATAAAGACCGCAAGGATGATGCCCGATGCCACCCACGAGGATTTCCCCTCACGCCGGACACCATAGCTGCCATCGATCGGATGCTTCATAAAATACGTGCTGTAGCGCAGCTGGCCCACCAGCTTCTTCTCCCTGACCTTTCCCCACCCCGCAAGAACCGGGGCAAAGACTCCTTTCTTCCTCTGCAAAAGTTTGATGCCCTTGATCACGATCACGACTGCGAGAATGACAAGGAAGGCCGTGACAAGGTTATTCTTTAACCAGAGGTTGCGCACCTCCCAGAACGCGTCGGAATAGCCGTCAAAATCCTTGGAAAGTTTCGCGTATTTGAGCGCATTGTCATAGTCCTCGACCTGTAAGTATGCACGCCCCATCGCCATGTTCGCATAATCAAACAGTGTGTTCATCGTCAGTACCTTGGTCAGCGGCTCCATGCTCTCCTCATAGCGCCCGTTGGCGTAAAGCACCAGCGCCTGGTGGAGAAGGTTTGTAAACTCCGTCGGCTCGTAGACATTGACCTGCTTTTTATCGGAATCAAGCAGGTAGATGCGGTCCCTTGTATCCACCGCGATCGCCTCCACCTTGCTGCAAAGGCCGACGCGCAAGCGCCCGTCGTCACGCCCGCCGAAAACAAAGAGCAGCTCGCCCTCGGAGTTGTACTCGTAAATATAGCCGTTGCTCGATGCCACATAAATATTCTTAAAATTGCCCGTTGTTACCGCCGCGCACTGCTCGTCGTAGGCATCCGGCAGGATCAGGTTGTTCCCGGCAATGTTGAGTTTCTTAAGGCTTGAGATATCGTCACCCTGTGTTACCGTGTAGATCAGCCCCTTCTCGTCGATCGAAAGGTTCGTCGGTGTCGAAGGGATATTGCTCAAAAGCTTTGCCCTCTGCGCGTCCGAGAGGATGATGCGCCGCATCATGTCGACCAGGGACAGGCTCGTGTAGTTCGTGCCGAAATAACCGAGGAACGTGCCGCCGTCCACCGGGCTGATCTGCACGATGCCGTTCGTATTGCCCTCGCAGATCAGGTAGAGCGTGCCCGATTCGTTCGCCACGACCTTCATCGGCTTGAAATCGTTCTCCGCCCCGTAAATCGGGGATGCCGGCCTGCCGTAGGTCGCAGCCACATTGCCGTCGTAATCAAACACAACAACCTGCTTTGCCCCCTTGTCTGCCACATAGATGCGCTTGTTATCGCTGACGTACACGCCGGTCGGCTGGGTCAGCTCCCCCTCGCCGATGTACCGGACAAACTCTCCGTCCGTCGTCGCCACGATAATCTTCTTTAAGCCGGAATCCGCGATGTACATCAGGCCGTCCGACGCGATGCACATATCAACCGGGGTCACGAACGCTTCCTCCCCGATCTTTTCGATCGTCCCATACGGCGTGTAAGCCGTCTGCGTCTCCATCACATATCCGTAGCCATCCACCGTGTAGGTCTTGTAAGGTGTCGCCGCCTGTAAGATGGCCGGGGAGATGCAGGCACAGACCAAAAGCGCCGCAAGCAAAATTTTGCCCAGTTTTTTCATCGTGCCTTCCCCCTTTATTTGATACCCGAATTTGCCATTGTGTTCATGAAGCTCTTGCGCAGTACAATGAACATGAGCAGGTTCGGTAAAAACTGAATCAATACCGCGGCCGCCTGCATACCTTGCCCGGCGACATTGTTGTTCGCGTTCGCCAGGGTATTTAAGTAGAACGGCAGCGTCTTCATCGACTCGTCGTTGATATAGAGGTTCGAGGTCTCTATATTCGTCCACACCGCCTGGAAGGCGAGAATCGCGGTCGTCGCGATCGCCGGCTTGATCAGCGGAATGATGATCTTGCGGTAGATCGTGAGATCCTTCGCACCGTCGATATACGCCGCCTCGATCAGCGCGTCGGGCACCTGGTCAATGAACTGCTTCACTAAGAAAAGCCCGACCGGCATCGCCAAAAGCGGCAGGATGTGCGCAAAATAATTGTCCTTCATGCCGAGCGTGTCAATCACCAGATATCTTGGGATCTGCACCGCCACCGCCACGAACATAAGCGCCGCGTTGTTGATCTCCATCAGCATGTACTTGCCTTTAAACTTCAGCTTTGAGAGCGCGAATGCCGCCATCGTCGAGAACACGATCGACGCGAGTACAACCGAGAGCGTTACGACCAGACTGTTGAAAACATAACGGCTCATCGGGATACCGGACGACTGGGATGCCTTAAAAAGGTTCCGGAAATTGTTCCATGTCGGCTTCGACACAAAAATCTTCGGAGGGAAAGCAAACAGCTCATCCATCGGTTTAAACGCGTGACAGAAAATATACACGATCGGGATCACCATCACGATCGCAAGCGGAAGGAGCACAAGAAAGATCTTGAGCTGCCCGCGCTCGAATTTCTTCGGGTTGATATTACTTCCACGATATCCAGCCATCTTTTCTCCTCCTTTCTAATTCTCGCTGAAAAGTCTGCCGAATACTTTTGAGAATACCATGACAATCAGCAAAAGTATCACGGAAACTGCCGCCGCGTAGCCCATCTCGTAACGGATAAAGCCGTAATCCTCGATGTGGTTTACAATAAGCTGCCCGGCATAGCCAGGTGTCGGGTTCGCACCGGAGAGCTGCACGCCGATCACGCCGTTCTGGAACGCGTTCACGATCGCCATGACCGCACCGAAGAGCATCTGCGGCTTCATCGTCGGAACCGTGATGTAAATCATTTCCTGAAAACGGTTCTTCACGCCGTCGATCGCCGCCGCCTCGTAAAGCTCCTCGTCGGCGTTTAGGATGCCCGCGAGCATCGCCAGAAAGCCAACGCCCATACTTGACCAGAGTGCCACGATGATCATGATCGGAAGCAAGAACTGCGCGCTTGTCAGCCAGACGATCGGCTCGTCGATCACGCCGAGGTTCATCAGCCAGTTATTGATCAGACCCATCTGGTCGCCGGAAAAGATGATCTTCCACACCACTGCCATCGCCACCGCGCCGGTCATACTCGGCGAGTAAAAGATGATGGCGAGGATCGTCCTCGGCACGCTCGTCAGCTGCGAGAGTGCCCATGCGATCAGGAAAGCCAGTATGTAACCGCCCGGCCCTACAATCAGCGCGTACTTGATCGTGTTCGGCAGGACGTACTGCATGAAGATCTCATCCTGCGTGATCAGATTGACATAATTCAAAAAGGCCTTGAACGTCGGTGCCTGGATCGTGTTAAAGCTTGTGAACGACAGCCCGATCGCAATGATGATCGGGATGATGATAAAAATGGAAAACAAAATCAGATAGGGAGCCAAAAATCCGTATGCTGATTTATTCCCGTTCTCATGCCGCGCAATGCTGTTCTTTTTGCGCTTCGTTGATTTGCCAGCCATTTTGCCCCTCCCTTACTTTGTGATTCCTATAATTTCGCGCACGCGCTCGATGGTCGGCACGACATACTCCGTGACTACCTCACCGTCCTTCATGTAGCCGAACTCCTCAAGCTTGCGCTCGGTCTCGCGGTTGATGCGCTTGACGGCCGCGTCCAAAGTGCTGCGGATATCCTCCCCGTCGATCGCCACCTTGACAAAAGCGTTCGAAAGTTCGCGCTCAAGCATGTAGGTGCCCGGGATGCGCGGAGCTTCCTGGATCCATTCATTCTGTGCGAGGATGACCGCCTTATCCTGGCTTCTCCAAGGCAGGTTCGCAAAGGCCTCTTTGTTCGCCGTATTCCACAGGTACTCGCTGCCGTAGGAAATCTGTAAGCTCTCACCGAACTGCTCCTGAATGTCGGCAGAGGACCACCATTTCATAAATTCCCATGCCATCGCCTCGCGCTTTTCATCGGACTCAAACATGATCGTGCTCTCCGCACCGGCGGAACTGTAGCGCGCCACGGTGCCGTCCGCCTGCGTGATCCCCGGGATCAGCGCGATCTCCCATGAGCTCGCGATCTCCGGCGCGGCGTTTAAGATCAGGTTGTACGTCCCGAAATCTGCGATGCCGATCGGCAGGTCGCCGTTGCGGAAATGCTGGTAGAAATTCGGGATATCCACCGGCATGTTGTAGATCGTAAACAGCTCTGCCAGCTCCGTAAAGCCCGCTACAGCCGCCTCGCTGTTGATCGCGGTATCGCCCGCGTAAGTATCGTACAGGCTTGCGCCGTACTGGAACAAAATCGGTGTCGTGCCGTGGAAATTCCTCATCGCTGCCATGCCGGCGGTCGGATGGTAGAAATTCAATCCCCTCATCTGCAGGTCTGTCAGCATTCCCTTGACATCCTCGATCGTGTCCGGCACCTCAAGGCCGAGCTTTGACAGGACATCGCTGCGGTAAAACAGCACCCAGAAATTCATCGTCTCCGGAACCGCGTAAATGCCGTCACCGATGGTCGCAGGCACAAAAAGCGCCTCATTGTATCTCGTCGCGACCTGCGCGAAATCATCAAACTCCGTCAGGTCTTTTAGCGCCCCACGGATCGCAAGCTCGTAAGGCTGTGCATAGTTCAACCCGGTCGCAATGTCCGGCGCGTCGCCGGAGGCGTTCGCGAGCACCAGTTTATTCTGGTCCGGCATCAGCGAGAGATCCACGACAATGCCGGTCGTCGGCGTAAAATCCTCGTCGATCAGTTTCTGCATGATCTCAAGATGCTGCCTCGAACGGTTTACCCATACCTGCAGATGCGACGGGTCGGTGTTCGAGGTCGAGTACGCCTGTGAAGTAAACGAGTAGAAAAACCTTGAGACAGATGCCCAGATGCCCTTCCAGAAACCGGTCTTTTTCGGAAGCTGGTTCTTCGCACCGTCCTGATAAAAATACACGCTGTCGATCGAGATCCGGTTGCCGTTTAACGCGTCCGTCAGGTTCGCGAGATACTGGTTGACGGAGTTGCGGCTCGTCGCAAGCTCACCGATGCGGTACAAAAGCTCATTGACATCCTTTGACAGGCTCTTGAGCTGGTTGCTCGCAATATCAAGCGAGGAAAGCGTACCGATCTTTTTCGCCTTCGGGTTAAATTTCGACGCGTCGGCCTTGATCGCGTCAAGCTCCGCCGCCCAGCCCTTTAAGGTCTCGCCGATGCCCGGGATATAAGCTTCCAGCTTAAAATCACGGTATTTATCCTTGTTTGTTCCGACAACCTTCGTGATCTCCAGCGAAAGATTGTTGACATCGTTCATGATGCGGTCAACCTTCTCCAGATATCCGCGGATCGGATCCACACTGATCGTGAATGTTACCCGGTGCGTCCCCTCGGACAGATACGCGGTGAGGTTGTTCCCCTCGTCATCCTTTAAAGTGAGCATCTCGTAGTCTTTGTCATATGCAAATGCGTAATCCTTGAACTTCTCATTTATGATCTGCCCGTCGATCTCGACATTCATGAAAACTGGGAAATCCGTCTTGTCCGCCTGGCTGTAATGAACGGCAAGGTTGTAATACCCCGCCTGCTGTGCCTCAAACTCGTAGGTCAGCGACTGCCCCGCGTTCTTAAAGGAGGAAGCGTCAATGATGTTCAGCGCTTTGTTCTTTACATTATAAGGGCTTAAATCCGTATTGTACTCGCAGGTCGCGCGGATGGCGGAATCGTTGCGCCGATCCGGTGTCTCCGCCTGGATCTCGATAATACCGTCCCCTTCCGCCTTCTGCGATCCGGTATAGGCAGGGATCACCGGCTCCGGGCACAGGGAAACAGCGCCGATCAAAAGCGCCCCTTCCGACACCTTGAACGTAAGTGTGTTCTTTCCCGCCGCAAGTTCCACCCCGAGCGGTGTCGTATAGCGGTATCCGCCCGGAAGCAGGTATTTGCCCTGCCACTCGTACACCTTATCCGGAATGGAAACGATCTGGTTGCCGTAACGGTCGTAGGACGGTTCCGCGTCCACCCAGAGGTTCTCAAACTCAAGGCTGCGCAATTCGTAATAAGGAAATTCCCCGTTTACCTGCAGGGAAGCCTCCGCCGACAAAATGGAATCCGCGCAGGAAATATAGTCAAATTTCAGATAATAGACCGCTGCCTGCGGGACATCAAAGGTGAGGCTTAACTCATCCCCGATTTCAGCACGTGCTACAACACTGCTCTCCGTGTAGCCATAGCTCTCGCTGGTCAGTTCCCCTGTCCCGGAAACCTCAAGCGCGTCGACCGGATATTTCAGGGTCTCCCCCGTATATGCCGCGCCGAATTCCCGGCTTACGACCGCGTAATTGTGGGTGATGCGCTCATCGGAGTATGTAACCACTGCTGACGTGCCCTGTGAGGATTCCTCCCCCGCCGCGGCAGCGTGTACGCGCACAGACGGCTGACTGCTGGCGGAAAGCAATACAACCGACAATACAAGCGCCATTGCCCTTAACGGTTTTCTTCGAATCATCTTGCGATTCCCCCTTACTTTGATTTCGTGCATTTTAGATTTTCGCTACCAATCTAAATTATTTTTAAAAACCCTAAACTATATAAAACATTATATATAATATTTAGCAAATAGTCAATACGCAATCGAATAAAAATTGTGCATAATCAACAAGCACATCTTGCGGCTTTTAGTTTTTCCTTAAAAATGGCTGAAAAACGCTAAAATATCATCTTGATTTCTTCCTTAATTTTGGTATAATTAAAGTATCCACTAAAATATTTTACAAAATCTGAATTCGATCCGTCTGGGTCTGTGGCGGGGCATCCTCCAATTCCACTCTTGCCACGGATACGCAGGCACGTCAAAGAAGGGGACATTTTATGTTACATATTACTTCACTGGACGACGGGCTGGAATTGTTCAAGGCACTAGGCTCTGAAATTCGCGTCTCCATCATCAAACAGCTGCTCGACAATAAGGGCATGAACATGAACGAGCTCGCCGCCAGCTTAAACATCACAAACGGCGCGCTGACAAGCCACATCAAGCGGCTTGAGGACTGCGGCATTATCTCGGTCTCAAATGAATCCACCGGGCACGGCAATGAAAAGCGCTGTTCCGTCCACCTTGACAAGATCCTGATCGAGGTGGAACCGGACATTGCCTATAAGAATATTTACGAGACGGATATCAAAGTCGGACAGTACTGCGATTACCAGGTCTATCCTACCTGCGGCCTAGCCACGAGCGAGGCGCTGATCGGCGAGGTGGACAGCACGCGCTACTTCTCCCATCCCGACCGGATGAATGCGAATATTCTCTGGTTCACAAAGGGGTTCGTGGAATACATCATCCCAAACTTCATCCCGACTTCCCAGAAAATCGACCAGATCATGATCTCCGCCGAACTCTGCTCCGAGGCTCCAGGCAGCAACAGCATATGGCCCTCCGACATCCACTTCTACCTGAACAACACCTGCCTTGGCTATTGGACCAGCCCGGGCGATTTCGGCGAAGAGCGTGGGCTTTTTACACCGAACTGGTGGTTCCGGAACTGGAATCAGTACGGTATGCTGAAACTTATCGTCATCAACAACCACGGGACTTTCATTGACGGTTTAAAGATTTCCGATGTTTCCTTAAAACAGATGAAGCTCGATTACCGCAGCCCGCTGAAGCTGAAGTTCGCGGTTCCGGAGGAATGCGAGCATGTCGGGGGGCTGACCATTTTCGGCAGCGGCTTCGGAAATTACAATCAGGACATTAAGGTCAGCATCAATTACAGCCCGATGCTTTCCGACGATGCCGGCAATACATAAAAAACACAAGACCTGACTGTCCGCTGCAATCCACGCCGTTTCAGGCGCACAAAAAAGAGGCTGCCACAAAATGCACTTGCCGCTTTGTGGCAGCCTCTTTTCCCATTCCGGTCAGTTCTTCTTATATTCAAAACGCGGTGTCCCGTCTGCGTTCCACTCCACTTCAAGCAGCATTGCGTGGCGGTTTGGGTCATAGAGCGGATCCCCGACGATCTCCTCGTACTGCCTCGCGTGGAACACCATCATATCCCTCGCGCCGTCCTCCGATTTTACGAAACTGTTGTGCCCCGGCCCGTAAATCCCCTTTTCCGCATCCGTGCATAGCACCGGCATACGCGATTTGGCCCAGGAGCGCGGATCCAGAAGATCATCCTCCTCGGAAGCCGTCATCATCCCGACACAGTAGCACGCGCCCGTGGCGCTCGCCGAGTAGGTAAGGAAGAGCCTCCCGTCATGTTTCAAGACCGCGGGACCTTCCGCAACCCAGAAACCGATCCTCTCCCAGTCGTAATCCGGTGTCACGAGCAGCACCTGCACCGTGGCAAGTTTTATCGGGCTCTCCATCCGGGCAATGTAAAGATTGGAAATCTGTTTTCCCACCCCGACCTTCTCTGCCCAGACCATATAGTGCTCCCCCTTGTTCTCAAACACTGTCGCGTCAAGGGAGAACGCGCGGAACGAAAACTCATCGGCATCGGCACACTGCATCGGCCCGCACTCTTCCCACGCATCCTGCATCGGGTTCTCCCCGGTACAGTGCAGCACATAAGGGCGGATCGCCCAGATATCCTCCTGTCTGCCCGCCGCGAAATAGATGTACCAGCCGCCGTCAAGGTAGTGGAGTTCCGGTGCCCAGACATGTTTGCTCATCGGGCCGGACGCGTGTTTTTCCCACACCGTTTTCTCCTCCGCTTCCGCAAGCCCCGCAATGGAGGACGCACTGCGAAGCACAATCCGGTCATAGTCCGGCACGGATGCCGTAAAGTAGTAAGTACCGTCCTCCGCTTTCATCACATAAGGATCCGCCCTCTGCGCGACCAGCGGCTTATTGTATTCAGTCTCCTTCAACATTTTCATAACCCCTTCCAGATATTATTCTAAAATACCCCAAAAATTTTCGTGATTTTTGTTGTTTTTCAACATCAACCGCCTTTTTTCTTGTGTAAAACAACCATATCATTTAGACTCACCTATAATATATTAGATTTTTCTAAATAAATCAAGAGGTATATAGAAGAAATTTGAAAATTTTAAAGGTAACCATAATTCATCCTTCCGGTGGGACTTACCATCCGTTTAAAAATTCCTCCAGCCCTTCCACGATCCCGTCCACAATTTTATCCTGATATTCCCCCGTCGCCATCAGAAGATCCTCGGTCTCGTTTGTCATATAACCCATTTCAATGATCGTGACCGGAACCTGGCACCAGTTGATGCCGCTCATGGTATCCGTCTCCCAGACACCCTTGCTCTTGGCACCGGTTGCAGACAACATCCCGTCCAGGATGCAGTCGGATAGAAAACGGCTCTCGTCGTACCACTCGCCGCAGAACGGATTGTCCGGTGTCTGGCAGATTGTCATCATCCCCTGTGCCTCGGCGTTTTCCGATCCGTTGGCATGTACGCGGATAAAAGCATTTGCCCCGATCTCATTGGCGATCGCCGCCCGCTCCGAATTGCTGATGTCGATTTTGTGCGTCTCGCGCACCATCACAACATTGTAACCCTCTTCCAGCAGGGCATCCCTCAGTTTTTCGGCGACCGTAAGGGTAAGCTTATACTCCGGCACACCGGAAAAACTTCCCTGCGTTCCGGAGGACACCTTCGCCTTCTTTTCGTCCGCCCCCGGTCCGACCGGCTCCTCGTCATAATTTCCCTTTGCCTGATGTCCGGCATCGACCACGATCCATGCCGCCTCCGTGTCTGTCTCATAAAAAATCCCCGCGCCGGACTCGCCGACCGTCCCTTCCGGCTTGCCGCTCCCTCCGGATGGTTTCCCGGAATCCGGTTGTTCTGTCGGATACGGTTTCTCCACGGTCTCCGTCTTTTCCCCGACATATTCCGCGTACATATAAGCTTTGCGCCCCTCATACTCCACCTGATACCAGTCGCCGATGCTTCCCGTACAGACTACCGCGCGCCCCGCCGGAAGCAAAGTCAGGATTTCCCCCTCAAGATCCGGCACTGCCCTTACGTTTACACGCGCCGTTGTCATCATCTCTTTCGGGTCACAGATAACAACCTTTGACTCGTCAAACGAACTCCCGCCAAAGGATCCGGAATCTTCCGGTTTTTCCGGGCGCTCTGTTTTTTCCCCGACATATTCCGCAAACATGTAAGCCATTTGTCCCTCGTATTCCACCTGATACCAGTCCCCGGTACGCCCCGTACAGACGACCGTGCGCCCCGCCGGAAGCAGGGTCAGGACATCACTCTCCAGCGAAGGCAGCGTCCTCACGTTCACACGCGCTACCGTCATCATTTCCTTCGGCCCGAACGGGATGACCGTTGTCCCGTCAGACGGATTACTGCCGGATGAACCGGAAGTATCGTCCCCCTCCGGCAGTCCGGGCTGCCCGTCCGGATCCGTTATCTCCGGATCATCCGATGTCCCCGGCTGCACATCCGGGTCAGCCATTCCCGAACCGTCCGGTGTTCCCGGCTGCACATCCGGGTCCGTGCCCACCGAGCCGTCCGGCTGTCCCGTTACCTGCCCCGTCGGGGTCTGGCCGTCCCCCGCAGTATCCTTCTCTTTCCCGCAGCCCACACACAGGCAAAGCAGCCCGATCGACACAACTTTGATTCCCCTCTTCTTCCATCCGCTGTATTTTCCAAAAAACATACCTTTTCCTCCATTCTTAATAATCATATCCTTCCGGCTTCCGGAAAATACTTCCTCCCCCTCACTTCTTCCTGAAAATCCAACCCGCGATGCGCACCGCCATCATCACGGTCGACGCGCCAAACGCATAGACCGCGATATCCCTCACCGTCCAGTCCATCGACTTGATAAAACGGTAAAGTATAAAGTGTACGATCAACAGCATGATAAAACAATATACATAGTAGAGCACATAAACAAAAAGATTCCATACAACCTTCTTGACAACATCCGGCGACTTATGTTCCTGCATTACACCCTCCGATCCGTCCTTCGTATCAGGACTTCCAACCTGTGTAAAAATACATTGCCAGCATAACATACACCCGCTTGGATGTCAAGTTCTATACTAAATTATAAGTTTTTGTTATAATTATCCATTAACTTACACTTCATTTTAAAATTATCTGTTAACTTAAAATTTTATTCAAAATTTTCTTATTTTTCTATTGACAAACTCTTTTTTTTGCATTATAATAAAGCCAAGATGAACGACAAGCAAGAAATCATCCAAACAACTTCAAAGAAAGGCAGGTACAGTCCAATGAAAACATAACGATCCACCCCATCCAAATCCAAAAAGGAGGTACGGTCCAACAAAGACATAACGATCCGCCCCATCCAAATCCAAAAGGAGGTACGGTCCAGTGAAGACATAACGATTTACCCCATCCAAATCCGAAAATAAAGGAAGGTACAGTCCAATGGGAATGTAATGTTCTGCCCCACTGAAATCCAAAAAAGGAAGGTACGGTCCAATGGAAAGATAATGTTTCATTTCACAAAAATTCAGAATCACAGAAGGTTTCGTCCAAAGAAAGCATAGCGTTTCACCTCAAATAAGTTTATATAAAAGGGAAGGTACAGCCGAGATTTAAAGTGCCGCCCTATCCAAACAACAAGGGAAGTACAGGAAAATGTACTGACCATCCGGTTTCACATTCATATAGATGTAGCCCGATGATGCAAAGAACACTTCCGAAAGTGGAATTTCAAATCCACTCCCTTAAAAACCTTTGGTGTTATAATAATTCCAATAGCAAAACGCAATCTGTAAGACATGAATACAGCAATAAGATAAGGAGGCATCCTCCAATGGATCAGTCAGAGTGAAAGCCCGGTATCATAGGAACTATGGTATCGGGCTTTCGACATTCCGCTCGCTGTTCCCTTCGCATCCACGCTTGTTCCTTTTGCCGGTTTTGGATACTGCCCTCCCTGCTTTTAAAAAATCTGAAAATCCTGTTTTTTCTCTCCTGATTATAATAACCCCTTCCAAAACAAGCATTCTGTCCGGAACGTTGCCTTTTTGGCAGAAAATTTTTCAATACAGCACTTTTCACAATTTTGCTCCCGTGTTTTCTCACATCCGTGCACCTGGAGATGCTTGACACTTGGGCTTCCATCCCTTATAATAATCTTATCAAGAATTCACTTGATAATTTCACTATTTACTGAAATATTTCAGAAAGGGAAGGTACTTTTCATGGCAAAACTTTATGTAAATCCGGGTAATCCAAAAAGCAAGATCAACAAAGAGCTTTACGGAAATTTCTCCGAGCATCTCGGAAGGTGCATCTATGAAGGGCTATATGTCGGTGAGGACTCACCGATCCCGAACACAAACGGTATGCGCAACGATGTTGTGAACGCACTGCGGGAAATGAAGCTCCCGGTGCTGCGCTGGCCGGGCGGCTGCTTCGCGGACGAGTACCACTGGATGGACGGCATCGGCCCGAAGGAAAAGAGAAAAAAAATTGTCAACACCCATTGGGGCGGCGTGGTGGAGGACAACAGCTTCGGCACGCACGAATTTATGGAGCTCTGCCGCCAGATCGGCTGTGAGACCTACATAAACGGCAATGTCGGCAGCGGCACGGTGCGCGAGATGTCCGAGTGGGTCGAATATATGACCTTCTCCGGCGTATCCCCGATGGCGGACCTGCGCAAGGAGAACGGGCATGAGGAGGCGTACACGGTCAATTATTTCGGCGTGGGCAACGAGAATTGGGGTTGCGGCGGCAACATGCGCGCGGAGTACTACGCGGATGAGTACCGCCGTTACCAGACCTATGTCCGCAATTATTACAACGACAAAAAAATCTACAAGATCGCCTGCGGCCCGAATTCCAGTGATTACAACTGGACAGACACCCTGATGAAAGTTGCCGGGAGATATATGGACGGGCTTTCCCTTCATCATTATACCATTCCGGGGGAGAGCTGGGAGCACAAGGGCAGCGCAACACAGTTTGACGCGGCGGAATACTACCTCACACTGCGCAACGCATATTTTATGGAAGAGCTGATCAAACGCCACGGCGCAATCATGGACCGCTATGATCCGGAGAAAAGGGTCGGCCTGATCATTGACGAGTGGGGTACCTGGTTTGATGTGGAGCCGGGCACGAACCCGGGTTTCCTCTACCAGCAGAACACAATGCGCGATGCAATGGTGGCAGCCATTAACTTAAACCTTTTCAACAAACACAGCGACCGCGTAAAGATGGCAAATATCGCACAGCTCATCAACGTGCTGCAGGCTGTTATCCTCACAGAGGGCGAAAAGATGCTGCTCACCCCGACCTACCATGTATTCAAGATGTTCAACAGCCATCAGGATGCCACCCTGCTGGACAGCTCGCTTGCTACCGAGCAGATCGGCACCGAAAAGTACAAGATCCCGAACCTCACCGAATCCGTTTCCCGCGCGGCGGACGGCACAGTAACCGTCACACTTGCCAATTTGTCGCTGGATACCGCATACCCGGTTGAGACCGTATTCGCGGAGGGAACCCCGGATGCCGTCACCGGCCAGATCTTAACCGGCGCGGTAGATGCACACAACACATTCGACGCACCGGAGACCGTAAAGGCAGTGGATTTTACGGACACAAAGATCGCGGGCAGTACAATTTCTTTCGACATCCCGCCGTGCAGTGTTATTTCATTAAAAGTGACTTTAAAATAATTACCACACAAAAGGAGATGGCAGTTTTCTGCCATCTCCTTTTTAAACCCAACCCCATTTTCAAAATTCCCCTTCAGACAATATCCTTCCTCGTATACCGGAAAAATCCCACCGCGGCCCCAAACAGACCATATGCCATCCCACAACCTACCAGCCCCATATCAAGGCTTCTGCTGCCCACGATGCCAGCGCCGTCCGCATACGCAAATGGCGTAATATACTTTAAAAACCCGGCATCTTTGGACATATTCGCAATCAGGTTCAGGAAATAGAGCAACATCGCCACGCCAAGCCCGATCCCTGCTGTCCCGCGCCGCAAAAACGCGGATATCCCGAAACAGATCCCCGCAAGTTCCAGCTGCAACAGAAGGTATGCCACATGAAGGAGCGTGATCTCCCCCCACAATACCTCCTCGCCGGCAAGTGCGGTACAAGCTACGGCTGTCAGATAAACGCAGACATTAAAAAGAAAAACCTCAAGCAGCAGCGCCGCAAGCTTCTGCGCCACAACACACCCCCGGCTGACCGGATGCGCCAGCAAAAATTCCGCCGTATGTTCCCGCTCCTCCTTCGCGAGCACCCCCACCGCGCACAGCGCCGCAAAAAGTGCCCCGCCGAGCCCAAGGATATTGCCGCACTCCACCGCGTAAAATCCGATGAACGTCCCAAAATCCACACGGTCCATCCCAAAAGCTTCCGTAAAGCCCCCCATTGAGGCAAACATCTCACTCATCCCGTCCATCCCGCCCTGCATCTGCGGAAAAATGAAAATGCAGACCGCAAGCAGGAAGGCGACCGCCGCTGTCCACACTGCAAACGATACCCTCTGCCCGCGCAGCTCATGCTTTATCAAGACCATCCAAACCTCCCCCTTTCCCCCGTATCATTTTTTATAATAATGCATAAAAATCTCTTCCAGATCCGGCTCCTCCACTGTCAGATCCTCCACTTCCTGCCTGCACAAAACCGACAGAAGTTCCTTTACCTGCCCGCTGTACAGGAAACGGATCTCCCGCTCCCCCTCCTGTACATCCCGCACACCGGCAAGTCCCGCGATATCCACATTTCCCCGGACGTGCACACGCTTTGCGCCCGTGTCCGCAAGCACCTCCACACGGTCGCAGGCAACCAAACGCCCCTCCCGGATGACCGCCGCCCGGCTGCAATATTGCTGCACCTCAGAGAGAATATGGGAAGAAAGGAAGATTGTCGCCCCGGCGGCATTCTTCTCCTTTAAAATCGCAAAAAATTCCCTCTGCATCAGCGGGTCGAGCCCGCTCGTCGGCTCGTCAAGGATACACAGGCGCGGCATATGCTGCAAAGCACACACAATGCCTAGCTTTTTTCGGTTGCCAAACGAAAGCTCCCGCACCCTCTTTTTTGTATCAAGCTGCAGGCGGTCGCAGAGCCTTCCTGCTTCCGCCCCGCAATCCCTGCCGCGCAGTTTCGCCGAAAACCTGATGACATCCCCAACCCGCATTCCGGGATAAAAAACTGCCTCCGACGGCAGATATCCCACTTCCCGCAAAATCTCCTCCCGGCATGCCGTAATATCCTTCCCGAAAATCTCTGCCCGTCCGAAATCCGCCCGGACAAACCCCAAAAGCGTGCGGATGGTCGTACTCTTGCCCGCGCCGTTTGGCCCGATGAACCCAAAGAACTCCCCTTCCCCTGCCACAAGCGAAAGGCTGTCAATGCCCCTCGCCTTTCCGTAGGATTTTGTAAGCCCGGAAACCATGATTGCGTCCAAAATACCCCCTCCTTTTTATCATCCTTTTTGGCTGTCCTTATTCTTTCCTCCCTGTCCGCCGCCTCCCACTATCCCTTTTTCAAATACACACTCTTCCAAAATTCCAATAATTCCGCAAAATCCTTCTCCATCCGCGCCACATCCAGGCCACCGTGCTGCAGCATTTCCCACAGATACCCCTCCGAAGCCCAGTACATTTCCCGGTGCATCATCCGCAGGTCAAGCCCCGGTATAAACCGTCCCGCATCAAGCTGCGACAGGACGGCATCCGCCCTCGTCCGGAAATATTTATGGTAGCTTTCCTTCACCGCCGCACGGATTTCTTCCTCTTTCTCATAAAAGGCTTTCACCGCAAAGAGCCCCATGTCCGGATAGTCCGTCATCAGCCGCAATTTCGCCTGCATTCCCCGGTACATGGCATCAAACAAATCCTCCTGTCCATAGCAGGAAAATTCTTCTAAATACTGCGTCGTAATTTCCGCACAGCGATCCCACAAAAAAAGATAAAACTCCCGCTTATTTGTAAAATAATGGAACAGTAGCGACTTGCTGATCCCCGCCTCCGCCGCAATCTCACTCATCGGGCTTTTCCTGTAGCAATTCTGCGAAAACACGCGCCAGCCCGCCTGTAATATCCTCTCCTGTTTTTCCGGCGGCAGTTCAAAAAACTTCCCGTTCATATGCCCTCCCTCCCAAAACAAATCTTTGTTTTTCCCATTATACCGCCATTGACCGTTTTGCGGAAGACCCTTTTTCGCCCTGTAAAAAATAAGGACATCGGTTCGGCCATCCTGCCGTCCCGGTGTCCCGTTTCACTTATTTTTGATCTCGTTGATCTTTTTGTCATACTGGCGCAAAAGTTTCTTTGTGTTTCGCACCATTTCCTCAAGCATCGACATCTGCGCCTCCGAGCAATCCGAAAGCTGCCTGTCAATTTCCTCCAACACCAGCCCGCGCGCCTTTCCCCTGGCACTCACCTGGTCAAGCAGGAGCACGTCCGGCGTTACTTTTAACGCGTCCGAAAGGTCGATCAGCACCTGCAGGCTGAATTTCGTTTTCCCGTTCTCAATATTGCTCATATGCGGGACGGATACATCAATCTGCTTCGCCAGCTGCTCCTGCGATATTTTTCTTTCCTTGCGAATCTGCTTTACCCGCTTTCCCAGCGCGACATAGTCTATTTCCATATAACCCCTCCATTAGCCTATTCTATTGGATAGTTATATGCAATTTAATAAACCATAACCTTATTTTTCCGCTTATGTTAAACTTCACACTAAGTCAGGCAGCAAAAAAACAGGGGAAAGAAATTCTTTCCCCTAAAATATATCTTATTCTATTCTGTTGTATGGTGTGCGCTTACGCGTCTTTCGCGCCAATTTCGGTAAGGCTCTTTGCCAGCCCCGCCAACCCTTGGATCTCGGACGGGATAATGATCTTTGTCGACTTGCCGTCCGCGGCTTTCGCGAACGCTTCCAGACTCTTCAACTGAACAACGGCCTTGCTCGGATTCGCGTCGTTGACCATGCGGATACCTTCCGCGTTTGCCTTCTGCACAGCCAGTATTGCCTCTGCCTGTCCTTCCGCCTCACGGATCGTCGCTTCCTTCTTCGCCTCGGCGCGCAGGATCGCAGCTTCCTTCTCCGCCTCCGCCTCGAGGATTGCGGACTCCTTCTTACCTTCCGCCACAAGGATGGTCGATTTTTTCTCACCCTCCGCCTTTAAAATTGCCTCACGGCGCTCGCGCTCCGCTTTCATCTGCTTCTCCATCGCGTCCTGGATCGCCGCAGGCGGGATGATATTCTTCAACTCAACGCGGTTGACTTTGATCCCCCAAGGGTCGGTCGCCTGGTCGAGGGAAACCCTCATCTTCGTATTGATGATCTCCCTCGAAGTGAGCGTCTGGTCAAGCTCCAAGTCACCGATGATATTACGCAGTGTCGTCGCCGTAAGATTCTCGATCGCCATGATCGGGTGCTCCACGCCGTAAGCGTAAAGCTTGGAATCCGTGATCTGGAAAAATACAACGGTGTCGATCCGCATCGTAACGTTATCCTTCGTGATCACCGGCTGCGGCGCAAAATCTACCACCTGTTCCTTTAACAGTACCTTCTTTGCTATCTTGTCAATGAACGGAACCTTGAAATGGATTCCCACACTCCAAGTTCCCTGATACGCGCCAAGGCGCTCTACGACATACGCCTGTGCCTGCGGCACGATCTTGATACACGATGACAAAATCAATAAAATGACAATGACAAACGCGATCGCCACATACCCTCCAATCGGCATAAAACCCTCCTTCTTGCCCGTCTCTGACCGGGCTGTTTATTTTTTTATACGCCCATCATACCACATTTCAGGAAAATCTGCAATATCCGCGGCATGCGTTTTCGTCCGGGTGCACCATTTCTTTGCACACCACACGCCTCCCTTCCGCAGCCGGATCTTACGGCGTAGGCCGGACGGCATCTTCACCCTTCCATAGCCGGATGGCATCTTCGCCCTTTTGCAGTTCACGGCTTCCCGCCTGCGCCGTACTTTTTTGCGATATCACACCTCCGGTTCCCTTCCGGGTTTCTCCTGCACGGTTTCCGTCTCTTTCCCGATCGGTGCCACAATCAGTTTCACGCCGCGCACTTCCCTGACCGTCACGCGCTCCCCCACCGGGATGACCAACGCATCTTCCACCGAGCGCGCCGACCACTCCAGGCCATTTAACACCGCCACACCGGTTCCGTTGAAATTGTCGATGGCCTCCGTCACTTTTGCCTCCTTGCCGGAAATATCCTCAACGTTTGTCTTAAGGCGCTTGGAATTGAATTTGCGCATCGCGACCGGCCTGGTAAAATACAGCAGCAAAAACGAGACAACCAGAAAAACGATCATCTGCACAACCCACATATCGACAAAGAGCGATACCAAAAACGCCATAAGCGCACCGCCTGCAAACCAGATCGTGAACAGCCCCATCGTCGCCGCCTCAAAAGTAACCAGCAGAACAAATACCACCAGCCAAATTATGGACCACATCATAAAATCCCCCTTTCTTGTCAAGCTGACTTTATTGTACTCCATTGTGACAGAGTTTGCAAGGGTATCATAAAATTTCAGCAACTGTTTCAATGACAGGACGTTTACGGTACGAACTGTCTTTGCTTCTCCTCAAACCAAAAACTCATTGCCCGAAATAAAAGCGCATGAAACCGCACGGACACACACCCGGAGCAAACAGGAAAATATCGCCGCCGCATGAAGCGTGACAGACATCCCGGCAGAGCATATCCGCAAATACGGCTTTGCTTGTGCCGGAAGGAAAAAAGGATTGACCGGGTAAATCCGGATTCCCCACTCCTCACCATCCTCCCTTCCCTTTCATATAATATACGGACGGCGGCAACCCGCCGTCTGCACCGCGCTTACCGCGGACGCAGCCCATCGGGTTCTATCACAAATATGAAGGAGGCATATATGGCTACATTTTACAATCAGGCCACCCTTTCCTACAACGGCAACACCACGACCTCGAACATCACCACCGGCGAGCTCGTGGAAGTGCTCTCCGCGAAAAAGCATGCCGTGCTGCCCGACTATGTCGCAGGTGACACGCCGACCTATATCATCACCGTTGTAAATTCCGGCAATGTGCCGTTCACCGACCTCACCGTCACGGATGATCTCGGAGCTTACACAACCACCGGGCGCACACTCATCCCGCTGACTTACGTGGACGGCTCCGTCAAATATTATATCAACGGCACGCTCCAGCCAGCCCCCGCCGTTACCACGACAGGTGGGTTCACGGTGACCGGCATCTCCGTTCCCGCAAACGGGAACGCCGCCATCGTCTACCAGACGGCAGTCAACCAGTTCGCACCGCTTGCCACCGGCAGCGTTATCACCAACACGGCAAGGGTATCCGGCACGGGGCTGACGAATGATCTCATCGCCACGGAGCAGATCACTGCCGCAGAAACTGCGATGCTGACCATCAGCAAATCTGTCTCCCCGACCACCGTCTCCGAGAACGGACAGCTAACCTATACGTTCGTAATCCAGAACAACGGCAACACTGCTGCCACGGCAGCGGACAATGTCATTGTGAGCGACACCTTCAACCCGGTACTCAACCCGATCACCGTCACGTTTAACGGCACGACCTGGACATCTCCGGCCAACTACACTTACGACACCACCACGGGGGAATTTGCGAGCATTGCCGGGCAGATCACCGTCCCGGCAGCGACCTACACGCGCGATACCGCGACCGAAAGCCTCATCATCAATCCGGGCGTAAGCGTCCTGACAATCAGCGGGACGGTATGAAAATGCCCCACACCGGCTGTCAATGCGTACTAATAAAAATGTAGGAAATAAATAGCGGAAAAATCCCTGCTGAAATCCAAATCTCCACATTCCTTTGGTTTCAGCAGGAATTTCCCGCCAGCCCAAGCCTTGGACAGCAAAATGAAATCTCATCCGTAAACCAAGGCTTAGTATTCATAAAAGATTCTTTTCCGCAGAAAAATTTTCCCTGTCCTCCCCTGCAATCAACCGCCTTACATACACTGCGGCCCAAGATTGGACTTTGGTGCCTTCCCGGTTGTCTCCACCACCAGCTTCTCCAACACCAACCCGTCATCTACCATGTGGAAGCACAAGCTGTGCCTCCCCGCCGGGACATTTTTATGAACGGTCGTCGTCCTGCGGACATTCTCGATCACACCCCGCTCCCAGACCGGTCCGCAGCCGACCGGTGTCCCCGCCGGGAAAGCATCCGCGAATACATGCTCCCCGTCATCGATCGAAGTGGCGTAACGCATTCCCGTATGGCCTGAAAGCTGGTTGGTCGGAGCGGTGTAAGCCGTCACGGTCACATCCGAGCTTTCTTTCAGGTAGATATAATACTGCGCCAAAGGTGCGTCGACACCCGGCGTACGCCCCCCAATCAGGGATCTCGGCGGTATATTCTCCTGTATCACACAGTCCTGCGCGTTGTGGTCCACGCATTTAACCGCTACCCCATCCCTTCCGTAATTCGGAATCGCGGTATAATCCTCGCTGCTGCAATACCGGAACCTCTCCCCATTTCCCCCGTCCCTGTAAGCATCCGCCGCGATCGCAACATAACCGAGCTCATCGCTAAACAAAGATTCATTTTCCAGCACGGCATCAAAAAGCGCCTCATACTCCGGTGTCGCATTTCTTGAAAATGCCGTCACACAGACCTTCACCCTGTTCACCCCGCCCGAATAATCCTCGTCGCCATCCTGCGCCGCCTGCGTGATGACAATAAAACTCTTATGCTTTACTTTTGTAAATTCAACCCGCACGGCAAGCACTACCTCGTCTTCCACAAGAAGCATCCCGCCCCTGCCAAAGCCCTCTTCCGACATCAGGCAGCCATAGCCGGTTTTTCTGGTGAGGTAAATCCCCTCATCCGCTTTCACCATACACGCGTACGGCCGTTTCCCGGTGTTCAGGAGCCGAATTTCATAATATAGCGGCTCATACACCCACGACAGGTTTCCGGTCTTCATCGCCTTGTAACAGTTTCTCTCCCCGACCGCCTGCGAAAAAGCCGGCAGTGCCGCCTCGCCGTTTTGGTAACCCTTCTCGTCATTCGAGACCGTCACCAAAAGCCCGCCTTTCTCCGGCAGCTCACACTCCGCCAATTCCGGCATGATGTTTTCCTCCGCGGACTGCCAGGAGGTCTGGCCGATATGTGCCTGATCCATCATGCCGTCCCACTTACCGCCCGAAAGCACATGGTTATAATATTCCGCCTCCGCCGCATCATCCGCAAATGCCTGTCTCGCGATTTCCCCATATTTGCGGCAGGCACTGGCACCCAGACCGGCGTAATAATTGCATTTTGCCGCGCCGATGATCAGGCGGTACACAATGCAGGAGGCTCTGACCGGATATAGGACAAGCTGGTAATAGGCATCTTTCTTTTCCGGTGCGAGCGCCTGCTCCGCCAGCTCTGCCAGCATCAACGCCCCCTCGTAATCCTCCAGCATCCGGTCCGCCTCCCGCTCGTTTACGAGCGAGAACGTATCCTGACGCAGGGTTTCCGGCTTACATATCCCGTTCAAATGCATGTAGCCTTGCAGCGCGCCATAGATGCAATTCTCCCATTCTTCCTTCGGGAGTTCTTCGTTTTCCTGATAAAATCCCCCGAATTCTCTCCTCACAAACGACCGCAGGTATTCTTCCGTCCGGTCATTTTCCCCCATCCAGCTCCAGTAATCGAAATCATAGGCAAGGTCGAGGAAATAGGAAAGCGGTATTTCCATCGGCTTGATATCGCCGACATTCACCATCCAGATCTGGCGCACACCGTAATCATACGCCATCCCCATCTGCTCCCATATCTTTTCCAACGGCATATTGTTAATCCATTTATAAGAATAAGGCCCGCCGACATAATCCAAATGGTAATACATGCCGAAACCGCCCGGATGGCTGCGCATCCCATCGTCCGGCAGCTTCCTCACATTGCCGAAATTATCGTCACACAGCATGAGCGTGACATCCTCCGGCACATTAAGCCCCGCGTAATAAAGCTCCTCCACTTCCTTGTACAGGCACCACACCTGCGGCACCTTCGCCGGATCCGGGTCAATGTGTTTTGCGATGATCTCCCGCTGGTCGGCAACGATTTCTTCCAGCAGCCGAATGCAATCTTCCGGTCTCCCGTCCTTGACCATCTCCTCGTCACCGTCGCCGCGCATACCGACCGTAATCACCTTCTCATAATCCTTGTTTGCCCGGATGCGGTCCTCCCAGAAACGGTAGAGCCCTTCCCTGTTCGTCGCATAGTTCCAGTTCGCGTGCCCGCCGTATTCCTCCCCGTGGTCTGTCCACTCTTTCTGCGCGCGCATCATTGGCTCGTGATGTGAAGTCCCCATCACCACCCCGTAATCGTCAGCGAGCGCCGGGCAGGCAGGGTCATCCTCGTTAAAACTCTTGCCCCACATCGCAGGCCAAAGGTAATTTCCTTTCAGGCGCAGCAAAAGTTCAAAAACTTTCGCGTACACCTTTGCGTTAACCCCCCCGAATTTTTGGTTGCACCAGTTCAAAAAGCTTGGGTTTTCGTCGTTGATAAAAAACCCGCGGTAGCGAACGGACGGCTCTTTGGAATCCATCGTCGGGATGCTTAGCGCCGGCGCTTCCTGCTTTTTCGGGACACTGTCCGCCCACCATACCCAAGGCGATACGCCCAGCAGTTCCGATACTTTATAAATGCCGTAAACCGCTCCGCGCCGGTCGCTGCCCGCAATTACAAGAACGCGCGAAAAACCGTACACGGGCCTGTCCAACACCTGCAAGTGATAACATTCCCACTTGCCTGCGATCCCGCGGATATCCACTTTCCTGTCGCGCACAAGTCCGGCGATCCACTCATTTTTCAGCGTCCCGGCAAGAATGAGCGTATCCGCCGCATTGACGGCGAGCTCCTGTGCGCCGGAAAACACCCCGCCCTCAATCACAAAAACCCTGGCGGGCTTATCCGTCACCAAAGTGATATCCCCCGCCAAACTTTCCGCCGCAAGGCGCACAGCCCTATCGTCCCCCGCATCTACGGCAAGAACCGCCCTTCCATTCCCACCGAGCACCGGGAACGAAAACGGCACCCTGCACATTTCCCATCCGTCTTCCTCACTAAAACAACCCATGATCTTCCTCCTCTTTTTGCAATACTTCTCAAATTCTTTCCGTCTTCAGGGCGGAATATTTCTCCCGGTATCTCCCCGGGGTCAGCCCCGTCTTTTCCTTGAACTGCCTGCAAAAGTGCTCGTTCCCGTGATAGCCGCACGCAATGGCGATATCCGAGACCGGCTTGTCCGTACATTCCAGCATATTCTGCGCGTACTGGATGCGGCTCATGATCACATCATTCATGCAGGTAATATGAAAAGTTTCCTTGTACATCGTATGCAGGCGGCTCTCGCTTAAATATACCGTATCCGCCATCTTGCGCACGGTCCACTCCTTCTCCGGATGCAGATATATCTCCGAGCGCAGGCGCAAAAGCTTGGAATCCGCCCGCACCGCGTCCGTATCCACGCTCGAATCGTGCAGTTTGTAAATCAGGAGGTTCATCAGTGCCTCCATCGAATTTTCCCGCTCCGGATAATTAGCGATATTCTCATACGCCAGAATCCGCATCGTCTCCCTGACCGCATCCGAGTTGATCAGCTTCACAGGGCGGGCAAGCGGTACATAGGGTTCCTTGAGCTTCGGATCATCCGAATGGAACTGGATCCACTCCTCGTGATGATAATTTTCCCCGCGCGTCTCATATACCACCGGTGTCATCGGGGGATAGAGCACACAAGTATTCTTCTCGCATTCAAGCATCTGGTTCCCCACCAGAACCGCCGACTTTGTTTTCAGTACCAAAAACAACCATACGGGGATACCGCCCCGCATCTCCACCTTATAATCCGTCCCAAAGCAAGAATCTACTACTACATATTTCACCCGATACATATTGTTTTCTCCATAGTGCCGTACCCTGGCAAAAGTCCCCTCTAATGCCGCAACAAATGCGCAGATTGACCTTCCCGGCATCTCCCGGCTCCCAGTCACACATCTTTCATAATCAACCCATACACGGTCTGCGCAATCAGCCTCGCCCCTTCCGGACCCGGATGCAGACGGTCAGCCTGATAGTTCTCATGCAGCCAAGTATCCCCCTTCTCCCGGAATGTCCCGTACAGATCAAAGACCACAACGTCCGCATTCCGCCGTCCGATCTCGTCGATCTTTTCCAGGATCACGTCAAGGTATTTCTGCTGATGCTTCGGCCAGATACACTCAAGAACCGGTGTCGGCCTGCCGGCATATATCTTTGCCCCCGGATTTGCCCCCCGGATATCTCTGAGGATCCGCTCATAATGAGCAATAAAATGCTCCCTCTTGGAAAATATATTTCCCCAGGGATCTACCGCGCTCCCATCGTCAAGCATCCCGTCCTGCGCATCGTTTGTTCCGAGTAAAAGCACATAGATATCGCCTTTTTTTGCAATCCCCTGCGCATACCGCTCGGTGCGCACATACGGAAGCCCCATCACCCTGCCGTCCGGCAGCAATTCGTCCGTCACACAATGTGCCGTCACCCCGGCATTGAAGACCTTGTACGCATCCCCCAGTGCGCACTGCAGCAAATACGGATAACTTTCCTCCCACTTCAGGCCAAATCCCTCGGTAATACTGTCACCGAGGCAGACCACTTGACATTTTTTCTCGTCCGGCATATCTTCTCCCCTTCTGTCCGCACGGCTTTGGCACGGTTCCCATCCAATCACGGGCAACCGCCCTTCCCGCACTGTTTCCGGCTTGCCGATCATATCTCCCGCCCGGTGCGCCCTCCGGTTTTCCTGCGGGCAGCCCGCCGTATGCTTTTGTACAATACAGTATACCATTTTTCATTTTTTAAGTCAATTTTTCCCGAATAAAAATCCGGGACGGTTTCCGAAATATTTTTCACTTTTTCTTGCATTCTCCGCGTACATACGCTATAATAACATCGTTTCAAATAACGGGGAGCTGGATCCATCCGGCTGAGAGGAGGTTGTTGACCTCGACCCGCAAACCTGATTTGGGTAATGCCAACGTAGGGATTCTTGTGACCGAACAATGCGAGGTGCCCCTGTGCGCCTCTTTTTTTTCTCATAGTCCAAGCCACATTCTCAAAATTGGCGGGCGTTATGCAGCCCGTTTCCCTCACCGCAACACCCGGATCTTACCGGCCGGAACCACCGCGCCAACTCCCGCATAAACGGCTGTTTTGCCTAACCCCACAACGCACATGTGCCTGGCAGCCGCGCATGTCGGCAGACAAAAATGGAGGCTTACTATGAAACGCAACAACACTGTTTACAAACTTTCCCTCGCCGGACTACTCACCGCGCTCGCGGTAGCCGGCAGTTTCATCAGCATTCCGGTCGGAGGCAGCAAATGTGCCCCCGTACAGCATATGGTCAATATCTTTGGAGCCGTGCTGTTGGGTCCTGTCTGGAATGTCGGTATTTCTTTTGCCGCAAGCCTGCTGCGAAACCTCCTCGGTCTCGGCAGCCTGATGGCATTTCCGGGCAGCATGATCGGCGCGCTCTGCTGCGGGCTTATATACCGCTTTTTCCGCAGCCTCCCACTCACCTGTACCGCGGAAGCCCTTGGCACGGGATTGCTCGGAGGGCTCGCCGCATACCCGGTGGCAAAGCTTTTGATGAACCTTGATGTCACGGGTACTTTCGTGTATGTGATCCCGTTCTTCATCTCAACGGCGGTCGGGAGCGTATTGGCTTTCGTTTTGCTGGCAATGCTCCAAAAGGGCGGCGTGCTTGCACATATCACGGCTGCAGGCACAGGGAAACCGGACGCAACTTCGAAATGATCATTTCAGAAAGGAACCTGCCATGCCGAAGCCACACCGGACGCATCCTTGTCCGCTAAGACCAGGCCATCCGGCCACAATCATCAGCGCCTCCGATGCGGGAAACTACATTGTCACAGCACAGAAAAAGCTGTATGAAACCGCACCGCGCGTCCACTGCCTGACAAACCCCGTCGCCATGAACGATACGGCAAACATCCTGCTTGCTGTCGGCGGCAGCGCCATCATGGCAGAATGTACGGCAGAAGCCGCAGAAATCACTGCGATCTGCCACGCGACACTGCTCAATACGGGGATCCCGTCCGACGATAAATTTGCCGCGTGCATCTTAGCCGGCAAAAGGGCAAACGAACTGGGACATCCCGTCGTGCTCGACCCGGTCGGCGTGGGGGCGGGCACATACCGGCAAAACAATATCCGCAAACTGCTTCTCCACGTTTCCCCCAGCCTGATCCGCTGCAATCTGGAAGAAGCCTTAACACTTCTTTCCTTTGCGCCGGATCGTGACGGCAGTCCCGGAGGAGCCGCCACGCGGCAGATACCGCACGGCGGTGTTGAAAGCGGCATGGATGCGGATCTTGATGCCCGCGCCGACACTGCCGCCCGGCTCGCAGGCACATACCGGACAACCGTACTGTTGTCCGGGCGCGCCGATGCAGTCTCCGACGGCAGCCTCACCACCCTTGTCACCGGCGGGGATGCCCGCGCCGCACGGATAACCGGGAGCGGCTGCATGCTCTCCGCAATCTGCGCCGCCCTTCTTCCTGCCGCCCCAAACGCCTATCAGGCTGCGCTTTATGCCTCTGTCTTCTGGAAGCAGGCGGCATTTACCGCCGGGCAGAAAACCGATGCCCGCGCCGCAGGGCTGGGAAGTTTCCGCATGTATCTGTTTGACGCGGCAACTAACCCTGAGAGCATGCACAGCCGATGACGGCGAATCGTCTGCCGGGTTTTGGCGGCGGGAGGGCGCTTGCAAAACTGATTATCAGCATGCGCACGGACAGTGCCCCGTGGAATTTATGGGAGCCCTGCGGACAGAAATTCCACTGACGGGCTTTGGCACTGGGAGGGCGCTTGCAAAACTAATTATAAGGAGAACCAACGATGGACATCTCACCACAGCTTCTTCGCCTGTACGCTGTCTCTGACCGCGGCTGGCTGAAAGAAAACGAACATTTAAAAGACCTTCTCCCAAAGCTATTTGAAAACGGCGTGACCCTTTTCCAGCTGAGGGAAAAACATCTGAATCGGGAGGATTTTTTGCGGGAAGCATTGGAAGCAAAGGAAGTCTGCCGCCGTTATCGCATCCCCCTGATCATCAACGACGCAGTTGACATCGCAAAAGAAATCGGTGCGGATGGCGTACATGTCGGGCTTTCCGATATGGAAATCACAAAAGCGCGCACCATGCTCGGCGCGGACGCAATCATCGGAGCAAGCGCACACAACGTTGCCGAGGCGCTGGCCGCTCAGGAGGCGGGCGCGGACTATATCGGCTGCGGCGCTGTGTTTACCACCGAAACAAAAACGGATGTCACGGCACTTGCGCACCGTGAACTGTCCGCCATCTGCCATGCCGTCCGTATTCCCGCAGTCGCCATCGGCGGCATCACGCCGGAAAACCTGCCGCGTTTAAACGGCAGCGGCATCGCAGGTGTAGCAGTCATCCGTGCACTGTTTGCCCAAAGCGACATCGCCGCTGCAGCAAGGCAGCTGCGCACCCTGGCAGACCGGCTGTAATACGCTGCCAAAGAACATGTTTTACGATATCCACAGCCCAATTCCCTTTTCCGGAACAGGAAACTTCTTTGGGGCAGACCGGAAAAATCCACCTTCTGCCGCCCAGCCCTCCCTTGTGGGACGAGATTTTATCCGCGCAGCAAACAGCAAAATTTCCTGTTACCGGCCGGGTGGCGAGATTTTATGCGCCCTTACAATAGCAAAAAATTTCTTTTTGCCAACCACACCATGAGATTTTGCCCGCCCCCCAGGGCAGCGGAAAATCCACAATCACCAGGTGCGGGCAAACATAAATGTAACCGGATACGCGCACACTGCGCACACTGCAGCCCCGGCGGAAAACCGCTGGAACACCGTTTGGATATGATATTTGCTTTATCACCCGAACCAAGCATTGGAAAAAAGCATTTTCACGGTTTTTGGCGGTATTCCCTGACGGGGCAGAAATGAGGAAATCTATGTATACTGCTTTAACGATCGCCGGGAGCGATTCCAGCGGAGGTGCCGGCATCCAGGCAGATATCAAGACCATGACCGCGCACGGCATTTATGCCATGAGTGCCGTCACTGCTTTGACTGCCCAGAATACGACCGGCGTTTTTGATATCATGGAAGTCACCCCATTGTTCCTTTCAAAACAATTGGACTGCATATTTACTGACATTTTTCCAAACGCGGTTAAAATCGGGATGACTGCCGCACCGGAACTGATCAAGATCATTGCCGGCAAATTAAAAGAACACCGCGCAGTACACATCGTCGTCGACCCGGTCATGGTTTCCACCAGCGGTTCCCGCCTAATCAGCGAGGAGGCCGTCGCCACACTCACCGAAAAGCTGCTGCCGCTTGCAGAACTGATCACACCAAACATCCCGGAGGCGGAGGTTCTCACCGGTATGCGGATCGTCACCGCAGACGACATGGAACGGGCTGCGAAATGGATGCAGGAACAATTCGGCTGCAATGTTTTAGTCAAGGGCGGGCATCAGACCAATACCGCCAACGATGTCCTCTGTGAAAACGGCATACTTTCTTGGTTTAACGGAAAACACATTGACAATCCAAATACCCACGGCACAGGTTGCACCTTGTCAAGTGCCATCGCAAGCAATCTCGCCAGGGGGTTATCCTTGACAGAATCCGTACGGAATGCCAAAACCTACCTTTCCGGGGCGCTCGCTGCCATGCTTAACCTCGGTGCGGGCGCGGGTCCGCTCAACCACATGTACCGGACCGGATGTGCCGGAATCCTTGCCGCCCCCGGCGAAAAGAACGGTTGCGGCCAAAACCCCGCCTGAAGTCATATTGGAAAACGCAGTTTCATCACAACAACAATATCGCCGGCACTCAGATTCCTTCCTGCATGCCGACAGAAACGGAGACAACAATGACAGGATCTTACACAACCCAGATGGATGCCGCACGCCGCGGTATCCTCACACCACAGATGAAGATCGTCGCAGAAAAAGAACATATGGAAGAAACCCGTCTGATGCAGCTTGTTGCGGAAGGCAAAATCGCCATATGCGCCAACAAAAACCACAAATGCTTAAACCCGGAAGGCGTAGGCAGCATGCTGCGCACCAAGATCAATGTCAACCTCGGCGTATCGCGCGACTGCAAGGATTACGATATTGAAATGGAAAAAGTTATGAGCGCGGTAAACCTTGGCGCGGAAGCCATCATGGATCTTTCCAGCCACGGCGACACGCAGCCCTTCCGCCGGAAACTAACCGGGGAATGCCCTGTTATGATCGGCACTGTGCCGGTCTACGACAGCGTCATCCACTACCAGCGCGACCTTGCCACCCTGACCGCGAAAGATTTTGTCGATGTTGTCCGCATGCACGCCGAAGACGGCGTAGATTTTGTTACGCTGCACTGCGGTATCACCAAAAAGACCATTGACCAAATCCGCACGCACGGACGCAGGATGAATATTGTCAGCCGCGGCGGCAGCCTTGTTTTTGCCTGGATGAGCATGACCGGACAGGAAAATCCGTTCTATGAGCATTTCGATGAGATCCTTGATATCTGCGAAAAATATGATGTCACCATCTCCCTCGGCGATGCCTGCCGTCCGGGATGTCTTGCGGACGCGACAGATATCTGCCAGATCGAGGAGCTTGTCCGCCTCGGGGAACTTACGGAGCGCGCGTGGGCGCACAATGTCCAGGTTATGGTCGAAGGACCCGGACATGTCCCGCTGAACCAAATCGCCGCCAATATGGAGATTCAGAAGACCATCTGCAAGGGTGCGCCATTCTATGTCTTAGGTCCGCTCGTGACCGATATCGCGCCGGGCTACGACCATATTACCGCAGCCATCGGCGGAGCGGTCGCGGCAATGAACGGTGCTGCATTTTTATGCTACGTTACCCCGGCAGAACATCTCGCCCTGCCAAATGTCGAGGATGTCCGTCAGGGCATTATCGCCTCCAAGATTGCAGCACACGCCGCAGATATCGCCAAGGGAATTCCCGGTGCGGGGGATGTGGACGACCGCATGGCAGATGCAAGGCGGAACCTTGACTGGGACGCTCAGTTTGCATGCGCGCTTGATCCCGAAACGGCAAAACAGATCCGCGACAGCCGCAAACCTGAGGACGACCACGCCGACACTTGCAGCATGTGCGGAAAATTTTGCGCGGTGCGCAGCATGAACAAAGCACTGTCCGGGGAATATATTGATATTTTATAATATTTTTTGAAAACCATTGAACCAAACCATTCCTGCCGCGACCTTGTAGGGGAAAGCAGCTTTCATCCGGAAATGAAACGTGCTCACCAGGTTTTAATTTGTCTGACTGCCAGTCTGGATTTACACCTGGATTGCCCGCGAAACGGCACAGTTCTCAGCCATTTTGTGCGCATCCGCCAGAACTTCTGGGGAATCCGTATTTCTCAGCCCCTGCGCAGTTTTACTTAAAGCATGATCCAAACGGCACGGATTTCCACAAAATCTTTACGAGGCAGAACATAATGCAAAACAAAACACTGGAAACCCAAATTGATTTCCTGCTATCGGCAGCACTGCAAAAATGCGGCGACATCTACGATGCGGAAGACCTGACGCAGGAAACCCTGCTCGCGGCGCTCTCCTACCTTTCCGGCGGCAAAACCATACGCGATGAGCGGTCATGGCTCTTAACCGTCATGAACCGCAAATTTAACGATATGCTCCGGAAAAAATACCGACAGCCGACCATCCTCATGGGCTGCGATTTCGACTGGACCTACGAAAGTGCATGGGATGATACAGCGCAAACGGAGGAGGAGGCATGCAGCGTGCGCCAGGCGGTGGCATACCTTGCCAAAACTTACCGCGAAGTCATTGTCCGCTTTTACATGGACGGCCAGGGAATCACGGAGATTGCCGCTGCGCTCGGCATCCCGGAAGGAACCGTAAAAAGCAGGCTGTATCTTGGCAGAAAACAGATCAGGAAAGGAATGGATGATATGGAAAAATACGCGAAACAAAGTTATGCCCCGGTAAGGCTGACCGTAACCAACAGCGGGATGTGCGGACGCGCCGGCGAGCCGTCCTCGCTCATTGACGGGGATCTGGCTGTACAAAACATTTTGTGGCTTGCATACAAAAAGCCGCTGACCATTGAAGAAATCTCACAGGCGATCGGGATACCGACCGCCTACATCGAGCCGGATATCAAAAAATTGGTGGACGAGGAATTGATGTGCCGGACGGGAACAAAGTATTATACAAATTTTATGATATCCACCGTCGAAGATCAGGAAAAATATATCCCGGCACAAAAACTGCTCGTGAAGGAATATTTTGACCTATTTTGGAACCCGCTCGAAAGCGGCTTAAAGTTGCTCTTTGAAACGGATTTTTATGGAGCCTGCAGCCCGGATGCAAAAAATTCCCTTGAACTGTACTTTGCATTCCACTGTCTTGATTACGGCATCTACCGGGCATTCTGCGACATTTTCAACGCCGTACAAAATTTCCCTGACCGGCCAAACGGCGGACAGTGGATCGCGTTCGGAACGGTTCATTCTACGGAATTTCACCCAAACGAACATGTCGAACTGATGGCGCATTTGTACTCTGGGGAACGCCATGAATACCTCAATCATTTTGCAGGCTGTAAGCGGGCAGAACTGCACGCCTACAGCGCATCGGGCTTCCCTGCACGCTCCTACGATCTTTCCTCGGAATATCCTTTTCTTCAGGGGAATGAAAATTTTGATGCCGTGCTCACGAAGCTGCTCTGCCTGCTAAAAACAGACACCGACCCGGAATCGGTCGGTTTTAACACAGAATATTTCAAAGCAATCCCGTGGCTTGCAGATTGTAAAATATTAAGCCAGACAGACGGAAAAACAGTACCAAACATCCCGGTATTAAACTGCACCCAGATAAAAGTCCTGTGGGATATCTGCAAGCAGGCAAGGGAGGCACTCGCGAAAAATATGAAAGAAATCCTCGCGGGATTTTTCCAGGGGAAAAACCAGGAAATCCCTGCGCATCTTGACAGTGTCCCCCTGCATAAGCAATATCTCTACGCAGGCCATGCCCTGCTGTTCGCCACCATCCGGGAAGCCATGAAACGTGGGAAACTTTATGACGGCGGATATGACGAAGAAAACGAACAGCCGCCGTGCCCGATGGTCTTTGTCTGGGAAAGCGTTGAAAAGTGCCAGACCGACAGGGAATAATTTCTTCTAATACAATTTCCGGAACGGAACCATTTAAAGGTTGCGTTCCGGAAATCCCGGTCCGGTGCAGCGGCTGCCCTTGCACGCGATTTCAGGCCAGGAAACTTGCCCTTTTTTTCCGTTACAGGCTCAAATTCCCTTCCATCTGCTCATAATCCACCACGTATTCCTTTCCGCTCTTCAGCAAAATCCGCACCGGCCCAAACGTGCCGCAGCCTGCCGGATCCGTATACCCGATGGAGCGGACCGGGAAAATCTCGTCCCGCGCAAACGGCTCGTCACTCTCTTTTGTGATAACCTGCGAAACCATCACATAAGGCTCACAGCCCCCGTACTGCTTTTTCTTCTCCGTCCTCGCGTAAACCACGATAGAATGATGCGAATCCGGATTGGTCCCCGCACTGCGAACCATCCCAAGGGAATCCCAGCCATCATAAATGGTCATCGCAAGCTGACGTGCCTTTCCAGTTGCATCTTTCCCGCAAAGCACGACCGCCTTTGCAGCGCCCTCATAATATTCCTTTACCGTCGTGCCATTGTCCGGGAAACCGTAAGCGCCGAGCGTAAACTGAACCGGACGGCGGAACAGCTTCATCTTGTCCACGCGCAGGATCCCGTAGGACACCGGGAAATCCGCAAGGAAAAGTCCCTGGATCCAATGTGTTTCCGTATCGAGACGGTAATCAAAGTACTGCCTGCGGTAAAGAACACCATCCTTTACACCGCCCCAGAATGTCGCATTGGCAAGAGACGTATTTCCATAAGTCAAGTCCTTTAAAACATACTGCTGCGACTCAACCTCACCGGTCACTACGGCAAAAGAAGCCATGGATGTGCCCGACACCACGCTTCCCTGCAATCCCACCGCCGTTTCTGTTACCTGCGGTGTTGCCTCCCACGGATATTTTGTATTAAAACAAAGCTTCGCATAATTCCACAGCCCATGCTTATCCCCGGCATTCTTCACGACCTTGCCCGTGCGCAGGATGGTTTCCCCATTTGCCTTATGGTTCGTAAAGCAGAGTGCCGGACCGTCAAGTGCCGTTTCTTTCACTTCATCGTCGCCCAATTTTTCCCATGTCCCGTTCTTTTCCCTCTCGGTCCAAAACGGGTGATCCTCCGGTAAATGCAGACATAAAAATGCCTTGCCCATCCAAAACGGCGATTCCGCACAGGAATATCCCTGCACGAGCGGCGAAAACTGCCCGTAAAAGCCCATTGTCGGGATCCCCTCCCACGAAAAATCCCCGCGCGATAAAAACTGCATCAGTGAACCCGACGCAATGCGCCGCGCAAGCCCCGGATCCACCGTCGGACGGCACAGCATCAGATTCCCGTCAAACGCGCTCGTGCTCGCAAACCGGTAAATGCAGCTCCTCCCCCACATATTGGTAAACCCGTCCGCATCAAAAAAGTCCGGGAAACTTTCCATCAAACGGTTTGAGTAATCCTCAAATTTCTTTGCCAGAAACGGCTCATTTTCATAACCATACCATATATTCCAGAGCGGGGCATAAAAATTGAACGCCCAGCAGGAATAATAATCAAAGCTCTGCCCGTCACGATACCACCCATCCCCCACATAATAGTCTAGAACCGCCTGTGCATGGTCGAGCATGATCTCCCGGTCGATTGGATAGCCCTCCATATGTAAAAACGCCATGTCAAGCATATTAAACAACCGCCAGTTCTGCGGCACGGTATTCGCGTGCGCAAAACTGGACAGAAACGCCGCGACCACATCCTTTTCCTCCTTCGTGCAGTCCGCCCAGACAACCTCACGGCTCGCCCACAGCCCGATCACAAGCGCACAAGTCTCCACCGTCTGCTGGAACGCGCGGAACGGGTCGGCATGTCCCATGATTTCCTGCAGTTCCCCGTATGTGCCTACGCAATGCGCATCTTTGGACGTACAGGAACGCAAAATCTGGTTCTTATAATAATCCTTTAACTTATAACCGCAGACGGTAAGTTCCGGTTTTACCGAGAGCAGCGGCGCTGCAATAAAAAACGAGCGTGTCAGCCCCTCAAACATCTCCGCTTTGCACTCCGCGCGCCGTGAGGCTTCCGAGGCGTTTTTGTGCGGATACGTGATCTCCGTCTCCTGTCTTGGCACGACTACCGGATCGTCAAAACTCCTGATATGCCGGAAAATCCCCGCAAGCATATACTCCCCCGCCTCGATCCAGCTCTCCCTCGTCAGCCCTGTGTATGGGCTGAGTGTAAAATCCGTATGCGTTGGTTGAAAGACCATGACCATACCTCCCTGTATTGTTGGTGGTTATCTTGTTTTAAGGACAGCTTCCCCGTTTCCGTGTCCCCCTGCCTTTACAAAAGGAACTATACCAAAAAAAAGATTTTCTTGTCAAGCAAAAAGGGCTCCGCAATTTTCGACAATTTCAGAACTCTTTTTTATTTCGGAACCCATTTAGGGTTTACATGGAAATTTCGTATATGCTATAATATGCATAAGCTGTTTGATGCGTGGAACGAGAACACATGGCACAAATACATAGCGCGCAGTTTCCAAACCACATACATTGAGACATGAGACAGCCAGCGCATGTACGTTTCATCAGGAGCTGCAGCAACCAAAAAAATATTTAAGAAAGGAGATATCCATGAAAAAAACAAGATTATTTTAATGGTCAGTGGACTTGTGGTATTATTCGGTATTACCGCATTGTCCCTATCAAAGCGGAATCCTGTCGATGCCGAAAGCTATGATCCAAACGGGATCCGTGCCGTGGCAGAGCCAACACCGGCCGCAAATTCAATTTCGGACACTGTCATCCAAAAAGAGGATGTGCCGGAACCGGAGTTTTCGGCACGGACAAAAGAGCAACTGGCGCAAAAAATCCTTACACAGTATGATTGGGAGAACCGGGAAGACGACAATAGGATGTTCCATCTGGTACTTTTGTGTACGGATGGCTGGTTGAAGGATGATGGTTGGGAAATCCAAACCGCAGCTGTGCCCGAATCCGCATGTTTGGCGCAGACAAAAGAACAGATCGTTGAAGATTTTCTTGCGCAGTATCGTTGGGATGGGCGGGAGGAAGAAATATACCGTGAAGTGCTTTTGCGTGTGGATGATCTGGATGCGGTGTATGTTTTGAATCCGGATGACGAAGAATAAGGCGATCTGAGGTTTTTTCGGGGGACTATCCCAAAGTTTGTGTATACCTCCAAACGGATGTAAGATAGAATTACTCCGTTTGGAGGTATTATTATGACAAAAAAAATGAAAGCCCACAAAAAACAGCAATGAGGAAAAAATGCGCAGTTATCTCAAAGAGAATGACATCCGCATAAAAAACGGAGTCGATGTGAATGCTGTCATGCGTGACATCCCGTCGTATTTCCACGATATCCAAATATCCGCGCTAAAATGTGCTGCCCGCCGGCTCCATCGTATCATGCCAGTGCCCCCGCACTCACCTGCACCGCATTTCTACCACATAAACAATTCCTGCCCGGTCAGCTTCCAGATCGCCTCCATAAAATAGTAATCCCCGTAAATAATCGTAAATTCATGCTCCCTGTCGTGGTATGCTGCCGTACACTTCTGCACAACGGCATCCGTTTTTTCCGACCAGTCGCACCGCTTTTCATACAAGGTGCGCAGCAATTTAAGCGCTGCCCTGCGATACGGACTATCCTCCCCGCCGCCGATGGCCTTTGCGATCTCAAGCATCCCGCAGGCTGCGATCGCTGCTGCCGTGGAGTCCTCCCATCCGCATGCTTTTGGCTGGCAAAAATCGACCGGTATCAATCCACTCTCCGGGATATTTACGATAAAATAGTCCGCGATCCGCTTCGCACATTCCAGATATTTTTCTTTTTTCGAATGCAGGTAGCTGAGCACAAAACCATAGACCGCCCATGCCTGTCCGCGTGTCCAAGATGAGCCGTGCGCATATCCCTGCCCGCCGACGGAGCGCAGAAACTCCCCTGTGTGCGGGTCAAACTCCCCGATATGGATGACCGAGCCGTCCCCCCGGATGAAATGTTTTGTCACCGTATCTGCATGTCTTACCGCGATTTGATAAAATCTCGGATCCTTCGTCTGCTCCGATGCCCAGTACAAGAGCGGCAAATTCATCATACAGTCAATGATCGCAACCCCCGCATTCTCCCCGCGGCGCTCCATGTTCCCCCAATCGTTCCATGCACGGATAAAATTCCCCGCCGGATTGAAACGCCCCGCCATGTTGCAGGCCGCAAGAAGGGTACGCCGGTACGCTTCCTCCCGCCCGGTCTCGCGGAAATTTGCCCCCGATGTCAGAAGCCACCGGAATCCGCTGTCATGATCCATCCCATCCGGATCCATCAGCGTGGCATCCAGTTTTTCCTCAAGCTCCTGCGCGATTTCACGGTACAGCCCTTCTTTCGTCACATGGTACATCTGCCACATCATACCGCCCCAAAAACCGTTCGTCCACCATGAAATATTGCCCGTCTGGTCGTCGAACACGCCGTCCTTTGTCGTATACGGCACCTTGTGCGCACTGCGTGCCGCCACCTGCGCGAGTTTTACACGGATCCTCTCTTCCGCCTGTTTTACCCATTCTTCCGACATTGCCACAAAACCTCCCGTTCTTCTTTTTTATTATCCGTCCTACGCCAAGCAGACAGCAGGGATCCCGGCCACAGGACGATTTCTGCCCGTTTCCTCCCACAAAATGTACCAGATATCCAATTGGAAGCCTGCCCGGAAGTACCCTGACGTTTTAACATATCCTATAAACATAGTTTACTTCATTGACTTTCAGACCACAATATCGTATACTATCCAAAAACTAACCAATCCTGCTTTTTAGGATTTGTCCTGCTTTTTAGGATTTGTCCTGCTTTTTAGGATTTGTCCTGCTTTTAATCATTTTGCCCGGATTTTTCTGCCGCTGCTGGCTCGTTACATATTTACATCCACACGGCAGCATTGTGCTCCCTGCGGATATAGGGCATTGCACCGTAAAACCGGGGGACAGGCACCCATTCTGCCGGAAATTTATCAAGAGACCCACAAAGGAGGCTTCCATGTTTCTTGTACTGCGCGGCGGCTGTGCAGCCCGCCATCCCTATCCTTTTTCTCTTTCCAGAGAACAGGGCATGCCAAACTATGTTCTTTTATTTGTGCGTACCGCCGGGAATTTTTGCATCAACGGTACGGAAACGGCAGCCCGCCCCGGCCATGCGGTACTAATTTGCCCGAAGACACCGTATTATTACCGCAGCCCTGACAGCGAATATATGGACGACTGGCTGCACTTTGAATATTCACCGGATACCGGCGCAGACGGAGCAAAAGCCCGCACGGAACATCCCAAATTCCCGCCCATGAACCAACTTTTTTTGACGCACGATACCGGCATTTATTCCTCCCTGCTCCGCCAGCTATTGTGGGAAAAGTCCTATTCCCCGCCGGCTCTTCTTGCCGAAAACACCGACGCTTTGTTCCGCGTTCTGTTCAACCATTTAAATTTTGACTATTCCCACCCGCAGGCTGCACTCCCCGTCGTTCCCTATCAGGAACAGCTGCGCATGATACGCCTGAACCTTAAAAATTCCCCGGAACAAGGGCACGATGCCGCCCGATGTGCCGCGGGGCTTGGCATCAGCGAATCTTATTTCCAGCATATTTACCGCAGATTGTTCGGCATCCCCTTCCAAAAGGACTGCATCCGCCTGCGTGTCGCGCACGCAATGGAACTTTTGGATAGTACCGACCTCACAGCAGAGCATATCTACTCCATATGTGGTTACCATAGTGAAGTTCACTTTTACCGCCAGTTTAAATCCGTGACAGGCTGTACACCAATGCAGTACCGCCGCCGGATTCTAAGAAGCATGCCCTAAAGCAGTTCCCTGCCGGATTTTACATGGGCGAAGCGGCTGGCTCCCGATCCCGTGTATTTTTATTCCAAATAGATTTTCCGCACTGATATCGCAGAAAGGACATCATGGACAAAAAACAACTTTTGATTATTGACGACGACACCGATTTTTCTGCTATCCTGTCCGATATGCTCACCGACTACGGATATGGTGTTACCTGTGCCGCAAGCGCGTCGGAAGCATTTTCCCTGCTTTCCGGGCATACATACCATCTGCTGCTCCTGGACATTAACCTCCCCGACGCAACCGGATTTTCCGTCTGTGAGGAACTGCGCCGCGTCTCCACCGTCCCGGTCATCTTCGCAAGCGCCCGGACAAGCGAGACCGACCGGATCGCCGGCTTTGAGACCGGCGGGGATGACTACCTGCCAAAGCCCTACTCGATGAAAGAATTGCTGGTGCGGGTGAACGCACTGATCCGCCGGACTTACGGGTTTTCCACGAAGGAAGAAAAATTTTCCTTTGGCAGCATCACGGTCAATCTCACGTCTCGCACTGTGACTAGGGACAATATGCCGGTCTCCCTGTCCCTGCGGGAATTTGACCTGCTTGCTTACCTGTGCAGACATAAAAATACCGCCATCAAAAAAGAGGAGCTTTTAAGCGGTGTCTGGGGAGCCTTCTGCCTCATCGAACCATCCACCCTGACCGTCCACATCCGCTGGCTGCGCGAAAAACTGGAGGATCATCCCGCAGACCCGGTATTTATCAAGACGGTCTATAAAGTCGGATATATGCTGTCCGTGGAAGAATAAAAGGGAACAAAACATTCCCGCACCGAACCTGCGCCGCGAAGCGGCAGAATAGGAGGAAACAATGAACAAACGGTTATTCCATATTGCGTTACTGCTCTCCGCCTTTCTGCTTTCCGCATCGTTTTTTTTGTATTTTTCCGGCGGGAATCATTCCATGAAAGACCGGACGGCGGAGCAACTGGTGACACTCAACGAGATCGAACAGCTCGCAAAATCCGGGGAACTTCCTCAAATGACACAAAAAATCTCTTCCTTGCAGGAAAATCTGCGCAGCTTACAGCCTGCCGAAAAAGACCTGCGCTTCCTGATCCTATGCGCGGTCAGCATCCTTTGTTTTTGCGCACTGCTCGTTTATGTATATTTTTGTATTCTCTGTCCGTTCCGGAAATTGGAGCAGTTCGCGGGTGCAATCGCAAACGGCAATTTTGACCTCCCGCTTCACTACGAGCGCTCCAACTACTTCGGCGCATTCACCTGGGCTTTCGACAGCATGCGCCGCGAGGTCACACGGGCACGCGCCTGCGAGCGGGAAGCCTCTGAAAACCACAAAACTGTCATTGCCACCCTCTCGCACGATATCAAGACTCCGATTGCCTCCCTCCGCGCCTACGCGGAGGGGTTGGAAGCAAATCTTGCCACATCCCCCGAACAGCGCGCCCGATACCTCGGCATGATCATGAAAAAATGCGACGAGGTATCGCGCCTGACGAACGATCTGTTCCTTCATTCCCTGACCGACCTTGACAAACTGAAAATTTCACCGGAGAGAACCGACCTGTGCGCACTGCTTTCGGAAAATATTGCCCAGATCGCCGCCGGGGACGACAGCGTGCACCTTGCAATGCCGCCCCGCCCTGTATATGTGCTTGCCGACCAAAACCGGCTCATGCAGGTGGCAGAGAATTTGATCAACAACGCAAAAAAATATGCGAAGACAAAGATCGACATCTCCCTGCGCCTTAAAGGACAGGAAGCAGAACTTTCCTTCCGCGACTATGGAGCCGGAATCCCCGACGAGGATATGCCGTTTATCTTCGAACAGTTTTACCGCGGGAAAAACCGGGGCAGCGAGCCGGGCGCGGGTCTGGGGCTTTATATTGTAAAATATATTTCGGAACAGATGGGCGGGCGGGTAGTGGCACAAAACCACGCGGACGGCTTGGAGATAACCGTGGTGTTGCAGGCGGTTGCAGGAAACACTTCTTTCTCCTCTTATGCCTGCCCTAACATCACTACAATGAAGGACGGCCGGCAGTGAACGCTGCGGGGGATGTGGAACTTCCATCCCCTGTCCGCCGCTTCTTATGATCCTCCTTCATAATGTCTGCGGGTACACCATAACTTTCTCAGCCGGAAGCCCGTTTTCCGTTTATTTTTTACTTTCCTCCATTGAGTGCATTTTCAACAGCTTTCTTTATGACAATGCTTGAATTTGTTGCGCCGGATACTGCGTCGACATTGATTTTCTGTTCCTCTATGATTTTTTCCACAATAATTTCCGCCGATTTTCCGCGCCCGTTTTTATGCTCCAGAATATCAATATCCGCGATAACCCCGCCCCGGACTGTTACTTCCACTTTTGCATAAATAAAATCCACGTCATATTCTCCGACATAAACTCCGTCAGGAACATCGGAAATCTCTATTCCGTCAAAAGTTGTTTCTTTTACTGCCCTTTTATAGTCCGCTACACTTTTTAGATAACCCGCAGTAAAAATCAAAACGATCAGGAATAAGGAAATTGCTATGGCAAAGACACTTTTTCTATTCATAATTCACTCCTTCCCCGTTGTAATCGAATGGTATAACATAGAAAATCCATACTCCAAAAACTCATTTTTCGATAATCCCATTGACTTTTCAATGTATTCTTCTTTGTTTGCGGCAAGCTGGATGATTCCGGAAAGCATACCCCAAAAGTTAAATATGGCAGGCATAATTTCCAAATCGCTGCGTAAATCTCCTTTTTCCATACCGGATATCAAGAACTGCTTTATCTTTTCGTTTATTTCTTCCCCAATCTGATAGGTTTCCTTTTCTTCCGGCAGACTGTCGTAGTCCTCATAATCAATGTTGATTTTATCCAATACCATCCGGAAATAAAAAGGAAATTCTTCCTGGTACTGCACCAATCCGCGGCAGATAAATCCATAGCGTTCCTTTGTGGTCTCTTGATGTACCAGCGCAGACGATATGTAGCCGTAAAGTTTTTTCATGCTGTTCAATACGAGAATACTGACAATCTCCTCTTTGCTTTCAAAATACACATATAATGTTGCTTTGCTGTAACCGGCGGCTTTTGCTATATCATCCATAGATACTGCAGAAATTCCTTTTTCCATAAACAATATGGATGCCGCAGCCGCGATGTTTTGCCGGTGTACGCTTCTGGGTTCTTTTTTTCTTCGTCCCATGTGTCCCCCTCCCAATAATTAAACTAACAGTTTAATTATATGAGCCGTATGTCTTTTTGTCAATGGCATTCTTTAAATAATGTTGGGGTAGTATATACTATCTACTTCCTTCCGCAGGCCGAAACGCTCCTGCAGAAACAGATGAAAAACGCCCGACCGCTGAATGACAAATAAGGACAAGTGTACTATAATAAGGACAACACTGCTATATTTTTAACACTTTTGCTATTATGGGGCTTCCTTAAGGACTCCTTAACATCTTCCCTGCTAAAATACTCTTATACATACCGCAAACCGAAAGGAGATTTTATGAAAAATGCAATTCTATCCGCAAAAGGGCTATGCAAAAGCTTCGCCCACAACGGCGGCCAGCTCCACATCCTGTCCCATGTTGATCTTGATCTGTATGAGGGCGATTTCACCGTAATCATGGGATCGTCCGGTTCGGGCAAGTCCACACTGCTCTACGCACTCTCCGGCATGGACCGGGCAAGTGCGGGCGAAGTACTCTATGCCGGCAACGACCTTGTAAAAATGAAGGAGGATGCACTCTGTGTGCTGCGGCACTCGGATTTCGGCTTTATCTTCCAGCAGATCCATCTGGTCAGCAACCTGACACTGTTTGAAAATGTAGCCGTCCCGGGCTATCTGGACAAAACACACTCCGCTGCCGATGTGCAGAAACGCGCGGAAGCGCTTCTTAGGCAGATGAACCTCTCTGCAGTCAAAACACACCTCCCTGCGCAGGTTTCGGGCGGAGAGGCACAGCGGTGCGCCATCGCAAGGGCGGTGATCAACGAACCGAAGCTCCTCTTTGCCGACGAGCCAACGGGCGCGCTGAACCGCAAAAACACAACGGAGGTACTAAACCTTTTGACCGGGCTGAACCGGGAGGGACAAAGCATCCTGACCGTAACCCACGACATCCGCGTTGCCCTGCGCGCAACAAGGCTTCTGTATCTTTCCGACGGGAAGATTATCGGCGAGCTCACCCTCTCCCCCTATCTGCCCGAAGGGGAAAAAAGCCGGGAAACCCAAGTAAACGCATGGCTTACGTCTATGGAATGGTGAGGTGGAAAAATGGAAATCCTGATATTGATAAAAGCAAACCTGCGCCGCAGACAGGGCACTTATCTTGGCATCATGCTCTTAACCGTCCTGATTGCCTGCTCGGCGGGCGCGATCTTAAGTGTGATGGAAAATTCTGAAAGAGCTCTTGACGCGGCACTGGAACATTCAGATTCCGGGGATGTCGCAGTCTTTATGTCCTCCGAAGTGCTGACGGATACATTGCGCTCCGAGTTAGAAGGAAATAAGCTTGTAGAGCGGGTCCGCTATCTGGATGCCGCTTACGCGGACAGTGCAAAATGCGGTGAAAAAGTATATGCCAACGGAATTTTCCTGACAAAACTCCGGGACGGAATCCTACTGTACAACAGCAGAGCAGACGGATTCACAGAAACAATCCCGCCTCTGAAGGAGTGGGAAGTTTACCTGCCTCTCGGCATGAAGGCAAAGTTAGAATGCGAACCCGGTGATACAATACAATTTTTCTTTTATGGAAAAGCCTTTGATTTCCGGATTGCAGGCTTTGTCCAAGAACCGGCCCAAGGCGCTGCCAACATAGGGTGGAAACAGGTTTTTATCAGCGGACAAGCCCTGTACACCATCCTGGATGAATGCTCAAAGGAAAATATTTTTGTGGACATAACCATTGCCATGATATATAAGGCAGCGGAGTGTCCGCTTTCTGCGGCAAAATTCTCCCGCCAGCTCAACCTCGAAACAAAAATTATTGCCAATGCGATGGGTGCACT
This sequence comes from uncultured Lachnospiraceae bacterium, assembly GCA_947053345.1. Taxonomy (GTDB): domain Bacteria; phylum Bacillota; class Clostridia; order Lachnospirales; family Lachnospiraceae; genus RGIG4057. The sequence goes on from CAMRSM010000024.1 coordinate 51,345, forward strand.
AACCAAGGCCGATACCATCCGCTACACCATGATCCTCTGGCAGGTCATCTCCTGCGTGCTGCTCCTGTTTGTCGGGCTGCTCTTTGTTATTGTCCTGATCGTGATGGGGCACAGCATTTTAACGGAAGTGGAGCTTGATTATGTAAACCTTGGGATCTTAAAGTCGCAGGGCTTTTCAAACCGGAAAATACGGCGCATCCTTCTTGCGGGCTATCTCCTCTGCGAGCTTGCCGGAGGTTTGGCAGGCAGCCTGCTCGCCCTCCCGCTCTCCCTGTTTTTAGGGCGGCAGATGATGCAGAATACTGCCATCCTGCCAAATGGAGGTCTTTCCTGCGGTAAGCTTTTTCTGGTTCTGCTCGCCATCCTTCTTGTTTCAGCCGTAATGGTCGGCATCCAGACACAAAAGGTCGGGAAAATATCCCCCATCCGGGCAATATCCGGAGGAAAGCCGGAAATTTATTTTGACAGCCGCCTGCTGCTCCCCATCCGCCGCCGTGGACTGTTTTTCCTTCTTGCCCTCCGGCAGCTTGTCTCCGGGAAAAAGCGGTATCTCGGCACGGTTTTTATCGTAGCCATCCTGACCTTTTTTATGTTTTCAATCAACCTGATCGGGGATCTGTTCAACTCGAAGGCTGCGCTTGAGGCGATGGGAACCAGAATCAGCGAGATTGAAATCCGATGCCTGACTCCCCTTGACGATGCCACGGAAAAAGAAATCGAGGCTCTTGTGACAGACCATTCGCCGATCCGCAAAAAATATTATACCCACATGGGCTATATGTCGGTCAACGGAGAAAATCTCCGCTGTGAATGCCACAAATATCCAGAATATATCAATGGCATCCAAAAAGGCAGGGCTCCGATGTATGATAACGAGATTCTGATCACGGAAATGGTTGCAGAAATACTGGAGATTGGCGTAGGGGATACCGTCACCGTCAGCAAAGATGAATTGGAAGCAGAATTTATGATTTCCGGTATCTACCAGTGCGCCTACGACAGCGGCATGACCTTTGCCCTGTCCCTTGACGGCGCAAAAAAACTCGGTGTGGAACATATCACCTATATTGAATTTTGTCTTTTAAAGCCGGAGCAAAGCGGGGAGATTGTGGAAGCACTGAACCGGAAATTCGGTGACCGGATCGAGGCAAAACTTTTTGATTTCGATGCCAGCATCATGAATGACGGCATGATCGACTCGGTTATCACTTCCCTCAGGGCAGTAATCTACATCTTCTCCGTCCTGTTCGCCCTGATCGTAGTTGAGATGGTCTGCTCCAAGAGCTTTTCGATGGAACGGACGGACATCGGTATTTTGCGGGCAGTGGGCTTTTCGGTTGCCGGGTTAAGGCTGTCGTTTGCCCTGCGCTTTTTTGTGATCTCCCTGCCCGGCTCTGCACTCGGCATGGTACTTTCTTCTGCCCTCTCCCCGCGCCTGATCGGTGGAATCCTGGGCATGGTTGGATTCTCCAAAGTCGAGCTGGAGTTTACATTTCTTACGGTTCTGATCCCCGTACTGCTTATGGGCGTATGCTTTTTCACGTTCGCATATGCAGCGGCGCACAGGATCAAGCGGGTCGCGGTGCGGGAGCTGGTCGTGGAATAAGGCAGAAGAAAGCACAGGGAACAAACAGCTTCAAACCGTTCCATTTGCAACTATGCTCTCCCCACATGAAAAATGTTAAATGATGCTAAGTTCCGGGAAAAAAATCCCCTCCGGATGCAGGTTTCCCTGTCCGGAGGGGTATCACTCTTCCCTGCCAAATACTAAGCGCAGACCGCGCTGATGGCAGGAATCAAATTCCAGGCACAGACTAGCCCTCAATTGAGATAAAACGGGATTTCTCCTCGACCGGCTTTGCCTCCTTTTTCGGAATTTCCAAGTGAAGCACGCCGTCCTCGAATTTCGCACGGATCTCCTCCTGCGTCACATCATCGCCCACATAGAAGCTCCGGCTGCAGGTTCCGCTGTAGCGCTCCCTGCGGATGAATCTTCCCTTGTCATCCTTCTCATTCTCCTCCGTGTTCGTAGCGGCGGTAATCGTCAAGTAACCATCTTTTAGCTCGCCCTTTACATCCTCCTTTTTGAAACCCGGCAGATTCATCGTCACGGTGTAACCCCCGTCATGTTCCTTCACATCTGTCTGCATAAAGTTTCCGGTATGTTTCTCACCCTCCCCGAAAAACGGTGAGACATAATTTCTCCGGAATGGAAATCCAAAGAAATCATCCAATAAATTTTCTCTAAACAAAGCAGGTGTCATCATAGGTCATCCTTCCTTTCCATTTTATGCATCCGTATCGGATGTAAGATTATTTTGTGATACAGAACCCATCTGGAGATATCTGCAGAATACCGTCCGGATGTCTGCTGTTCTCCTTGTTCTGTATGTACTATAACACATGAATTAGCACTCGTCAACAGGGAGTGCTAACAATTTAGAATTGTTTTCGAAAGTTTATGGTTTGTTATGATTTTTCCCTGCTAAAGTTGGTTTTATTCCTGTCTACCGTTGGCTTTCATTCGTTTATGCGTTAAATCTGACCCTGTTCCTCCAAATATTCCAAAAAAGCGGTACAGCCTGCCACGGTATCCCGGTAGGTCGCCTCAAAATCACCTGTGTACCACGGGTCGGCAACATCGCGGTCTGCTCCGGCAAAGGAGAGAAGTTTGCGGATCTTGCCCTGTGGGTCACCCCCTGCGATGCGCTGCATGTTCCGGATGTTTGCGCTGTCCATCCCGATCAGATAATCGTATTTCCCATAATCCGCCGCCGTCATCTGCACGGCACGGTGCGGCACAAGGGGAATCCCCTCCTCGCGCAGCTTGCGCACTGTACCGTGGTGCGGCGGATTGCCGATTTCTTCGCGGCTGGTCGCGGCGGAGGCGATGGTGAATAAGCCGGAAAGCCCCTTCTGGTTGACGAAATGGGTGAAATAACTCTCGCACATGGTGCTGCGGCAGATGTTGCCGTGGCAGACGAAAAGTATTTTAATCATAATAAAAATTCCTCCTAAAATGCGATGATTTGCCGTGTTTTGGCACGTTTTGCGTGGTTTATTTTTCCAAAGAAAATTGTTAAAAAAATCACAGAATAAGCAAAACGGGGCAAAATGTAGCAAGTTGAAGCCGTCAATCGTAGTAAAAACGTAGTAGAAATTGAGCAAGCTTACTACGATTGTTTTCCAAACTTACTTTATTTTAATTTGTAAATTTCCGATTGCCCATCAAATTTAATTTTTTTTGATTTACATATTTCTTCAATAATATCTACATACCATTTGGGAGCTACTGGATGCACCATGACACCTTCTAAAAATTCAGATATATCTCCTGCATCCTCTATTCTAACATTATTATCACCAATCCTATCCCAATCTGCTCTTTGCGCACAAATTCTCTCAGTTAAATAATCAATGATTTCCTCATCGGTTTTACCTTTTACTTGCTCCTCAATTTTAAATTTCACGCCAAAACTGGATAGCCCCTCCGCACTATATAAACTGTTATCCGCAATTAACAGGCGGTATTCTCCTTCATGTCTAAACGCAGGTCTTTTGTGGAAATATGTTTCATGTGCTAACAAACTATCCTTCATCTGACTAATTTGCTGCTCCAAAATAGATTTCTTATTTAAATCATAATTAACTTTTTCGAGGTACACACTAAATTGTTCTTCCTCCGAAAAAACCTTTTTAGTATGAGACAACAATTTATCGTCCTTTGTCCGTATTCTGATCGCTCTGTTTCCATATGAATAACATCTCCACATAGCATCTGTTTCTGGATGTTTTGACCAGCATTGAGCATATGTAAACCATTTGCTGTGCCACATTCGGAAATAATTGTCCGGAATTGCATAGTAATTCCTTGGACACAACTTATGATACATTTCACTCACTATTTGCCGAACATCTTCAGGGGTTTCCATATGTGAAAACAAATACCCTTCATATTTGTCATCCCAAGAAGATGGACGTACAAATCTATCTTTATTGTTTATGGTGAGATTAATAAAATCTTCAAAACCAATATATCTAAAAAGTTTCCTGCTCACTAAATACCTCCTAATATTTCTCCATTACTTTTTAATCTGCATAAAATATCGAATACTATAATAGCACAAATCCCTTCATATTTCCACACACAAAATTACGCCCCGCCGAAGCGGAGCGCCTTACCATCCCATATCAAATTGCCCGAAACATTTTCTGCGATACAGGCTTTTCATCCTTCGTCTTTTCCAATTCCTTCCTCGCTATCTCCAAATCCTCCATCCGCTTCAGTTCATCCGCAGCATCCTCCAGTCCGAGGTGCGTGTATGTATTCAGCGTCACCCCGATATCGCTATGCCCCATCAAATACTGGAGCGTCTTTGGGTTCATGCCCGACTTTGCCATGTTGCTGCAGTAGGTATGGCGGCAGACATGGGGCGGGATGTTCGGCATCTGCACCCGGTAAATCTCATTGTACCGTTTGACCATATGATTGAAACGATACTCCCAGTGCATTGCCACTTCCGGGTTCCCATTCTTATCCAAAAACAGGAATCCCGTGTATCCGCCTATAATCTTCTCATTCCTTAGCACTTCCCTGTCCTCAATGATGCCCCGGAAGCATTCGGCAACATCCTCAGTCATGGGCAGTTTCCTCGTTCCCGCATTTGTCTTTGTGGATTTAATTACCAGCTTCATGTTCGCAGTCCGCTGGAGCTGGTGGTCAATGTTGAGGATTTTGTTTTCCAGGTCAATATCCCGCAAAGTCAGCCCGCAGAGCTCTGCTTTTGTCAAGTAAAATCTAAAAAATTTTTTCTGTAGCAGAAACACTACCTAAACTTAACGCACTTGATAACACTTCTGAACCATACCATCACCTTCCTGCCGAACTATTGCTGATACTTCATTCATCAAGGAAATTGCTGTAAGACTGATTCGTTTTGTATCTTCCTTTACGTTATTCTCTCATACAGGAAAACCTCTTTTTTCTATCACATAATAACTGCAAGGCTTGCCTGTATCAGAGGACAACGTGGTGTTTCCACCACATTACCCTTCTGCTTCATCCAAAAATATTATATATGCTCTCGCCAATCCCCGAACCGGGTAACATACACTGGGACGGCTGATCCCTCACTACGTTTCATCATGCCCATCCAGACGAAATCCACAGGTAGCCACTCCCGGAAAATGCTTCTCGCTGAAATTCCGGTGCTGTTTTATCTCATTATCTCTGACTGCCATGCCAGTAGGCACAATCCTCTGCTCTTTACCTTCATGGGCAACAATATTTTCCATTGCAGGCAACTCTTCGCACGAAATGGGATTCTGCCACCCCTTTATCCCTGCATAAATGCAGACAGATAAAAAGCGAAAATATAATCAGGTGTATGCGTGTCCTATTAAATTATTGCGGCTTTCTCAAGCCTGCAACTATCATAACTAAAAAGAAACTGTTTTCAAAGTGCAGAAATACACTATTTATAGTTGATATGTGCCACCTTGAAAATTGTTATTTTAGAAACAACCTATCTCAAATTCTATACAATAATTGCCAATGAACTGACACAAGAACTAGAATTAATATACGATACTTAGAAATACAAAAGGAGATTTTAAACTATGAACAGTACAAAAGCGCACATTAGAAACTATTAGGAATATTGTAAATCGCAAAAATGTCTTGATGCAAAAACGCTGAAAGCATACCGGATTGATCTACGGCAGTTTTCTGAACAAATTTCCAATATCAATATTGCGGAAATTACTTCTGATATATTGGAACAGTATATTGCCCAACTATATAAGCAATACAAACCGAAGACCGTAAAACGCAAAATAGCATCGGTAAAAGCCTTGTTCCACTACTTGGACTACAAGAAAATCATTAACAATAATTCATTCAACAAAATATTGATACATTTTCGCGAGCCTATGAAACTCCCCAAAACTATCCCTCTGCATATCGTTGAAACATTTTTGTACACAATATACAAACAGTGCAAAGATGCCAGAACTCCTTACCAGAGAAGAAATGCCCTAAGAGACATTGCCGTTGCGGAATTACTATTTTCAACCGGGATGAGAATATCCGAGCTCTGTTCCTTAAAAGTAAGTGATCTAAATTTATATGACGGAACCATCCTTATATATGGAAAAGGCAGCAAAGAACGCCGAACACAAATCGGTAATGAATCTGTAATCAAAATTCTAGCAGAATATAATGATAATTTTTGTTCCGAAAGACAATCCTGCACTAACTTTTTCGTAAATCAATCAGGGAAAGCACTGTCTGACCAATCAATACGAAGAATGATTAACAAATATACCTCTCTGGCATCCATTCAACAACATATCACACCGCATATGTTTCGCCATACATTTGCAACAAGCCTTTTAGAAGCAGATGTTGATATTCGTTATATCCAAGAGATGTTGGGACACAGTTCTATCAACATTACTGAAATATATACACACGTTACAGTTGCAAAACAACGAAACATTCTTGCTACGAAACACCCGCGAAAGGATTTTGATTTATAAAGGTTATGGGCAATTCCGCTAATTTGGAATTGCCCACTAAAAAACGACGGATAATCAATTGTTATCCGACAGAAATCAAATTGGAATTAAATACAGGATAATACCGTCTTATCCACTCCCGCCGCATCCATTTTATCCAACTGCATTTTTATGGGGAACATGATATGTTCGTGGCTGTCTATCACCATTTTCAGAACCTCCTTGACAATTTTGGTATATTGACGTTAGCATTAAGGAAAGCTAAAATCAAGTACGCACTTTTTTGAAATAAGGTTTCCTTTTTGAAACCGTGCGTGGAAAGGGGCAATACATAATGGCAAAAGTGCAGGCAGTGGATAAACAATGCCCGGTTGAACTTGGGCTGAATATCCTTAGCGGAAAATGGAAACTGAAAATATTATGGCATCTCTCCAAAGGCACAATCCGTTTCAATGAGCTACAGCGGCTCCTGGGCAGCATCACCACCAAGACACTGACGGAACAGCTCCGGGAACTGGAGGAACAGGGAATCATCCTTCGAACTGTTTTCCCCGAAGTCCCTCCGAGGGTTGAATATTCATTAAGCGAAATAGGCAATACCCTGAAACCAGTCTTAGGCGGGCTGTGTGAATGGGGAAAGGCTTATCAGGAATATCAAAAGCAATAAAAGTATTCTCTGAAAATGCCATCTACACAGAAGCCAAGATCAAAACACCACGGTATCACTCACATATGCTGCTGATTATGTGATGAGTTTCCCGCATAGGGAAACAGCGGGTCTGCCAGCCGGAAACTGAAACTCTCCCTGTCTACCAGCCCCACCACTTTTTCACTGTCATACAATTCAAGCAGGAAACCAGCCATCTGTTTGCCCGTATGGTATGTTCCGAAAGACTTGTCATAATCGTATTCACTGACATTGTTTGCTACCATTCCGAATTCTGTCTTTGTCGCCGCGGGTGCCAGCACCTTTGCCTTCATTTTAGCCCCTGTCTCTTTCAGTTCCCATGCCAATCCCTCCGTAAATGTGCTGACATAAAACTTTGCCGCACAGTATGTTACAGCCGTAGGCACAATGGTATAGCCTCCGCATGAAGATACATTGATAAGCTGTGTTCCATCTACATCCTTATAGTCATGGACAAACAGGGAGGACAGTATTGTCAGCGCCTCAATATTCAGATGCAGCATTGCCCCAATTTTCCCCAAGTCCTGATCTGCTACGCTGCCATAATTTCCAAAACCCGCATTATTCACCCATGTCTCAATCTCATAGTCCCTCAAGCCCTCATAAAGCTGGTACACGTTTTCCGACACGGATAAATCCGTACTTCGGATAACAACATCCACGTCCGGGCGCTCTTCCAATATCTCCTTTTTCAGCATCTCCAGATTATCCTTGCGCCTTGCTACTATGACCAGATTTTTTCCCCGCCCTGCAAATGCCTTTGCCGTTTCATACCCAATGCCTGAGCTTGCCCCGGTGATGACCGTATATTTCCCTTTTTCCTGAACCATTTGATAATTCTCCTCCGATTTGGTACAATCCAAGCATACAATGTAGAGTGAACTCTATGTCAAGAGGATTGGAGTGATTTTTTATGGAATATTCTATCGGGGAATTTTCAAAGCTGACGGGGCTGGGCATCCATACCCTCCGCTATTATGAGCAGGAAGGGCTGATTGCCCCGGAGCGCAATTCCTGCAACCGCCGCTGTTATTCTGATAAAGACCTTACATGGATTGAATTCATCAAACGTCTGAAAGATACGGGGATGCCTATCAAGGAAATCAAACACTATGCCGAACTCCGGGCAGCGGGTGATTCCACCCTTTCTGAAAGGATGGAAATGCTGGTGCAGCACCGACAGGCACTTAATGAGCAGATTGCGCGGCTGCAGGAGCATAAGATAAAACTGGATGAAAAAATTGAGTTTTACAGTAATGAGATTGAACGTGTTAATAATACGAACTTATGAATACGCTGGCACAGAAAATCCCTGCCTTTTTACCAGATGGCACGAAACGACTATTTTCCGGTAATAAAAAGTATAAAACGACCCAAATTGAAAAGTTCTTTTTATCATAAATATACTTTTTTCTGTATCAAAGAGAAACACCCCTGCTCCATGAAATTTTTTCATATCAAAATAATGTTATTTCCTATCCCCTATCCGATTTAGCATTTCTACTAATATTTGAGGGAGCGGCACTCCAAGCTGGTTTATATTCTTTAATATGGCAAGTCCTTCATTTGAAATATAAAACAAAATAACTGTCGTTCGGATTGCACAGCTACTTTCAATGATTGTACCTATTACGTTGGAAACAATCACAAGAATAAATACCGCGGCTTTCTTGAATATATTTTTCAGTAGAAATACATTGGAACATTTCTCCTCTCCCACTACTACAAGAAGTATTTCTGCTATGTAATTTATCACCATAAATATAATCAGTGCAGAAAGAAATTTATCAAAACCTCCAAATAATTGAATAATGTAGTTTGCCATATCCATCCCATCCTTTCTCACAATAATTTGAAAATCACCTACATGACTTGTTCCATGCTCTGTTTACGCATATAAAATAGCCAGAGCAAATTATCTGTCAGAGTCTATGCTCTGTCCCAATAATCTGCTCTGGCTATTAGTAGCTGCCCTATGACGCCCTGCTGCTCAGTCAGCAAACACTCCCTTATACATTTACAACCATTTTGTATACTTCTTTTTCCCGCAATGTTGGTTCCGCAGTCATTTTATCATAATCTACCAGTAAAAAGGCATGACATTTGCCACATTCAATAGAGGATTTCCCTGCGGCATCTTCATATGCAACGATCTTCCCCTTTCTACAGCAAGGGCATTTAATTACCCCTTTGGTTTTTATTCCCTCCATTCATAACACCTCCCTCAATTAAATGGCAATCCTTCTTCAATGCTATCTGGTATGTTCATAAAACCATCTGATGCATTATTCTTTTTAGGATTCAAATATCTATCAATCAAACTTTTCGCCGTTTCAGATATTACAAAATCTGATTCGTGTAACTTGACAGATTTAAAAAGTTCATCACATTTTCCTTTCAATGTATTGCTTTTATCATCAAAGGTTGAACAGATTAAATCTAAGTCTGTTGAATCATAATTTCGACTATAACCCTCTTCACCTGTATAACGATACAGTTCATATCCCTTTTCACCAAATTGATTTTCAAGTGGTAAAAGATAAAGTTCGCCTATACTGGTTTCTGTGGAAAAAATATCATCCGTAAGTTCCACTGCCTTTGTTTCATTTGCATACCCATCTGGAGCGTACTGATACCGCTTTGTCCCATCCAGTCCGCCTTCCTCCAATTCCTTGAAAAAAATTCCTACGTGATTTTCTTTTTTATTACCTTGATTGTTCCAATGGATTGTTGCTTCATCAGTCTCCTGTTTCAATTTCTTAAAAAAGGCAATTACATCACACAAAGATTGGGTAGGAACCTGAAAATCAATGTTTAATAGATCATCGACATTAACTTGAAAAATCACTGATATTTTCCAAACAATATCCACAGACAATCTTTTCTTGGAATCTGGATTAACAGTCCTGGAAACATACCCTGCACTCACGCCTAACAGTTCTTCAAGATCAGAAATACGCAAACCATGCATCTTTAGCAAATAATCCAAATTACTGCTTAAAAACTTAGAATCGTAGTTTTCCTGCGCATCTATAAACTTAGTAATATGTTTCTTCTGCTCCTCTAACTTTTGGTTCAGTTCCACAATTCCGCTCTCCAGTTTAGGTGTTTCTTCATCATCCAATTCTAAATCCAACTGTAACGAACTGATTTTTTTTGTCAGTTCCTCAAAATTCCGTTTTGCCAAACCATAATCTTTAAAAGATTGAATCGGATGAACTTTAATTTCTTCATTCATATTTATTCCTCCGTTTCGTCCAACCGACTATAGATTATCACAGTCTGTTTTTATTGTCAATAGTTCAAATTCATTTTTTATTTGAATTATAGATTTTTACATTTTTACTTTTTCGACCATTCATTTTAATAGTCACTAAAATAGTTATACTTACCAACGCAACCCCAGCAATGCTAGACGGCACAATACCGCCCGGCCTATTATTTTTTTATCAATTCTCCCATACACTCTTTTCCGAAAAGTATAGGATTTTTACCAAACTGCCCATATGATATTCATACCTTTTAACGATTGCCTGCTATCGTTAAAAGGAGGTGCAAATTTGAAGGGCGAAGCAGCTTCCGAAACGGAAAAAAGACCTAAAAAGCCAAAAAATAAAACCGCAGAATCCATGGAAAGGCTTATTTCCACGCATTTCTGCGGTTTTCCATTGTATCAATTTCGGTGTTGCGATGTTCCCTTGCAACTATGGGTATTTCCCTGATTTTATTCCTATTTCAATTTGACTCAGTTCTTCAATAAAGTTAAACTGCAAAAAATCCAGGTATTGGAACTGCCATTTCTAACAATTCCGATACCTGGAAATCAATTGTTTTCCTCTCTTCCATTTCTTAGCTCATGTTGATTAACACTCAGTTTTTAACTCCGGTATTACAATAAGGGTGCGTAAGCTGTGCATTCTCTATTGTTGCCTTTCCGCCATCTTGTTTTCTTTCTATATGATCAACACTTATTGCATTTCTATGTAGTAACCCACCGCAAATCTTACAACAAGGTGCTTTTGAAAGTGCTTCTGTAATAAATATTTCACTTTTTTGATTATTAGAGAAATCAGCAGGTATCTCCTCAAACAATGTCCACTCATGGTTAATTTCTGGTAAATATGCAAATTCAGATTTTTTTCTTATCTCATTTATAACTGCATCTGCTTGAATACCAGATTCCAAAAGGGTTAGAATTTCATAGAAAAAAGTAGATACATTTCTCATTCCAGCCAATGCAGAACGACTTTTTCTAACAATCACCTGAACCAAAGAACTATTCGCATAATATATTTTTTCAAAATTCTTACGGTGCTTTATAAAGAGATTTTTCTTTTTGTTCTTTTCTATGTCAATCACAAATGCTGCAAAAGCATAAAATGCAGATACTCTAAATGCACCATTTCGAGCATAAAAATATGCTAACGGATGTAAGCCTAAAGATGAAGGATGATTGCTGTTTATTAGCCTTGCAATTTTTCTAACATTTTTTAAACACGCTATTGTTTCGTCACCTGTTACATCAATATCAGAAAAATTGCGTTCTGAATTACAAATATTCACAAATTCATATATTAACGTCAGCGAATTTGAATTATGCTTACCACACATTGGAACATCTAAAGTTTTTATAGGAGTAGACAATTTTGGCATAAACATTAGTTCAAATACTTCTTTAGATAATTCTTCAATTTGTGTCTGTACTCTCTCTTCAAAATTTACCCAATACTTATGTCCCATGCCCATTCTCATAATTGCTCTTGCTGAAATACAATTAGCCTTTTTTCTGGATTTTATCAAATCAATTTCTGTTGGATTGATTGGAGCCGCTTTTTGATTAATATTAAAAAACGATCTTTCTGCTGAGGAAACATCGCCCTCAACCCATTGAAGTTGAATAGCTGCATTGCTTAACAATCTTGCCTTCATTACCACGCTTTGATCATATATATCCGGGTTTGTCAAGGCATTTTTATACTGCTGATAAGACCCTATATTCTTTTGGATATATTTACGTGTTTTATTAGCTATCAGCAATTGTTCCTCTGGAATATTACCATCATAAAACTTGCGAGAAATTATGCCATCGCCATAATCATCATTCAACCATGCAATTAATGAGCTTAAGCGGTGAGCACCATCTATAACAAATACATTTCCACCTGAACTTTGCCATAAAATAATAGCTGGAATAAGTTCATAACCTATAAAACTGTCTACAAAGCTACCTATTTTTTCGTAGTCCCATTCAGTGGTTTCTCTTTGAAAATCGGGCTTATAAATATTTAGTAAGAAAAAACTATCAGATAAAAGGTCTGAAATAGATACTGTATCCTTTTTTCTTCCACGTTGTACATATGTAGTTGCTTCAAGATCTTCTCTTGGAATGAGTGCATCAAGATTTACTTTTTCTGCCATGTATTTACCATACCTTTCTTGTATATCAAGATTTATCCTTTCCCTTATTTTCCTTACGCAAGTAGTGTACGCTTTTCCGCAATAATATCAACCGCTTTTTGAAAAAATCCGTCTTACCCGAGCAACATCAAAAACACTCAAATTGCTATCATTAAAATGTACACCAAAGTCATACATGAGTGTATTAGAACAAATTGTGGTACGCAAGCCAATAAGAGAATTCGCCAAGAAACATCTGCACTTATTTTCTTGTACCTTATAACGATAACAACCATAATTTAACGATTCCCTACTACCTTTTAACGATTATTCACATTTCCTATTTTTCATTCCCTCATTCGTAGTTTTATCGTAGTCCAAGTATTATTTGCTTGCCACGGTATGCCCAAGTTTGCCCCGAAGTGCCGAATTATGCGGTTTTTACCATACTCCTGCCATGGCAGACGAAAAGTATTTTTATCATTTTTCCATAACTCCTTATATGTTCTGCATTTCTTATCAAATGCTTGATTTTACAGGGTTTTTGGTATGTTCCAAAGTTTTGTGTTTCAAAAGTATTTTCTCAAATCGATTCATACTTTCTCATATTTGTCCTTGCAAAATTGGTAAATACGTTGGTAAAATAAGCGGCTTTACCAACGGGCCTTTTTAAGAGTTCGCTACTTGATGCAGTTCCTCTTTCGCATCATCAAAATTCACATGGGTGTAGGTATTCAGGATTACGCTGATATCCGAATGACCCATGATATACTGTAAGGTCTTCGGATTCATTCCCGACTTCGCCATAATAGAGTAAAAGGTATGTCTGCATACATGAGGGGTTACTTTTGGCATCTGGATGCGGTAAATCTTGATGTATTTCTCAATGATATGCTCCAGATATTTTTCCCAGTGAAGGGCAACCATTGGCATATCATTCTTATCCAGACACAGAAAACGAATATAACCATCAACCATAGGCTCAACTTTCGGTGTTTCTCGATTAGCAATGATTCTCCGAAAACACGTTGCTTCAGCCACCATTGCACTGGTTATAAAATATCCTTCGTATCCTTCATATTCTTTTTGCGCCAACACATCTATGACTTATTGAATACCCTGTCTGCCAGAGTAGCCACAGTGATGTTTTACCTGCACAAATATCTTTTTTGACATAAAAGAATCTTCTTTAATGGCACGAATATCAGCGTCCGCCTTACCTGTGAATTTGTTTTTTGCCAGCGCCTCCGCTTCATATCCCTCACATTTTGTAGACTTTGCTTGCAATCCGATATGCTTAATACTTATTAACGGAATTTCATTGTTGTGCGTTTATGTAACACACCTCTATTTCAACCGTATGAAAAATATTGACATTCGTCGAGACTACTTAGCACGTCTCTAAGGACAAACATAAAATTCAACTTGTTTTTGTGTATAGTTTCTGTTTCAATTCTCTTACAGTATTTTTTAACTTCGTCAAGTTCTTCAAGCAGTAATTTATTACAAATTTCTTTAGCATCCATTAAAACGACAGGATTACAATCCACAGCATCGATATAGTATTCTTCTTCTTCTACTATTAAACATTGCTTTTCAAGGTGAAAGCTTTTTGCAAAATTTAAAACAACAAGTTTTTCGTAATCTTCATCGCACAACTCTATTGTATACGGAGTAAAATTATTAAAATTTTGCTTTTTATAAAATGTAATATCAAGCATTGTTGTCCCCTCCGGTTTTTACTTTTTCACGAACTTCTTTAACTTTTTCGGGTGAAATATTGTCGTAAAGTTTTATCCCTTGTTCTTCAGCCTTTTGCTTCGTTTTATCAGAAGCTCTAGCTTGGACTAAAACTATGTCAACTCCTTGCTCGTGGAATTTATCAATATCGCTTGGAAAAATGTTTGCTCTTGCTTTAACTTCTCCATAACCTTTTTCATCCATTCTCGGCTCCCTCCAATCATCTGCTAATATTTATTATCTGCGCTAATCTTTTAAATAACTATCAAGAAGAGAAATTAATTTTTGTTTATCTTTCTTAGGATAGCTAAAATCACCCATATGTGAATTTCCTTCTGTAGATAGAATTTCTATTCCATGTTTCTCGCCAATCTCTTTAACCATTAGCTTCATGTCTCTATGTTCAGCCAGTTTTTGAATAGCTTTATTTTCATCCTCAGGTTTCCGATAATCGACTATAGAATATATTGGAATTAAATTATTATTATACATTCTCTGCTACATCCTCCTTAGCGAACACCTTATTATATAAATTTTCTGCTAGTCAAAGTACAATGTGTCAATTCGTAGCTAAGAATTTTACTCAGCAATGCCACCCACCGCGAACTTCTCATTGTACAAATAATTTTTTGTTCGCCTTCTCCGCCTAAGACGCATTAAAACAATTCCAATTTTCGTTGACTCCATTATACCACAATAACTTTCCTGATGGAATAGACTTTACAGAAAATTCATTTAGTTGCAATGGATATTATTCCACTGAATCTGTTCTTGTTTCGTTTTTTGTGATATTAAGCTGCCCATGCTGGCATTTTACGGTGATTTTATCCCCTGCGGAGAACCCAGCCTGTTCTAGCCAGTTCCCCTGTAAAAGAATCTGTGGCGGCGATTACTTGAAAGCACCTCGCCCATTATAAATGGTCAGTTTGCGGTCGTCCATCTGTCCTCTTTCCCCGCTGCCTGTCGGCACACGATTTCAAATACATCCCCGTCCTCTGTCCTGACAGTAAGCAGGCTGTTCCGCTCGTCTGCGTTCAGGTCGGTAATCCTCATCCCTTAGCTGTCATTCAGCAAATCAAAAAGTTTGTTATGTTAATAGTTCAATTTCATTCTGTTGTTCCCCTTTAATAATTTATATTCTATTAGCTAATATTATATAGTCTTTTAGGAGCTATTGCAATCCCTATGTGTGATGTAGTCTAAAAGTGAACAAAATAAATGCTAATAGCTTATGAAATGGGTGGGCATTATGGAAACAAAAGGATTGGGCAAACGTATCAACATGGTGAGGAAAGACCGGGGATTCACGGCGAACAGACTCTCGGAACTGTGCAATATCAACGCAACCTATCTCCGGCAGATTGAGGGTGGGGCAAAGGTTCCCAGCCTGCCTGTATTTATCAATATCTGCAACGCACTGAAAATTTCCCCGGATTATATGCTACGGGATGCGCTGGAAGATAATGAGGTCAGTGAAATACGGAAACTGGCAGAATTGTGGGAAAGCACTTCGCCCAGCCAGCAGGAAATCGCCGCTGCCATGATTCGGGCGGTATTGGGGCGCAAGGAAGATTAGAAAGACAGCCGGTAACCGGCTGGCCTTTGCATATCCAAATCAAATATAAATCAATTCGCTGTTTATAATTTCCTCTGCTCGGCTACGGATATTGTTCATCCGGCCTACCCATTCAAGCTGGTTCCGGGCTTTCTGTTCCTCGGTCACCCCCTCGGCGGCTTTCATCTGCTCTATGATTAAGTCAAACCGTTCTTCCGCCTGTTTGTTCAGGTCGGCAAAATATGTCCATAATTTCCCTGTCAGGATAAGGGAACTGTACCGTGCCGGATGTTCCTGTT
>CAMRSM010000025.1 GCA_947053345.1 uncultured Lachnospiraceae bacterium
TGACCACATCCAACTGATGATACCGTGGAAAAATTTGCTTCTCTTTTTTCTTTTTAGTATCCTCATCCACCTCGATAACAACCTGAGCATAGTTTTCAATAATCAACGTTAGCTTTTCTTTTGTAAGAATATCTTTCCACAGATAGTCGGTCATCAAGCCAATGGGATTTGGTGGATTTCCCGCTCCATCGTTATATCCCTTATCGAAAGGCAGAAACCAACTGTCTTTACCCGCGAGGCGAGTGCAGAATTTGATACGGGTGTCATCCATGGCCAGATGCACCATGCAGCGTTTGAACTGGAACAACATCTCTCGCGGATCGCGGTCATCCTTGTACTGCTGGACAGCATCATCCACATTTTGCTTTGTGAGCTGATTTTTCAGTTCAAAGGTGATGACAGGCAATCCATTGATAAATAAGCACAGGTCAAGAGCCAGCTTGCCTGCGTCCTGAGAATAGCGGAGCTGGCGCGTCACGCTGAAAATATTTTTCTGGAACATCTCCCTCGCTTTTTCGTTGTTTTCGGTCGGTGTGAGATAGAACATGATGAGATCAACCGGGTACACTTTAATGCCATTGCGCAGAACATCTACAATACCGCGTTTGACTAACTCACCCTGGAGGCGGTTCAGAAATTGACGCTTTTTCTGCTCGGACTGAAACACACCCAGCTTACCCATCTGTGAAGGCTGGGTATCCTGCAAAAATCGAAAAAGACGGGTTTCATCAATCGCATATTCTTTATTATAATCGGCGTTAGTACCTTCTTCGTAACCGTTCTTCTCAACCAGCCATTTTACAATGAGGGCTTCCAGACCTCTTTCTCTTGTATTCGTAAAAACCATCCTCAGCCCTCCTCATCCTCGATCCTTCTGCGTTCAGCTTCAATCTCCTGCTGCAATTCTTCAGCAGTGGGCAGTGCGAAACGATAGCGTGAAGCAAAAATCTGCTGGGCATCATTCAGAACCGAGTATTTGACAATTGCCTCATTTTTTTGCGAACACAAAATGATGCCGATAGTGGGATTGTCATCTTCGTTTTTATATAGCGCATCAAACATCCGAATATAGCTGTCCATCTGCCCTATGTCGCCGTGGGTCAGTTTGCCAATTTTCAAATCAATCAGCACATGGCATTTCAAGATGCTGTGATAAAACACAAGATCAAGATAAAAATCCTCATCTTCATAACGCATCAGCTTTTGTCTTGCTACAAAACAGAAACCGCGTCCTAATTCCAACAGAAATTCCTGTAATTTATCTATCAATGCCTGCTCTAAATCCGACTCTCGCAGGGACGGGTAATCTTTTAGGTCAAGAAATTCCAATACATATGGGTCTTTGATAAAGTTTTCCGCAGCTAAAGGTGCTGTAAGTTCAACAGCCTCAGTCCTTACAGGTACCTGGTCTCTGCTTGCGAGGAGTCGCTCATAATAAAGGGTAGAAATCTGCCTTTCCAGTTGGCGGCTCGACCATGCGGAAGCGATGGCCTCGTCCATATACCACTTTCTTGCCTGCTCATTTTCCACCGAAAGCAGGAGGCGGTAGTGCGTCCAGGTCAATTGCGAACGCAGTGCGTTCGTATTTGGAAACATCACATAAAATTTCTTCATCTGCTGCAGCGTCCGTACAGAAAAGCCCTTGCCGAAGTCCTTGGTCAGACGGCTGGACAACTCCTGTAAAACAGATTTCCCATAATCAGCCCGCACATTGCCGTTTTGCTCATGCTCTACGATGATGCGCCCAATCTGCCAATAGGCTTGTACCATCGCAAAGTTGACCGCGCTGTATGCCTGATTGCGTGACAGCAGAAGGGTTTCCTTTATTTCAGAATAGATGTCCTCATAGGGAGTTAGATTGCGGTTAGGCATTTTATCAGCCCTCCTTTCGCATATCCTCGAACTATTAATGAAGTTCAGCTTTTTGTAACCATTTTGTTTTCTTTGGAGTTATAACCAAAATATCAACAGCTCCACCGACAGTTTCAACAACATTTTTGAAGCGCATAGTATTAATCGTCGTTTCTACTGCAAATCTCGCAAAATCGACGGCATCTTGTAAAGTAAAGTAGCCAAATAAAATTTCCTCGTGAGGCAAATTAACATAACTTCCATTCTGCAAAAGAGCAACATCCTGTGTTATGCGAGAAAGTGTTGTGACTTCTCCATCCCATACGGCCCCTTGGTTGGTAGTGTTGATTTCCTCAATCGCTTTTCTTCCAGAATTCAATACAATTTTGTATAACTTTTGATTCTGTGTACTGTCTTCATCAGCCGCATATCCTGCAACGAGAAAATTTACATTCGGAGTCATCACAAAGTTACTAAAGTAATCTATTATAATTTGTGGAATTTCTTTAACTGAAGTTTCTTCCTTTATCTTGGAATGTATCATGTCCTGAATAAACCCAGTTATGGGTTTCCCCAGAATGGATGCGTCACCACAAGTTGAAATACCTGCACCGTTTGGACATATAAATGTTTTATCGGTTGAATTGGTGACATGGATACCTATTTTCTGAACAGTCAAACCATTGATGTTTTCTGTTTGTGTATATGTGCTCCTTCTGTCGCTGGCAAGCACAATTCCTTCATTTACATAAACAGCAACCAAAAATGACATTATTCTTCCCCCTCTGTAGAATCTTCATAGTCTTGTTCATCGCTTTCCCCCGCTAAATCCGTTTCTTCCGAAAATTCGTATTCAGGGATTTCAACATCACGGACATGGATCTTACCGGTGACGGTATCCGCTACCAGGCGAGCCTTGAATTCTCGCAAAATGGAGATTTCTTTGGTCAAGGAAGCGATAGCTTTTTTTACTTGGTCTATGATTTCATCGATTCGCTCCACAGCTTTCACTTGATTTTCTTCATCCGGAAACGAAATTAACATGTCCCCCAACGCAGCCGGATAAATGTGGACGATAATATCGCCCTTGCCGTGGATATATCTGTGCTTCAATGCCGCCTGGCTATAAAGCTGGTACAGCAAGTATTCCACATTGATGCCTTCATTCGGTCGGAACACAATAACATCTCCGCCCGCAGCAACTACCTCATCACCCCTATACAAAATGGATTTACCGATTTCATCCTTTGTTTCACCGGTTCCGGCCATTACTATATCGCTCTTCACAATTTTTCGTGAAGCATCATAAGCATTGCTATCAATGCTGTGAGTGATTACGGATGTTTTATATTCATACTGCGTGTAGATATCGCCGTAAAGAATGGCAGGATATCCGCCACCCTCTACAAGATTATCCCTTGAAAAACCACCGCCTTTGAAAAATGTACCGAGTTGCTTAACGTGAACTGTATCTACCACTGAGTATATATGCAACTGTTTTTCAATTTCGGCTTGCATCAATTCTTTCAGTGTGGATATTTGCCTTTGCTTCACTCCAATAAGTTTATTAATACTCGCAACCTTCCAGTCCAGAAACCGCACAATCTGATCCTGTTCAGGGCGGGGAGGGATGGGAAGAAGGATGGATTTCATTTCACTATAACGTGTTGTCCACAAATCAGCTACAATCCCTCTCCCGTTGCGATAATATTCCTCTGAAAAGGGTTGGCTTCTCAACAGGTAATGTACATATCTGCTATTCCACAGATTTCTGGGTGTAAGCACAATATTGATAAGGGAAACTGATCCATCAAGTTCTGATACACCGCAAGAGCCCTTCCTGTCCGACCGGCTATTGATGACAAAATCCCCAATGCGTACCAGCTTGCGATTGTCCCCTGCATCTGTTTTCACTGCGGTGTCCAATTGAGGCACAACGCCAATCTTTGCGACAGAAAGCGGAGGATACTCCTTGTCAGAAACTTTAACTTTCCGCTCAGTAAATAGAGAGCCAATTTTCTTGCAGTCCCAATGTGAGGGAATTTCCCTGAGCCAAGCAGGATTATTGAGGATATAATTTGCACTCATTGTATCCCCTCCATAATCTCCGCCATCATGCCATCCGCTTCCCGTTCCAAGGCTTTCAAGCTCTCCAGAATTTCCTCCATCGGGCGCAGTTCCACCGGTTTATAAAAATACTTGGTAAAGCTGATCTCATAGCCAATCTGCGTTTTCTTTTCGTCTACATACGCATCTGGGGCATATGGCAGCACATCATTTTTCATAAAGGCATCAATGCCGCCCTCATAAGTAAACGGAATGTTTTCCGTGTCCCGCAAGTCAACATCCGGTTCACCATCAATGGGCTGTGCGGTCGGGTCCTTCTCTGTAATGAAGGGGCGGATTTTCTTGAGAATGCCGGCTTTCAGCTTTGTTGCTTTGGCAAATGCCGTCCAATCATCCAGTGGGGCAGTTTTTGCGGCTTCAGCAAGAGCGATTTTTACCGCCGCAAGCTCGTCCGCTTTCTTGAATATGTCTGCGGGAATTTCTCTGTCCAGGTACACACGCAGACGCAGAGGGCATTCTACCGTGACAGACCAATAGCCGAATTCCTCATTGTCAAAAATCATGCTACCTTCACCCTGTGCCATCTCCATAAAAATACGGACGATTTCCCTACGAATATCCGATGTAAACTCACAGTTCTTCTTTCCCATATTTTTGCGGAGCGGGGACTTCATGGCGGTTGCGTCAATCAGTTGAATTTTCCCTTTGCGGCGTTCCTCTTTTCGGTTGGACAAAATCCAGATAAATGTCCCAATCCCTGTATTGTAGAACATATTCTCCGGCAGTGCGATGATAGCCTCAACCAAATCATTCTCAATCAGATAGCGGCGGGCGTTACTTTCCCCACTGCCGGCGTCACCTGTAAAAATGGACGAGCCGTTATGTACCTCGGCAATGCGGCTGCCAAGTGGCGTATCCTTTTTCATCTTTGCCACATTGTTCAGCAGGAAAAGCAACTGACCGTCGCTTGTCCGTGGAATCATCACCATCTGTTCGCCGCCTTCGAGATAGACATTAAAGCGGGTATCCAGAATCTCTTTTTTACCGCCCATCTTCTCTGCGTCAACCTTCCAGCTTTTCCCGTAAGGCGGATTGGACAGCATGAAATCAAACTGCCTTGTGGCGTTTCCGTCCAAGGAAAGCGTAGAGCCATAACTGATATGTTCCGCCTGTTCCCCATCGCCTTTGAGTAGCATATCCGCCTTACAGATTGCGTATGTTTCGGGGTTCACTTCCTGCCCAAACAAATGAATAGACACATTCTTTTCCAGTTTCTGGGCAATCGCCAGAAGCCTGTCCTGCGCAACAGTAAGCATACCGCCTGTGCCGCAGGCACCGTCATAACAGGAATAAGTGGCATCTTTGATTTGGTCAGCGATGGGCATAAACACAAGGTCAGCCATCAGTTCAACGACATCGCGGGGCGTCCAGTGTTCCCCAGCCTCCTCGTTGTTTTCCTCATTGAACTTGCGGATCAGTTCCTCAAAAATCGTACCCATGCCGTGATTATCCAGTCCAGGATGCTTCACCATAGTCTGAGCATCGTCCCTATAAATTGGCTTCGGAGAAAGGTTAATATCCGGCGAAATAAATTTCTCAATCACCGCCCCCAGAATATCCGCCTCAATCATCGTGTCAATCTGATTGCGAAACCTGAACTTCTCCAAAATCTCCTGCACATTAGGGGAAAAACCGTCCAAGTATGCCTCAAAATCGGCCTTTAGCGTTTGCTTCTTAGCGCGACTGGTGAGATCGCGCAGGCGGAACGGAGAAGCGTTACAGAATGCCTGCCCGGTCACATTGCACAGCGCCGGCCACTGATTATCGATTCTGGCTTCATCCAGCTTTTTCTTCATATCAAGAACAGCCTTTTTGCTGTCCTCCAGCATGGCATCCAAGCGGCGGATAACTGTCATCGGCAGAATAACATCGCGATATTTTCCACGCACATACACATCGCGCAGGCAGTCATCCGCAATTCCCCATATAAAACTTACGATTGTATTGTGAATTTGATTGTCCATATGTCTTTATTCCCTTCTCACGGAGATTGGCGTCTTCCAACTTACAGCAGATTTATCGTTGTTTCAAAACTCATATTCTGTAAAATTGATTCACTGTTCTTCTACCATTTCCATAAAATCACAGACATCACATCTTAGGGCTGTGCAGATTTTTTCAATGATTTCCGTATTTACATTTTCATTTTTGCCGAGCTTCGTAACGGATGCCGCACTGATCCCAGCTAATCGTTGCAAGTCTTTTTTCTTCATATCCTTATCAATCAACAGTTTCCATAATTTTTTGTAACTGATAGTCATGGATGAACCTCCCTTTTCTGGGAATGTGCCGATTTGAAGATTTCTGTTGCTTATTATAACACGACTGATCCCCAAACGCAAGATTTCCTCCTGCGATTGCAGGAGGAATTGCGGATTTCTATTGGATTTTTGCTTCAATTAACAAAGATGATACTTACACCAGTGATAGAAATCGTTTTTTTGTGAGTTTATGGGCGAAAATATCCTTGACAAATCCCATCTTGATTGATTATGCTGTTGCTGTCGCCTGTGAGGTCATCGTCGCGGCTCAAACGCTCGTATAATGCGGTTATCTTGCCCTTATCAGTCTTCCTTGCTTTCATAAAAGTTTCTCTTTTCTATGGGCGATTTCTTATCCCCCTTTCATACCATATAACTTCCGCAAGGCTGCTGGATAAGATCGTCGGCGGAGAATAAAAAATTTTTCCCTTGTTTCGGCTCGTAAGGGCAAAAACAAGGGAAAATACCTAAGACTGGAACACAAAGATGTCCGTCCCGCCTATCCAGAACGTTAGAATGGAACGGCAAGACTGTCTACTACTGCGGCGGCGGCCGGTAGGCTTTTGGTGGCGCTGCCCCTCCTCCCGCAAAGAACAGAATGGAATGTTACGCAGGACACAGGCGGGAAAATCGGGATATTCCCAATCCCAAAAACCTCAAAGGCGCGGAAAAAATACTCAATTTCCTGCAAACAAACAACATCATGAATATGGCGGAACAAATTAAATACTTATCTCTGCCGCAATTCTTTTAAAAAAGGTCTTGTTTGTGACGCAGCGTAATGATGTATAATACATTATAGGAGGTAGAGAATTATGGCAAACCACAGAGCAATACCGCTTGGGTTTATGACAGTTGGAGAGGCGGCAAAGAAAATAGGGGTTACTGTCCGTACATTGCAATACTATGACAAAGAAGGCTTGTTATCCCCTTCGGCAGAGAGTGAAGGTGGGCGCAGGCTTTATACAGATAAAGACTTGGTTATGCTTCATCAAATTATATCTTTGAAATCATTGGGGTTTTCTTTGGATGATATAAAGCATCGCTTAATTGCTTTAGAAACACCGATTGATGTGGCAACCGCCCTTACCGAACAGGCAGATAGCATACGGGCGAAGATCGAACAGTTAACTGCTTCTTTGACAGCAATCGAACAGTTAAGAGAAGAAGTGTTACAAATGCAGGCCGTCAATTTTAAGAAGTATGCAGATATTATTGTCAATCTGCAAATGAAAAATGACTCTTACTATCTCATCAAGCGTTTTGATGATGCTACGCTCGATCATATCCGTAATCGGTTTGATAAGGAAAGTGGTTTGAATTTTATAGATAGATTTAACCGTTTGAGCAATGAAATTATAGAACTTCAAAAGGCAAGCGTCCCCCCTGAAAGTGAAAAATGTCAACAAGTTGTAAGCGAGTATTGGGGATTGATTACGGAATTTACGAATGGTGATATGAGTATGCTTCCAAAATTGATGGAGGTCGGGAATATTGATACCGCCACAAATGCTTGGGAAGAAAGACAAAAAATTATAAACGACTATTTAGAGCCAGCTTTACAAATCTACTTTTCAAGACTTGGAGAAAATCCATTTGAGGGGGTGGAATGATGAATCGTGCAATACAAGTTCGTGGATTAAAGAAAAGCTATGGCAGCAACATTGTCCTCAATGAACTTAATTTTGAAATTGATAAGGGAGAAACTTTCGCCCTGCTCGGTGTAAACGGTGCAGGAAAAACGACAGCCCTTGAATGTATTGAGGGTTTGAGAAAATATGATAGCGGTACAATTACGGTAAACGGGAAAACGGGTATTCAGTTGCAATCATCCTCTTTACCTGCCCATATCAAACCGATGGAGGCTGTAAGATTATTTGCAAAATGGAACAGGGCAAAAATTGATTTCACCATGCTTCATGCTCTTGGCGTGGAAGAAACCACGAAGAAACAGTACATCCAACTATCCACAGGACAAAAAAGGCGATTACATCTTGCCCTTGCACTTATTGGTAATCCGGATATTATTTTTCTCGACGAGCCGACTGCGGGGCTTGATGTCCCGGCTAGGGTTTCACTTCACGGGCAAATTCGCAAACTCAAGTCACAAGGGAAAACGATTGTTTTGGCAAGTCACGATATGGCGGAAGTGGAAAACTTGTGTGACCGCATTGCAATTTTGAATCATGGGAATATTGCCTTTTGCGGCACAGCGGCAGAACTGACAGATAAGATTGGGGAAAAGTATTTTATCCATATCAAAACGAGGCAGGGGAACAGCACTTTTGAAACAGATAATATTGAAGATACTTTGATTTCCCTGCTTGATGAGCTGAAGCAAAAAGAAATTCATATATTGGATATTAAAGTTGACCGTGGTACACTTGAACAACATTTTATCGAAATGGCAAGGAGGGAAACAGAATGAACAGTTTTTTATATGGTGTGGCGTTACAGTGGAAATTGGATCTACGAAGTAAGTCCCTCTTAGTTACCTGCTATATCGTTCCGCTTATTTTCTTTCTTCTTATGGGCGGTATTTTTACTTCCGTTATGCCCGAAATGGGAAGTACACTGATACAATCTATGATTGTAATGAGCGTTTCAATGGGGGCATTGATCGGATTACCGCCGTCGTTGATTGAAACTTACGGAAGCGACATAAAAAAGGTTTATAAAGCAAACGGAGTACCGATCTATTCAGGGCTTGTTACAATGTTCCTTTCGGCATTTGTTCATTTGATGGTTACCTGTATTGTGATAGTTCTACTTGCCCCTATTCTATTTGAAGCAACTTTGCCGACACAACTTCCATTTTTCTTTCTTGCACTTGCCATATACATTACCTCGTCGTTAGGTATTGGAAGTGTTTTGGGGTTGACGGTAAAAAATCAGGCGAAACTGACGATGGTAGCACAATTAGTGTTTTTGCCCTCGATTATGCTTTCGGGGATCATGTTCCCCATCGACTTGCTGCCCGATTTTCTTGAAGCCATAGGGCGCATTTTCCCTGCTTCTTGGGGATACCGATTGATGTTGGATAATGGATTCTGCTTTGAAAATCTATGGTATCTAATCGTTATCTTTTTTGCAGCGGTAATTATATGTGGAATAGTTTTGAAAAAACAAAAAGAAAAATAGTTCGGAGGAAGCAGATGGATGATGTTTCGTTTTCCTTCTGTCATTTACTCTGTGTACTGTTTTTTTCTCTTGCCATAATAAAAGGTCTCCTATGATATTATATTTTACCATAGAAGACCTTTCAAAACACTATTTACGGAAAAAATTTCAAACTCTCGAGACAGTCGATCAGCACAAAAAAACCGCCGCTATGGAGTTGCCCATAATCGGCAGCCTACATAGTTTAAAGGTTGCGTCAATCACTCAAAAAAGCACTTGACAAAACACATCCTGCCCTTCGTCCCATACGCCTTACAACATACCGCATTCAAATTTTACATCACATGGAGATCATCAAAGCACAGTGTCATATGTTCCCCGTCCACCTTCTTCAGCAGAAAGATTGCCGTCAAATCGCTCGTTTTGTCATTCAGCGGCACGCCGTCGTACAGCACGTCACCGATCACGTTCTCGTAATCTGTCTCCTCCAGGCACCTCATTTTTGCCTGCTCCCATGTCAATGTATAGTAATCCACAGAGATTTTGACCTTCTCGGATAATTCCTTCTTGTTTGGCGAATGCAGCAGGGAAGACACCTTGTAATCCGCGGAGCCCTTGCCGAATTCCCGCTCGACTTCCTCCCTTGTCATCCAGGGCATGCCATAGGAATAAACTGCCGCCTCCAGTCTTTGAGGTGTCCAGACCCAAACTTCCCGGTCCACTTTCCTTATATTTTCATACAGAATCAAATCCAGTGCTTCCTGATATTTTTCCTGCGCTAACAGCTCGCTCCATTCCAGAACCAGTGCCCGGATTGCTTCCTCCCCGGCACCCATCGGTAATATTTTCATTATGCATCCTTTCCGGACTTTCCCGTGGTCAAATCCTCACCAATTCATACTGATCCGTTCCCAGCCCGATCTTGACCGCATGCGCAATGCAGGATCTCCACTCGGTATCCGGGTGTACCATGTGGAAATGGTCATGCTTTCCGCCGCCATCCCCATGCACGGCTTCCCCATTTTGCGCAGCATGCTCCGCCTGCTTTTTCAACTGCGCTCCCAGCTCACTCTCCGGGATTGGCTCCGCCTTATTGCAAAGATCCGCACACGCCTGATCGAGTGCCACCGGGTCAAAGGACGCTAACATCCCGATATCCGCAATGATCGGGATATCATTCTCCGAATGACAGTCACAGTTCGGGGACACATCGCAGATCAGAGAAATATGAAAGCAAGGGCGATCCTTGCACACTGCAAGGCTGTACTCCGCCATCTTGTAGTTCAGCACCGCGACCGAATCCGCAAAATCCGCCGCGATCACATCCTTCGGGCAGACCGCCAGACACCGCCCACACCCAACACATTTGTCATGGTCAATCCTTGCCTTGCCATGTTCTATGACCGGCGCGCCATGCGCACAAATCCTGCTGCACGAACCGCAGCCAATACACCCGTCTGGATCCACGCTCGGCTTGCCTTCACAGTGCTGTTCCATCTTGCCCGCGCGCGAGCCGCAGCCCATGCCGATGTTTTTGATCGCACCGCCAAAACCCGCCATCTCATGCCCCTTAAAATGCGAGAGCGAGATAAACACATCCGCATCCATAACCGCGTGCCCGATCTTCGCCTCCTTCACATATTCCCCGTTAAGAGGGACAAGTGTCTCGTCGGTTCCCTTCAGCCCGTCCGCGATAATGACATGGCAGCCGGTTTGCAGCGGCGAAAAACCGTTGACGTAGGCAGTCTCCAAATGGTCGAGCGCGTTTTTGCGGCTGCCGACGTAGAGCGTGTTGCAGTCGGTAAGGAACGGCCTGCCGCCAAGTTCCTTCACGTAGTCCGCCACGACCTTCGCGTAGTTCGGGCGCAGGAAAGCGAGATTGCCGTACTCGCCGAAATGGAGCTTGACCGCGGTGTATTTGTCCGTGAAATCAATGGTTTCAAACCCTGCAGTCTTCATAAGGCGGTGAAGCTTTTGGAGTAAATTTTCATGTTCGGATGTTTTGAAGGTTGTAAAAAATACTTTCGCTTTGTCCATGTGTTTTCCCTCCGCTTTTTTGTTTTTGGCCGGTGCACTGCCATGCCGCTATACATCCAAGCTGCTAAACTACTGTATTTTAGTACAATTCCATCTTTTCGCAATACAGAAGGACAGCATGCACTTTAAAATATAATACTAATTATAACAGGAAATACCGGGAAAGTCGATGGAAAATCCGATACAAAATCCATAATATTCCTCCCTGCAAAATCCAAGCAACAGGGCTTGAAAAAGCTAGATTTTTAAGGCGTTGCGGACGCAAAAATCCACAGGGTAAGGATTTTATATTACTTACCCCAAAAATCGGCTTCTAACCGTCCACAGGCGTGTTTTACCCCCTTTCTTCCTGCCCGTTTCCCGCCGCGCCGAAAAAGTTTTGCATCAATAACCCCAAAAAACACTTTATTGGGAACCGCCGACGACATAAAGCTGTACATAAACCCGGTATTTGAGACCCCTCGCACAGACAGGATGTCTCACCGTAAACAGCCGCCCGAACAGCCGAAATATGCCCGTGGCAAAAACATTCTTGTAATCAGCGGTTCCGGCAGCGGAAAGAAAAATACGATTCCTATAAGGCAGAATCTTGTTTATAATTGTCATAAGATTAAATTCAAAATTTTTTATTTTTCGTATTGACTCTCTCGTGGCGTAACGGTTTACGATTGAACCGAAAGGAGGAAATAATGAAAACAGTAAAAGACGTGTCAGAGATAACCGGAGTAAGTATAAGGACATTGAGATATTATGACGAAATCGGTCTACTAAAGCCAACGGAAATAACAGAAGCGGGTTATCGGCTTTATGACAACAAAGCGTTAGAAAAGTTACAGGAAATTATGTTCTTTCGAGAATTCGAAATTCCATTGATTGACATTAAAAAAATCATGGATAACCCTGATTATGATAAAGAACAGGCTTTATTAACTCAAAAATCTTTATTGGAGCAGAAACGAAATCGGTTAAATGGAATTAACCGATAGCCAATTCGGAGAAGGCTGTTCTGAATATGTCGCTCATGCTATCAAGCATTATTATGGGGCATAACAAGGCGAAATGACAACAAACTATTTGCGATAGGCGGCGGAATCGGTATATTCTCCCGCTGCCCATCGTATTTGGCTGATTATAAAAACAATATCCCTCCATACCGGCAGTTCCATGTTATGATAAAGCCATCATGACATTTGGAAGGCAAGCCACTTTATGGCAACAAACGCGGCAGTTGACACACAAGACAGCCTCTCTTTTGCCGTGGCAAAAGCCACACCTGAGAACAGACATAGAAGCAGGTCAACCAGATCATAATCCATCTGTACAACCGCTATAAACCACACCCTTTACTCTTCTGCCAATCCTGCAAGTATCTTGGCCAGCTTCCCTGCTTCCTCCTCCGAAAGTGTAACCCCTTTCCCCATCTTCTCATGTCCCGGTGCCCAATCCCGAATATCATACTTTGGCATCCCGCCATTCCATGAAACGAGGTTGACCTCCTTCCTCCATCCCTTTGCGCTTTCGGAAAGCACTCCCAACTCCTTTGTAATCTCAAATTGAATATCTGCCATTCCTTACCTTCCTTTCTTCTGTTTCACCCGCATACAATTCCACCTGCAAAAATGCTCACGGTTCTACTCATTTTCCCACTACGTTCTCACTTCCCGACGGCCTCCCCCTTACACTCCATCACCATCTCCCTGTCATCCATAGGATACTTCACTCCGCAGATTTCCTGATAATTCTCATGCCCCTTCCCTGCAATCACGATAATATCTCCATCCTGCGCATTCCGGATACAATACTGTATCGCCTCGCGCCGGTCCGGGATTGCGATATACTCCCCGTCCCCCTTTTTTACCCCGGTAATGATGTCTTCCATGATATCTTCCGGCTTCTCGTAGCGCGGATTGTCCGTCGTCACGACCGTAAGGTCGGCGCAGCGTGAGGAAATCTCGCCCATCTCAAACCTGCGGTCACGGGAGCGATTCCCGCCGCAGCCAAAAAGGCAGACGAGGCGCTTCGGCTCATACTCACGGATGGTCGTCAACAGGCTTTTTAAGCTCATCGCATTGTGCGCGTAGTCCACCATGACCGTAAAACGCTCCGAAACCGGCACGAGTTCCACCCGCCCGCGTACCTTGGCGTTTAACAATGCTTTCCGGATGATGTCCGGCGCGATGCCAAGTTCAAGACAGATTGCCGCCGCCGTCATGGAATTGTAGACTGTAAATTTACCCGGGATATTGACCTGCACATCAAAATCCGCCTTCCCGGCAAGATGGTACGCAACCGCAAGCCCGCCCTTCCCGGTGTGCAGGCGCACATGCTCGGCGTATAAATCATAATCCGTGCCACCGCCATCCCCATGGCGGTTTTCCCCCCGGATACCGAATTTTTTCAGCGGGCAGGACGCGCCGGAAAGTACTGTCTTCCAGTGTGTGTCATCCACATTGACCAATGCCAGCCTGCATTGATGAAACAGCATTCCCTTGCATGCCATATATTCCTCAAAGCTCGCGTGTTCCCCCGGTCCGATATGATCCGGCTCGATGTTCATCAGCACGGCATAATCAAAGATAATCCCGGCTACCCGGTGCTGCATGAGCCCCTGCGAGGATACTTCCATGACAACACAGGTACAGCCCGCTTTTACCATACGGTCAAAATACTGGTACAACAGATAAGAGATGGGCGTTGTATTTTCCGAGGCAATATGTTCCGTGCCGACAAGTGTCTCGATCGTGCCGACAAGCCCCGCCTGGATGCCCGCGTGCGTCAGCACGGAATGAACCATGTAAGCAGTCGTCGTTTTTCCTTTTGTCCCGGTGATGCCGATTGTTGTAAGCTTCTTTTCCGGATGCCCGAAATACGCCGCAGAAAGCTGTGCGAGTGCCTTGCGCGTCTCTTTCACATACACAACGGTCTGCATGCCGGAAGCGAAAGCGGCACCCTTTTCCTTATTTTCCACGACAAAAACCCCCGCACCTTTTTCTGCCGCCGCGCCAAGGTAATCGTGCCCGTCGCTCTTCACGCCGGAAATCGCCACAAAAACACAGCCGGGTATTACTTTTCTGGAGTCATAGATTATATCCGAAATTTCGACACATGTATCCCCCGATACCTGCTCCACTTCCACTTCTTTCAAAAGATCCTGTAATACCATACTCATGAACCTCCCCATCTCCCGCGCGGAAGGAATCCCTGCCCGACGCTGAAAAACTATCTTCCCTGCAAACCGGGAACTTGCCGCCGCAAATATCCCCCTGCCCGAAACAAAAAAGCAATGCTCTTTTCCCTTTTCTGAAACAAGGGCTTTCCGGAACCGGAACACCCCGCACACAAAAATTTCCACGAACACCCCCTGCCCGTGGAAATCCCCTGTTTCCCTTTTATCATATCCGTAACCACCCGGCATCACAGCCCACCGGCAGATCCCCTTAAACCGCGCGGAACAACCGCCATCGCTGCCCACCGGCAGATCCAAAAATGAACCTCCACACGGGTTCATTTTTGGATCTGCCATATGAAACAGGTCACGCCGAAAATCTTATCCCCAATCTCCCGCCCGTTTCACATTACATCCTATTATACAGTTCCTCATACTTCTTCGCCGAAGCTGCCCACGAGAAATCCGCCGCCATACCGCGGTCAATCATCTTATTCCATTCGCGCTTATGGTTATAATAAACATCCTTTGCGTAACGGATCGTGGCAAGCATCTCATGCGCGTTGTAATTGCAGAAACCAAAACCCGTACCCGTGCCCTCATACTGGTTATACGGCTGAACCGTGTCGCGCAGGCCGCCCGTCTCACGCACGATCGGAACCGTGCCGTAACGGAGGCTCATCAGCTGGCTTAAGCCGCACGGCTCAAACAGTGACGGCATCAGGAATGCGTCACATGCCGCATAGATGCGGTGTGAGCGCTCATTCGAATAGAAAATGTTCGCCGACACACGGTTTGAATACTTCCAAGCAAAATGGCGGAACAGATGCTCGTATTTCTCTTCGCCCGTGCCCAAAACAACAAGCTGCGTATCTTCCGCGCAGATTTCCTCGATCACATAGTCAATCAGGTCAAAACCCTTCTGGTCTGTCAGGCGCGAAACAATGCCGACCATAAACTTCTTATCGTCCACCTCAAGACCTAATTCCTCCTGAAGCGCACGCT
Organism: uncultured Lachnospiraceae bacterium; assembly: GCA_947053345.1. Lineage (GTDB taxonomy): Bacteria > Bacillota > Clostridia > Lachnospirales > Lachnospiraceae > RGIG4057. Next base: position 15,568 of record CAMRSM010000025.1, read on the forward strand.
TATTCTTTCCCTTTTCCTTACGGAAATTCTTGGCATTATAATTCTGTACGATGAACGGATCGGTCTCCGGATTATACTCATCGTAGTCAATCCCGTTCACAATACCGATCAGGCGGTTTGATTTCGCATTCATCAGTCCGTCCAGACCCTCGCCATAGAACGGCATCTTAATCTCGTTCGCGTACGAATCACTGACCGTCGTCACATAGTCCGCATATACGATACCGCCCTTTAAGTAATTTGCATCGCCGTAAGCTTCAAGCTTATCCGGGGCAAAATAGTAGTCGCCAAGCCCGGTGATATTCTTCACGGTCTTCTTATCCCAGATCCCCTGGAATTTCAGGTTGTGGATCGTCATGATCGTTTTGATGCCGCGGAAAAACTCACCGCCTTGGAAGCTGTCATGTAAGTATACGGGAATCAGCCCCGTCTGCCAGTCGTGGCAGTGGATAATGTCCGGGCGGAAATCAATAACCGGCAGTGCCGACAGGCAGGCACGGCTGAAAAACGCAAATTTTTCAATGTCCTCGTAAATGTTTCCGTACGGCTTCATGCCCGCAAAATAAAACTCGTTGTCGATAAAGTAGAATGTGATCCCGTCCACGACCGTCTCAAGCACGCCGACATACTGGCTGCGCCAGTTCAGTTCCATGTAAAAATGTGTCTTATACTGCATGTTCTGCTTAAATCCATCCGGGATCATCATGTATTTCGGCAGCATTACCCTTACGTCGAACTGCTGCTTGTCGAGATATTTCGGCAATGACCCCACTACGTCCGCCAAACCGCCCGTCTTTACAAACGGCACACACTCCGACGCGACAAACAATACCTTTTTCATCCTTTGCCCTCCTCTTTTCTGTAGCAATCTAAGCCCCACCCGCCGGACACCGGGGAACATGGGCAGGCACACCATCCGCCGTGAAAACACCTGTGGCAGTCCACACTGCCCTCACCCATAAAGAAAACCCGAAAACAAAAATATGTTTCCGGGTTTCCTGATCCCGTCTCTCCAACCTTGCTTTCCATGTCATTATACCATATCTCCCCCCCTTCGAAAAGGGGCAAAATGACTTTTTTCCACAATTACGCAAATCCGGGCGGCAATATCCCCGGAATTACGCGCCGATGCCTGCACTTTTATATTCCAAGCGGATCTTATCCGCGATCAGCGCCACAAATTCCGAATTGGTAGGCTTCCCTTTCCCGTAACTTACCGTATACCCGAAAAGATCATTGATCGTATCCATCTTCCCCCTGCTCCAGGCAACCTCGATCGCGTGGCGGATTGCGCGCTCCACTCGGCTCGGTGTCGTCTTATGGCGCTTGGCGATGGAAGGGTAGAGCTGCTTTGTGATCGAGTTTAGCATTTCATGGTCGTCCACCGACATCATGATGGCATCGCGCAGGTACTGGTAACCTTTGATATGCGCAGGTACACCGATCTCATGGATGATATCCGTGACATCGGCCTCGAGATTATGCGGGCGGTTCATCGGTGCCATCTCACAGGCGGAAAGCACACCGCGTTTTTCCAGAATATGCTGGCTTCCCCTTCCCTTCACCTGCTTGATCCGGCTTAACACCACGCTGCCCTCGAACGGCTTCAAAATATAATAGCTTGCCCCAAGCTCGAACGCGTTTTCCGTCACCCTCTCCTGCGCGATCGCCGAAATAACGATGAATGCCGGGAGCTTTTTGATCTCCTTGTCCTTCTTAACCTTCTCAAGCACCCCGAGCCCGTCCAACTTTGGCATGATCAGATCGAGAAGAACAACATCCGGTTCCTTTTCCTTTATCATCTCAAGTGCTTCCAACCCGTTCTCCGCTTTGCCGATCACGGCCATCTCCTCGTCTGCCTGCACAATCTCTTCCAACATACTCACGGTTCTCGCATTGTCATCCACAATTAAGACATTGATTTTTTCCATCTTTTTTCCTCTTTTCTGCCATTTTTTACGGCTTATTTTTCAGACCAAAACAGAAAATTATCGCCGATTCGCTATTAGAATCCAATTATTTCCATTTCATGTTTATAATACACTAATTATCGGAAAAAATCAAGCCCTAAATTAACATTTTTTGTAAATGATTTTTAGTCTTCCGGGAAATCCAGCATATTTTCAATAAATGTGCCATATCCGCGCGTTGCATCCCGCACAAAGACATGCGTGACCGCACCGACTAATTTCCCGTTCTGTAGAATCGGGCTGCCGGACATCCCCTGCACAATCCCCCCGGTTTTTTCAATCAGTTCCGGGTCCGTGATATGCAGCACCAAACCTTTGCTCTGTTTGGCGTTGCCGTAATCGACATGCTCGATCTCTATTTTATATTCGCGCACTTTATCATCCACCTGACAGAGGATGGTGGCAGAACCGGTTTTTACCTCCTGCCTTAAGCCGAGCTCCACGACCCCGTATTTGCTCTTTTTCTCCAGCCGCTCCATCACGCCATTGTCCGCCGAAAGCCTGCCGAACACACCCCTTGTGGTGTTTGCCGACACTTCGCCAAGACGGGTGCTTTCTGATTTGCGTATGACCCCGGTAAGTTCCCCCGGTGTGCCGGCTTTCCCCTTGGTGATGGACAAGATTTCTGCGTCATAGATTTCCCCGCTTGCCGCCGTCATCAGGATTCCGGTATCCACATCGGAAATCCCGTGCCCAAGCGCCGCATATCTCCCATTTGTCGTGATAAATGTCAGGGTTCCGATGCCCTGGGTATCGTCCCGCACCCACACACCGATCTTGTAGTCGCCTGCCGCCGTGCGCACCCTCTTGATCTGTACCTCAAGCTGCTCCTTGCCCCGCAGGATTGTTAGGATCAGTCGGTCTTCCGGACTTTGCTGGATGGCCTTGATCAGCTCTTCTTTGCCGTCAATCTCCACACGGTTCACCGCAATGATGTAATCTCCCGTCTGGAGTGCCGCGGAAGCGGGTTCCACATTCCCGCTCCTTGTGGTGACCACACCTGTCCCGAGCACCAATGCTCCTTTTGTCCGTATTGTGATTCCGATCGGGTTCCCGCAGGGGATCACTTCAATGTTGTTTAGCACGTCAAGTGAAATCTGCTTTAACTGGATGAACCCGAACAGCTTGACATCCAACTTGTAACTCCCGGTCTGGTCTGCGCGCAGGGTAAAGCGGTCCTTCAGGTCAATATGAAGGCTGCCCGCCGGGATGTTGGAGTCATTGACCGAGAGTACCCCGACATTTTCCTCCGAAAAATCCGCCTGGAGCGGCACATTCAAATCAAACTGCTCCGTCTCGTTCACCAGGATGCGCACCTTGTCCGGTATCAGGTTCCACATACGCCAATAGCCGAATGCCAAAAGAAACAGAAAGGAAAATACGGCACACCAGCCAAGCGCGCGGCGGCAGCGCCTTTTTGTTCTCTCCTGTTCCGATGAGGTCTTCGGCACATTATAATAGAGGGTATTACCCTTTCGTCTTGTCCTCATCCGGCTGCTCTTCTCTTTTTTATTCTTTCGTGTTGGTATCTCATGTCCCGGATATTCCATAATGCCTTCCTTTCCGCCCCACCGGCACTCCTTATCAAACGCAGGCAGCGAAATGCCACGCGCATGTAAAAAGAGGGTATACCAAAATGATATACCCTCATTCCTGCTCTCTAGTATGTGCAAAAGCTTTGTCGGTAAACTAGCATTTTCCGTTTACTCTGGCGAATACTTCCTGCTTTTTTTTATCGGCCATCGCTTTCATCTCCGCGGCGCTCGTAAGTACGGTATCCGTGATCTCTACACCTCCTAGCATCCGGGCAATCTCCCCCACGGCACCGTCCTCGGTCAATTTGCGTATCTGTGTCCGCGTCTTCTGCCCGTCCGTCATCTTTTCAATAATAAAATGCGTGTCCGCCATCGCGGCGATCTGCGGAAGATGTGTGATGCACAAAAGCTGCCTCTGCCCGGCTAACCCCGACATTTTTTCCGAGACCATCTGCGCCGTCCTCCCGCTGACCCCGACATCAATCTCGTCAAAAATCATCGTCTCAATCTCATCTTTCCCGGAAAACACGGATTTTAGTGCAAGCATGATCCTGGAAAGCTCACCTCCGGAAGCAATGCGCACCAATGGCATCAGCGGCTCGCCCGGATTGGTCGAAATCAAAAACTCCGCTTCGTCCACACCGTCCGCCGTATATTCCTTTAAGGTTTCAAAATGCAGTTCAAGGCGCACGTCAAGAAAGTTCAGTTCTCTGAGTGCCTCCGTCAGCTGCCGCGTCAGTTCCTCTGCACTTTCCCTGCGAAGTGCCGAAGCCTTCCCGCACAATTCGTTCAATTCCTTTTCTGCCGCGGTACATTTCTTTTTTAGATTTTCCAGATATTCATCATAATTCTCAAACTTTTCAATCTTTGCGCGGCATTCTTCGGCGTGGGCTAATATCCCCTCGATATCCGCCCCATAGCGTGCCATCAGACGGTTTACAAGGCCGAGCCGCTCCTCCACCTGCGCAAAATGTTCCTCTTCGTCCTCACAGTCATCCAGATAAGCGTTTAGCTCACGGTTGAAATCGTGTACCATACCCTCCACCGACTCAAGGGACACATACAGCTGTGTAAGCCTCTCGTCATACGGTTCGATCTTTGAGAGCTGACGCACGGCATGTCCGATCTGCTCGGCAGCGGCTCCGCCCTCCCCGGTCAGCCGGTAGACACCGGAAAGCGTCTCCTGTATCGTATTGGCATTGGCAAGGCGCTTATGCTCACGCGTAAGTTCCTCCCACTCTCCCGGAACAAGACGCGCTTCCTCAATCTCACCCAACTCAAACTTCAAAAAGGACAGCTCGCGCAGACGCACTTCCTCGTCCGCCACCGCCCCCAAAAGTTCCTTTTTCAACGCCCGGTATTCCAAAAAACTTCCCCGCAGTGCTTTCTTCACTTCGGAAAGCTCGCCTGCGGCAAACCGGTCCAACATCTCCAAATGCTTTGACTTTTTTAAGAGCGACTGGTGCTCATGCTGGCCGTGGATGTCAATCAGCTCCCCCGCCAGTTCCTTGACAAACGCCGCGGGAACGGTCTCGCCGTTGACGCGGAATACACTCTTTCCGCCGGAGAGTATCTTGCGCGAAATGAGCACTTCATCTTCCTGCTCCTCAATCCCCTGCGCTGCAAGCATGGCATGCACACTCTCCTGCGCCGTGACAAACAACAGCTCAACAAGCGCCTGTTCCGCTCCTGCCCGCACAACATCTTTTGTTGCTTTTCCGCCGAGCGCCGCACCGATCGAGCCGATAATCACCGACTTGCCCGCACCGGTTTCCCCGGTAATAATGTTCAAATGTTCCCCAAAATATACTTCAATCTCATCAATGATCGCAAAATTTTTTGCGTGAAGACTCACCAACATCTATCTGTTTCCTTTCCTGCCTTTCTCATTGCCGTTCCCCCCTAGTTTACCACAAACCAGCAAAACAGGCAATATAAGAATATTCGCAGAAATGTATCCCTGTTTTTTATGCAGATCATCCGCACAATTTACAATAAAAGGAAAAACGGGAATCATTTCCGAAAATCAATTCCGTAATAATTCCCGTTTCTTTTTTATTTCCTGCCCTACCTGCGGATCTTTTCCACCGTCACACGGCACGCAAGCCTTCTGCCGTTCACCACCGCATAGACGTAGGTCGTACCAAGCGCCTTGCCCGTGATCTGACCGCCCCGCACCTCGGCGATGCGCTCGTTTTCCGAATACCAGCGGACATCGAGATCCGATTTTGATGCCCCGTAAACTTCAAGGCTGATGAGCGTCGAGGTATACTGCTGTAAGGAAAGCGAGGTCTTGCTCAATCCGACAACATAGACTTTGACCGAGGCCGAACGGCCGGAATCCGCAAAAATCGTGATATTTGCCGTTCCCATCGCATTCGCTGTAATCAGGCCGGTGGTCTTATTCACATCTGCCACGACCGGATTATCACTTGACCATACATAGTCATCCGTGTACCCTGCCGGAAGGATCGTAAAGCTTACCGTCTTGCTCTCTCCCGGTATCATGACGATCTCTGACTCCGAAACCTGAATATTCGTGATCGGAACCGGGTTGCGTACATGGACGATGCAGATAGCTTCCACGCCGCTCTCATCCTCCGCCGTCGCTCTTACAACCGTATCGCCCGCTTTCAGGGCTGTCACCCTGCCGTTTAGGGCATCCACGATCGCGATCGTCGGATCATCGGATGTCCACTTCACGCCGTAAGTTGCGTCACTTGGATAGATCCAGCCGCTGATGGTCTCCGTATCCCCGACCACCATGTCAAGATAAGACGTATCCAAACGAATATCCGTGATCTGCTGGCAGACCTCTACTTCACAATAACCTTCCGCACCGCTTCCGTCCGCCGCGGTACAAGTAATGACGGCATTTCCCACTGCGACACCCGTGATCCGGCCCTTCTCATCGACCTTCACGATATCTGTATTGCTGGAACTCCACTCCACCGTCTTGTCGGTAGTGTTCTCCGGAAGCACCTGTACCTCCAGTTTCATTTTCTTTCCGACACCGAGCAGGCAGCTCTCCGGCTTTACAATAATCTCCTCCGAAGCCACCTCATTCGGGATGACCTGCACTGCACAGTAATCGACGTAACCGCCGTCCACTGTCGTACATGTGATGATGGTCAGGCCTTCCTTCACGCCCTTGATGCGCCCTTCGGCATCAACCGTGGCCACACTCCGGTCAGAAGAATTCCATTTCAGTTCCTGCGAGGTCGCGCCCTTTGGACTGACCGTCGCGTTCAACTCCCACTCGTCGCCGATATATATCACACCCTCATGGTCATCAAGCTTCACCCCGGTCACACCTTGCTGCACGGTGACCGTACAGTACGCGGTCGAACCGCTCTTTGTCTTAGCCATGATCACGGAAACGCCGACTTTCTTCGCAATCACTTTCCCTTTATTGCTGACTACGGCAACCGATTTATCCGACACTTCCCAGGTCAGCGCCGTGTCCGTGCTGTCCGCCGGGGTAATCGTCGTCTCAAAGGTATAGTAATCGCCGACGTTTAAGGTGATTGCGGTCGCATCCAGCTTTACCGCGGTCGCCACCCTGCCGACATTGACCAGGCAGGTCGCCATAAAACCGCCCTCATTTGTCTTTAAGATGATTGCCGTCTGCCCGACACCCCTCGCCGAAACAACACCCAAATTGTTGACTGTCGCAATCGCCGGATTGGTCGAAGTGAAAGTCACGGCGGTGTTGGACGCATTCGCCGGGGTTAAAAGATACGTCAGGCGGAAAGTCTCGCCCACATTCATATTGATATTGGACTGGTCCAGCCGGATGCCCGTCACTGACTGTGTGATGGTCACGCGGCAGCTCGCGGCGATCGCACTGTCGTTCTTCGCGGTACAGATGATTGTCACCGTACCCGATTTCCTCAAAGTGACAAGACCCTTCTGATCAACCGTTGCGACCGAATTGTCCGAGGAACTCCAGACCACCGGCTCATTTTCCGCGTCCGGCGGTGTGATCGTCGCATAGAGCACAAAACTCTTTTCCGCGAGCGATGTCGTCACGTTCGTCTGCGACAGCGTGATCTTTTTGATCGCATGGTCACCGACGACCGTCACCATACAGGAACCGACCACAACATTTTCCTGATTGATCGCAGTGATGACAGCAATACCCTCCTTTAAACCTTTCACGGTCGTGGAAAGATCACCCGGCTGCTCAATGGATACAATCGTAGCATCCGAAGTCACCCATTTGAGCGAAACATTGTTGATGTTCGGCGTGATCTTGGCATTGATGGTCAGCAGGTCATTAATCCCAATCGTCTTGGACGGCGGGTCAAGTACGATCTTTGTGACCGCACCGACAACATCAATGATACATTCCGCCGTCTTCGTGACACCGTTGATGGTCTGGGTCACGCGGATCGTCGCGGTTCCCTCCTTTAACGCCGTCACAAGGCCGTCTCCGTCCACTTTCAAAATACTTTCGTCGCTGCTGGTCCATTTCAGCGGGACACTCAGATTGGAAACTTTTGCAATCAGCTGCAGCGTACCGCCGAGCGACATGACAGCCTGCGTCATATTCAGGGAGAGGTCGTCAATGATCGTGACCGGGATCACATACCGGTCTTTGTACGCGTAGTAAGTGCCCTCCGGATCATTCTCGTCATAGACATAATCATCGCTTCCGAAAACATCTTTGTCCGCATCGTTCTTTCCCATATACGTCAGGACGAGATAGGTATCCCCCTTCAGTTCCGCCTTGAGGATACCGTTGGAATAGCTCGCCTTGTTGGAAGGTACCCCGGTTTCGTTTGGATTATCCGCAACGGTTCCCTGAAAAATCTCTTTGTCAAGGATCTGCGCGTTCAGAAGAACATCGTAGATATCCCCGACATTCATCACCAGACGCTCCTCGCTGATACCGATCGGCACGACAATCTCGATATCAACGGTCTCAACACTTGTATTAAAGTTTTTATACTGCACCTGGGAACCAACCAAATGATAAACACCGGCTTTTAACGCCGAGAACGATATCGTGTCATCATTCTCGCTGATATAAATATGCATGTACTTGGTGTCGATCTCCGTCTCTTTTCCGTTGTTGTTATCCCCGATCTTGTTATTTTCCTTTACAGTCTTATGGTACAGCGTCCATTCGAGCTTCGATGCGATCTTCGCATTTGTCTGAACCTCGAACGAAGTCGTTCCCGCCTTTAGCTGTATCTTCGGCTTTTTCTCAAAATTCCCCTGGCTGTCCTTTAGTTTTGCCCTCGGTGCCACGATGATCGGAAGCTCGATCGCATCCTTCTCGTTTTTGTTGATCGGCAGGAACCTTACAGTCGTATAACCTGCACCGACCGCCTGGATATAACCGTCCTCGTCCACAGTCGCCACGTTCGGGTCGGTCTTTGATGTATCCACGATAAAAGGAACAAAGCTTGTCGCCGATACATCGATTAAGTCGCCGCTGTTTACTTTTACCGTTGTACTGTTGACACCGTTCTTATACTTTACAAAACGGAACATCGGAAGATAATGTGAGTTTGCCGGATCTTCCTGCGTGCTGAGCTGGATTGCTTTGTCATACTCAGTCTCGTTTCCCCTAAGACCCGAAACCATACCGAAATTGCCGTCATGAATATTGATCTTTTTATCTTTGTTTTCATCGCAATAACTAAACGGCACCTGCACCTGGCAGCTGATCGAATACAGACGGCCTGCCTTGTCCTTGATCTCGGCGCGGATTTCCGTCGTGCCGATCCCGCAGATCGTTATCTCACCCGACCAGTTGGATGTGCTCGTCTCCACGATCTGAATGACATCCTTATTATACCCGTACCATTTGTCACATACCGTACCATCCTCGATAAAACCGTAACTTGACTCAATGGAGATGATCTGGTTCGTTATGTTTTCTTCGAGCTTGATGACATCCCCCTGGGCGTAATTTTTCCCGTTATATACAAAATGGAACGAGATTGTCGTCGGGTCGATCGTCGCTTCCGGTGTCACCGAACCCGACGGGTCTGCCGCGTAGGCCGTCACCACACCCCCGTCCTGCCCCGGCTGCGGCATCACGATCTCCTGTCCGCCGGTATTCTCCGCCTGTTGCTCCTGCCCCGCTTCCCGCACCACGATCTGCGGTTCCCCCGGCATCATCGCCGGAATGCCCTGTAAGATCAAGGACAGAACCAACGCGGCTGCAATCTTCGCCTTAAACTTCATAACATCCTCCTCCATTTCAAAAAAGTTTCCTATGTAATCTGCCGGGCGCATCTTATGGCTTTGCACCGGCACCGCCTCTGTTTATTATGCTGCCGTATAATTCTTCCCTATCATCTTAATGGATTCCTTTGACAAAACTGTGTCACTTTTCTATTTTTCCGCAAGTTTTCCATAATCCAAAACACATCGCACAAAACTTTCCCACTGCATTGCCAGGATCACCATGTCCTGAAAAACACCCTTGTTTACATCACATTTCCCGTCCATGGAACAAGTCAGAAGCCAACATAACGGCCTATGAGTTATATCGGCTTCCCCCATTCTTTCCCTTATAGTTTTTCCGGGACTTCAATATATTTCCAGCCCCCTTCCCAAAGGAAAAAGGCAGCCGTCTCCGGCTGCCTTTTTGAGGGGGTAGTATTTATGAAAAAAAGTTCAAAACTTAGATGTAAGCATCTGTTGTTTTCTTTGATGATCTCATCATACCCCCTCTTTGTGACTTCCCTATGACGAAATTGTTAACAATTTGTGAATGTTCATCTAAAATATTTTACATCAACCCAAATTCCTGTCCAGAATATTGGTTTTCTTGCTTTATAAAAACATTTTTAGCTTTCGCAAAACCGAAAACTACCGAAAATCCACCTTAAAACGACACCAAATCCAGAAAATCATGAAATCCGGAAAAGTCTATTCCCCCTCCTCCGGCATATCCCAGTTGTGATACACATTCTGTACATCATCATCCTCGTCCAGAAGATCGAGCGTTCTCTGGATCATCTTGATATCGTTGTCGTCCGTCAGCGTCACGTAAGTCTGCGGGATCATCGTGACCTCCGCCTCGATCATCGGGATCCCTGCTGCCTCAAGCGCTTCACGGACAGCCGAAAACGCGTCCTCCGATGTCAGGACCTCAAAACTGTCTTCTTCCTCGTTAAAGTCATCCGCCCCCGCGTCGAGTGCGATCATCATCAGTTCATCCGCATCCTGCTTACATTCTTCCTTGTCAATAATGATCTGTCCCTTTGTGTCGAACATAAACGACACACAGCCCTGCGTGCCGACATTTCCGTTTCCCTTCGTGAACGCGTTGCGCACATTCGCCGCCGTGCGGTTTTTGTTGTCCGTCAATGCCTCGACGATGATCGCCGTGCCGCTAGGCCCGTAACCCTCGTAGGAAACGAACTCATAGTTTACATTGTTCGCGTCGCCCGCCGCTTTCTTGATGCTGCGCTCAATCGTGTCGTTCGGCATATTGTTGGATTTTGCTTTCGCGATGATATCCTTCAGTTTACTGTTGTTGGCAGGATCCGCACCGCCCTCCTTGACCGCAACGGCAATCTCACGCCCCAGCCTCGTGAAAATCTTACCTTTCGCCGCGTCGTTTTTTTCCTTCTTGTGCTTAATGTTTGCAAATTTCGAATGTCCTGACATACTTTTTTCTCCTTTATTTTCCTGTTTTCGTCAAATCTTCCCAACCGCTTCTCCCAAGCACCGCCACATCCGTCCCGCGTTTTGCCGGATTTTAGGCGCACCCATTCCGTTTTCCCATTTTAGCACAGTCATCTGCCCGTTTCAAGCCTTATTTTTTCGCGCACAGCGGAAAGCAGGGGATTTCGGAAGCCTTACTTTTTGCGGTCAAAATGTCTTCAGGAAGATTCCCCCCTCTCCTTTGTCACAGCTGCATTTTTCTGCCTGTGGACTAAGCGGGAAAGCTTCTCCTGTACCGCCAGGGTCTCCTCCGATGTCCGAACCGCGCACATGATAGTATCGTCCCCCGCGATACACCCGACAATCCCCTCGATACGGATTGCGTCGATCGCTGCCGCAACTGCCATTGCCATGCCGGAAACGGTTTTGACGACCAAAATATTTTGTGCCGCCGCCATTGATACAAAACCGTCCCGCAGGATGCGCACATACTTCTCGTCAAGCCCCGCCTCCTGCGGCATGTGCACCACATATTTCTGCTTCCCGGAATCTGCCACGACCTTCGTCAGTTTTAGCTCCCGGATATCCCTGGAGACCGTTGCCTGCGTCACCGCGTAGCCTGCCCCCGCAAGAAGCTCCGCCAGTTCTTCCTGCGTCTCCACTTCATTCCTGGTAATGAGTTCTATTATCTTCCCCTGTCTGCCTGATTTCATGTTCCCTCACATTCCGGGGCATTTCCTGGCCCCTCACGCATGCCCTCCGTTCAGCTTTGCACCCAATACCTGATAGAAGCTTCCGCCGGATAACCGCACCAACCCCGTCGTCTGCCCAGCGCGCCGCACTTCGACGTAATCCTCGGCGCGCAGATTTACTGCCGTCCTTCCGTCCACCGTCGCGATCGCTTCCTCCTCCTGTGTCTTTTTGCTCATGCGGATCCTCACCGCCACAACATCCGAATCCGCCACGACAATGCTGCGCGCATTCAGCGCATGCGGGCAGATCGGCGTGATCACCATCATATTGGAAGCCGGGGAAACAATCGGTCCGCCCGCGGACAGGCTGTAACCCGTCGAACCGGACGGGGTTGCGATAATCACGCCATCCCCACGGTAATCGTTCACCAGTTCCCCATTTATGTAGACACCGACCCCAATCACCCTCGAAAAACCGCTGCGCGTGATCACCAGGTCATTTAAGGCATCCGGCATGAAGCGTTCCTGCCCGCCCGCACAAACTTTGACGGACAGCATCATCTGCTCCCGTATCTCGTACTGTCCCGCGAACAATTTTCCGAATGCATCATCAATTTCCGCGACCTCCGTCTCCGCCAGAAATCCCAGCGTCCCAAGATTGATCCCGAAAATTGAAAGTTTCCTGCCGGACAGATCGTGAACCGTCTGGAGCAGAGTCCCGTCCCCGCCAAGCACAATCACACACTCCGTCCCCTCCGGGACATCCTCCGTCCTCGTATAACAGCTCCCGTCCGGCCTGCAGTTGATATCCGCCAGACAGAATTGCTTTCCTTCCGCCCGCAAAAGCCCGCAGATCCTTTTGGTCACTGCCATACTTTCATCTTTATCCCGGTTTGTGATAATACAAAATCTATCCATCTTCTATCCTCGCAAAAAAATCCGCTACGCCGGCAGTTCTGCGTGCGCCGCGGTTACGGTCGGTGCGATCAGCGCGTATATTTTCATGACATCGGCGCGCTTTTCCAAAGACTCCCCCTCCGGGCACGGCGCAGGCGGCACACCCGCACCTTCCCCAAAATCCCCCTGATGAAAATGCGGTTCCACCGGCATGCCTTCCTCCAAAAAAAGTGCTTCCCTCTTCCGCGCGTGCAGCAGATACTCGATATTCCCCTCCGGACCACGGATCGGTGAAAAGTCCAGATGCAGCAGTTCAAAGCCAAGCCCCGCCGCGTGGTCTGCCACTTTTTTTATCACTTCGCGGTGAACCTCCGGCTCCCTCACGACACCTTTCTTTCCAACCTTCTCCCGCCCCGCCTCAAATTGCGGCTTGATCAGGCAGACGAGTTCCGCCCCGTCCTTCATCAGGCGGATGACCGGCGCAAGCACGAGCGTCAGGGAAATAAAAGCAACGTCAACCGAGACAAAATCCACCGCCTCGCCGATATCCCCCGGTTCCACATAGCGGATATTGGTCTGTTCCATCACGACAACACGCGTATCCTGCCGCAGCTTCCAAGCCAGCTGGTTTGTGCCGACATCAACAGCAAACACCTTCACTGCACCGTTTTGGAGCATACAGTCTGTAAAACCGCCCGTGGAAGAGCCGACATCCATGCAGACCTTGCCGGAAAGAATTACGCCGTGCACCATGACCGCCTTTTCCAGCTTAAAACCGCCGCGGCTGACGTATTTCATCGGAGCGCCGTGCAGCTTGATTTCTGCCGAGACAGGGAACATACTGCCGGCCTTGTCCTCCCTTGCACCGTTCACAAACACTTCGCCCGACATGATCACAGCTTTCGCCTTCTCCCTTGACTCGGCAAGCCCCCGCTTTATCAAAAGTACATCAAGCCGTTCTTTTTCCACTTTACCCTTCTTCTTTTTTGCAAAAGCAGCACTCTGCGGCACAGCATCCCCCGCCCCCCATTCCCCGCCTTTTCCTGCGGAGGACAACTCCCTGCCATCCTTTGTCTCATCCATCTTCCGGTTTCCTCCCTGCCTGCTTCCGATCCCATTTATTTTCCCATTTTTCCTTTATCTTTTCCGCAATCCCCTCCGCGGTAAGCCCATAGACTTTCCGCAGTTCCGCCTGCGAGCCATGCTCAATAAACTGATCCGGCAGGGAAACCGACAAAAACTCCCCCCGGTAACCGTGCGCGAGCAGGTAAGCGCCAACGCTCTCACCAAAACCGCCCCTTGCAACATTTTCCTCAAGCGTCACCACGAAGCGGTATGAGAGTGCCGCGAGCAGCATCTGCCCGTCCACCGGCGCGAGGAAACGGACATTGACAAGTGCCGTCCGTATTTCGGAAAGTGCTAAGAGCATCGCCGCCTGCTCGGCCGTCTCCACCATGCTCCCGACTGCCAGCACAAGCACCTCGCCCTCCCTCCATATCCATTCGCACTCCCCGCGCTTTATGGGTGTCCGGTACTGCAACAGGGCATTTCCCGCCTCTCCGCGGGGGTAGCGCAGCGCCGTCGGCTCTGCGCACGTGACACAAAACTCCAGCATTTCCTTCAGTTCTGCCGCATTCTTTGGAGCCATCACTACAAGCCCCGGAATGTGCGTCAGGTATGAAATGTCAAAAATCCCCTGATGGGTCTCGCCGTCGCTCCCGACGATTCCCGCCCGGTCGATGGCAAACGTGACCGGAAAACGGTTCAGGCAGACATCGTGCAAAATCTGGTCGTACGCCCTCTGCAAAAAGGTCGAGTACACGGCAAACACCGGATGAAGCCCCCCGGCGGCAAGCCCCGCCGCAAAACTTACCGCGTGCTCTTCCGCAATCCCGACATCAAAAAAGCGTCTTGGGTAATTCGTCTTAAACTCGGAAAGCCCCGTGCCGTCCGGCATCGCAGCCGTGATCGCCACAACATTCCGATATTTGACGGCGAGCTCATTCATCGCCGCAGCAAAGATATCCGTGTAGGTATCCCCCTGTTTGCCGTTTATGCTTTTCCCGGTTTCCACATCAAACGCATCCACGCCGTGGAACTGTCCGGGATCGTGTTCTGCGCAGTCATAGCCCTTCCCCTTCTTGGTAATGACGTGCACGAGCACCGGTCCGCTCTTGCGCGATGCCGCCAGAAATGCTTCGTACATTTGCTGGATGTTATGCCCGTCAATCGGCCCGACATAGGTAATGTTCATTTCCTCAAAAAACATGCCGGGAATCATCAGCTGCTTTAAGGAAGCCTTGGAGCGCCGGATCTGGCGCACCAGCTTTTCGCCAAAAAGCGGTATCTTCTCCAGTGTATTCGCCACATCGTCTTTCAGACCCTCGTAACGGTTGCTCGTGCGGATCTTCCCCAGATAACTCGCCATGCCGCCAACATTCTTGGCGATGGACATTTCGTTATCGTTCAGCACGAGGATGAGATTGCTCTTTAGCTGCCCCGCATTGTTTAACCCTTCGTACGCCAGCCCCCCCGTGAGCGCCCCGTCCCCGATGACTGCAACTACCTTCTCCCTGCCGCCGGCAAGTTCCCTTGCCCGGACTAAGCCGCAGGCTTCGGAGATGGAATTGGAGCTGTGCCCGGAATCAAACAGGTCCGTATTGCTCTCCCGCCGCTTCGGGAAACCGCTCATCCCCCCATATTTGCGCAGGCTGTCAAAGCCCTGCGCCCGCCCCGTCAGGATCTTGTGCACATAACACTGATGCCCGACATCCCAGATCAACTTGTCCTTCGGAAAATCAAGGAAGAGGTGCAGCGCCATCGTCAGCTCGACGACTCCCAGATTTGAGGCCAGATGCCCGCCCGTCCGGCTGACATGCTCAATCAGAAACGCGCGGATCTGCTCCGCGAGCGCCTCATATTCGGACGGTCTCAGGTTTCGGATATCATTCGCTTTTTTTATTTTTTCCAAAGTGCGCATTTTCCGCCTCTCTATCTGCCTGCTAATATCTCCGGCCCGTGAGCGCCGCGATCAGCGCCTGCAAAAATGCCCCGTCCCCCGGAAGCCCGGAAAGAATGGAACCCGCCTGTTCCGAGAGTTCTTTTACCCGCGCCCCTGCCCGTTCCAGGGAATACATAGTCACATACGTACTCTTCCGGTTCTTTTCGTCGCTGTGCACCGGTTTCCCGAGCTCTTTCTCATCGCCGGTGACATCAAGGATATCATCCTGTATCTGAAATGCCATGCCGGTCAGAGCCGCAACCTGCGACAGCGCACAGACTTTCTCCTGCGGAGCGCCCGCCAAGATAGCCCCCGCCATGAATGCCGCTTCCAAAAGGGCACCGGTCTTTAGGCGGTAAACAAAATCAAGTTCCTCCTCATCCATCTGCCCGCCGGTCTTTTCCACATCCACAACCTGCCCGCCGAGCATCCCGTACATCCCGGATTTCTCCGCAAGAACCAACAGCGCCTTAGCGCCTGCCCTGAGCCTTTCCGGCTCATTCTCCCGGCAAAGCGCTGCGGATGCGGTCTCAAACGCGCCGTTTAAGAGCGCATCACCCGCCAAGATCCCCATCGCCTCACCGTATTTCGCGTGCGTCGTCAGCTTCCCCCTGCGGTACATATCATCGTCCATCGCCGGGAGGTCATCGTGTACAAGCGAATACGTATGGATCATCTCAAGCGCCGCCGCAAAAGCACATACGAGGGGATCCGCAAGCCCCATCCCCCCGCAAAAGAGATTGCTCTCCACCAAAAGCAGCGGCCGCAGACGCTTACCGCCCGCCTTCACGCTGTAATTTGCCGCGCTGATGACTGTGCGCTGCAGCCCTTCTTCCCTGGGAAGATACGTTTTTATCATTTCGTCGACATGCTTTGTCTTTTCCGCCCATTCCTCTTCAAACATGTGCTACCTCTTTTCCTCTCATATGCATCGCACGGATTTCTTCCCCCGGCACGCTCCTGCAGCACTGCCGGTACCCGCCGCACTCACCCGATTCCGTCCTCCTCCAGTGCGATCAGCTGCTTTTCTACCCGGTCAATCGAATCGTTGCACTGCTTTACAAGCTGCATTCCCCGCTGATAGAGTGCAAAGGAAGCTTCAAGGCTGATTTCCCCCTTTTCAAGTTCCTCCATCACCCTGTCAAGCTCCGCGAACGATTCCTCCAGTGCCTGCTCCTTCTTCGGCTGCATCTCCTCATTATTATCCTGCTTTTTTCTCGCCGCCATACCAAAAAACCTCTTTCCTAAACTTTTCGTTCCACCGCGCGGGAAACATGTGCGTAAACATCACCATCCCGCACGGAAATCATCATTTCATCCCCGGTCTTTACATCGTGGACGGATGTAACATGCTTTCCCCGTACCGCCACATAGGCATAACCCTGCCCGATGCGCTCCAGCGGCGATATCCCCTTAAGGCGTGCCGCACAGAGCGCCAGACGCGAGCGCTTTCTCTCAAGCACCGCCTCCATCCTGCTAGAGAGCCGGCCGTCAGCGCCCGCAAAGCACCCCCGCTTTTCCTTTAAGATTTCTGCCATCCTGCGGGAGAGTGCCATCCGGAACTGCCCCGTCCTCTCCCGCTTCTCCGCAAACCTGCGCTGAGGGCTCAGAAGAAAAAGCCTGTCCTTTTTGCCCTGCACCCGCTCCCGGTATGCCTCCAGCACATCGAGCATCTGCCTCGTCAACTGTGCATGGCAGCCCGCCAGCGCCTCGTCAAGCGCCTGTATTTCATAGACCGCCAGTTCCGCCGCCGCGGAAGGCGTGGGCGCACGCAGATCCGCCACATAATCGATCAGTGTCACATCCGTCTCATGACCGACCCCGGATATCAACGGCGTAGCGCAGGCGTATGCGGCGCGCACCACACATTCCTCATTGAATGCCCAGAGATCCTCGATGGAGCCGCCGCCCCTCGCCACGATGATAATATCCACCCCGTACTTGTCCAAGCGCCGGATCCCGCGCGCCACCGACTCCGCCGCCCCGAACCCCTGTACCTGCACCGGGGCCAAGACAAGCTGCACATACGGGTTGCGCCGCGCGGCAATGTTGCGGATATCCTGCAGCGCCGCCCCCGTCCCTGCCGTCACGATGCCGATCTTCTTCGGGAACGGCGGGATGCTCAATTTGTGCGACTTGTCAAAAAGACCCTGCTCATTCAGCTTCGCCTTTCGCTGCTCCAGACGCTCGTATAATTGCCCGACCCCGTCGAGGCGTATCTCCTGCGCGTAAAGCTGGTATTTGCCGTCCCGCTCAAAAACATCCACTTTTCCGGACACGATGACCCCATCGCCCTCCCGCATCCGGAAAGAAAGCCCCGCGCGCTGCCCGGCAAACATGACACATGCCATCTGGCCCATCGCGTCCTTTAACGTAAAATAGATATGCCCCGAGGTATGATACTTGCAGTTCGAAACCTCACCCTTGATCGAAATCCGGTTCAGGAGCATATCTTTCACAAACATATTTTTAATGTATCCGTTTACCTGTGACACGGTATAAATATCTTTCATCTGCCGCCACTTCATTTCTGCGCAAGCTTCGCCAAAACGCCGTTCACAAAACCGTAGGACGCGTCCCCACCGAATTTCTTCGCAAGCTCGACTGCCTCATTGATTGCAACCTTCTCCGGAATCTCATCGTCGCACCGCATCTCGAAAACAGCGAGGCGCAGCAGGGAAAGTTCCACCTTCCCCATCCGGGAAAGCTTCCAGCCGCTCGTCGCCTCCGACAGAACCGGGTCGATCATCCCTAAATTCTCCTTCACGCGCGCAAAGCGGCCGCCGATGTACGCCGTCTCCTCCGGCGTAGCACTCGCCATATAATTCTCAAAATATAACACGTTTTGCTCCGGTATCTCCCCCGCATCGTGGAACTCGCTCTGAAACAGCATGACAAATACATGTTCCCTGATCTCTCGTCTGGTCATTTCCTTACCATGTCCTTCCCTTTTGTTATCGGCCGCGCCCTATTTTGTCTTTTCTGTCTCCACACCGACGATCCGGATATTGACACTCTCCACATCAAGCCCCGTCATGTTCTCGACCGCATTCTTGACACGGTCCTGGATCGCGTTGCAGGTCTTCGGGATGCTGTAACCATACCGCATGATCACCGACAGCTCTGCGTGTACCTTCCCGCGCATCAGCTCGATCTTGACCCCTTTGGAAAGGTTCCTCACGCCGAGCTTGCCCACGATCTCATTCGTCAAATTTCCCTGCATGGAAGCAACACCCTCCACCTCGGTTGCCGCAAGCCCCGCAATCGTCGCCACAACATCATCCGCGATCTTTACTTCGCCGATCGGGCTCGATGTCTCCATTGTATATGCGTTTTCGTTCTCGATCTCTCTGCCCATGAAATTTCCTCCTGCTCCTTTCGTGCTTCCCAAATATAATATTCTTAATAAAAGTCATTTCCATTCTTTTCTATGATTATACCAAAGAAGCGGCACGAATGCAAAGGAAATTTTCCGTTCCAAAAATTTCCCGTCCCCTGCGCCGCTTTCCGCCACCAAAGCCCTCTTACGGGGCAACCACCCAAATGTAAAAAATCCGGGCACCGGGCAGCCCCATCCCCACGCACAAAGCCACCGTCACCGTATCTTACAGAAATTAGGGGGAATGAACCTCCAAACGGTTCACTCCCCCTAATTTTGTTGTGAAAAGGGAGCACCTCCAACCACTCCTGCCCCTTTCCCATTCATTCTTCCATAATCACCGTCGTGATCACAATCCCGTCCACACCGATCCCCGTTTTCCGGCTCACGATATCCTCGATCTGTGCGACCTGCTGTTCCGTGATGCTTTGCGCGTTCACAACAACATCGACTTCCGTCTCCGAAAGTGTGACGACAACCCCGCCATAGCCCTTCGCCTCAAGAAGGATTTCCGCCGCGTTTTCGCATTCCGCGCGCGCCGTCATCGCGATAATCTCATCGATCGCCTGCTGCTTCAGTTCGTCGGCTACCGCGCTGTCCGACACGACGGACATCAAAAGCTCTTTATTCTTTGCGCGCATCTGCTCCCTTGTAAGCTTCGCGCTTGAGAAAAATCCATTCTCGATCGTCACGGATGTAAACACCGCCTCACCCGGAACTTCACCGCCGTCCGTCTCCGCGCTCTCCCCATCTTTTAACGCATCCTCCTTGCTGTCCGTGCCCTTTTCATCCTCCGGTGTCTTGCCGTTTGCCTCCTCATCTTTGGTTTCGTCCCCCCCAGTCACGCTGCTGCTGTCCACCTCATCGCTCCCGTCCTGTTTTCCTGCCGCGACGCGGTTCTCCTTCAGAACCATCTCCCCGGTATCCGACATCTGGTAAGTAAAATAATTATCTTCCCCAATATCCTCCGCAGACAGATCAGTATAGTCTTCTTTGTCTTTCTCCCCGCCGGTATCCTCCGTGTAGGAATTCCCGGCGGTCAGCGCCGCCTCCTTATCCTTTTCTTTTTCCGCGTCCTTCGCAAAGTTCAGATACCCGACCACCGCGATCATGATCGCCAACGCCGTGATGATGATCTGATTCTTTTTAAAAATTGATTTCATTATGTAATCCCCTTTCCAAATCTTTCTATTTCATTTCCAATACAACTATTCTATGCGCCGGCACGCCAAAAAGTGCCTCCGTGGCAGAAACAATATCCATCACAATATCGTGGTCCGCACCGCCCTCGCAAACGATCAGAACGCCCGCCACCTGTGCCGTGTATTCTTTTGTCACAAACGGAGTTTTATCGTTTTCATAGATCGTCTCCTCCTCCTTTTCCGAAGTGATGCTTACCCTGCTGCCTCCGGCACCGTCCGCCTCGTCAAGTGATTGGGTATTCGCTTTTTGATCTTTTAACACTATTTTCTCACCCTGGTCGGCGAGCGTGATCATGACTTCTGCCTTCCCCACACCTTTGATCTGGAGAAGCAGCTGTTTCAAACGTTCCTCCAATTCTTTTGTCCCGCCTGCCTCCACCTCCTTTTGTGCTTCATCCTGCATGGGTTTTGGCTCCTCCCTTTCCTTTTCCTTGCCGTTTCCCGCAAGTGATAGCAAAAGCAGCCCCGCCGCCAATAAAAGCAGACAGAGATTCCTTGTTCCGATCCCCGTCCGCAGCACTCTTAATTTTTCCTTCCACGGCACCATGCTACTCCTCCTTAATCACATTTATATGCGAGACATCCATATCGTAGAAGTCCGCAATTCTCATCTGCGCTACAAATTCCAACACTGCCCCTTCCCCGGAGTTCTCTTCCTCACGGTCGAGGGCGATCACAATCTCCGTGATTGAAATGCGCCCCGCCTTTTTTGTTTCCCCTTCTTTCTCATTTTGCTTCACCCACACAGTCATCCCGTCAATGATGCCATCCGTGCGCCAAAGCTGAACTTTCTGTACCGAAAGTTCCATGCCGTACAGCACTTCCGAGAGCTGACGCTTTACCAACTCCTCATACTCCTTTAATACGCCGTCCCGGAACGCATCATCCCCATCCAGCCCGCCGGTCGGGAACTCCACGCTTAGACCCGCCCCCTTAAAAAGCCCGGCAAAATCCGTTCCGGAAAGACGGCGCAGCACGGGTGCCGCCACCAAGAACACGAGGCACAGCCCCACGGCAAGTTTTAGATATTTGCGGTATTTTTCTCCCGCAAGTTTAGAAAAAAGCTCTGTCACAAGCAGAAAGACAATGATCTGCCGCGCCCAGATATACAAACCGCCCAACATAACTCCTCCTATTTTTAAGTCCCGCAAATCCCCCTCCCCAGTGCCGATACCCAGGAAATATTTCTGTTTGCTCCGCCTCCATAAATCCTTCCGGGCACTGTTTCGGGCATTTGCTGTTTTAGTCCTGCCAACATCTCATCACGATGTCGCCCTCAACAATACCGCGAACATCAAAAGGAAAAGCACCGCACCTGCAAAAAGTGTCTGGAACAGCATCGTTACCCCCTCCGCGGCTTCCGAGAGGCAGCTTACCATGCGGCGGTCCGCCACCGGCTCGACTGCAGCCGCCTCCGCCCGGTAACAGATGCTAAGGGCAAGCACGCGCACGAGCGGGACGATACAGATCAATCCAATGATGATCATCCCCCCTGTCCCGACCGCGTTTTTGATCACGTTTCCCGCACCGCACACCGTTTCCGCAACACCGCGGAACAGGTTCCCCAACCCCGGAATCATCTCCGAGATCTTTAACACCGTGCCCCGTTTTAACGCGTCTACGGCAGGCGTGACAAAGCCGAGCAGCGTGCTCACGGCAGCCACCGCGGAAAGTGCCAGCTTTAGCGAAAAGCGAACCCCCTTTGCCAACAGTTCGGTCATTTTTCCAAGCGGCTCTTCCTTTGTGAGATGGTTTGCAAGTACGGTCATCATATAAATGTGGATGACGGGCAAAAGAACGGAGACCAGAAAATAATCGGCGGCAGCGAGCAGCATAAACAATACCGTTGCTGCAGATTGCGAGGTAATCCCCCCCGTCGAAAAGGCGATCGTCCCGCAAAAGACCGGGATCAGCACCTTCATAAAACTGAGGAGCGTGCGAAGGGTATCCTCCACCAAGCCGCTCATGGAAAGATAGCCCGATGCAAGCATGGAAAACAGCAATAGATACGACACATAATAACCGCTCTCCGCCACCTGTCCGTCGCGGAACGCTTTCGCAAAACCGTTGAAAATGGAAGTCAAAAGTACCAGCGCAAAAATCTGTACAAAATCTCCCCTGAGCTTATCCACCTGCCCTGTAACCCCGCGCGCGACCATTGACCCAAAATCCTTTAGGGACAGTGCCCTCTCCCCGGAAAAAACCGCCCGGATATAATCCGTAAAGCTAAATTTCTCCGCGCGCAGGATATCCTGTACCGTTCTCTCCAAAGCCTCATATTCTTCCCCGCCCATCAGCTCCTGCACATATTCCTGCCCTGCCTCTGACGCGCGGGCAGTTGCCGGACAATGAACCAGCGCAATTTCAATGGCAGCAACGGCAAGTGCCAGAGCAATCTTCCCCCACCGCAATTTCCGTTCCCTCAAGGCAGAAATTCCTCCAATACTTCCAAGAGCGCCAGAAGGATGGGCAGGCTGACCGCCATAATCGTCAGCTTGCCTGCCAGTTCCACCTGCCCGGCAACCGCCGAAAATCCGGCATCCCGGCAAAGGTCGGCGGAAAACTCCGCCAAATAAGTAATACCGACAATGCGCAGCAGCACCGGCAGATATTCGCTGCCAGCGCCGAGATACCCTTGGAAACGGCCGATCGCTGCAAGGATGACCTCAAGTTTTGAAATGCCGAACAAAAAGATTAAAAGACAGCCCACCATGCTGATAAAAACTGCGTACTCTGCTTTTTCATTTTTGATCAACAGCGCGCATAGCACCGCCACGATGCCCGCCAATGCAATCTTTACCATAATTCCTCCCCCTTTATGTCAGGTTTTACCTCCGTCCTCCCCCTCCCCCGCAGGCTATAGGGAGAAGAGCTTCTGGATTGTCTCGAAAAGCTCCGCTATATATGGCACGATCCAGAACAGGACGACCAAGAGCCCCGCAAGACTTACCAGAAAGGCTTGATCCTCCCTCCCGGAATGCTTTAAAATCTGGTTGAGCACCGACACCAAAATACCGACCGCCGCAATTTTAAATATTAACTGAATGGTCATATCCTACCTCATTTCCTAGAGTAAAAGTACCAACAAAAAAATCCCGGCGAGAATCCCCATACGCCTTAAAAGAGTAATCTTCTCCCTGTTTTCCCGTGAAAGCTCTTTCAGTATCTGGGCGGACTGCTCCAAATACCAGTCGATCGCCGTCACCTGCAGCTGGTCATCCATCTGCCCGCACATGCCGGAAAGCTGCCCCAGCAGAGCGATATCCCTTTTTTTCAGGGCACTCTCCCGGCAGCTTTTTTTCAGTTCCTCACAAAATACCTGCTCAAAACTTTCACTCTCATGCGCGTAGAGCCGTTCCGAGACCGAGGCAAAAAAATCGGTAAAATCCCCCGGCATTCTGCCGGACACTGAGAAAAAAGCCTCCGGAAGGCTGCTTTTCTGGTAGCGGATGTCCCCCTGTATCAGAAGAAACGACGCATAGAGTGACCGAAGCTGCCGCTCCCTGCGCCCGACCTCGGAAGCTGCAAAAAAACCGATCCCGGCACAGGCAAAAAGCACCGCCGCACTGCCGGCAAGTTTCATTAGCATATAAGCCGCCTCCCCTCCCCGTCAAGCACCTCACGCACGCATACCCTGCCCGCCTTCTTCCCCAAAATAAGGTAGCGCTCAAACAGACCTTCCGCACAGATTTCCCTCAGCCCCGGTTTGCACAGCAGCTCATTAAAATCCTCCCCGTGTACGGTCGCGAGCAGCACGCAGCCACAGTGCAGCGCATACGTTAAGGCATCGAAATCCTCCTGCCTGCCGACCTCATCCACGGCCAGAACCTCCGGTGCCATAGAACGGATCAAAAGCATCATCCCCTCCGCTTTCGGGCAGCAGTCAAGCACATCCGTGCGCAGCCCGACATCAAACTGCGGCACCCCCAAACTGCAAGCTGCAATCTCCGAGCGCTCGTCCACCACGCCGACGGTCTTTCCCCCGTCGGAAAGCTGCCGCACCACATCGCGCAGCATTGTTGTTTTCCCGCAGCCCGGCGGTGCGATAAAGAGTGTATTGTACACTCTCCCCCCCTCCCGGATATACGGCATCAGGCCGTCGGCACAGCCTAGTACCGGGTGGGCGAACCGGATATTCAGGCAGGCTATGTATTTCATGCTGTGGATATGCCCTTCCTCCAGGACGACCCGTCCGCAGATACCGACCCTGTGCCCGCCGGGCAGCGTGATGTATCCCTGGCGTACCTCTTCCCCAAACGCATACAGGGAATAATTGCTGATGTATTCCATCGTCTCACGCAGCTCATTCTTCCGGACAATATAAGCCTGTCCTGCCGAGGACGTAAGCTTACCCTCCCCGGTCAGGAAAAATTCCCCGGACATTGTATGCAGGACAAGCGGTTTCTCCGCCCGCAGCCGGATCTCAAAAAGCTCTTCGGTCTTCATCGTCAGCTTTTTAAAGATTGTCCTCAAATGTGCCGCCAATATTTTTAAAATCGTGTCCATCACATCCCCCCGATCCTTCCCTCTTACCGGTACAGCGCATACCCGTCCCCCGCAATCCGACCCGCGGGCAATTCCGCCATAAAATACATCCACCAGGGGACTGCCGCTTCCCGGCATCCGCCCGGACATCGTCTTTTTTCCCGACGGTATGCCCGTTTTCCGCCGCCCTTTGCACCGGCTTGTCTAAATATATGCCTGTCCTTCGGGAATATGACAGTTTTTTATATGGGAGGACATCGGGGAACGCATCCGGCGCAGGGCAGCAAACGGAAACAAAATACCTTTTTTTGCATTTTGCATCCGCGGGATGATTTTAAATTGAATTCCGGCGCGGAATATGCTAGACTTGATAGATAAACCGGCATCGCGCCACAGATTGGAGGTTATTATGGAATACGGACTGATCGGGGAAAAATTAGGCCATAGCTACTCTAAACAGATCCATCATGAACTTGCGGATTATGATTATGAACTATGCCCCCTGACAAGGGAGGAATTCCCCCTCTTCATGGAGAAAAAAGAATTCAGGGCAATCAACGTGACGATACCCTACAAATGCGATGTGATCCCGTACCTTTCGGTTCTCGACCCTCTCGCAGAACAAATCGGCGCGGTGAACACTATCGTAAACCGGGACGGAAAGCTTTACGGCTACAATACCGACTACTATGGTTTTTTATATCTTCTTGAGAAATATAAGATCAATGTCAAAGGAAAAAAAGTGCTCGTGCTCGGAAACGGCGGCGCGGCACAGCCGGTTTTTCTCGCCCTCTTTACACAGGGCGCTGATACCGTTGTCACAGTAAAGTACAAGGAAGAAGCGGGAACTGTCACCTACACGCAGGCTGCCGCGCTCCACGCGGACGCGGACATTATCATCAACACAAGCCCGGTTGGCATGTATCCAAATGTGGATGCGACACCGATTGACCTTTCGCCTTACAAAAACCTTTCCGCCGCGGTGGATATCATTGCAAACCCACTCAAAACACGCTTCCTAATCGAGGCAGGGGCACGCGGGGCTAAGACGGCGGGCGGGCTTTCCATGCTGGTAGCCCAGGCAAAATACGCAGTGGAATATTTTCTTGGTGTCCCGGTCGACAACGGGAAGATTGCGCCGATTGAAAAAAAGATTGCAGATCTGATGGAAGGCAGATAACAAACCCGTATCCGGGACAAAAACCCGCAAATGTTTTATACCAAGAGCTGCCCTCCCACTTTTTCCGGCGCATAAAAAAAACCCCCGGCTTATGCCGGGGGATGCAAAATACCGCAAAACCCATCAAACGCGCTTCATATACTCCCCGGTTCTCGTATCAATCTGGATCTTGTCCCCCTGATTGACGAAAAGCGGTACATATACGGTCGCACCGGTCTCCACAACAGCCGGCTTCGTCGCACCCTGCGCCGTATCACCCTTAAAGCCCGGCTCCGTTTCCGTAATCTCAAGCTCCACAAAGAGCGGCGGCTCGATGGAGAACACCTGTCCCTGATGGGAGAGCATCTTCACCATATCGTTCTCTTTCACAAACTTTAACGTATCGCCCACCTGATCCTGCGTCATGGCAACCTGGTCAAACGTCTCAACATTCATAAAATTATAGAAATCACCGTCGTTGTACAGATACTGCATGTCCGTTCTCTCGATATGCGCCTGCGGGTATTTCTCGGTCGGACGGAATGTCTTCTCGATCACGCCGCCGTTCTTGATATCTTTCAACTTTGTCCTTACAAACGCAGCACCTTTTCCCGGCTTTACATGCTGGAACTCGATTACCTGATACACGGCGTTGTCAATCTCCAGAGTAATGCCGTTTCTAAAATCGCCTGCTGATACCATATAAAAAATTCCTCCTTAAAATTAACTACATCATAGTCTATATGATTTTGGTGAAATTTTCAACTACTTTTTTAAAAATTGACAATTTCACCAAATCTTATGGCTGCCATCCGATGCCCCACAACGTCAGCCAACACATCGTCCTGCGCTTTCCGCCGCCCTTAGTCGATCCTCATACCGATCAGCGCATCAATCGCGAGCAGATAACCCTGCATGCCAAGCCCGACCATCTGGCCCGTGCAGACCGGGGCAATCACCGAAGTATGGCGGAATTCCTCCCTCTTATGGATATTTGAAATGTGGACTTCGATGACCGGGCAGGACAGCGACACAAGCGCGTCACGGATGGCATAACTGTAATGCGTGTAAGCCCCCGGGTTGATCACGATACCGTCCACTTTGTCAAGATACGCCTGCTGGATACGGTCGATAAGCCCGCCCTCGCTGTTACTCTGATATACTTCCAGTTCAATCTGACGCGACTTCGCTTTGTCCTCCAATGTCTGGAGCAGGTAGGAATAGTCTTTGTTCCCATAGATCCCCTTCTCGCGCACACCGAGAAAATTGAGGTTTGGCCCGTTCAACACTAAAATCTTCATATACTTTCCCCTTTCCTTTGAAATATTATTTATCAGTGCGGCATTAAATGCCAGCGCAACGCGTTCTCGATCTCTTTTATAATCTCATAAAAAGATTTCCCGTCCGTCTCCAGCGTATAATCCGCCGCGGCTTCATAAAGCGGTGTCCGTTCCGCCAAAAGCCGGTGCACCGTCTCCTCGATATCCCCCTGCAAAAGCAGCGGTCGGCCCGTATCCCCGCGAAGCCTTGCAACCGTCGTTTCCTCCGATGCCTTAAGCCAAAATACCGTGCCCAGCTTTTTCAGGATTTTTGCATTCTCCTCCCGCAACGGCATCCCGCCGCCCGTCGAGAGCACGGTACTCCCCAAACTGCCCAAAAAATCCGAAATCAGCCCGGTCTCCCGCCTGCGGAATTCCTCCTCCCCTTCCCGCGCAAAAAATTCGCGGATCGTACAGCCAAAAGCATCCTCCAAAAGCTGGTCGGTGTCAAGAAAACGGTAGTGCAATGCCCTGGAAAGCTTTCCGCCGACACTTGTCTTTCCGCAGCCCATAAAACCGATCAGTATGATATTTTTTCTCATCCTTCCCCGTCCTTTTTCCGCGCAGGGCGCTTCCCCTTATGCCTCCGGTAAAAAAACAGCACGATCCTCTCCAGCCTGCGCTTTAGCACAATCTGTATCTCCTCACGCTTCGCGACCGGCCGCACAAGGTACGTGCGGATACCCGCCCGTTTTGCCCCCCAGATATCCGTAAAAAGCTGGTCACCGATAAACACGGTCGTTGCCGCATCCGTCCCCATATCCCGCATCGCCCGGATATAGCTTTTCGGTGATGGCTTTCCTGCCTTGTAAATGTAGTCTGCACCGATTTCCCGGTTAAACCTTTGCACGCGCTCCTCATCGTTGTTTGACAAAAACATCACGGCAAACCCCATCCGCCTCAAATGCCGGATCAGTTCCACGGCCTGCGCGGTCGCGTCCGCCCCATGTTCCACCAAAGTGTTATCAATATCGTACAAAAGTCCCCTGACTCCATCCTCATACAATTTTTCATACGGAATCCCATAAGCGGATTCCACCGCCTCATCCGGGTAAAATCTCTGGAACATCCACCCACCACTTTCCTACTGTAATACTTTATTTTCCATATTATCATTATATACGATTCCAGCAAAAAGAGCAAGACAAAAAATAGCGCCTGCACTAAAATCTCTTGATTCCTGCAAAGCGATGTATTATAATTAAGAGCAGGGAATTGTTTCCAAAATGGGCGTTTTTACTTCTGAACGACAGCGAAAGGAGATATTACAATGTATGATTTTACAAAAAACTTTTCCTTGGAGGGAAAAGTCGCGCTGATCACCGGCGCTTCCTACGGGATCGGCTTTGCGATCGCCCAGGCCTACGCCGCCGCGGGCGCAACGATCTGCTTTAATGACATCCGTCAGGAACTTGTGGACCGGGGGCTTGCCGCTTACGGGGAATGCGGGATCAAGGCACACGGATATGTATGCGATGTTACGGATGAGGCGGCGGTGCATGCCTTGGTGGAAACGATCGAGAAAGAGGTCGGCGTGATCGACATCCTTGTAAACAATGCCGGCATCATCAAGCGCATCCCCATGTGCGAGATGAGCGCAGAACAGTTCCGCCAGGTCATTGACGTTGACCTGAACGCGCCTTTTATCGTGTCAAAGGCGGTCATCCCGTCAATGATAAAAAAAGGCCACGGCAAGATCATCAATATCTGCTCCATGATGAGCGAGCTCGGCCGCGAGACGGTATCCGCCTACGCTGCCGCAAAGGGCGGACTCAAAATGCTCACAAAAAACATTGCTTCCGAGTACGGGGAATACAATATCCAGTGCAACGGCATCGGGCCGGGCTACATCGCGACCCCGCAGACCGCACCGCTGCGTGAGATACAGCCGGACGGCTCCCGCCATCCGTTTGACCAGTTCATTATCGCCAAGACCCCGGCTGCCCGCTGGGGAAACCCGGAAGATCTGCAGGGTCCTGCTGTATTCCTCGCATCGGACGCTTCCGATTTCGTGAATGGTCATGTCCTCTATGTGGACGGCGGTATCTTGGCATACATCGGAAAACAGCCGAAATAGCCGCATCCGTCTTCACTGCGGCTTTTATACCGGGAGCGCACTCCGGCGCTTTCTACAGCGTCATGTGTCGCCCGGAAACACCGCCCGGCAGCTGCAGAGCGTTCCAAACGGAACGTTTCTGGGCGGCCGGGCGGTGCCATGAAAAGTTGTATGAAGACAGGAATTGCCCTTTTCTTTCAAAAGGGATCGCGGATTACCCGGAAGATTCTCCCCATTTTTGTACTGCCACGCAGGTACAACCCCATGTTGGCAAGCAGTCCGTGCAGTACCTGGCTCTGTTCTTCCTCCCCTGTATCAAAGGGATCAACCCTTTCCCCCGGAAGGAAAAGTTCCAGACGGATACGATTAATACGTTTGACATATTCTATATACTTATAATAAAATGATTCATTCCATCCACAAACTTATGCTCCATCTCTTTGGACATTCCTTTTATTATCCTGCCGGACAAATCTTCTTCGTACCCAAAAGGATCAAAGGAAGGTCCATGATAGGAAAACCGCATCTGCGCCAGATTTTCCCTCTCGCTGTATTCCACATCCAGAGAAAGATCCCTTTCCTCCGTTTCCTCTGACGCAGGCAGAAGTTTTTGCATCAGCACTTCCTCCACAACAAGCTGCATGGCATAAATTTGTCTCTGTGAAAACTGCTCCTTACGTCCGAACTCCTCAAGACGTGTCATAAAGGCCGGAAAATCAAAGTCGCGTGAGATTTTTTCCACATGAAGCACCTTAAGCTGCCGGATAAATATCCGGGTTCTCTCCCTCTTTGGATGCTCAAAAATCTGTTCCGGCGTTCCGTCCTCATAGATTTCGCCCTGATCCATATAAAATATCCTGGTGGATACATCCCGGGCAAACTTCATTTCATGCGTCACGATCATCATGGTCATTCCCTGCCCTGCCAGCCCACGGATAACCGAAAGCACTTCCCCTACCATAGTGGGATCCAGGGCGGAAGTCGGCTCGTCAAAAAGAATAATTTCCGGCTCCATGGCCACTGTCCTTGCAATAGCCGCACGCTGCTTCTGTCCCCCTGAAAGTTCATCCGGATAAGAAAAAGCCTTGTCTGCAAGCCCTATGTTGCGCAGCAGTTCCATCCCTCTATCATAAGCTTCCTGCCGGCTTCTGCCAAGAAGATCAACCTGCCCCATCATGATATTTTCTATAATGGTCTTGTGTGCAAACAGGTTGAAGGACTGAAATACCATTCCCATCTTCTGCCTCACCAGATTTACCTTACATTTCTTGTCTGTTGTTACCACACCGTCTACCACAATCTCGCCTTTTGTAGGTGTCTCCAGAAGATTAATACATCGGAGCAGAGTTGACTTTCCTGTGCCTGACGGACCTATAATGGAAATCACCTCTCCTTTTTTAATCTCCACGCTTATGTCCTTCAAGGGGGTTACGTTTAAATATTCCTTACACAGATGCCGGATCGATATTATGCTCGTGTTCATACTTCCCCCCTCACAAACGTCCCGGTTTTCATGCTTTTGCGTCATCACATGCACACCCCCTTTAAACTGCGTTTATTCCGCTTCGGTGCAACTTTCCTCTCCGCAAATGAGAGAGCTGCCGTCATCATATTGGCAATAACAAAATAGATTACTGCTGTCATTATCAGCGGAAAGAATGCCTCCATGGTACGTGAGCGTATAATGTCGGATACTTTGGTCAGATCCTGTACAGCAATATATCCTACTACGGAAGTCATTTTTACCATGGAAATAAATTCGCCTTTCAATACAGGAATAAAATTTCTAGCCGCCTGGGGCAATACAATCTTAAAAAATGTCTGACCTTTCGTATAGCCCAAAGCAAGGGCTGCCTCGCTTTGCCCCTTATCCACAGTTTCTATTCCTGTCCGTATCATCTCGGATGAATAAGCCGCAAAATTAATGGAAAATCCAATCACTGCAACCAGAATTTCTGAAATATCCACCGAACCAAAAATTCCATAGTACAAAATCATCAGAAAGACTACAATAGGGGTCCCCTGAATCACACGAACAAAGACCGCCCAGAACCATTGATTCGGCTTACAGCTGATCCGGCGCAGCATACATATCCCAAAGCCAAGGCACAGACCAAAAAATCCTGAAAAGACAGAAATCAGTATGGTGATGCCAAGCCCCCGCAAAATCAGCCGCCAGCGTCCCTCCACTACAAAAGTGCTTTGGAAACTGTCCTCAAGATTTGCCCAGAAACCTTTTTCCTGCAATTCCACATCCAAATCACGCACCAGAAGTACCATAGCTGAGTCATAATGAGTGTCTGCAAAGTCTACCCGCTTCGCTCTTTCTTCCGTGATGGACAGGCTTCCGCTGACCACATCCGCCTTCCCGCTTTCAAGGGCGGTTATGAGCGAAGCAAATTCACACGTTGTCATCTCCACCTTCCTGTCCAGTTCACGTGCAATCAGAAGCAGCAGATCTATCTCAAGCCCTAAAGGTTCGCCGCTACTTCCAAGATAAGTCATAGGCTCATGGGTGCCATCATAGTAGTACCGGATGGTTCCCTTATCCCCCGGCCAGTCCTGCTCTATTAATACCTTTATGCTCTCATCCGCACCAAGCCATTTTTCCTTTAAGGATGCGATGGTTCCGTCCTCTTTAAACTTTGCAATAACTTCATTAAACTGTTCCCGCAGAGGACTCCCCTTAGGAAGAGCATATCCATATTTATCCCGCACAACAGGTTCTTCAAAAATTTTCAGACCTTCATTTTTTGCTGCCGCAAGCTGTGCCAGCGGTTCATCCAACGCCCCCGCATCCACACGGTCTGCCTTTAGAGCCGCAACAATATCGGGAACAGAATTGTAGTAGGAAAAGTCTTGTGCATCCGCAATTACTTCTTGTAAAAGTTTATCGTAAACCCCTCCGCTTAATGCTGCAAATCTTGCCCCGGCAAAATCCGAAAGTGTCTCGTATTTTTTCTCCGTGCTCTCTTTCTGTTTTGACCTTACCATAACGGCAGTCACCGAAGGATAAACACAATCGGAAAATTCGATATGTCTGCGCCTTTCTTCGGTGGCATTTAAATTTGCCATAATACAGTCAATGTCTCCAGCCTGGGCCGCGGCAATGATTCCGTCATAGTCGTAAATTTTAATTTCCACTTCCGCATTCAGCCACGCTCCAAACCGGTAAATCAGCTCCACATCATATCCGGTAAGAGTTGTCCCCTCATAGTAACTGAAAGGCTGAACCATCCCTGTAGTTCCCACCTTAAGCTTACAGTCCGGCATCTGTGGCATCTGTATTTCCGGCATGGTTCCCTCCGCCCTGCTTACCCAGCGGTCATACATATCATCCAGCGTCCCCTCGGCTCTTGCTTCTGAGAGAAACCGGTTCACTTTATCCTTTAAATTGTCAATCTGGCTTTTGGGTGAAATCCCCACAGCCACATCCATACTTTCTCCCAGGTTTTCCTCTAAGATCTCCACATTCTCAAGACCGCTGGCAATGGCAAATTCCATCATTACCCGGTCATAAACAAACCCGTCCAGTTTTCCCTGGGAAATTGCAAGATACCCCGAAGTATTGCCGGAAAATGTTTTACGCTCCGCCTCCGGCAGATATTTTTCCGCCATATACATGCCTGCTCCGCCTTCCGGAACACCAATCGTATAGGCCGGATTGTTGAGCTGTTCTATGGTAGTGATTTTTTCATTATCTTTCCTTCCACATCCCCCAAGGCAAAGTATCCCTAAAAGGGCAAATATTAAAAGCGCCATTTTTTTTTGCAAAACCATTTTTCCTCACCTTTCGTCTGATATGATCCCTCTGTCCCGGCACAGAGCTTCTATACTCCTGTTATATGTAGCTTCTTTCTGCGCGGAAAAAACATCCGGGTACTCCCTCGCTGTCATCTCTGTGATGAGCCACACAGGCACGGCACTTCCTATGTCCCGGACAGTCATACGTGCATGGGCATGGTCTTTTGTTGTCACAATCTGTCATATCCAGCCTCCTATCAGCCATCATTTAAAAAGCCCGTATTTTTGGTCTTTTATTCATTCACTCCTTATGCTATTATAGCACATAAGAATTTTGCTTTGGTGGGTATGGGATGATTTGCATTTTTTCGGGTATAATTTGTTATATATTCTTCTTAATCTTTAATATATTTTTCCGTCCCGGGCAGGACCACCTGCTGCCCGCCGTGGCCACCCGTAACCGCTGCTCCCATGCTGCTCTGGCACAGACCAAACAAACAAGGGATTACGGCACGTAAGTTGTTGCCGGAATCCCTTGTTTTCAAGGCACTGATAAAGTCTGATTCTTTGAAAAAAGAATTGGGCTTTTTTCAGCGTTGCAGATCCAATGCTTCGTAAGCAGTATCGTGAAAGTTATGGGCGCACGGTAAAAGAACCGGAAATGATGTTCAAGCTGCTGTTCTTGAAAAAGCTGTATGACCTGTCCGATGAAACTCCGGCATCGAACCAAAGAGAAAAATGGAGAATTAAGAAAAGCCCACGGGTAGCACAGAGTGGATTCGAGAGGACTGTTTGCCATGGAACTGCAAATGTATTTCACAGCATTTATGGCAAATACCAAAAGGATCACGAGGCTGGCTGTGCCGTAAAAAGGCTTTCTCTTTGCGTGCTTTGGAATAAATTTGTCTGTATATGCTGTTTATATAGAGAAGAAAGAAAACTCCCGCTAAAAAAGTTAAGAGTTTTTCAGTGCCCTCATTTTCAACGGTTTGCCCGATATTTCTGTTCATTCCCTTTGTATCAAATAAGTGAATCCCCGTTCTGCCTAACCAGACCGTCAAGGGACGAGTAGTATTTTTACCGTTGCCATTTCGCCGCCGAAAACGGGGAACAGGATTTTACAATCCTGCCACAGTTTCCGTCACACTGAAAAGTTTTAACTTAAATAACTCAAAAAACACTTGACAAAACGCTTCATGCCTCACAAAGCCGTGTGCCAAAGGCTTCCCCACTTTGGCACACGGCGGTATCTCCCCAACCGGTCCACATGATCCTCATAGCTTAAGACAATCCGAGATACCCGCACATCGCCTCCATCCGCGCCTCCATCTGCGCACGCCCTTCCTCGTATAGCCTGCGCAAACGCTCGACATCTTTCTCCACCCGCGAAATCTCCACCGGCTTTTGCGGGCGGATCACAAAAAGCTTCCCTGCCTGCTCCAGGGCGGTGATTTCTTTCTGCATCTCATTGTAATGCTCCGGAACCGCGACCAGGCGCTTTGCTAACTCCGGGTATCTGCGGTAACGTCTTTCGTATGTGAGCTTCATCGCCTTTGAAGTCGGCGGTTTTTCGTACCCTGCCTGTCTTGTCAGTACCAGCACGAGTTTGTCATAGCCCTGCTCCATCGCCCTGCGGTAGGCAACCGGCTCCGCGATCCCCCCGTCCAGATAAAAGCTGCCGTTTAAATTTATCATGGAAGAAACTACCGGCATGCTGCTTGAGGCGGCGGAAGCCCGCATGATCTCCGCTTCCTTTCCCTTCTCGAAATATTCCGCCATCCCCGTGTGGCAGTTTGTTGCCACCACCTCAAAGCGCTGTTCGGAGGCAAAAAAAGTTCTCGCATCAAAGGGCAGGAGTTCATCGGAAAGCTCGCCGAACAAGAATTTGAAATTGAAGATCCCCCCGTTGCGGACAATGTTGCGGACACCAAGGTAACGCGGGTCATTGACATAATTTAGGTTGACATCCCGGCTGCGCCCGTTCTGCTTTGACACATAATTGATTCCGTTTAAGGATCCCGCCGAGACACCGTTCACATACGCAAATTCCATTTCCTGATCCAAAAGCACATCCAGGACACCTGCCGTAAACATTCCGCGCAGCGCGCCGCCCTCCAACACCAAAGCCGCATTGATCATGGTATTATCTCCTATTCTCCTCATACATTTTTTCCCATTCGGTATAGTCCGCCACTCTTGACAGATAGGCATTGCTGAATGCCCGGTCACCGCTGACATCCTCCCCGAGCCAATCCGGCGGCACAAAATTTTTCGCTTCCTCCTCGCTTGCAAATTCAACCTCCGCAAGGACAAGTCCCGAAAGCCGCCCCTCAAATACATCCAGCTCCGCCCACAGCCTCCCCCCGACCGCGAGCACGTAACGCGATTTCTCCACCAGAGCCCCGTCAATCTTCTCCCGCAAATGCTCGTATGCCTCCCTCGTCAGCGGGAGCTCAACCTCCTCATTCTGGATCGCGTAATCCTGCGACAGGCCGGCTTTTGACTTGTAGGTAAGGATATAATCCTCGTTGCTCTTGCGGATCCGCACGATTGGACCCGAACAGAGATAACCCTGCTCGATCTTCTTTACCTTCGCGCCGGTAAGCTCCGGCATGGTCTTTACTAGAAATTTCCTCTCGATCTCCATGTTCCTCCCCCTCTTCCACACCTAGTAGACGTACCAAGAAACCATCGTCTCCTCTCCCGCACATAAGGACACAAGCACAGCAAAATTCTTCTCGCCACCCTCGGCCATCTCTCCTTCTGTAAACGTAAGGGCACTCACGGATCCCCGCAGGCCGCGGCACACTAAAATGGAAAAAATGTCTCCAAGCCCCTCCGGGAAGCGCATCACGAAAACAACAAGCCGCAGGCCGCGGCACGGATCACTTGCAATATATTACAGCATTCCATATGCATAAATTAAGCAGCCCCGCAGATAATATCCTTACTTTTTTAGGGAAGCTTCTTTTACAAAAGACAATTTTTTCACTGCAACCGTGCCAAAGCACCCTGTTTTCGGAGCGGACAAACGGGAAAGACCGGCGGTATGCCCAGGCATCGGTCTTACAATCCGACCCGCATCTGCAGGCTTGTGTCCGCGCGGCATCCACAAGCCTGTCACGCGCAGAAAGCCGCGCAGAAACGAGGAGAACCATGAAAAAAAACTTTGTTACCGACTTTGTCCGCTGCGGCGCTTCCGGCTGGTGCATGGAATGTATGTGGACGGGCATTGACTCCATCTTTTTCCGCAGGGACAAGCAGCTTTCCTGCCGCACCTCCGTCTGGATGTTCCCAATCTACGGTCTGGCTGCCTGCTTCTCACCAATGTGTAAAAAACTGGGCAGACACAATTCCTTCTTCCGAGGTACCATTTATATGCTTTGCATTTATGCGGCAGAATATACCACAGGTTTCCTGCTAAAAAAATGGGATGCCTGCCCTTGGGATTACAGCAAATCCAAATGGAACTACCGCGGCCTCATCCGTTTTGACTATGCACCTGCCTGGTTCTGTGCAGGATTATTTTACGAAAAGCTGCTGGAGCATTAAAATGACTCCGGCAGCTTTTCCTCTTAGTCCTCATTATCATCATCCGATTCGTCCGTGTTGCCGACATCGACATTGTAGCGCGTCCTCCTGCGCAGCCTTGCCTCCTCCGACGAGTGGATCAGGTACTCCTTGATCTCGGCGGAATGCTTGATATGCTTTAGCTCAAGCGTCGGATCCGTCGTATCCCCCGTGTAGCAGATGATCGTCCCCAAGCCGAACATCCGCTCCATCAGCGAGCGGGTGAGGCGCACATCCTGCACCTTGTACATATAGGCATCGTCTTCCGTCACGGTAAGGAAACCCCGGCGGATATTGATCTTTTCCTCCCCGATCGAGTATTTTGTAAAATACAGGGGAAGCCCCAGGAACTTTGTCCTCTTTTTTTCGATATAGTCGTACTGTGCATTACCCTCTTCCTTTTTCATGCCCATCCTCCATATTTACACAAAACCAAAGTATGCGTATCCAATACGCCCGCCACCCTTTTACTCTAAAACAACGATCGAAGTATATTCCCCGTCCCTGGAAACAATCACCTTGCCCTCCACCGGTTTTGCGCGCTCCTTAAGTTCAAATATAACATAAGCGTCACAGCTCTCCCCTGCGGCAAGTGTCACTTTCATAAACAGCATGTCCCCTTCCATACCGGTAATCTTCGGCGAGAGAACATTCTTTTCCCCACAGTCAAGCCGGTAATTGATCCCCTGCTCGGCAAACGCAAACTCCTGCTCAATCCCCGCGGTATTTGTCAGGGTAAAAGCAACCCTCATCAGCATATTCCCTTTTCCGGGCTTCACGACATATCCGCCGTTTTCCTCCAAAACGCCGTAAAGTTCATATCCCTCATACTCTACGGTAAGCCCCTCAAGACCGAACACCTCATTAAGCGACGCGTTCTCCACTACCTCCGTATTGTCACCTTTCCCCCCGTGGTCGTCCTTATCCTTCCCGCCTCCCTCCGTCGGCTGCGGAGCCGGGGTTGGTGTCGGGGTCGGTTCCGGGGATGGGGTCGGAATCGGGCTGTTCAATGCCTGCGTATAATTTTCATCGCTCCGAAGCAGCACCCCTGCGGCATACTCCGCTATAATATCCTGTTCCCCCTCGGTCAGCGGATATGTATCTGCCAGACAGCCTGTCAACATGACAAGCGAAGCTGCCGCCGCCGTTGCTAACAATAATCTCTTTCTCACAAGCCACTCCTCCAAATCCATGATACATCCCTATCATATCACGATTTTAAGCTTTCGGCAATCGTTATCTCAGAAATATTTTATTTTCTCCGCGTGCCTTACAAAATTTTACACAGCGTGGGCATCCAATTCACACCAGAATTCTACGCCGTTCTCATGGTTGGCCACACCGCACTCCCGGTTGTGGGATGCCATGATCGCTTTCACGATGGACAGCCCGATGCCGCTGCCGCCGTATTCCCTTGTGCGCGCCTTGTCCACCTTGTAAAATTTGACCCAGACCTTCTCAAGTTCCCCTGCGGGAATGCACTCGCCGGTATTGTACACCGCAACGCGCACCACATCCCCCCGCCGGATCAATTTGACCTCAATGATATTCGAGCCGGATACATGGTTTAACGCATTGCTGACATAATTTGTAATGACTTCCTCGATCAAATACTCGTCCGCCCACACATAGACCGGGGCATCCTCCTCAAAGATCACCCTCACCTGCTTTTGTTTAACAAGGATATCAACAGACTGCAGGATTGAGCGGATCAGAGCGGCCACATCAAAACGCGCGAGCTCTATCTGGTTCTGGCCGAATTCCAGTTGGTTGAGCGTGAGCAGTTTTTTCACCATCTTATTCATCTTCTGCGCTTCGTCAATGATGACCTCACAGTAAAACTGCCTGCTCTCCGCATCGTCGCTGATATTATCCTCAAGCCCTTCCGCATAGCCTTGGATCAACGCAATCGGGGTCTTGAGTTCGTGGGTGACATTTGACAGGAAATCCTTGCGCATCTCATCAATCTGTATCTTGTCCTGAATGTCCAGCTCAAGCTCATTGTTCACGCTCTTTAACTCGGAGATCGTTCTCTCCAGCCGCTCCGAGAGCTCATTCATGCTGTTTCCCAAAAGCGCGATCTCATCTTTCGTCTTCCCCTTATATTTCACGTCAAAGTCAAGCTCCGACATTTTTTTCGAAATCTCCGCCAGTTCAAGTACAGGCTTTGTAAAATTCCGGCTGACAAAAAACACAACGACCGAACCTATGACCGCCACCACCGCCCCGACATACGCCAGAAAACGGTTCGCGATCGCCGCACTTTCCTGGATGCTCTCATAGTTTGTCCGGATGAAAATCTCCATGCCGTTTTCTATCACACCGTAAAGGTCAATATAATTTGCATCCTGCCTTTTATCATACTGCGAATAGACATCGTACTCCCCATCGGAGTACAAGAGTTCAACATTCGAGATCCCGTAGCCCGGATCTCCCCCGTACACATACGTAATGCGGGAATATGTCATACGGTCTTTCGCAGTCTTGGAACTGTTCAGGGAGGCAACCAAGAAACCATTGATGATGTACACATCAATATTATTCCCGGAACAGATCTCGTTAAGGCGGTCCGTCTGTTCTTCGGTAAAGCCCGATCTTAAATCAATCTGCTCTTCCACGATCAGGCTCTTGACTTCCGCATAGCTGCTGCCGAGCATGCTGACCTTCGTCTGCCGGTAATAATCGCCCAGAAAACTCTTGTTCAATATCCAGCACAAAAAAATCATCATCGCCATACAGACAACAAGTACAAATGTAATTTTAAACCGCAGTGAATGCCTCAATTTTTCCCTCTCCTTACTGCAATCCCCAACCCTTGCCCCGTGCAGCTTCAAATTTTGCAAATCATCCCTATCATTGTTTCTATTCTTTTATA
Organism: uncultured Lachnospiraceae bacterium; assembly: GCA_947053345.1. Classification (GTDB taxonomy): domain Bacteria; phylum Bacillota; class Clostridia; order Lachnospirales; family Lachnospiraceae; genus RGIG4057. Next base: position 55,084 of record CAMRSM010000025.1, read on the forward strand.
CCACTTATTTTTCATTATTTCCACTTGTTCCTCATTATTTCACATAATCTACATAATTTCCTATCGTTCCGTAAAAAACATACCTTTTTACCCCCTTGGTTGACACTTGGAGAAAAACACCCTCTTTCCCCATTTACCGGTATTCACTGCCCGAACCCTTACACCCTCATTCCAGCGCCCACCCCATAAAAAGCCATGCCCATTTTACTCTATTTCCCAAAAACAAAAGGGTTATTTTAGCGATACCCGGAATATCGAAAAAATCTATGGTTCTGCCAAGAAATATATTGCTTCATCCGTTATACTCCCATTCATCACTTTTCCGTTTTGGCAGCCCGCTCTTTTTACAGGAATAACTATAAAATTCTCCACACCCATTGCGATACTAACATAATTCATTTCGATAAATATCAAAATAGATATTGACATTTCTAAAAAACGTAGTAAAATCAATATAGTATTTAGCTGGAGGGCAATCATGGAGAAAAAGACAATCTGATATTGATATTGGCGTGTTAAGCCAGAAAGTGAGGAGAAAAAAATGGTGATTGGAATTATTGGCGAAAGCTGCACGGGTAAGTCTACCCTTGCGGATAAGCTGAAATGTCTGCTTCATGCAGAAGTTTACACAGGGAAAGATTACCTGCGCTTTGCAAAAGATGAAGCGAATGCAAAAAAACTCTTTCAGAAAAAACTGGACGAGGCTGTTTCCGGCCAACACATAATCTATGTGATTTCCGAAAAAGAGCATTTGACGCTGCTGCCGGAAAAAACTTTCAGGATCCTTGTCACAGCGGATTTGAATATCATTAAAGAACGGTTCGCTTTGCGGATGAGAGGGAATCTCCCTGCCCCTGTAGCAGATATGCTGGAAAGAAAGCACGGATGTTTCGATAATGAAGCACACAACATCCATATAGTATCCGGCCAGTCCGATTTAGACGAAACATGTGCTTCCATCCAGAACGTGATAAATACAATGTAAGATCATACCATGGTAACCCATGACGAAACGTCCTTCCTTCACTGTTGATCATGGAATAAAACCTTAACTGCAAAGGAACCTTTTACAGCTGAAAATGCAAAAGGTTCCTTAAGTAATGATAGTGCATAAAAACCGTCTTTTACGCCTGCCGCTTTTATCCGTTCACTTCAAATTTGTAGCCCATACCCCATATCGTCTTAATATAATCGCCCTTCTCCCCCATTTTACTGCGCAGCTTTTTCACATGGGTATCGATCGTGCGGGCATCACCGAAATAGTCATAATTCCAGACATTGTTCAAAATCTTTTCCCGAGAAAGCGCAACTCCCTTATTTATCATAAAATAAGTCAACAGTTCAAATTCTTTGACGGAAAGCTCGATCTCCTGCCCGTCGATCATCACGCGGTGCGCGGTTTTATCAATGACGATACCGCCCTCTTCAAGCCGCCCTTCCTCCGTCTGCATCGTCCTTCGCAGCACCGCGTCCACACGTGCCACCAAAATCTTGGGACTAAACGGTTTTGATATGTATTCGTCCACCCCCATCTCAAAACCCATCAGTTCATCCCGCTCATCGCTCTTTGCCGTCAACATGATAACCGGCACCTTGGAATACTGGCGGATCTCACGGCACAGCTGCCATCCGTCCATCTTCGGCATCATGACATCGGAGATGACCAGCGCGATATCGTTCTGATGGAAAAAAATATCGACGGCCTCCTCACCGTTCTCTGCCTCGATCACCTCATATCCGCCCTTGACCAAAAAATCCCTGACCAATTTCCGCATACGGCTCTCATCATCCACCACAAGAATTTTTAACAGTCCCATTCCATTCCTCCGTTCTCCACAGCTGCCCTGCCCGCAATCCGCCATGTAAATCACCCTGTCTGCACTGCAGGCATTGGTTTCCTGACGGTTGGCCTTCCCCTGCTTCCGATGTACTAAGGATTCCCCACATCCCCCGCGATGCCAAGCTCACGCTCACGCTCGCGGACAGCATTCTCCCGTTCACGGATATCCTGCTCCCATGCAGCATACTTATCCTGAAGCTTAACCTCCGCATCTACAAACGGGGAATTTGGCCCAAACAGCGTAATCAGGAACATAATCCCGATCACTACCACAAGAAATGCCGTGATGATCCTGGAATTCCTCAGTTTATCCTGATAATAATCCGCCATCATCCGGCTCTTACTTTCCATCTCCTGCGAAAAACTCTCCGCCCGCTTCCCTTTCTTGCGGGGCAGAGTAACGGGAACCCCCGGAACATCCTCCGCACTTTTACCCAAACGAAGCAGCTCTGACCGTAGCTGAACCAGAAAATCAGTGCCGACCGGGGTGATAAATGTCTTTTTATCCACAAGGCCGCAGTACATCTTCCATGCCGTCTCCGTATCGGAAAGATTTGTTTTCGCCCGGATATAGCGGATGGACTCCTCCTCCCGCTTTGCCTCCTCCCACTCTGCCTTCGTCCCGAACGAATAGGCCCCTATCACAAAAGGTTCTTTTCCCTTCATCCCATTCCCCCTTCCCAAGACGTATCAGAACATCATTTCCGCTCTCCATACCCCGAAACTGTCGGTTCAATTCCCGCGCATCACTTATCCGTGGATATTTCCTTCGAATACTCAAGAATCTCGACCGATTCGATCACTACGGGTGTCATCGGCCGATTCTCCGCGTCGGTCTCCACGCCCGCAACCGCATCCAGCACATCATACCCTTCTAGGATCTGACCAAATACCGTATGGTGCCGGTACAGCCAAGGTGTTCCGCCATGCTGCCGGTATGCCTCTACCTGCCCGTCCGTGAGCTTGGTGTCATATGCCGTTTCCATATATTCCGCAAAGGCCAGCCCATACTCCTCCGACAAAAGCTCCTCCAACTGCCGGATGGAATCCTCCCCCGCATGCACGATAAAGAACTGGCTTTCGTTCGTGCCCGGCTGTCCGGTATTTGCCATACACAAAGCCCCCCGGAACGGATGTAAACCGTCCGAGAACTCATCCTCAAAACCCTTCCCCCAGATGCTCTCGCCGCCCCGGCCGGTTCCGTCCGGGTCACCGCCCTGGATCATAAAATCCTTGATCACGCGGTGGAAGGAAACACCGTCATAATACCCCTCCCTCGCATGGGTCACAAAATTTTCCACGGCAAGCGGGGCTTCTTTCTCAAAAAAACGTACCGAAATCGTACCGAAATCTTTTATGTTGATGCGGGCGTATGTATCACCCTCGGAAGGCTCCGCAAACTGATCCGTTGCCGCGCCTTCCTCCTTCTCCTCTTCCCCGCTCTTACCGCATCCAGCCCACAGGCACACGACTGCAAACATGGCTGCCATAAACATCATCATCCGTCTCTTTTTCAATTCACTGCTCCTCGTTTCTATGCTGCAATCAATCTCTCATGCCAAGGCAGCATACCCGGAATCCGGGCAAAAGCAGGATAACCTGCGGATAAACAGGGATTTCCCGATTCCTTATTCGCACGTCCCCTTCTTTTGCCGTCATCCATATCATACCGCTTTTTCCCGGATTTCACAAGGCTTCGTTATGAAAGATTTTCAAAAACTTTGTGAAAAATCCATAAAAACAAAGCCTATCCTTGCAATTTTACCTCATTTACCAATTCTTTTCCGTTAAAATAATCATACAGATTTCGCAGTGTCACCTCCGCGATGTTGCCGAGCGCCTCCGCAGTCAAAAATGCCTGATGTGATGTCACCACGACATTCGGCATGGAGATCAGGCGCGCAAGAACATCATCCTGCATGATCCGGTCCGAGCGGTCCTCATAAAAAAAGTCGGTTTCCTCCTCATATACATCAAGCCCTGCTGCCCCGATCTTGTGTGCCTTAATCCCTTCAAGCAGCGCTTCGCTGTCAATCAGTGCCCCGCGGGATGTATTGATCACGATCACCCCTTCCTTCATCTTCGCAATCGTATCTGCGTTGATGATATGCTTTGTATCCTTTGTAAGCGGACAGTGCAGCGAAATCACACTGGACTCACGGCACAGCGTATCAAGCTCAACATACGTCACACCGTCCCGTGCCGCCGGATAAGGGTCGAAGGCCAGAATCTTCATGCCAAAGCCCAAACAGATATCAATAAACGCCTGCCCGATCTTTCCCGTGCCGATCACGCCGATCGTCTTGCCATGGAAGTCGAACCCTGTCAGACCGTTTAAGCTGAAATTATACTCCCTCGTGCGGTTGTACGCGCGGTGAAGCTTCCGGTTGAGCATCAGTGCCATCCCCATCGCGTGCTCCGCGACCGCATACGGAGAATATGCCGGGACACGCAAAATACGGATGCGGTCCTTCGCCGCATTAAAATCCACATTGTTATAGCCCGCACAGCGCATCCCCACCACGCGGATTCCGAGCCCATATAGCCGGTCTAACGTCGGGGCATCCAGCGTGTCATTCACAAACGCCACAACCGCGTCACTGCCCTCCGCCATGCGCGCCGTGTGCTTATTCAGTTTCTCCTCATAAAAATTGATCGCGAAATCATACTGCCCCTGCTGCTTCTCAAAAAAATACTTGTCATACGGCTTGGTGTCATAAAAACTAATTGTCTTCATATCCTATACCTCACTTCCTGAATTTATATTCGGATCTGCTTTCAAAAAGTACCACGCTTATTTTCTGCCTAAACCGCAGATTTATACGGCATTTTCATTTTCTTTGCGTCGTGATCGAAAGGGAACTCCCATCCGTCCTCACCGTGACCGTCCCCATCGTATCCGTCCGGTAAATCTGCGCGTCAAGCTCCTCAAAACGCGCGATAACCTCACTGTGCGGATGGCCGTACTCGTTTCCCTCCCCGCAGCTGACCACCACATAGACCGGGTCTGCCGCCTCGGCAAAAGCCTGCGTATTGGATGTCTGGCTGCCGTGATGCCCCGCCTGAAACACATCCGCCTCAAGCGGCAGGCCAAGCATGAGCATCTGTTCCTCGCTCTCCTCCTCCGCATCGCCGGTAAACAAAAATTTTTTTTCCCCGAATGTCACCATAAGCGCAACGGAACAGTTATTTGCCTCTTTAAAAACCGAATCATCCGGCGCAAGAATCCGTATCGCGGCATCGCCAAACGTGAGGGAAAGCCCCGGTTTTGGCACAATGACCTGCGCACCGTTGCGTTTCACCGCATCCTGGAACTGCCCGTAGATCTTGCTGTCGTTTTCTTCCTGACGGAAGATGACCGTCTCCGCAGCAAATGCGTCAAGCACCGCCCCCAGCCCGCCGATATGGTCCTCATGGCTGTGCGTTGCGACAATATAATCAAACTTTGTAATCCCAAGGCTTTTGACCGCCGAAACCACCTCCTCCGACGTACTGCGCCCGCCCCCGTCGATCATCATCGCATGTTCCCCGCACTGTAAGACCGTACAATCCGCCTGCCCGACATCGAGATAGGTAACCACAAGCTCCCCTTCACATGCAGAACCAGAACCCTCGCCCGGCACGCGGTCCGCACCTACCGTCCAGTCGCCAAATATGCCAAAAAACGGCTTCTCCTCCCCTGAGAGCAGCGATATCAAAAACAAGAGCAAAACCAGGCTGCCCACCATAAAAAGGCGCTGCCTCATCCGCTCCCTGCGCTGTCCCTTCCGTTTCTGGTAACTACCCCGCTTTTGTACTTTCCTTCCTGCCATCGTCCTTTCTCCTTCCTTGTTTCTTCCGGAAACCGAACATACGTTCTTCCATTCTTTTCCTGATTATACTACCGGAAGAAGAAAATGTCAAGCCCTGATCCGACATTATCCGCCGTAAATCCCTGCGGTATTCGGTTCAAGTGCAGACAAAGATTAGGCAGGAGGGAAAACGGCAGGGAACAAAACAGCCGCAAGCCCCTGGTCTCTTAAAAACCCCGGTCTTGCGGCTGTTCTACCTGCATGGAGATAATGGGACTCGAACCCACGGCCTATACGTTGCGAACGTATCGCTCTCCCAGCTGAGCTATATCCCCAAATTTTCTGACAGAAATTATTATATTTCGAAACCACTGATTTGTCAAGAGTCAAAATAGTATTTTATTACCACAAAAAAGTATTTGACAAATCAAAGAAAATCGAGTATACTAAACACGTAAAAGTTTTTACGCAATTTCAGCGGCAAACCGGGCTTGTACTGGTTTCGACGGGGGTTTTGAAGTTGCGGAAGCCATCCGTGGTCCGGGACCACGTTAAAACTCGGAATTAAAATTAAACGCTGAAGACAATTTAGCACTCGCTGCCTAATGGCAGCTGTCGGCCTTAAGCTTCCTGCGGCTTAAGCACCGGCATCAAACTTGCAGGGCACTCCGGCTCTTAAGCTTTGCGGAGCCGGAAGAAAATCATGAAGCTACTAAAGCCCGCAGCCTGTCAGCCGGCGGCGGATGGAGGGAATGTCAAATAACTGACTGTGATGGGAGATGCCGCAGTGGATGGGCTTTCGGACAGGGGTTCAACTCCCCTCAGGTCCACTAAAAAAGACTGTGGTAAAGCAGCTGCGCGGCTGTTTTACCACAGTCTTTTTCTATTTTGCAAAACATCCACCCGTTTCACATTTTACGCATTGACCGCTGCGACGATTGCCGGGATCATCTGCTTCTTGCGCGACACCACACCCGAGAGCAAAAATCCCTGCTCCCTGGCCTTCCCATGAAACGCATTTTCAAGGAGGCTCTCCGCACCACTCCCTATGTAGAGTACCTCCGTTGACTCCCGGATGATATTCGTGAGCATAAAAAACACCATATCAACCCCGAGTTCCCGGTACGCCTTCTCCATATACGGGAGCAGGCGCTCCTTTAGCTCTGCAAGCCCAAGCGCGTTCATCGAATTGATCTGTCCCACGCCGAACGTTATATTGCCCGCCGAAAACTTCTTGAAATCCTGATAGAAGATCTCCTCCGGCGATTTCAGCTTTAAGTCGCTGCCCGCCTCAAACATCTCCCCCGCAAATTCCGTCACATCCAGCTTCGCGACCGCCGCCAGCGCTTCTGCCGCCGCCCGGTCCACCTCCGTGCAGGTCGGTGAACGGTACATCAGGGTATCCGAGAGGATTGCCGCGCACAGAAGGCTCGCCGTCTTTTCATCAATCTCCACACCGTTTTCCTGGTACATCTGATAAATGATCGTCGCCGTACAGCCAAGCGGCTGGTTTCGGAAAAAGACCGGGGACATCGTCTCGATCGTTCCGAGCCTATGGTGGTCGATGATCTCTAAAATCTCCGCCTCGTCCACACCGTCCACCGCCTGCGTCTTCTCGTTATGATCCACCAAAACCACCTGTTTGCGCCGCATGTTCAGTAGATTCCGGCGCGAGATCATCCCGCAGTAATTGCCTTTATGGTCAAGGATCGGGAAATCCCGGTTGCGCTTCTGCGCCATCACATTTTTGATTTCCTCAACAAACGCGTCTTTCTGGAACGTATTGAGATTGTCCCGCACCATAAAATGCGCGATCGGCATACTCTGGTGGATCAGGCGCGCCACCGTGTAGGTATCGTGCGGCGTGCTGATCACCGTGCAGCCGTGCTCTTTTGCAAGCATCTGGATCGTGTGGGAAATCTTCGCCCCCTCGCACACAATGATGCAGCCCGCCCTCATCTCAATCGCGCACAGCTGCGACTCGTAGCGGTTGCCAAGGATGACAAGGTCATGTTCCTCGATATAGTCTTCCATCAGATCCGGGTTTGCCGCCGCGATCAGTACCTTGCCCTTATCGAACATCGCCGCCGCATCCCCGACTACCATCGTTCCGTCGAGCGTCTCCAGAATATTGGCATACGGTGTCCGCGCCTCCGCCAAAATCTTGCTGTCGTACACCTCCATGTACGAGGTCGCAATGTCGCTGATGGTGATCAGTCCGGAAAGCTTCCTTCCCTCTGTGATCGGCAGCGTCACCACATTCTGCTTTTTCATCAGCGTCCATGCCTTTTTCAGCGAGATCTGGCTGTCCACCCCCGCCGTCGTGCGGATCTCGATGTCGCGCACCTGCGTTGAGACATCCGCGATATACTCCGGCATCTTCACCCCAAAACGGTCAAGGACATACTGCGTCTCCGCGTTGATCTGCCCCGCCCGCATCGGCACATACGCCTTTCCGGTCAGGATCCTCTTTAAATTCGCATAAGCGATCGCCGAACAGATGGAATCCGTATCCGGATTCTTGTGCCCGACCACAAAAATCTTGCGCTCCTGCTCTGCCATACCATGCCTCCTTAATCTTTAGGAGTACCGGTAAAACCGGCAATTCCTCCCTGTCCTTCACGACCGCGCACGGTAAAATCTCCTGTCCGCCGCCCCGTTCCCGGACATATCCCCTGAAACAGCACCCGTCCAAAAAGTGAACAATGCTTTTCTGCCTTTTCGCGGGGCATGTCTGAAAACTCATTCCCGCAAATCGTAATATACCGTTGACAGAAAACAGTTTCCAGATTCGTCTTAGTACAAATTCTTCACTTTAAAATCCTTCTCCGCTTCCCGACGCTGATCCTTCTTCGCGATCGCCTCCCGCTTGTCATAGAGCTTCTTGCCGCGCGCCAGGCCAACCTCGACTTTCACCAGACTGCCCTTAAAATAAATGTTTAACGGGACAAGAGTATACCCCTTTTCCTTAATCTTCCCGAGCAATTTGTTGATTTCATACTTATGCATCAAAAGCTTGCGCACGCGCAGCGGATCCTTGTTGAAAATATTGCCCTTCTCATACGGGCTGATATGCATGCCATACAGATACACCTCGCCCCTCTCAATGCGGATGAACGCCTCTTTGATGCTGCCTTTGCCCATGCGCAGCGACTTTACTTCCGTCCCCGCGAGCGCCACCCCCGCCTCGTACGTCTCTTCGATAAAATAGTCAAAGAACGCTTTTTTATTGTTCGCTACGATTTTTTTTCCTTCCTTTGAAGTCTTGCCCATACTCCCCCTCGATTCTGCTATATTGTTAATGAAAGCTTTTTAAAACCATATCCTTATCCCGCATGGTGAAATAACCGAAGAACGCCTTTTTGCCGTTCGCTGCGATTTTTCCCTTTCTTTATGAAAGCTTGCCCATACTCCCCCGTTCCGGACTCCGATACAGTTTTCATGGTATCTGTCCGGTTGGGCAGGGTGCTTTTGGGATCCCACACGGCTAACCCGGGGCAGCCGCAGCCGCGCCCCACCACCAAAAAGACATTACCCTGGCACCGCGCTACCGCGCACGGTCACGAAAGCAGCATATCAATCGTCTTTAATGCTTTGTCCGTCCCGACAACCTCCACCCGCACCTTCTGCCCAAGCTTGTACGTCTTCTTCGTGTGCTCGCCGACCAGCCGGTATCCGGCTTCATCGTAGATATAATAATCATCATCCAGATCCGAAAGCCGCACCATGCCCTCCACCGTGTCCGGCAGCTCCACATACATCCCCCATGAAGTCACGCCCGAAATCACGCCCTCAAACACTTCACCAATCTTATCGGACATATACTCCACCTTCTTTAGCTTCTCTACCTCGCGCTCCGCCTCGTCCGCGCGGCGCTCGGTCTTACTCGTCTGTTTCGCCACCTCGGCCAGAATAGAATTGTAGTGCGCGGTGCGTTCCTCACGAAGCCCCCCGCGCAGATTCTCCTTGATGATCCTGTGAATCTGCAGATCCGGGTAACGTCGGATCGGGGAGGTAAAATGGCAATAATAATTTGCCGCCAGCCCGAAATGCCCGTCACAAAAATCCGTGTATTTTGCCTGCTTCATCGAACGCAGGCAGAGCCGCGCGATCATTGGCTCCTCCGGTGTGCCGTCCACCTTTTTTAACAGTTTTTGCAGTTCCTTCGGGTGGATCTCATCCCTCCCGATATGGATGCTGTAGCCAAAATTATTGATAAAAATGCCGAGCCGCTGTATTTTTTCCACATCCGGCCTCTCGTGCGTGCGGTACAAAAACGGAAGTTCCTGCCAGTAATAATCCTGCGCCACCGTCTCATTGGCGATCAGCATAAAATCCTCGATCAGTTTCGTCGCCCGGTTGCGCTCGTACGGGCGGATATCCAGCGGATGCCCCTTTTCGTCCACAATGATCTTGCACTCCGGAAAATCAAAGTCGATTGACCCGCGCTTTCTCCGCTTCTCCCGCAAGATCCCGGCAAGCTCATCCATCTGTAAAAACATCGGTACAAACGCCTCGTATTTCGCACATTCTTCCCCGTCGTGATCCTCGATGATCTTTTTCACCGAGGTGTAAGTCATGCGCCGGTCCACGCGGATCACGGTCTCCGCAATCTGGTGCCCGATGACATTCCCCTTCGCGTCAATATCCATCAGGCAGCTAAGCGCCAGACGGTCGCAGCCTTCATTGAGTGAGCATATCCCGTTCGAGAGCCGGTGCGGGAGCATCGGGATTACGCGGTCCACCAGATAGACACTCGTCCCCCGCTCATACGCCTCGCAGTCCAGCGCCGACCCCTCCTTCACGTACTCGCTGACATCGGCAATGTGCACGCCAAGATGCCACACATCCCCCTCACGGTTCAGCGTAACCGCATCGTCAAGATCCTTCGCGTCCTCCCCGTCGATTGTGACGGTCGGCAGATCCCGCAGGTCAAGGCGGGCAGGCACGCCGTCCCCGCCCATCCAGTCCGCTGCCGAAACCTCCTCCGGCATCCGCTCTGCCTGCTCATAAACTTCCTGTGGATAATCCAGCGGAATGCCGTAAGCATAAACCACCGAAAGCACATCCACACCGGGGTCATTGATATGCCCGAGCACCTGGATGACCTCACCCTCCGGATTCCTGCGCTCATCCCCGTAGTTTGTCAGCCGCACGAGCACCTTGTGCCCGTTGACTGCCCCCGCTGTCTTATCCTTCGGGATAAAAACATCATAGGCAAATTTCTGGTTATCCGGGATCACAAAGCCAAAGCTCTTCCCACGCTGGTACGTCCCGACAATCTGCGTCGTCCCGCGCGCAACGATCTCCAAAACCCTGCCCTCGCGCCGTTTCCCCTCCACTCTCTCATCCGGGGCGTAAATGCGCACCGTATCCCCGTCCAATGCCCCCTTGGTATCACTCTCCGGAATGAAAAAATCATCCTTCTCCCCCTCGACCGTAACAAACCCAAACCCGCGGCTCGTCCCGTGGAACAGCCCTATTTTCCGGTTGGCATCCGCCGCGCGGTAGCGGCTTGAGGTATCCACAAGGATCTTCCCCTCGTGGATGAGCACATCCAACGTCTGCTTTAACTCCTCGCGCTCCGCTTTCGGCACCATGAGCAGCACGGCAAGCTCCTTAAACCGCATCGGGCGGTAATTCTTGTCCGTGATCAGCTCGTAAAGCACCTGCTTTTTTTCTTCCCTGCTCTCCAATACCTCATCCTGCATTTTGTTTTCCATAATCATACCTCGTGCATCCGCAGGCCTGCCTGCGATACGATTTCCGTCATAAATTTGAACGCTTCTGCCAGGCATTTGAATGTCTCTTTATCCACCTGCATCCAAACCTGACACAAGTATCCTTCAAATCCCGCCTCCATTTATGCCACAAAATTATCTGCGGCAGCCCCCGAATGAATTTTAATCAATTTTTGTTTCCTTCCGCTTTTCCTATCTTACTTTCGATGCCCATGCCCCCGCAGCGCAATGCATCCACACGAATCCGCCGAAAGCGCTCCTGTCTTCCCTACGGTGCCATGACCCCTGCAGTACCCATGATGAAAAGAAAGGACACGCTGAGCCCAGTGTGTCCTTTGTCCCTATGATTCCCGATCAATGCAATTTTATCCACCAAGCGGCTTACCAGTTCATCGTCAGAATGATCGAAAGAATGATGAACAACGCGGCAAGCGCCTTTGTGATCTTCTCAAGCGTGCCCTCCATCGAACGCCCTTTGTTCTTTCCCCAGTAGGTATCCGCCACACCGTTGATCGCGCCGGAAAGCCCCGCAGACTTCCCCTCCTGCATCAATACGACAACAATCAATGCGATACAAAGCAACACATAAAGTACCGTCACAATCCCTCTTAAAACTTCCATGATTTTCCGTTCCTTTCCTTTGCCATAGAGGCATATTTCGCTTGCGGAAACCGCCACAAGCTTCGATCCTCTGCCGTTTTCGCTGGCTTCCACATTCTGGCTTTGGGGTAAGAGTCCAAAGGCCACGGGTTTGATTATAGCATATCCGGTGAGGGATTTCAAGGGGGGTGTTGAAGATTTTGGTTGGGGATTTGCAGGTTTAGAATATAAGTGTTGCAATTTGGGTATTTAAAAAGCAGAGATACCTCCCCCCGAGTTTGCCACTTGCTTCAAAGTAAATCAAAAAAAATTCCTTATTTTGCAAATGTTTACGGTTAGAGGGAAGTAATTTCAGATTAGGCGGTATAGCCCCGATTAC
>CAMRSM010000026.1 GCA_947053345.1 uncultured Lachnospiraceae bacterium
GCCTCCCAGTTCCCTCTTCCCCGGGAGGGATTTCCGCTCGCACAGCTCCCGTAAAATTCCTCCTGGGCACTGTCCGGCGGTATGCTGTTTTCGTTCCGCGCCTCTGTTTTCATTCTAACCCCGTGGGCGGTGCAAGTCAATCATATTTTGCGGCGCGGCCTCTCACATCAGCATCCCAAAACTTTCCACCAGCTTCTTCGCCGTCTCCAGCACCTGCTCACCCTCCGGCGCGCCGTATACCCCGTTTCTGCGCACCGGCTTTTGCAGCCGGTATTCAAAGACCAGTGCATTTTTCTTAAATTCAAGCGACGGCGCGTGTGCCGCGATCAGTTCCGGAATCTTTTCGACGCGGTATTTTGCGCGCGCATAAGGTGTCAGCCAAAGCGATTCCCCCTTCTGCTCGATATTCACCAGACAGACCGCATGTGCCTGAGCCTTTAACAGCGCCACTTGCAGCAGGTTTAACACAGGCTTTGGCGGTTCCCCGAAACGGTCAATAAATTCCTCCTGCAAATCCTCCAGTTCTTCCAGTGTCTCGATTCCTGCTACCCGTTTGTACATGTCAAGTTTCTGCAGTTCATTCTTTATATAGGTGGCAGGAATATAAGCATCCAGCGGCAGGTCGATGGAAGTCTCAAAATTTTCCTCCCCGTCTGCCTCCCCGTCTTTCATATTCTTTACCGCCTCATTTAGCATCTTGCAGTACAGGTCATACCCTACGGCCTCCATGTGCCCGCTCTGTTCCGCGCCAAGCAAATTTCCCGCCCCGCGGATCTCAAGGTCGCGCATCGCAATCTTAAAACCGGAGCCGAGCTCCGTAAATTCCCGGATTGCCTGCAGGCGCTTCTCCGCGATTTCCTTTAACATCTTATCCCGCTTATACATCAAAAACGCGTATGCCGTGCGGTTCGATCGCCCGACACGCCCACGCAGCTGATACAGCTGGGAAAGCCCAAGACGGTCCGCGTCGTCAATGATCATTGTGTTGACGTTTGATATATCAAGCCCGGTCTCTATGATGGTTGTGGAAATCAGCACATCCACATCCCCATTCACAAACCGGAACATGATTTTTTCCAGCTGCCGCTCACTCATCTGCCCATGTGCAAACGCCACGTTCGCCTCTGGCACCAGCCGCTGCACCTGCAGCGCAATCTCGTCAATCCCGTTCACGCGGTTGTACACATAATACACCTGCCCGCCCCTCGCCAGTTCCCGGTTGATCGCCTCACGGATCATCTCGTCATTATGTTCGAGCACAAAAGTCTGGATCGGCATACGGTCTACCGGCGGCTCTTCCAGCACGCTCATGTCGCGGATGCCCGCAAGGCTCATATGCAGCGTGCGCGGGATCGGTGTCGCCGTCAGCGTCAGCACATCCACATCCCCCTTGATCTGCTTGAGCTTCTCCTTGTGTGCCACGCCGAAACGCTGCTCCTCGTCAATGATGAGCAGCCCGAGATCCTTATACTTGATATCCTTTGAAAGTACGCGGTGTGTCCCGATCAGGATGTCAATATCCCCCTTCTCAACACCCGTCAAGATACGCTTCTGCTCCGCAGGCGTGCGGAACCTAGAAAGCATCTCAACATTGACAGCAAAATCTTTCATGCGCTGCGTAAACGTATTGTAATGCTGCTGTGCAAGGATCGTCGTCGGAACCAAAAACACAACTTGTTTTTTGTCCAGAACCGCCTTGAACGCCGCACGGATCGCAATTTCCGTCTTCCCGTATCCAACATCGCCGCAAACCAGACGGTCCATGATGCGTGGGCTCTCCATATCGCGTTTCGTCTCCTCGATCGCACGCAGCTGGTCGTCCGTCTCCTCAAACGGGAACAACTCCTCGAACTCTTTCTGCCAAGTATCGTCCTGCGAGAACGCAAATCCCTTTTTCGACTGCCGCAGGGCATACAGGTTTACAAGCTCCTGTGCAATGTCCTTCACCGCCCCGCGCACGCGCGCCTTCGTCGTCTTCCACTCGGTCGAGCCAAGCTTATTCAATTTCGGCTTGCGCGCGTCCGCTCCCGCGTATTTCTGGATCAGATCCAGACCTGTCGCCAAAATATAGAGTGTTCCCCCGCCCGCGTACTCGATTTTGATGTAATCCTTCGTCACCTTATCGACCGTCAGCTTCTCAATCCCCCGGTAAATACCGAGCCCGTGGTTTTCATGCACCACATAATCCCCGATATTTAAGTCAGAAAAACTCGAAATTTTGCTGCCCTCGTAAACTTTGACTTTTTTCTTCTTCGTTTTTTTCACCGCGCCGAAAATGTCGCTCTCCGAGATCATAACAAATTTCACAAGAGGATATTCAAACCCTCGGTGGACATTCCCCTGCGTCACCATGATCTCGCCGTTTTGCACGAGCCGGTTCCGGTCATCGCTAAAAAATGCCGCCAGTTCATGTTCGCGCAAATCTTCCGCCAGCCGCTCCGCCCTCGTGCGCGAACCGGAAAGCAGGATGACACGGCTGCCGTTTTTCTTCCATGCCTTTAAGTCCTTTACCAAAAGTTCAAAATTATTATTGTACGGGTTCACGGATTTTACCGTAAGGCTGTAGCGCGCTTTCACAGCCAGTTTGTCAAGTTTTGCTTCCATCATCGAGAGCAGCACGGCATTCGCGCTCGTTGCCCCTGCCATCAATGCACGGTAATCAAAAACCACATCCATCTGCCCCGGCAGGATATATCCCTTCTCGATGCGCCCCGTCATACTCTCGGAAAACTCCGTCATGACCGTCTCGCCCTTTTCCATAATACGCGCGGGTTCATCAAGAAAAATAACGGAATCTTCATCGCGGAAATAATCAAAGAACGAGACTGTCTTCTCAAAAAAATAATTCACATAACTGTCGAGCCCCACACTGCCCTGGCAATATTCGAGATTCTCCTTAAATTCAGCCACCGACTTACGGATGCGCGCGGCCTCCTCCGTCTTCATCTCTTTTTTAAGGCCAGCGGCAAACTGCTCAAGTTCCTTTTCAAGTACCGCCAGCCCCTTCACCTTCACCGATTCTTCCAAGACAAATTCCGATGCCGGATATATCCATATCTCATCAAGATTTTCAATCGAGCGCTGGCTTGCCGCGTCAAACGAACGGATGGAATCCACCTCGTCCCCCCACAATTCCACGCGCACCGGGGCTTCCTCCGTCAGTGGAAAAATATCAACGATACCGCCGCGCACGGCAAACTCCCCTGCCGCCTCCACCTGTACCTGACGCTCATATCCCAGCTGTACGAGCTTTAACTCAAGCACGGGCAGATCCACGGTGTCCGCATTCCGGATGCAGATGCAATTCTCTTTCAGATATTCAAGCGGTAATACCTTATCCATACCCCCGTCGATCGTTGCAATCACTGTTACAGGCGAACCTTCCAGTAGCCTGCGCAAAATTTTGACACGCTCACGGACAATCGCGTTGCCCCGGATATCCGCAGAAAAAAAGATAATGTCTTTCGCCGGGTAAAGGCAGACCTCACGGTCATACAGCTTGCAGTCCTCATAAATTTCCTTCGCGCGCACGTCATTGTATGTGATGATCAGCCGCTTTTTAGTCTCCTGCGAGGCGGCAAACATCAGGTGGCATTTCTGCGAATCAATGCAGCCCGTCACCTGCACCGGAAGTTTTTTCTTCCTGACCGCGCCCTGCAATTCTTTAAATTCCTCGTAGCCGTACAGCGGCTCATAAAATGTCTGCATGATGCCTCCTATTTGAGTGCCGCATATGCCTTCCCCAATGCCCTTGCCGCTAACGGGATTTCCGTCCGCCCCATCAATCCCGTCAGGCACCGCTCCGCCATATGCTGTTTTTTAAAGTTCCGCAGCGCCTGTCTTCTGGTTATACCGGTTCATCGCTGTCTCCACACCATCCGTGATGATACACCCGCACGCTTTCGATACCCTCTCAAGCGCCTCACGAATCAGCGGCTCCTCCTCCTTCGGGAATCGCCCCAGCACATAATCCGCCAGATCCCATTTTTCCGGCTTCTGCCCCACCCCGACGCGGATGCGCATAAAATCCTGCGTGCCAAGCTGTAAAATAATATTTTTAAGACCGTTATGCCCGCCCGCACTGCCCTTTTTCCGTACACGCAGCTGCCCGACATCCAGATTGATATCGTCGCAGACCACAATGATATCCTCGCTTGTCAGCTTGTAATAATCCACCAATGCCCGGACGCTCTCCCCGCTCAAATTCATATAAGTCTGCGGCTGCGCGAGGATCACTTTCTCCCCGCCGATGTAACCCCTGCCACAGAGCGCCTTATGCTCCTTCATATCCAGCCTTATATTATAATCATCACAAATCCTTGTGACCGCGTCAAACCCGATATTATGCCTGGTCGCTTGGTATTCCCTTGTCGGGTTGCCAAGACCGATAATAATTTTCATAATATTTATACTCCTTCATTTTATCACAACTTGTTCCGTACCTGCCGCACGGATTATTTTCCTGGACAATGCTGCAGCCCGACCTCCAACTCCTGCACGCACAATCGCCGCAGAATACCAATAAGGGGGTATCCTGCGGTTCATGCCATACCATAAGTATTATTTTAATATTCATTCTGCGGGGAACCGCCCGTTCCCCAAACCGGAACATCCCGGAAACCATAAAACTACAGCCACAATCACATTTTGCCGGCAGCCTGCACCCCTTGGAACACAAACTCTGTCCTTCCGGAACCCATTGTCCTGCAAGTCCTGCTGCCATGCCCTCAGGATCACCCCGGGAATGCATCCGGACATTATTTTACGAGCAGCCCGACCTTTTTCTTCACCTTCGCCAACGTCCGTGCCGAGATCGCCGCTGCTTTCTGTGCCCCTGCCTGGTATACCTGCTCCAAATATGCTTTATCCGCGCTCAGACGCTTGAAATTTTCACGCACCTCACGGAGTTCCTCCGATACGGCTTCGCCGACCGCCAGTTTGAAATCCCCGTAGCCCTTGCCCTCGAACTCCTGCTCTATCTGCTCCAATGTCCTGCCTGTAATTACCGAGTAGATCGTCATCAGGTTATTGATGCCGTCCTTGCCCTCGCGGAAGCAGACTTCCTTCTCACTGTCCGTCACCGCGCGCTTAAATTTGTTGATGATAACATTCGGCTCGTCGAGGATCGTGATGAACGCATTCGGGTTTTCGTCCGACTTTGACATCTTCTTTGTCGGCTCCTGCAGCGACATCACCCGTGCGCCCGCCTTCGGGATGTACGCCTCCGGAATCTTGAAGGTACTCCCATAAAGATTATTGAACCGCGTCGCGACATCGCGCGTAAACTCCAGATGCTGCTTCTGGTCATGACCGACCGGCACCATGTCCGCCTGATAAAGCAGGATATCCGCCGCCATCAGCGCCGGGTAGGTGAAAAGTCCCGCATTCACATTATCTGCATGTCTCGCGGATTTATCCTTAAATTGTGTCATGCGCGAAAGCTCCCCAAATTGCGTATAGCACGAAAGCACCCACGACAGCTCCGAATGCGCCGGCACATGGCTCTGGATAAAAACCAGGCTCTTTTCCGGGTCAATCCCGCACGCAAGCAGCAATGCAAACGCGTCGAGCGACTGTTTCCGGAGCGCCGCCGGATCCTGCCGTATCGTCAGGGAATGCAGATCCGCAATAAAATACGCACAGTCGTATTCATCCTGCATCTTTCCCCAGTTCTTTACTGCCCCAATATAATTCCCCAATGTAAAAACGCCGGTTGGCTGGATCCCGCTCAAGATAACTTTCTTCTTTTCTTTCTTTTCTGCCTGCTCCGTCCCTTCCATAAAATCTACCTCTCATTCCGCAAAGAACCACAACCGCATGGCCAGTGCTGCTTACAGCTGTCTGCGGCCTGCATCCCCGCTTTCATTTGTATTGTAGATTATAGCTGTTCTGTAGGGATTTGTCAATGCAAAGCAGCTTTTATCACGACTCACCAAAAAACCGGATCATATACCCATATTCCTCCCCCGCATCAAACTCTGTCAACTGCTCCTTCGTCGCATGCAGCATATAATGATGACGCACCTCTTCCCCTTCCTCATAACTCTCCCGCACCACCGTATAACCCAGCTCAATCACACGCTCCAACGCAAGCTTAGCCTCACCGCTTTCAGGACTGACCTGCTCCCCGTCACGGAACAGATCCACCACTACCTTGTACAGGACCGCATCCCCATATTCTTCCATCGCATGGCTCAATGGGACAGAAAAGAAGACTTCCCCGTTTTTCGGTGCCTCATAGCAATAAATGGCATCCTCCGGATAGGAAGATATCATTTCCATCGGCTGTGTTGCTGTTACCTCATCACCCACCGCCCCATCCGGAAATTTCCCGTTCATATCTGCCGCATCCTGCTCTCCCGGTTGATTTTGTTCTTGCTCTGGCCAAAAATCCTCACCCGAATTTCCTATCACATTTTCCGGGTCAAATCCCCCATCCGTTTCCCCGTCAAAAACAGGGGAATCACCAGACGTATTTCCGCCCGGAACCGGACCATAGCCGGACGGGTCGCCATCCATATCCGTAAATCCTCCCTGTCCTCCATCCATTCCGGTAACCATGCCATCAAGCCCTATATTTCCCTGGCTGGTTTTGTCCCCTGCACCTTTCCCGCCCCCATCCTTTCCCCAGGTAACTCCCGCCGGGTTTACAGCAGCATACTGCCCCGCCGCACTCTGCCGAGGTTTTTTCCCATACCATACCCCAATACCAACCGCCGCTGCAAGTCCAAAAGCTGCCACCGTACATCCCCTGCGCAGAAGCGCCCGCTGCCTTTTTTTATTCCTCTCAAGCTCCTTTGCCCCACGCCGCAATACATCCTGTGCAATCTCCTTATAATCCTTCATAAACAAACCCCTCCTTATCCAGTTCTGATTTCAACGACATTTTTGCACGGTACATAAGGTTTTCCACCTGACGTTTGCTTTTCCCCATCACGGCTGCGATCTGCCCGTTATCAAAATCTTCAAAAAACGACAGATAGAGTACTTGCCGGTACTCGGAGCGCATTTTCCCCATCGCTCTGTGGAGCAGTATCTTCTGTTCCTCCTTCAAATAGGATGCCTCCACTCCCATTTCCTCGCTTCCAATCCTCTGCAGATCCTCATCCGGAACCGCGACCGATCTCGCATTATGCCGCATATAGTCAATCGCCACATTGCGCCCGATGGTATACAGCCATGTTTTAAAAGAATACTTCGCGGAAAATTTCGGCTTTTTTACAACCAGCCGGACGAAAGTATCCTCCATCAGATCTTCCGCTGTATAAATATTCCGCACGAAACCGTTCAGATACAGAACCAATCCGTCCTTATAATCCCTTATGACCTCGACAATGCCGCCCTCGTCACCATCAAGGAAACGGCGGTAGCTACTTGCACCGTTATCCATTGATTTTGCTCCTTTCCGAAAGGCTGCAAAATGCTGCTTGTCAATCACCTTTCACCACTTAAACGTATCACTCTTCTCATTCTCTCACATAAGATATTTTTTATTGCAGTATTCCATAATAATATGCGATGACAAGAGCCGGATACGGTATTGCAGGGTATTGTCGGCCTTTATTCTATTGTAGAATGAAAGTAATGCGGATGAGCTGAAAAAATAAAGGACGAAATTAAATACAAACTATCCTTAATTAAAATCCGCGGTATTTTTTCGGTGATAACCCGACATGCTTCCGGAAAAGCCTGCAAAAGTAACTAGTGTTGTCATATCCCACACACGCTGCAATATGGGATATCTTATCTGAAGTTTCCTTTAGAAGCTTACACGAAATCCCAATACGGTGACGGATCAAATAATCCACAGGTGACACCCCAATATTTGCCCCAAAATAACGCATTGCCGTATTTTTGCTAACATTTGCGGAATCTGCGATATCATCCAGCCGGATATCCTCCATATAGTGGGCTCTGATATACTGGATCATCAGCTTAACACGGTTGCTCGAAGAATTTCTTTCATTCCGGTATTCATCTTCCTTTAGCAGATGCCGCACCTGCTCCACCATAACCAGCCATGCTTCGGAAAGAATATTCCTTACCTTCAGTTCATTGACATTTCCGGCTGACATATCGCGAAATAATGCTGAAAGCAGTTCCAATACTTTGTTCTGCCATTCACAGGTATTACGGAAAATAAGATATTCCATCGTAGACTTCTCAACGGGCGCGATAAACTTTTCATAGATAACGGTCTGCTCCGGGACAATAAATTCCGGGGAAAATACAATATTAGGCATGATCGCGTAATCTTGCGCGGTAAACTGGTGGAGTACTTTACTGTTGATAAAAACCGCCTCCCCCGCATTTAATGTAAAACTTTCCTGGCCTGCATGACAAACAACCGCACCTTCCGACACTGCCACAATCTCAAATTCATTGTGCCAATGCCAGTCTATCTGGTCATCATAAAAATCCCTTGTATCGTCATTATAATATTGCAGCGGAAAATCCGGCTGGCCATGCTGTTTTGTTTCCCGCAGATCGTCCGTTGTCAAAATTCGTTGCATCCATATCCCTCCATCTTTCCAATTGTTTAATCCCCTCCCTGCCAACCACCGGCAAGGGATCGGCATACATTCTTGCAGGTTCTTTCTGTCGTCTTACGCATATGTTGGTGATATAGTACTATAAAAGCGTGAGAAAATCAATTGTATTGTGTTTTTGATATGGTATAATGTCGGCAGACATGATACCGGCACCGGTTCGCCGTCCGACGAAGGAGGACATCTTCCCAAGCGAACCGTGTGCATCCGCCGGGGGCAGCATGTTCGGAGAACATGGTATAATATCGTCAGATATTATACCAGTGCTGATTCGCTTTCGACCGAAGGGAGAAAAATTTCTGCAGCGAATCATGCACATCCCCCGGAGGGAAGCATGTCCAGAGAACATGGTATAATGTCGTCAGACTTATACCCGCGCTGATTTGCCGTCCGACCAGAGGGAGGACAATTTCCCTGGCAAATCATGTGCATGCCCCGCAGGGAAACATGTCGACAGATTATGTAAAGGAGACCAACCAATGGAAAGCAAATACCAAAAAACCATATACGCCTGCTTTGTCGGCTACATCGTCCAGGCAATCGTAAACAATTTCGTACCGCTGCTTTTTTTAACTTTTGAAAGCACCTACAGCATTCCGCTCAGCCAGATTACCTTGCTCATCACATTCAATTTCGGCATCCAGCTGTTGGTCGACCTTTTGTCCACAGGGTTTGTTGACCGGATCGGCTACCGGACCTGCGCTGTGGCAGCACACATTTTCGCGGCACTCGGACTGTTCGGGCTTGCCGTGCTCCCGGAACTTTTACCAAACGCTTACATAGGGCTTCTGATCTCCGTCACAATCTACGCCCTCGGCGGCGGGCTGCTCGAAGTGCTGGTCAGCCCGATCGTAGAAAGCTGTCCTACCAAAAACAAAGAAAAAACCATGAGCCTTCTCCATTCCTTCTATTGCTGGGGTCATGTGGGGGTGGTACTCCTCTCCACATTGTTTTTCAAATTTTTTGGGATTGGGAACTGGAAAATACTGACCTGCATCTGGATCGTCATACCAGCCGCAAACGCATTTCTTTTTTCCAAAGTGCCCATCGCACCGCTTGTAAAAGACGGGGAAACGGGATTGTCTATGCCCGCCTTGTTTAAAAATAAAGTTTTCTGGGTACTTATGCTCATGATGCTCTGCGCAGGCGCGAGTGAACAGGCGGTCAGCCAATGGGCTTCCACCTTCGCGGAGCGCGGACTTGGCGTTGGCAAAACGGCAGGGGATCTGGCAGGCCCCATGACATTTGCCATCTTGATGGGCAGCGCAAGGGCTTTCTACGGGAAATTTGGGGACAGAATCAATTTGGACAAATTCATGGTCGGCAGCGGGTTGCTCTGCATCGCATCCTACCTGTGCATCTCCCTCTCACCCTCCCCCCTTTTATCCCTTTTGGGATGCGGGGTCTGCGGATTATCGGTCGGGATCATGTGGCCCGGCAGTTTCAGCAAGGCATCCGCGGCAATTAAAAACGGAGGTACAGCCATGTTCGCTTTGCTCGCACTGGCGGGGGACCTTGGATGTTCCGGCGGTCCCTCACTGGTAGGATACATTTCCGGCGCGGCATCGGATGATTTAAAAAAAGGAATCCTTTCCGCAGTCATTTTCCCGATTTTATTGATTGCAGGGATATTTTTGCTGAAAAAGCCAAGAAAACAAAAAATAAAGGAGGCATAACAAAATGAAAGAAACAACCGACTTTTTACAAATGAATTTGGAGTGGACACGCAAACCCGCAAAAACTGAAATAACGAACCATGACGTGGTAATTACAACAGAAATGGGAACCGACCTGTGGCAGCGCACATATTACGGATTTAGCAATGACAACGCGCCCGTACTGCAGGCAAGAACTTCGGAAAAATATTTTTCGTTTATCGTCAAAACCCAGTTTGAGAGCAAAGAGCGCTTCGACCAGTGCGGCGTAGCAATGTATTTGGACAGCGACAACTGGTTTAAAGCCTCCATCGAATACGAAGACGAAAAAATCCAGCGGCTTGGGAGTGTGGTTACCAACCACGGCTATTCCGACTGGGCGACAACGGATATTCCGTCAGATATCAAGGAAATGTGGTATCGGTTCAGCCGCAGGGAAAGTGATTACTGCATTGAATGCAGCATGGACGGAAAAAATTTTAAGCAAATGCGCATTTTCCATATGTGGGAGGGCGCGGGCGAAATCACATTTGGCATCTATGCCTGCAGCCCGACTGCAGGCTCATACAAGGCAGTCTTTTCCGATATGAAGGTGACAGAATGCCAATGGGCGGCGGATGGTGAGTGGCGCGTAGAAAAGTAATGACGGAAAGATCCGGGGGGTACACTTGCTGCCCCCCGGATCCGGTGACAATGCCGTATAGCATAATCAAAAGCCGTTCTTTTACTAATTACCCGAACTTTTATAGTACCTCACACTATATCTCCAAAACAGGTACGCGAGCAGATACATCCCTATCCCCACCACAGGCGTTAGGTACAGAAAAGCCTGCGGATACCCCGCCATATCCTCCTTGCGCAGCAGATATTGTGCCGGGAAATAATTCACAAATGCAAACGGCATAATATAGATTATAATAAACTGCACCGCCTTATGGAAAATACTGATTGGGTAACCCGCAAATTTGCGCATGTTATAATAGAGCAATTCCTTTAAACTCCTCGTTTCAAACAGATAAATATTCAGAGTGGCAAGAAACAAAAACACTGCCCCCTGGATCAGAACACCGCCTGCCACAGCAACCAGGTAGTACACAGCCGTCTCCAAATTCCAAGTAACCCCGACTTTCCCTGCAGAAACTAAAAACAAAACCAGCCCAAGCCCCCCATGCCCGACCGCAGCAAACCAGTCGGCATTAGCAAAGATCAACTGGAACAAAAGCCCGCGCGGGCGCAGGATAAATCGGTCAAAATTCCCACTGCGCACCGTATTTCCAAAATCGCGGAGTCCCGTAAAGAAAATAATCATGATCCCGTAAGTCAAGAAAAGCAAACTGTACAAGAAAAGCAACTCATGGGTATTCCAACCATTTAGGTCATCAAATTTCAACAATGTAAAATAAATTACGATCACTCCCGTTGATTCCCGCAAAAATACTGCCAACGAGCGCAGCACGGCATCCACGCGGTACTGGAACCACGACTTTGCCGTTATTTTCGTATAGACTCCCGCCAAATGTATTACATCTCTCATTTCCGTCCTTCACCCTTTCCTAAAACCCCACCGTTGTAACATAAACACGCCCATCTTAAATTAACCTGCTCCGATACCGCCGACCATTCCATTTTACTTTGCCCAAAACCCTATTAACATCAACCGCCCTGCACGACCAATTTCTTCTGTCCCTTCTTCCAAAGAAAATCCCCCGCCAGATAAATCAGCAAAATCCACACAGCCTGCACTGCGCATTTTAACCCGGCTTCCTGCCAGGTCAGCTGCCCGAGATAAATCTGCACTGGCGTAAAATAAATGGATGAAAACGGGGTAAAGCGTAAAACCCCTACCATCCATTCAGGCATAAACCATAACGGGATCATGGAACCGGAAAGCACATTGACAAATACATTTTTGATTGTCGTGATACTCCATACGTTCACAAACCAGAATGCCGCCATCTGCACGGTGAAGCTGATCACCCACAGCACGCCGTAACCAAGCATAGCGCTGAGCAAAAACACAGTAAACATTCCCAGCCCTGCCGGGGCACTTATGCCGATTGTCAGCACGACCAAGATAAGTGCCGGGGCAAACCGGAAAATCAAGTTAAACAATGCGTTTCCGGCATTTTCGGCAATCATCCTGCCCGGAACACTGATTGGGCGGAGCAGTTCTGTCGCGATGCTGCCGTCGTGTATCTTATCCGGGAAAAAATAGTCATTTACGGAAAACACAGCGCCGAGCCCCATCGAAAGTACGAAATTTGTCGCGACCATCGGCAGGGTGATTCCGTCCACTTCCGTATTTCCGCCATAGAGCGCGCGGTAGATACCCCAGAATATGAATATTTGAAGGCAGGTGGACATAATATTCATTAAATGGTCGAAGCGGTACGCACTCCGTCCAAGAAAACATTTTTTCGCATACGCAAAATAAGGTGCAAATTTCATCATCTCTATTCTTTCTCCTATATTAAGTTCCGCAAGTTCCCTCCCACCACCTCATCCGGCAGAGGATTTTCTGTCCGCTATGCTCCCATAAACTCCTCTGGGGATGCTGTCCGGGAACTTGCTGTTTTTAAGTTCCGCTAGTTCCCTCCCACCACCTCGTCCGGCAGAGGACTTTCTGTCCGCCATGCTCCCATAAACTCCTCTGGGGATGCTGTCCGGGAACTTGCTGTTTTTAATTCCACCAAACGCCTCCGCTAAAATACCTCCCCACTATAGATTTTCCGGATAATGCTTTCAATCTCCGGCTCGGATATGTTCATGTCACGGATACTATAGCGATTGAGCAGGAGGTTCATCAGTTCGTTGATGTGTACCTCATGGCTCTCAAAAATAAAGCGCTTTTTGTTGTTGTCAAGATCCACAATTTCAACATGGCGGATTGGTGCAACTTCCTGCGGCCCGGAAAATTCCACATCGAGCTGTCTTGTCGTCCCGTAGCGCTCCCGTATACCCGGCAGTGTGCCGTCATATACCTTGCTGCCCTTATCAATAATAATCAAACGGTCGCAGGTTTTTTCAATGTCCTGCATATCATGTGTTGTAAACAGCATTGTCACATTATCCTGACTGTTCAGCTCACGGATAAAATTCCGTATGGTTTCTTTGCCTACAACATCCACGCCGATGGTCGGCTCGTCAAAGAACACAATTTTCGGCGAATGCAGCAATGCCGCAACAATGTCCGCGCGCATCCTCTGTCCAAGGGAAAGTTGGCGCACCGGTTGATTGAGGAAGCCGCCCATATCAAGCATCTCCGTGTAGCGGCTCAGGTTCTTTCGGTAGGTCTCATCCGGGACACGGTAGATTGCCTTCAAAAGTTCAAAACTGTCGATCACGGGCAGATCCCATTGCAGCTGCGATTTCTGCCCAAACACAACCCCGATGCTGCCGACATAGGCCTTGCGCTGCTTATAAGGGATAAAACCGCCAACCCTGATCTCACCGCTCTCCGGGAACAAAATACCTGACAGCATCTTGATGGTTGTGGATTTCCCCGCGCCGTTGGGTCCGATGAACCCGACCATCTCCCCTTGGCCGATCACAAAATCCAAATCTTTTACCGCTTCCTTTTTTTCATACTTCGGAACAAATAAGTTGGCGAGCATCCCTGTCACACCACTTTTCCGCTTGTTAATACGGAATGTCTTACTTACACTTTTCACTTCAATAAAACTCATTTTTCCCCCTTATTCTGCTAAACCATACTTTCCAATGTAGGCTTTTGGACTTTCACCTCAAGTACCTCTGTCTGCGTGAGCACCCGCTTTAAAATCTCCGCCGCCGTAACATGGTTTGAATTGTAAAAGAGCGTCAGCCGGTTTCCTTCTATTTTGTACCGCACCACCGGAAGATCCCCGAAATCCGGCAGTTCACCGCCAAAAACAATCGTCATCTCGTCGACGGGGACGAACTGGCTGCGCAGTCTCTCCCCGCTCCCGTAAAACGCCGCTTTTCCGTCCTTCAGAAGCGCAAAACGTGTACACAGCTTCGCGATTCCCACCATATCACTGGAAGCTGTAACCACCGTCAGCCCCCGCCGCCCGCGTTCCGAGAGGATTTCGCACAACGCCGCTTTTCCGTTTTCGTCAAGCCCTGCATTCGGTTCATCCAACAAAAGCAGCCTTGGTCTTACGGCCAGTACCGCGGAAAGTTCCGCACGCACACGCTGTCCAAGCGAAAGCTCCTTCACCGCCTCATGCTCAAACGCGGTAAAATCCAAGCGTTTTGAAAGTACCCGGTATTCCTCCCAAAACTTTTTCTTTGGGATATGGTAAATACAGCGCACCAACTCAAACCCCTGTCTCACCGTGTCGTTGCGGTCAAGCAGGGGCAAACCCGTAAAATACGCGGAAATGACGGGTTGAGAATCCTTACGCCAATCACTTGGTGCCATTCCCAATACCTGCACGCTCCCATCTTCCGGCACCAGCAGCCCGCACGCAAGTTTTAACAGTGTTGTCTTCCCGCACCCCGGCCCCCCAAGCAGCCCCACCCGCTCTCCTGCCGGAATATGAAGGGATAGACCGTCAAGTGTAAATTTTCTAACGTTAAAAAAATCAACCATACAGCCCCAAAACCCTTTCCTACCCGAAATAAATATATCCCCTGCAACATTTCATTGCAAGGGACTGGGATAAACACCACTCAGACAGGGATAAACGCACAGGCACAAAACCAACTGTTCTCCTCGTAGAAGTCACAGACACCGCCATATTTTCCCACGATTTCTTTTGTCCGGGCGATACCCAGCCCGTGGACATCTTTATCCTGCTTCGTAGAATGCAGATCAGGGTTTTGTTCCAACACCGATCCGCTAATCTTATTTTTCACAAGTATAGTTTCATAATCCCTGCGTTTCGTAATCCCGACAAAAAGCTCCGGCTCTCCCTCTGTGCGGCACGCCTCGATGGCATTATCCAAAAGGTTAGACAAAAGCGCGGAGAAATCCAGGCTTTCCATCCGCCTAAACGGAAGGTTTTCAATTTCCGCCTTGATCGAGATGCCCTGTCCTCTTGCAAAATTAAGCTTTTCATTTAGAATATGGTTCATCAGCAAATTCCCGGTTTCAACATAACTGTGAACCGCGTTTAACTTGTCAAGTATCTGCGACGTATATGCTTTTGCCGCGTCATATTCCCCACTGTTTAAGTAGGAAGCGATGACCATCAGATGGTTTTTCATATCATGTTTGAGCCTGCGCGCATTTTCATGCAGTTCCCGGATCTCTTCGTCCTGCCTGCAAAGCTGCCCGGAAGATGCCTTTAACTCATTCCACTGATATTCCAATTCCGCTTTTTCGCCCGACAGCCGGTCAAATTCTTTCGCAAGCCGTCCGCACTCCTGCTGCCAGTCCGTTTTTTGATGTCTCTTCATGAGCATTCCCCCATCCTCATCCTTTAAGATTTTTTCACCGCCAGATTGTTCAAATATGCATTTTCAGTCAGCAAACACATCAACCCATCCCGTTTCCTAATCCAAAGCGGCCAAACATGTGCCATGGCACTCTTTCACTTTTACGTTCCGAGCATCCATTTCATCAGTTTTCGTTTTGCGTCATTTGCATAACTTCTCCCGACCGGAATATGGGCTCCGTTTATCAAAACTACCTCGTCTGCACCCAGCGACCTCACCGCGGCCTGATTTACCAGAAACCCTTTGTGGATGCGCACAAACCCGTCGCCAATAAGCGAGGTTTCCACACCGGCAAGCGTTTCACGGAAACGGTAATATCCTCCCCCCGCATCCTCCGGCGCTCCCGGCAGACGGCCTGGCTCCCCCCTGCCATTCTGCGTCATAAAAACCCTCAAGTAATTTCCCTCCGCCTCAAAATATAATATATCGCCAAGCGGCAGCTTTATCCGCGCGCCTCCGGACTGAAAACAAAAATGCCGTTCCCTTCCGGAAAGTTCTTTTACGCAATCCACAAGCAGCGCCGGAAGTTCTTCCTCCATATGGCTTTTGCGCACGAAACCAAATGGGTGGAACCTCAGGCTGTCATAGACAAGCTCATCATGGCTGGTCACAAAGGCAAATAAAGGCCGTTTTTCCAATCCGGAAAGCCTGCCTGCAATATCAAGCCCGGTAATCCCCGGCATGTCAATATCCAGCAGAAGGATATCACAATTCCCCATCTCCCCGAGCAGGCTGTAACCATCAGAAAAAGAACGGATCCCACATTCCTCCAATATATTTTTTATATTTTCCGAAAGCCGTCTTATCATCTCTGGTTCATCGTCACAGATGAAAATATTATATCTCATGGTATCCGGGCTCCTTTTATGATTTCTTTTGAACATTATACCATGTCGTTCCGGCATGCTTCCCTGCAGGGCTTCGCAAGGGAAGATGTCCTCCTTCGTCGGACGGCGAACCGGCGCTGGTATAATATCCTGCGGATATTATACCATGTCCTCTGGACATGCTTCCCTCCGGGGGATGCACACGGTTCGCCAAGGAAGATGTCCTCCTTCGTCGGACGGCGAACCGGCACTGGTATAATATCTGACGATATTATACCATAGCATTTCAACCGGATGCGATAAAAAATTATTTTTTCTCTTGACCTTTCCGTAACGGAAAGGTATATGATAAGTGCGGGAACCCATTTTCTATGAAGTCCATGATAACAACCAAAACTTTTATGCACCAGTCGGTGCAGCAAGGAGGCAAATATGACTTATACCGCAGGTGAACTCGCAAAAAAACTGGGCGTTTCCGCCCGCACCGTCCGATTTTATGACGAAAAGAAACTTCTTTCGCCGCAGGATTATTCCGGGGCAGGATACCGGCTCTACAATGATGAAAGCGCCGAGCGGCTCCAGAAAATCCTGATGCTCCGCTTCATGGATTTTTCCATTGAGCAGATCGCCGAAATCATGCAGGAAGAACATTTTGATGTAAAAGAATCACTTGCGGAACAGGAGCGCCTGCTGCTCGCGAAAAAAGAACACATTGAGCAGATTCTCGCTGCCGTGCAAAAAACAAAAGCCATCCTGTCAGAAAGCCGGAATAAAAAAGACATGCCGGAAACCGCAAAAGACACGCAATCCGGAAGCACGGACACGGCACGGCAGGATTTTTGGGAAAACATGCGCCACATTGTCGAGATCGCCAAAAAACGGGAATATGCCGCAAAGCAGTATGAGAATGACCGCAATCTACGCAGCCGCATCTCCATCCACGATTATTCCACCTCCCCGATCGGCTTCTACCCGTGGATGTTTGAAAAGATTGCCCTTGCACCGAATATGAAGGTTCTTGACATCGGCTGCGGCAATGCCGCTTTCTGGCGCAGTATCGCCGCCCTCCTGCCGGAGCATCTGGAACTTCACCTTGTAGATTATTCCGCCGGCATGTTGGAGGCCACGGAGAAAAACATGCGGGAGATACAGGAACATTTCCCGGAAAAGCATATCCGATATACCCTTGACAAGCGCGATGCCGCAGATTTTTCCTATCCTGTTTCCGGCTTCGACCGGATCATGGCCAACCACCTGTTATTCCACATCGGCAGGGATTCCCGCCTTTCACTCTACCAGAAAATCAGCGCGCTGCTGAAGGAAGGCGGACAGTTTTCCTGCAGCCTGGTCGGCAGGACGCATATGTACGAACTGCACGAACTTGTGCGCAAATATTACCCGGAGGTCAAAATCCCCTCAGATTCCTTTGATATCGTATTGGAGACCGCCGCGCAGGAATTATCACATTATTTCAGCATCCTTGCGGACGAAGAACAGAAAAATGACTTGCTCGTGCCGGACGCGGAGGCTGTTTTCGACTATGTCGCCTCTTACTCTGCCGAGGCAAAAAAAGTGATCCAAAAAGATAAAGAACAATTTTTAAACCGCGTACGCAAAGAAATGGATAAAGATGGCTTATATCACATCCACAAGTCAACAGGCCTGTTTGTCTGCGCCAAAAAATGAATACTCTTTACCCAAAGTAGAAAGCCTGCCTTCACTTTTCTCCTCCTATCAGATAAAATATGGATAAGCTGACGTAAATCGACAGTCGCCGTAAGGCACATAATCTGAATTTGCAGGAGGATTTCATATGACGGCATTATCTGAAAAATTTTGTTGGTTCGACCCCGCTGCCACCCAGAATTCCGATGAAACCGACGCGCAAAAATATCAGCGCCTTGTCGAATGGGCATCCCGCGCGCGGGATCAACCCTGACGTTTTCGACGAGTTGACGGCATTCCTGCTTAACGCAGGAGAATGGAGCGAACCGATGTTCCGTGACGGCAGGGAACTATTCATGGACAGCATTGCCAAACGTTTCCGAAACCAAAACCGCCTTTTGCGGGAACAGCTTGCAGCGCTGGAACCATCGGGTCTTGTTAACCCTGCTGTTTACGGCGCTTTGGATCGTTTTGATGATGACCAGACAGTTTTTTGCCGGTGGGATAACCGGATCCGCCGGAACGGATTCGGTTGATGTCTTCGGATATATCAACTTCCTCAAAGATTGCGACGCGTCCGTACAATGGACGCTGTTCATGCCCGATTTCGCAAAGCAGCAGCAGAATGTTTTTGCATGGACAGCTTTGAGTACGATATCCGGAACTCCGTTTATCTCCCAGTTCGCCTTTGCGAAATTCAGCGGGGACATGGAAAAGATGCACCGCCATGATGGCTATGATTCCGATGCCATGTACGATGTCACGAGGAATATCATCCTCGGACAGAACGTAACGATCCCACACCCGGATAAATACTGGACGGCGGAAGTTTTCCTTGACGGATTCCAAAACGGCAGCACAGCCTTTTTGTTCAGTGTTAAAAAATGAACAGACCGGTGAGAAGGGACGGCCGGAACAGATACTTATAATCCCCCAAACTTCGCGAATGCGATACTGTAAGCAAGGATACACCACGGCTTCCCCAAAACAATGATCGCCGTGAATTTCTTCATCCCCATTTTGGTCAGTCCCGAAAAATAGCAGAAAAAGTCATCCGGAAACAGTGGGAGCACCATTCCGAGGAAGAGCAGCACCGTGTAGGATCTGCTCTTCCCCGCCCACTCCGAATATTTTTCATACTTATCCCGCGGAAAGATATTCTGCACCAGACCAATCCCATATTTTTTCGCCAGAAGAAACGCGATTAACGACCCGAGCGAAATACCAATATAATTGCACCAGAAGCCGCCCGCGCTCCCAAAGAGCACCGCGCCCACAACACAGCCCAAAAATCCCGGCAGGACAGGGATCACGACCTGCACGGCCTGGATGATCACAAGGATAACCGGGGCAAATACCCCAAACTTCCCCACATATTCCTGCAGGCTCTGCACGGAATGGAATTTTCCTCCCACGTAGGCTTTCAGCAAAAAAGCTGCCAGCAGCAGACAGATAAACACAATTACCGACGTTGAAACTTTCTTTACACTCATACTCTCCACCTCTGCGATAAATTCCGCAAACCCCGCAGTTTCCGCTGCCAGCAGCATCCAAGGCAGCAAATTTTTACCCAGCCTGTCCCTGTGAATTTGCTGGATACTTTGCGGGCATTTGCTATGTTTAGTTTAACAGGAATTGTTTAAAATAATATAAAAACATGTTTAAACTTTCCTGTCAATTAATGGTTCTGCACGGCAAAAAATATCCTGCCGCCGGAGAAGTGTGCCGTTTGCACCTCTGCTCCGATGACAGGATATCATAGGATTTTCAATTATTTATCTATTCTGTGGAATCTATCAAAATTCCTTTCCCTCCTACCCCTCCCGAACCTTCTTCCACTCAAACACCGCTGCCATCAAAAGCAGCGATACCGCGAACAAAAACAGCTTTCCCCCGCCGTCCCCCGCTGACATCGAGAACAGATAAAAATTTCCAAGTTTCTCCTTAAGCGAGAAATTCGCGATATAATATATCATTGCTGCCATATAGCCAACGGTGACATTCCCGGAAATCCCGGCTCCTGCAAAGCCGAGCACGCCAAGAAAAAACGCGGAGGCAAACGCCCCGGTAAAATGCTGCCAGCCCACAGCACTCTCACAGGCACGCATAAAAAGCGTAAACCCGCCGACCACCGCCAAAAGTGCCCCCGTGGAATATACTGCCCGCAAAGCACAGACGGCGAGATGATCCGTCCGCTTTGAGCGGATGAGGTCACGGATATTTTCGTCCTGCTCCGGCAGGAAGACCGGAGTGAGTAAGAGCGCGCCCGCGAGGGATAAAAACATCTCAAGCGGCTGCGCCGCAAGCTTTCCGTCAAGGGAAGATGTTTCAAACACGACCGGTGCCAAAAGCGCTACGCCCAGCGCGGCGAGCAGGTGCGGCAAAAAGTTATGCCGCAGGTTGGTCTTTACGATTTTTACCCAAAGTATAAAACCCAATCTTCCTCCCCCTCCTTTTCCCCTCATAAATCATCGCAGTGAGCACTACAAGTGCAATGGCAACCACCGCAAAAAACGCGCGGTTAAACAAAAAATTGCCGTATTGCTCCATGAACAGCTCCCGCTTATAAAGCGAATTGTGGCGTATGGTCAGAGTGAACTTTCCGATCCCGCCCGACAATTCCCCGGAAAACACACCGGCAAACCACCACGCCGCCTGAACAAGGATCGCCGCCAGCCCTGACGCGAACTCCGTGATAACCATCCCGACCGCCGCCGTGACCATGACCGAAGGAAGCAGCAAAAGAAGCGAATAACGCGCAAAGGCCAAATTGTCCATACTCATCCCCGGATAAAATCCCATCACTTTGACCTGCGCGATCCCTGCCGTGACAATCACAGGCAGGAACATGGTAGAAACAAGCGCCGCATAACGCGCAGACACGATCACCGCCGAAGATGCACGTCGGGAATATATGAGTTGTTCCATCCTTGCCTTCCGGTCAAGCTGCATGAGTGATACTGCCACAAACACCGGCAATATACCGAGCAGCACCCCGACATAATCACAATAGAGCCTTGCATAGCCGCCCGTAATCTTATCTTCCTTTATCAGCTGTTCATATTCCTCCATCGCTTCTTCATACGTTTTTGGAGTTCTGGAAAAATTATGGACGATGTTTTCATCGGAATAGCGCGATCCCCCGCCAATCAGGTCATCCGCTGCGCGCATCAGCTCCCGGAAGCGCTCATAAGTCAGATTTTCGGGAAATTGATATTCCGGCATCTTCGGCCCTTCTGCTTCGAAATTCCCGCCGCCGTCCACCACAAAGCTGTTATCACCAGTCTGCCGGATGCCGTTTTCCCCACCAACTTCAAAACTGGCTTTATCACTGTCATTACTCCCATCTCCCCCCCCTACTTGAAAACGATCCAATTCCTCCCGCGTAAGCCCTGTAATCTCACAGATGATGTCCGCCATTTTCTGGCGCTTCTTCTGTGTCAGACGCACTTCTTTATAAAACCCAATCGGATATGCGATGTATCGGTTTGGCCAGTACTCTCCCAACAGCCCTTCGACTGCGCACGGCATCAGGATTTCGGGCACTTCGCGAACCATGATTCCATAAGAGGAAAGACCCGGCTCCGGCTTTATTTCCGCACCTTTCAATTCAGAATGGAATTGCGAATAATACATGGCAAATATCGCCGCCGCGTAAAGCAGGAACGTGAGAGAGCACAGTACCTTCCGACATTCTTTACGGTAGAGGACTAAGAAATTTTTCCCCGTCATCCCTCCACACCTCCTCCAAGATCACAGCCATTGCGGTAAAGGCAAT
Organism: uncultured Lachnospiraceae bacterium; assembly: GCA_947053345.1. Lineage (GTDB taxonomy): Bacteria > Bacillota > Clostridia > Lachnospirales > Lachnospiraceae > RGIG4057. The sequence continues at coordinate 21,896 of CAMRSM010000026.1, forward strand.
ACATATAGGCATCTTCCACATTTGGCTCTGCCTCCTGCGCGCCGATCATCTCCGGCTTTTCCTCCGAGATCAGTCGGACGGTCGTAAATTCATTCTGCACCAGCATACCCGTGACAATATAATCTTTTTTGATCTGCGCGAGAAATTTCTTGTTGATATTGATCGTAAATACTTTCCCTTCCGCATCTCCCAGCAACCCGGAAACCGTTCCTTTCCACAATATATGCCCGTCATTCATGATCGCGATATCCTCGCAGGTCGCCTCGATATCCCCGACAATGTGCGTGGAAAGAATAACGATCCGCTCCTCCGCCACCTCGCATAATAAATTTCGGAAACGGATCCGTTCCTCCGGGTCAAGCCCCGCCGTAGGCTCGTCAACGATCAGCACCTTCGGATCGTGCAGCAGTGCCTGTGCGATCCCGAGCCTGCGCTTCATACCACCGGAAAGTGCCCGCACCTTTTTCCCGCGGTGCTCCGCCAGATTGACGCGCTTTAACAGCATTTCCGCCCGCTCCCTGCGCAGCCGGCCATCCATCCCGGAAAGCACGCCCAGATAATCGAGGCTTTCCGAAACGGTCATGGAAGGATACATGGAAAAATCCTGCGGCAGATAGCCGGTGATTGCCCGGATTTCCTTTGCCTGCTCGATTGGGATCCCGCATACCGTGATCGTGCCGCTCTGCTTTTTGTGCAGTGCCGCCAACGTCTTCATCAACGTCGTCTTGCCCGCGCCGTTGCGGCCAAGCAGTCCAAACATGCCCTGATGTATAGTCAGACTGATATCCGTGAGCGCCTGCTTTTTGCCATAATATTTGTTAACCTTCTTGATTTCGATTTTTTGCCGGTTCCCGCTGGTTTCCTTTTGTGCGGCCACCTCCGGCCTTTGGTTTTCTGCCCCTGGCATCCCTTTGTCGTTATGACTTCCCGTTTTAAATAACTGATCTTCCAACGCAATCATCATCCTTTCCTGCGGCAATTCTTTAGTATGGACACTTCCAGACAATGCCATACTGAAATTCGTTTTCGTACCGCTCTATTAGAATAACTTGCGAATATCAACATTTTATCTATTTTTGATAGAAATAAGGTGATTATTTCAAAAAAGCCTTGATCTACAGGTATACCGGCTGGATTTCAAGCTGAATTTACTGCTTTTGGGGAAGAGCCTTGATATGCTGCCCGGAACCCTGCCAGCCCCAAAAGCAGTACACAGCTTTGAGAAAGAATAAATAAAAACCGAATACGGCTCAGACACAGTGGCTATGTGATAGCTGCCGCGTCCTGTCTCTTCTTCTTTCGAAGGTTCACACTATTACACTTTGCTGTCTGCCTTACTTTTTGGAGATATCTGATAAATTTTAGAATATTATTGACAATCTCTTTTTTCTTACTTATAATTTACTTATTACTAATAGTAATATTACTATTAGATAACAGGAGGGCAATCAGTGGATAATATCATACTTGGTCTTTTGCTCTTACATAGCAGAACAATTTATCAACTACGGGAAAGAATAAGCCAAGGATTAAACTTAATGTATAGCAGCAGTATGGGCAGTATACAAGCGGCGGTAAAAAAGCTGCTAAGTTATGAGTACATCTGCTTTGAAGAAGTTGTAGAGAATGGAAAGTACAAAAAAGTCTACTCCATAACCGAAAGCGGGAAACTCTACTTTTTTAAATGGATAAACAGCCCTTTCGAAATACAAAACATAAGAAATCCCGAATTGGCAAAGATATATTTTATGGGATTTTCAGACAAAAAAATCCGCGAAGCAAATATTGAAGAATATCTGTTATATTTAACCGAACAGTACAGCGTACTGAATATAATTTGTGAAGAAGCAAATAGTATCAATCCCCCGGAAGAGCAGAAGGATATATTTTCCTATCAGTTTGCAGCAGCCCGCTATGGACGGGATTTTATGAAGTTTAACGTTGAGTGGTATAAAAATTTTCTGAATGAGATAAGGAGTGAAAAAATATGAAGCAGTCTAAAATGGATCATTCACCTATCACATATTATGTTAGCGGGAAGAAATGCAATGAATGGATACTTTTCCTTCATGCCGCTTTTGTTGATCATAGAATGTTCAACACACAGATTGAGTATTTTCGCAGCAAATATAATGTGTTAGCAGTTGACATTATTGGTCATGGAAAGTCAATAAATACAAAAAAGGGTGACAGCATAGACAAAATGTCAGCATGGATATATGATATTATGGAAGCAGAAAAAATCGAAAAAATACATATTGTAGGGGTTTCATTAGGTGCCATTTTAGCACAGGATTTTGCAAACCATTATCCACAAATGGTAAAATCCCTTGCTTGTTTTGGTGGATATGATATTAATAATTTCGATATGGAAATGCAGAAAAAAAATAGTGCATCACAGATGCTTATGATGTTAAAAGCTCTGTTTTCTATCAAATGGTTTGCAAAATCAAACAAAAAAATATCCGCATTTACTTTACAGGCCCAAAATGATTTTTATGATATGAATATCCAATTCCCAAAAAAATCATTCATGTACTTAGCGTCTTTGAATAATATGGTAAACACATATCAAACAGGGCAAAGAGCGTATCCCTTACTAATCGGGTGCGGAGAGTTTGATATATCAGCAGAACTGCAAGTAATAAAAATGTGGAAGGACCGAGAACCACAATGTAAGGTTGTGCTTTTTGAAAATGCAGGACATTGTGTAAATATGGACACACCTCAAATATTTAATGCAACTATGGAGGAATTTTGGACTAATATAAATTGAGAATGTTATACCAAGCTTTACCATGCGAAGGATATGCGGCGGTAAAGTGTATGTGGTACCCCCTTTGTGTCCAGCTCTAACCGGGCTTTCTACTGCCCGGACTGCCGGAGGCGCATCATCTGCGGACAGGCCACTGAGTGCATGAAGAAAATATAGGCGAATGTGACGCGATAAGGTGTACCTCCCTAAATTCAGATTTATCTATAAAACCCTCTGAAAACGCCGTATTTTCAAAGTATATCGCTTGTCCAATATTCCAGCCTTATGTATCTTTTCTTGTTTTTGCCCTTACGAGCCGAAACAAGAAAAGCTTCGCATAAATATCCCTATTGCTCCATTCGTCCTGCGAAACGTCATCCCCGCCATATATTAACGCTCCATATTTAAAACCTCTGGCTTGTTGAATTGTTCAGCGCCATTATTTTACCACAAAATCAATATTCTTGTTTATATGTTATAGGAACCTGATCCGATGCCCCCCAGATCATTCCAAGCCGTTCTTCTTCTGTGTTCCCTGAAAAAACTTCACCAGCACGATGACCGCCACCGCCGACAGAATCATCTCCGCCGCACATTGCGCGTAAGCGATGCCGTACAGCGGAGACAGCGCATTGAGCAGGTACAGCGCAGGGATTTCCAGCACGATCTTTCTCAGGATCGCAAAGATAAAAGATTTCATTCCCATACCGCACGCCTGGAATACGCCCACCGCCAGAAAATCCATGCACAAAAATGGCATGCCAAGCGCAAAGCCGCGCAGGAACTTTGTTCCGTAACCTACTACCGCCGCGTCCTTCATAAACATATTCACAACACCCCCGGAACCCAGACAGAGGCCGGCTGTGACAACCGCCATAAAAATTAGTGATATCCTTGCGGTGTACCAAAAGCTTTTTTTCATGCGCACATAATTCTTGCTTGCGAAATTGTAGCTGACAAGCGGCATGATGCCCTGTGACAGCCCAAATGCAATCTGCATCGGAATCATGCTGATCTTATGCGAAATCCCCATTGCCGCCACGGCATCCTCTCCAAAAGAAGCCGTCATATTGTTCAGGATCGTCATGCCCGTGACATTCAGCAGGTTTTGGATGGAAGCCGGAATACCCACTGCGCAGATGCCGAGAAGCACGCGTCTGTCCGGCTTTGCCATCTGGGGTTTCACGCAGACATAGGTCGTTTTACGTTTTGTGTACAGCAGGCAGAAAAAGTACAGGCATGCCACGCAGTTGGAAATAAAAGTCGCCAGCCCTGCGCCAGCCGCACCCATATGGAAGCCCCACGGCAAAATAAAAATCGGGTCAAGCACAATGTTGAGCAGACAGCCGCTCATCGTCCCAAGGCTTGCATGCAGGGAAGCCCCCTCCGCGCGTACCAGATACGCAAGTACAACATTTAAGATCGCCGGAGCCGCGCCGAAGCTGACCGTCCATTTCAAATATTCCCCCGTTACCGCTGCAGTCCCCTCGTCCGCTCCCAACAGGGTAAGGCACGGATTTTTAAAGAGTGTATAGAGCACGGAAAACAGGATGCCACTTAAAAGTGCGTAATAAAATCCGGATGCCGAGCTTTTCCTTACGGTCTCGATTTCCTTTTTTCCGAGCGCGCGGCTCATCATGCTCGAAGCACCCACGCCAAAAAGGTTATTCACCGCGTTAAAAGCAAGAAGCAGGGGAGCTGCCAGTGTCACAGCCGCCGTTTCCGTTGACAGGTTGAGCAGCCCTACAAAATATGTGTCCGCCAGATTGTAAAGTACCATGACGAGCGAGCTTAATATCGTCGGCACAGCAAGCTTGCGCACGGCTTTTGGTATCGGCATCTGTTCAAATAAATATACCTTTTCCCCGTTTGCCCCCTGATCGATTCCCATCTGTTTTCCTCCTAATTTAAGTCGCGCAAAAACCCCACTGCAGCTTCCTCTGTGAAAGGCAATTTTTATCCGCTTCGCCCCGAACAATCTCCTTCCGGGCCGCTTTTGGTTTTTGCTGTTTTTTGCTCCCGCGTAGAATCTGTTGTTTCTATTTTCCGGTTATATCAATTACCACGTATTCGGATTTGCAGCCGGTCTTAAACTGGATCGCCCAGTCCGATATCCCGGAGGTCACAACAAAATCCGTTTTTCCCCGCCGTTCCAGACCGTAGGTTTTCGCGTTAACTCCCGTCCACTCACCAACATAATTAACAGGGAGAAGCTGCCCCCCGTGTGTATGCCCCGAGAGCACAAGATCCACACCCGCATCTGCCAGTTCCTCATATTCACCCGGCTGATGGTCAAGCACTATCATATATTTATCCGCGTCAAGCCCCCGCACAAGCTCTGCTGCCGAAGCCCTCCCGCGCCCCCTCTCCGCCTCCGAACGATCCTTTCTTCCAATCACATAAAAGCGGTTATCCAGCAAGACCGTTTCATCCTCAAGCACAGTAACACCGTTTTTTTCAAGTTCCGCAATTAAATCATCCCCGTCAAACCCCCGGTAATCTGCGCTATAGTAGCCCCTGTCATGGTTCCCGAAAACATAGTACACCCCATAGGTTGTCTTAAATGTACCGAGTGCCCTGCACGCGTCCACCATATCCTGCCTATTGGTATCATCATCAACATAATCCCCGGTAATCACCACAATATCCGGGTTTTCCGCCTGCATCTGCGCCACATATTCCGCAAAACCCTCACCATCAAATGTTGTCCCGACATGGGAATCCGCAATATGGACGATTCTCAACGTCCCGACTTCCTTTTCGGAATCAACCGCATATCCCGTCCGAAAAACATGGTTGGCAAGCACAAATCCCACGCTCAGATAAACAACAGTAAGTACTAACGCGCACACACCCGCATAATAGCGCTTAAAAGCTCTTCCCTTCCTTTTTTTAATCCCCCAGAATACAAAATCACATAATAGCCAGAATGCAACCAGATGCAGCACACAGACAATGGCATTCATGCTGCCCATCGCCGCCCAAAGCACCGCGACAATAGCAAACACCATAACGGTGGAAATCAGAATGCGCGCCCATTTCTTTCCCTCTGACGCGCGCATAACCCAAAAGAACCTGTAAAAACGGCTGATTAAATAGACAAGTCCCGCTGTCCCGCCCACCAACAAACCGCCAAAAATCAATGCCCACATATCCCGGCTCCTCTCCTTAAAACATATAAATACAATTTCCCCACAGACCTGCCTGTGAAAGTAGCTAGTGTTATGATAGCGTTTTCTGCGCAGTTTGTCAATTTTTTCTTAGTGTATAAATAATGTAAACACTTGATTTTACCGAAAATTAAGAAAAGAACATACATTTTTATAAATCATTTATGAATAATAAAAATGTATGTCCTTTTCATTTATCAAAGAAAATTATATACCTATGCTGCTCTCCCATGTCAGATAAGGCTTATCACTCTATCTGACACAATTGATGGGCTGACTTATTTTGCAAATAAGATTTTATTGAACAAAATAAAATTGTATCCTGTAAAAAATACGGATTTACCATATTTTCGTGATATTTTAATAATAGAGAATTTGTTCCGGCAAGATTATGATTTTATATGATAAATAAACTGGGCAAGAAATCCCTCACTTATAGAAGTGGGGGATTTCTTACCTAAGGCGTGTTAAAGTGATCTTCATAAAGAAAATAATACAAATATATTATATCTCACAAATTCCTACAAACAACTTCCACAACTATGTACCCCGCTCCCCACTACGCTGCCATTTTCCTCACATTTAACAATAAAAGAACAATACAGACCCCTGTTAGAATATGACCGATCCCGGCAATTCCGGAGATGGAAGCATCCATGCCTTTGCTAAGCTCCTCCCCCCACACCTGCGTTAATCCCCTTAAAAGAAACCCAAGACCGGTAATATTTAAGCCAACCTGGTAAACAATTAAGATTTTTCCGGTGTTTTCTGCCGAAAAGGAAAAAACTTTCTCCAACAACATTAACATAAGGAAGAAAAACATTCCCAGCATAAAATAATGTGTGTGCAGTACGGATAATCTCGTTTGCCCGGAAAAATCATTAAACTTCGTAAATTCCCTGTAAAATACGCCAAATACCATGGCGACCACCGCATAAACAAGTGCCAGGTTTGCATAGCGTTTTATCATAATGCACTCCTCCTTAAAAGACTTTCCTTCTCTCCTGCGGACTGTTTATAAAGCTGCCAGCCCATCAGCACAATCCAGACATACGCCAGTGTTTTCGGAATCATAAGCACCCCGACCGCAGGCGCAATCCCGCTAAACAATACAACCGGCAGATAAAATCCGAATGAGAGGATAACCGCCAGCGGCATAAAGCGGAATACGCGGTCATCCGCCCTTTTTGTTTCCCCCCCAAAAATAATAATAATGATAATCCCCATAACGGCGAACGGTATGTTGCGCAGTATTCCGTACAGAAGCGGCGGACGGTACGAAAGCCACTGGTTTTGCGGCAGAAGACACAGGGCGATACGCGAAATGGACAATCCCCACATTGATATTGTAAGATTCTTCCTGCCCTTAATCTGATAACGCTCCCGCCAGATATAATAAAGAATCAGATAAAAGATCGTCATGGTAATGGAAGTGATAAATTTTCCGGTACCAAGCGCCGCCGCATTTGCCTCGAGCCCACTTGTCCACAGAGCTATGCAGCGCGGAATGAGGTGGAAGGAATCCCCCGCCCCGAGCAGCACCGCCATCAGCCCCGCCTTTTTCACCAGCGGGCTATTCCCTTTCAATAACATCGTAAAACCTGCAATCATTGCAAATCCGAGATAAAATACATCAAAAACAGTTTCTCCAATCGCCTGCGGCATAAAAACCTCCTTTTCCTCAATAGATTGTGCGCCGTATAATCCGGATAAAAAAATCCATGTCGGGCGCTTCCGTTTTCAGCAGCAAAACCATATTCATCATAATAAAACGTGCAAATTGTTCCCTGGTAAATCCTTCGTCCCAAATATCCGCACGGATATCGGCATCCTGCTCCATGCAGCGGACGAAGACCGTTTCAAACGCGGACTGCATGGATACCATGCGCGCCTGCCCCGCCGTTTCCACATTGCCGAGACTACTCATCAGCTTGCCTGCGGACCGGTCAATCCTCTCTTTCAGGAATGTAAATATTTCCTGTACCTGCGAACAGAAAGAACCGGCTTTCACCACCGTTTTCACCTCAAGCAGGGCTTGCCGCCAATACTCTTCTGTAAGAGCCAGCAAAATCTCGTCCTTGTTGGTAAAATAATTGTAAACGGTTCCCGTCGCCACGCCCGCCTTCTTTGCCAGAAAACGGATATTGATTGCGTCAAGCCCATCCTCGTCCACAATCTTCCGCGCCAAAGCAAGCAATGTATCACGCAGGGTATCGTCCTTTTTTCGCATCGGTTTCCTCCTTTATTTATTATGAACATGTTCATTTAAATTATATACGATCCTTTCCGCTATGTCAATCCTTATTTGAACGTGTTCATGAAATATTTTACAATCTTAAGCCAGGGTGCTATATCACTGTGTATAATTAATTTTCATATTTATATGCTGGCTGTAATTACCGAAACGCTCCCCGAACAGATTCAGACCGCCGACATATTTCGCATCCTTTTTGATGCCGATGCGCAGGGTTAAATAATCATCCCCTCCGACGGGCAGGGAATCAAGTGTTTCCGCAGAAGTTTTTACCCCGTCAATATAGCATCCCCCATGGTCGATAAACAGCCGGTGCAGCACGCCGTACTGTGTCAGGGTTTCCGACCACCAGACCGGATTCTGCTGCCCGCGCACCCCGCCGAAATCTCCCTCGCTCGTAATGGTGCCAACCTCCCTGCCGCCCACCCAGAGCGTGATATCGGAAGGCCACTCATTGTTGTAGCCCTGCGCCTCGGAGCAGGCTTCAAAGGAAAACTCGATCCCCTCAACGGTCTTTGCCGTTTTCAATAGCTGGTTGTTAAAGCGGTATTCCAAATACCCCTGTGTAAACCAGATTAACTGCGCCATACTGTGCTCCGGAAGAAAAAAAGCCGATACATCATCCGCCGCACCCAGATATCTGCTCTCCGAAACAATACCGCAGGGCGGCACAATCCCGAAATCAAAATAATTTCCGATTGGCATCGAAAAATATGCTGTCTGGAACGGGGAATCCGTATGGTAGGACGGCTTTAAATCAATAGAAAGATGATCCACCTTAATTCCGCTAAGCTTCTGTGAGCCGCGGATACCCGGAAGCGGCTGTGTAATCACAAGCCCTGATTCCTCCAGTATTTTAATATGAAGTGCCGCGGAAGACATCGGCATTTTAAGCCTGGCGGCAATCTCGCTGATATTAAGCACATTGTCATCCAGAAGCTTCAATATTTTAAGGCGCTGCTCCGAAGAAAGCGCCTTTGCTATATTTGAGATCTGCTCCGTGTCATAAATGCTTAAATGTATTGTGTTTTTCAAATCTGTTTCCTCCTGCTAAAATCCAAATACTTCAATGTACTTTGGCGGTGTAATTGTTATTCTTTTCTATATTATATCATATCTTTTTCAGTTTGTAACCTAAAATTGCCACAAACCTCCATAAAGTATGGAAAGAAAAATCGTACTGTTTCTAAATATTACAAGATTACTGTAATAAAATTAGTTATTACTTACAAAAACTCTGAATAATATTTATGCAAAATAACAAATTCCATAATGTTATCGATTATTATATTGACAAAATCATCAAAAAGGGATACGATAGAAGCAAGCGAAATCTAAAAGTTACAAAAATATTGCACAAAATAACTCCAAGTCACTCTGCAATAGTTCCAAAAATTTTGTATCTTTTAGGAAATATTAAAATAGTTTAGTCAAACAGGAGGAACGAGGAATGAAACTTAAAAAAATCGCAGCACTTGTTATGTCAGCCGTTATGGTAACGTTATTTACCGCCTGTGGGAATGATTCCGGCAAAGAAAAGGGTTCGGACGGCGACAAGACCATCACATTCTGGTCGGTCTTTACCGGCGGGGACGGAACCGCGATGCAGAAGATTATCGATGCTTACAATGCGACAAACCCTGAATATACGGTGGAGCATATTATGACGGAGCAGGGCGAGCTTTACACGAAGCTGCCGCTCGTGGTGAATTCCCAGAGCGGTGTTCCTGATCTTTGCATCCAGCATGTGGACCGCCTCCCCAGCAACTCTAAGAGCAATATGTACATGCCGCTTGACAACTATATTTCAGCAAACGGCAAAATCAAGGGCGACCAGTACATAGACTCCGCCTGGAACATGGGCGTTGTGGATGGTTCCCGCTACGGTATCCCGCTCGATCTTCACAGCTATGTTACCTATTATAATAAGGATCTGGTTGAGAAATATTGCCCGAATGTACTAGATGACGGGATGATTACTTTCGATGAGATTGCGGGCTTTGCAGACCAGGCTGCTGCGGACGGGGTTTATACTTACGCTATCACCTGGCCGAGATACGAACTTTTGTCCTGGTATTACCAGCTTGGCGGCAAGCTAACCGAGGATGGCAAAATGCCTGCCTTTAATAATGAAGCTTTCCAGAAAGTATTCCAGGATTTTGCTGATGCGGTTGCAAAGAAATGGTGCACGCAGGACGGCGACCAGCCAAACAATTTGTTCGCCCAGGGCAAGTTAATGTTTTTGCCGGAAGGGACATGGACATTATCAACGGTCGAATACACCGGAATCAATTTCGGCGAAACCTACATGATTACGTATGATACAGCAAATATGGTGCAGTGGGCATCCTCACACCAGTTTGTTATCCCGCGCAATGACAAGATGAGCGACGAAAAGGCAAATGCCATTATGGACTTTATCTCATTTGTCGGTGAAAACTGCTACGAATGGGCGGATTATGGACAGATTCCTGCAAGCAAAGCCGTGTTAAATGACCAGAGGGTGAACGACCTTCCGCAGAAATTCCTGATTGATAACCCGAACGCACTTGTAATTTCTGATTATGTTTACTATGGGGCTGTCGTTGAAGCGCTTGATACTGTGGCTTACGAAATCCCATTCGGCAGGGTAAAACCGGCGGACGGCTTGCAGAGCGCACAGCAGTTGGTGGAAGATAATATCAAGAACCAGTAAGAGCCGGCTTTTATTAAAAACCTGTAACAAGCAACTGGCTCCCTCCTGTCCCGGTTTCCGTTTTCGATGCTGCTTTCAATGTGCGGAAACGGAAATCGGAACCTTTAAATAAGTTTGTGTCCGCGCTGCATCCGCAAACTGAAAACGAAATAAGCAGCGCAGAAATGGGGAATAGAGATGAGGAAAAAGCGAAAATGGAACATTACGCCATACCTGTTCATTGCACCGCAGCTTATCCTGTTTACAATTTTCTTCCTGATTCCCGCAGTGGTGGGTATTTTTGCGGCATTTTCAAAATGGAATATCTATATTGATTCCGCACCCATCTTTAACGGGCTGGAAAACTTCCGCCAGATTTTAACCGATTCGGCCACTTCCTATTATACAATGTTTAGAAACGGCATGTCCAACACTGTGCATTTCGTGCTGATCAGTGTGCCGTTCTGTATCCTGGTTCCGCTGTTTATGGCGGTAATCCTAAGTTTTAAGCCATGGGGACATAAATTTTTCCAGGCACTGTTTTACCTGCCGAATATCTTTTCCATCTCGACAGTGGTGCTTGTCTGGTATTATGTCTACAACCGCAACGAGGGTTTCATCAATAATTTCCTGACCGGGCTTTTGGGAAAAGTGGTCGATATCAACTGGCTCAGCGAGCAGCCGTTCGCCTGGACGGCAATCGTTATTATTACGGTCTGGTGGTGCCTCGGCGGCAACCTTGTAATCTATCTGGCGGCGATCAACGGAATTTCCAAGGATGTTATGGAAGCCGCGGATATCGACGGTGCCGGACCGTTTAAGAGATTTATGAAAATCACTCTGCCGGGCATTATGCCGCAGATTTCCTACACGTTGATTTTGACAACCATCGGGCAGTTCAACCTCTATGGGCAGTCCTTAATGCTGACTGCGGGCGGTCCGAACAATTCCACCTACACCATGATGATGTATATCAGGGAACTTGCCTTTGGCTCCAGTTCCGTGGCGGGAATCGCAGCCTCAATGGCTCTTATGGTCGGCGCGGTTATGATCGTGGTATCGCTTGTTTTAAACAAGCTGACAGCACAGAAAGATTAAGGAGGCGTTATTATGGAAAAGTTAAAAAAACATCGTATCCGCATCGTCACCCTGATTCTGTGCATACTGCTCACCTTAATCTGCGTGACACCGATGCTATTCTCCTTCTTTACCTCGGTAAGGTCGGAACTTGAGATTATGACGGGCGGTTTTTCCTTCTTCCCGGATAAAATCACGTTCGAAAACTACAAGGAACTTTTCGGGTCGGAATACTCTGCCAGCTACCCTATTATGAAATGGTTCGGGAACTCCCTTTTTGTAGCTGTTATGCAGACAGTACTTGTGGTGTTAATCTCCTCCACATCGGCTTACGCCTATGCCAGACTTGATTTTCGGGGAAAGAATGTACTCTTCTGGTTCCTGATGGCAACCATGACCTTCCCGGCGGTTATCAATATTATACCGCTTTACAAAATCTGCCAGACACTAGGAATTGTGGATACCATGTGGGCACTTATCCTGCCGAATGTTGCGGGCGTGTTCAATATCTTTTTGATAAGACAGTTTATGTCCGGCATCCCTAAGGAACTTGACGAGGCAGCAATGATTGACGGGGCGAACAAGTTCCAGATTTATTACAAGCTTATCCTGCCGCTGTGCCTGCCCGTTCTGATCGTGGTGGCAATGTTCGCGTTTACCGGAGCCTGGAACGATTACCTCTGGCCTTCCATCGTTATGAACAGCGTGGATAAACTGACCATCACACCGGGTATGCAAAGGATCAAGAGCAGCTTTAACACCATGCACGGCCACGCCATCGCGGGCGGTTTTATCTCGGTCATCCCGACATTTATCGTGTATCTGTTCGCGCAGAAGCATTTTATGAAGGGTATGCAGATGCAGGCGGGCGTTAAAGGCTAAAAATAAGAGGTCTTTGTTCCTTATTTAACCTGATACAAAGATGCTTCCCTTACCCACCGCTCTCATCTTTACGACTTAGAAGCGGGGACTTCTTTGATGGGGTAAGATATCAAATCCTGCCCCGTACACTAAAACCACTATTTAGATAAAAACCCTTATAAACATGGATATCCCAAAAATATCAGGAAACATTCCGAAAATCGGAAAGCTCCAGTAAATGGTTCCAAAAAAGAAAACTTTCTAAAAACACCAAAGAACGCAATATAATCAATGATATTAAAAATATAAAGGAGGCGGCATATGCAGACCGGAAATATACCGAGACCGGAATACCCAAGACCGGATTTTAAAAGGGAATCCTTTCAGAACCTGAACGGGGAGTGGGAATTTGCCTTTGACGACGCAGATCTCGGCATAAAAGAAAAATGGTACATGGCGGCAACCCTCTCTCGCAGGATTACCGTGCCTTACGTATATCAGTGCGAGATGTCAGGAATCGGGGAACGTGACTTTCACAATGTCGTTTGGTATAAAAAACAAGTTACCATCACAAAGGAAGCGGGCAAGGAGCGCGTTATCCTGCACTTTGGAGCGGCGGACTACAAGGCGATGGTATGGGTCAACGGAAACTTTGCCGGGGAACACTCTGGCGGGAACACCCCGTTCGCATTTGATATTACAGAAGATGTATTTTTTGATGCCGAAAATACAATTGCAGTGCGCGTTATGGACGATGCGCTCGACCTTGAACTTCCGCGCGGAAAACAATACTGGAAGGGCGAGTCAGAAGGGATTTTCTACACCGGAACCACCGGAATCTGGCAGACTGTCTGGCTCGAGCAGGTTGCATGTGACGCTCTCAAGCGCGTCTTTATTACACCGGATGTTGACAGAAAAACAATTTCCATAAAAATGGAATTTTCCGGAAATTCCGACAAGCAGGTGCAAGTCCGCATACTCCTGAAAGGACAGGAATATATCGATGACTTAATCCGCGTACATAAAAACCGCGCGGAGCGGGCATTCCGTCTTGACCAGAGCATCTCGCTTGACTGGAACCATCAGGAATCCCTTGTCTGGTCGCCGGAAAATCCTGTTTTGTTCGACCTGGAATTTACGGTATTTGCAGGCGGTAAAGTGACAGACTGTGTGGAAAGCTACTGCGCGCTGCGCAAAGTTTCTGTCACAAACGGGAAATTTATGTTAAACAACCGCCCTTACTACCAGAAAATGCTCCTCGACCAGGGATACTGGAAGCCGTCCCTGATGACCGCGCCGACGGACGATGATTTCGTCAAGGATATCAAAGCCTGCAAGGCGATGGGTTTTAACGGCGTTCGCAAACACCAGAAAGCAGAAGACCCGCGCTACCTCTACCACGCTGACCGCCTCGGTCTTATCGTGTGGGGGGAATATTCCTCCGCCTACGTATATTCCCGCGATTTCGCCTGCAATATGGCGAGGGAATGGGCGGAAATCATAGAGCGCGATTACAACCATCCATGCATTGTATGCTGGGTTCCGCTCAACGAATCATGGGGAGTGGACTGCATTATGAATAACGCGGAGGAACAGGATTTTTCAAGAGCCATGTATTATCTGACAAAATCCCTTGACCAGACCCGCTGCGTTATCTCAAATGACGGCTGGGACCACACCGTTTCCGACATGCTCACCATCCACGACTACGAAGGGTCTTACCCGGTTTTAAAGGAGCGCTACGGCGGGGATATCAACCGGATTCTCGATAGCACCCCTGGAAGCCGCACGCTATATGCGCAGGGAAACCGCTATGGCGGCGAGCCGATTATCGTTTCGGAATTCGGCGGGGTTTCCTACCAGAAGACAGAGGACGTAAAGGGTTGGGGGTACACGGCTGCCAGCTCGGACGAAGATTTCCTAAAGCGTTACCGGGCAGTGGTCGCAGCCATGCTTGAATCCCCGCATGTCCAGGGCTTTGTGTACACGCAGCTTAGCGATGTCGAACAGGAAACAAACGGTCTTCTCACTTATGAACGGGAATTTAAGGTTGACCCGGAATTGATCCGGCGCATCAATATGTCAGGCAGGGATGCTGCCTGCGGAAAGGAAGGGGAAGATGAAGCTTAGCAGATTATTGCTGGGGGCATCGGCACTTGTTATGGCACTTTCTCTAAACGCCTGCGGAAAACAGGTCACATTAAAAGATAACTCCGCACTAAAACAATACACCTACACAAACGGGAACCAGATCACCAATATCGGCGACCCATACCTGTTCACCCACGATGGGAAATATTACTGTACCGCCACGGAATCCGGCACATACTATGGGCTTTATGAATCGGAGGATTTAAATTCCTGGAACCGGCTGACCAATATCTTTTATTGCAGCGGCACGGAGGGCTGGGTGCGGGGCAGCCTGTGGCAGCCCCAGATCGTGGTGGGCTCCGACGGGAAATTCTATCTTTACTACTGCGGTCAGAACGACGACAAGAGCCTGCGCATCGGCGTGGCGGTATCCGATGTGCTGACCGGCCCTTACACCGACGTGCACGGCGCGCCCCTGTTTGACTTAGGCTACGCAAATATTGACCCGAATTTCTATATGGATGACGACGGGCGGATGTACCTGTATTATTCGAGGGACTGCTCGGAAAATGTGGTGGACGGACACCATGTCAGCCAGATTTATGTTGTGGAGATGGAGGACTATACCCACGTTAAGGAAGGTGCCGAACATATCCTCTGCATCACACCGCAACAGCCCTGGGAACTTTTAAATAACGCGGATTACCAGTGGAATGAAGGACCGGATATACTGAAAAAAGACGGGACATATTACCTGTTTTACTCCGGCGGCTTTTACGGCGACCGCTCCTATTCCATGGGCTACGCAACCTCATCTTCCCCGCTTGGTCCGTTTACAAAATATGAGGGGAACCCGATTATTTCCACCACGGAAAACGCGTCCGGTCCAGGCAACAACAGCTTTTTCTACACATTGGACGGCAGGGAACTTTTCAACGCCTACCACACCCACACAGTAGTTGCCATGGCGGGCGGCAACCGCAAACTCACAATCGACCGGTGCGGCTTCCGCGAGGACGGCACATTCTACATGAACGGTCCGACCACAACCATGCAGCCGGCATCTTCCGGGGAGAGCGCCCTCACAAAAGTGGAGGGAAACTTTACGGTTTCAGCTTCCTCCACGGCGGCAGGAAAACCGGAGGCAGTGCTTGACGGGGAATTTTCCGCCACCGCAAGCGGCAAGGAGCGAGAATGGTGCGCCGAGGACGGCAAGAAGGCATCAATCACCATCGACTTTGGGGAGGAGAAAGAAATCGACTGCCTGTTTTTATACCGCTCCTACGAGGATGCAGCAACACCGAAGGAAGTAAAAATCACATTCAGCGACGGCAGCGTGATCGACCATGTGGAATTTTCAGAAGACAGCGCCGAGGCAACGATACTGTATTTTGACACCGTAACCACAAAGAGCGTGAAGATTGAAGTGCGTGATATGGGCAACGCAAAGCGCTTTGCACTTGCGGAGGTGGGGATCTACCGGATTCCTTAAAACTGAAAATGTGAAATAAAAATTCCTGATGTCTGCGCGGGGAAAGTGCCGGCAACATGCGATGCAAATTCCCTCGTATCCGCGCAGAAAACACCAACAGTATGTGGTGAGGACACGCAAATCCGGTCTTGATCTTGATCTCCGTCTTAGTGGGAAGAGAGCAAACTGCATGGGGCGTTTATAGGAATTGTACATTCAATACGGAATAACACATCCGACACGGATAGGAAAGAGAACCAGAACGGTATATACAGCATAAATTTGCTGGATATATAAACAATTCAATATCAAGAATGGAGGAATTGATATGAAAAAGAAGATTTTAGCAATGGCAACCTGTGTACTTTTAGCACTGTCTGCAACCACAACCGCATATGCTGCGCCTTCGGTTAAACCGGTGGAAAGCTTTGGTTTTGAGAAGGAAGGCGAGATGGAGATTTCCGGCGGTTCCATCACAAAAGATTCCGACCGCGGCAGCGTCCTGACCTTAAACGGCGGCGCAAAAGGCTCAAGCTTCGCAAAAGCGGATTCCGATGTCTACAAAAATACGGACTGGACGGATGGCATGACCATCGCGTTCTGGGTAAAGGCTGCGGATTCCACACCGGGCATCTCCCCGCTGTACTCCTTCAGCATTGCCGACCACGGCAGCGAGGGCTATATCGCAACAACGGATTCCCTTGAGATCGCAATCAACAGCGACGGAAATTCCGGTATGGCAGAATACCCTAGAGTATGGGCAGACCCATCGGTTGTGGACGGCACAGCACAGCCGGTTTTAACTGCCGGGAAATGGCAGCATGTGGCGGTAACACTCTCCGCATCCGGCATGACCGTATACCTTGACGGCGAGAAATACAGCGACCCGGTATTAGGCCCTTCGTCAGCAAACTTCAAACTTTTCACCTCCCAGATACAGTATTGTTACGGCTTGCAGCTCGGCAACTGGAATTGCGGATGGTGGGAGGAGATCGGCTCATTTTCCGGCTCCTACGATGATGTATATGTGTTTAACAAGTCTTTAAGCCAGAGTGAAGTGAAGGATGTGATGAACGCAAAATACAGCGATATGACATCCTCCGGGAGCAGCCAGACAGTTATAATCGTTGTGGCAGTCGTTGCAGTTGTAGTTATTGCCGCTGCTGTGATAATGGTTGCAGCAAAAAAGAAGAAGAATACGAAATAGGAAAAAGCGGACGGTCATCGTTGCGATAACGGACATCATTTCCCTTATTGCTGCTTTTTGTGGGCTTTCCTTTTTTCTCGCTATAATAATACCTCCAAACTGAGTAATCTTATCTTACATCCGTTTGGAGGTTTACACAAACTTTGGGATAATCCCAAAATCCGTGAAAAAGCAGAATGCCTGTTTATATTGCTGCTCTCCAATTATTAAACTATTCTGCCGCGGCCAACAAAATCAATATGATCCGAAGCCTCATTTTTACCACCGAACATATGATTGGAGCCAACCGCAATATGAAAAGTGCCGCACACTTTTTCATCTAAAACAGTATAGCCGCATAAATCTGTCACATTAGGGTTCATACCAAAGCCAAGCTCGCAGACAACCCTGTTTTCCTGTGGCTGTTTCTCAAAAAAGGCGGTGACTTCCGGTTGGCTGCTTCCGCTTATCCGACCATCCTTAATATGCAGAAGGACATTCTCGTATTTAACACCGTCAAGGTAAAAAACTTCAAAATAAACCGTACCTTGTGTTTTGTCCTCGACCGGGGCAATGTAAATCTCACCGCACGGAAGATCCCCATCACCGGCATCAATATGCCACACTCTATCCGTCAGCTCAAAAGAAAGCTCACAATTCTCCCCTGTATGAAGCTGCACTTTATCAATTCCCTCAAAACGGTCTTTTGCCTGCCTGCAAGCCTCATAAACAGCAGTATAATCAACGTCATATGCCCTCTCCATACGCTGAATATAATCCTGCGGATCAAGGCCGGATTCCTCTGCGTTTGCCTCGGTTGGTATCCTGATTTGTGTAAATCGTTTACAGTTCATAAGTTTTGAAAAAAGCTGAGCCATATATCTGCGGTAAAGCTCAAACTTATCATCATCAATCTCATAACCGAGAATAACAGGACGATAGGCAAAAACATCAAGCACCGCATCAAATTTGGCGAAAAAATCAAAATATCGCTCATTAAAACAGCTTTCTTTTGCTGAAATGAAGATATCCCGATTTACTGACCGGGACTGCTGCACCAATATGGGTGTCGCCCCGTTTTCCGCAACGGCCACCATAAAGTTGTTTGCAATCTCTTTGTCCGCATCCTCTCCCCAGAAATGAACAAGGATCATTTCACCGGAAGATACGCCGCTGGCTTTCACAATTTTAGATATCGTTTTTCTGTCCATATAATTTCAAACCTCCATTCCGGTTTTCATCATATCACAGTAAACGAAAAATTTCAAGTCTGATTTTATAATTATCTAATCAGATTGAAAAGCCGCGCTTACGGAATGCGCCATAATATGGTTTTTCTCTATAAACAAGGGATATTAACGCAAAGGAAAACCACTTTAGAATCAATAATATTTATTTTTTATTGTACCCCACTTATGATTGCCATCCTTTCGATCTGTTCCCTTAACATCTTCTCATAGCGTCCCTTTTTTAATACCAATTCTTTTGGTGAACCAAATTCTACAATACTGCCATTCTCAAAAAAATATACCATATCGACATTTTTTGTATATGCCAGATTATGGGTAACCATAATCACGGTCTTTCCTTCCGCGATACGGTTGATCTTGTCAATCAACTCATTTTCTGCAATCGGATCAAGATTGGCAGACGGCTCATCAAGAATTAAAATCGCTTTTTCCTTTGCATATGCCCTTGCAACCGCAAGCCTCTGTTGTTCCCCGCCCGAAAGACTTACCCCTCCTTTTAAAAATTCTCCCGTCAAAACAGTATGAATCCCATTCGGTAAAGCGTTTATCTTTTTCTCTAAACCTGCAAAACAAATCGCCTCCTCAAGCCTTTCCGTATCCATGCTGTCTGTATCCGCAGATATATTTTCTAGTATGGAAAGCGGAAATATTTTATAATCCTGCAACATTGTACTAAACAGTTCATTACAGGTCTCAACCGAAGCATCCGGATGAAAATATTCCAGCCTCCCCTTGCAAGGAGCATATAACCCCAGAAGCAGTTTTATGAACGTACTCTTTCCGGATCCATTTTCCCCCACGATTGCGATTTTTTTGCCAGAAAGCAATTCCATGCATATATCTCTTACTATCTCATCCTTCCCGTTATAAGAAAAGGATACCTGATCACACCTTGCATATGCAGGCTCTGCAGCACCTGTCAAATTTTCGCCCCCATGCTGTACTTTCGGATAATCCCGCTCTTCACTATTAAGTAATTTCAAAATATTGTTGATATAATATGCATTGTTGCTTACCTCCGGGAAAAATATAAAAATTCTTTCTACATATCCGGCTAACATTGCAAAATTAGATAAAACTAACGTAAATTCACCTACCGTTATCTTATGATTTATCAGCAATCCGACCAAAACGACAATGTTCAGCACATAAATCAATAAATCTATTGTCCCTTTCAGGAACTTGATCATGTCCTTCTGCAGTTCTTGTTTCTTGTTACCTTTCCAACGCATTTCCTTTTCCGTTTTAAATTTTTCGATAAAATAAGAGCCCACCGGATACATTTTTAATTCTCTGGCAAATTGCTTTTTATAAAACAGATTATAAATATAAGTATCACAGCGGTCAAATTCCAGATTTCTCATATAGATCTTATAGCTTATTTTATTTTCTTTGTTTGCCAAAACACAATTTTTTATTGCAATAAATATGATACCCAGCACAAATATAATATGTAATCTACCAAAAAGATACATTGCGGAGCAAAATACGATCACTGACGAGATAAGCCTGCATAAGCTATCCGCAAAGGAAAAAAGATTCGTGCCCTCGTTATAAATTGCATTATATAGGGTATCCTGATATCCCTCGGAATTATAGTATTCCAGCTTGTTATTTACACTTTTAGAATATACTAATTCTTTGTAATATCTACATATCTTCACCTTCTCCAGTTCATTAAATTTGTAAGTGACCCAATATCCGAATATCTTTACGGCATTACAAAATGTATGATATGCTAAAAACCATACTGCGATCTCCAATAGCTTAGGAGTTTTATAAACAACAAAATCAACGAATTTTTGATAATATAAAATTTGAAAAACATTTCCAACCGACCCGACTACCGCTAGGATCAGATTGATCTTCAAATAATATGGTGAGGCCTTTTTTAAATATTGTGTCATTTTAAAATTTGACAACATTCGATTCTTAAATTTCATCCGATCCCTCCCCATCAAATAATTCATGCGACTGCAGCCTATACAGCGCCGCATATGCTCCGTCAAGCCCCATCAGCTCCCTGTGGCTTCCTTTTTCTTGCACAGCCCCATTCTCTATATAAAAGATCCTGTCCGCCTGCATTGTATAATACAATTTGTGCGTCGAAAATAAAACCGTCTTTCCAAACCGCTTTAGACCAAACATCTTTTCATAAAACATCCGTGTAGCATAGACATCCAGATTGCTCGTCGGTTCGTCAAAAAGCAGAATGGGCGCTTTGCTTGCATATGCTCTGGCAACCGCAATCTTTTGTAATTCTCCACCTGAAAAACCACTATTTTCCTTCCCCTCGGAAATTACAGTGTGAATGTCCATCTCAAGCTTTCGGATCTTATCATATAATCCCGCATATTGCAATGCTTTCCGGACAGTAATGGCATCTTCCTCCGACATCACCTCGCGCATCAAAATATTTTCTGCTACGGAAACCTCGTAAATCTGGAAATCCTGGAAAACAACACCAAAGAGCTTCCTGACACTGTCTATGTTGTATTGCTGATACGGTATACCATTCAGCATTACCATTCCGCGGTCCGGCCGGATTAAGCCTGTTAAAATATCCATCAGGGTTGATTTTCCGGAACCATTCAGACCGACAACTGCGATAATCTCATTCGGCCTGATCACAAAATCTACTGCACGAATGGCAAACGAAGATTCTGTATCATATTTAAAATACACATCCCGAAGTTCCAATGCTTTAAATTCATTGCAATCAAGCCCCGCCTCCACATTAAAATCACTTGATGTGCCCAGAACCTCCCGTATATCCCCCATATATAGGGCGGACTGATAAATATCCGGTATCGTTTTAAAAAAACGTATCAGTTCATCCGACAGCGAAGACACAATATTTAGCATGACCAAAAAATCCCCTACTCCGACTTCTTTTCCAAGAAGCTTCGCAGAAGCATATAAGCCTGCCATCCAGAGAACCAATCCATATATTGTTGTCATAGCAGCACTTTCTTTTACAAATCCGGATAAATACTTATTATATCGTTTTAAATACCCATCCGTTTCATCGCTGAAATTATACAACAGTTTATTTTTGATGTCCGGTGACACACGGAGCTCTTCCGCATATTCTCTTTGATAAAAAATGCGATCCAAATAATCTTTTAATCTATCATAAGGTTCTTCCTTTTTGTTAAAATGATACTGTTTTTTATTTGTGCGAAAGTAATAAAACAGATAGCCTGCTACACAAAAAAATACCGCCACTATGATTACCGGGTCACGATAAATCGTAAATATACAGGAACAAGTCACGCAATTTGTAAGGAGCGAAAAAAATTGCATACAGACCATAAAATATCTTAGTTTGGTTTCATCCATCGCTCTATGAAGCTTATCATAAAACTCCGGCTTATCATAGTTTAAATAGTCAAGGCAAAGTATTTTCTTATATAATTTTTCATAGGTATAGGAGGTAAGTCTCATTTCAAATTTACGGATCAATCTCTTTAACAATATGTTCAGATAAAGTCTTATGACAAAATTTAAGACAAAATAGCCGATAAGCCAAAATATCAAGGTTGATAATTGAAATTGTGGTGACAGAGCATAGTCCACCAGATATTTTATTAGAATTAAGTCGATCACCGTGCGTACGGAAGATAATATTGCATAAAATAAGAGCATTACGATAATAGATTTTGATACCTTTGCAATTTCTTTCATTGCAAATACTAGATTATGTATTTTGTCCATTTTTTTCCTCTTCACTAAAATAAGCCGGAATAGATCACATGGCATTCCGGGATAAATTATGTTATGTTTCATTTATATTATATTGTATCCATCTATCTATGTCAATAATGGAACTCAACGATCAATAAAAACATTTTGCTCCATGGGTATAAGAGCCTGTTTGACACAAGTCTGCGTAAGCTGGTTGAATTGGATCGTAAAAAGGACGGGCGTGAACCCAAAACCACGATGGCCATCGTGGACTAAAAAACATCCAGGATACGGACACTGCCAAGGAAAAGGCTATGATGCGGAAAAAATCCGGTCTTTTTCCGCAAAACGTCATATTCAAAACCAGATTTTGGGTGTATATTAAAAATAGATTATTGTTCCCTTTCACCATACAACCAGACCAACAAGGAGGAATCTTATGAAATCCAAACTTACATCAAACACCCACAGAGTATGCTGTTCTCTGCTTGCATCCTGCCTTTATAAAGAATATAGCTTTCGGCAACATCATAAAAAAGCGCAAAAGTAATTTTATTAGTGTTGTTTTTCCCGCACCATTATAGCCAACAATCGCAATTTGATATAATATATATAGAGATTTTTCCATATTATTGAATAAGTTCTTATATATCTTTCTCTTCAAATTCATGATTTGTCGTTTGATTGTATCACATCCAATTTCTTTTTTTCACAAAAATATGGTGCATAGCAATCGCTACGCCACACATTTTTTATTGCTCCAACAATTTTTCTATTTTATATTTCTGCCCTTTTAAATCATTTTGCTTTCCGTACAGATTATTCTGCTCTTTACATTGTTCTTTCATGCGCTCCAGCTGCGCCCGCACTCTCTTCCGGCAATCCGGCTCTATCTTTTATATTCCCCGGTCAGATTACGGATTGTATTATTGTTTTCTTTTATCCGTTCCGACAAACATACCCCGTCTATCAGATTTTGTACTTCCTTATCCATTTCATAAAGGTCTGTTTCTTCCATTATTTTAGTACATCAGATGTTTCCTTATCCGGAACGATTTTACCGCAATTACCATTTTTTCACATTGTGACACTCCATGAATTGCAAGGCATACGTTTCCGGAGATATTCAAAGTATGAGAAAAAGCTCCTTACAAAACACATCCTTTCCTCAGAAAAATACATTTACTTTTTCCTACTGCTATTCTAAAATTGGGATTGGTAACGGCGGATATCAGCAGCTGAATATAAAGGGGGAAAAGATATGGAAATAAAAGGATACACTTACGGATATTGCGGCGGGAGGGGGATGTACCGCACACCGGAGGCGGTTATGTCACAGGATCTATTGTTTGATACCGGCGTGAACTGGATCTGTCTGGCGGTTGCGGTCGATCAGGAAAGCTATGCTTCCACAAAGATACTGTTTGATTATGAAAGGAACGCCTCGGATAAGGATGTTACCTTTGCCATCCGCCGCGCGCGGGAACGTGGGATCAAAGTCTGCTTAAAGCCGATGGTCAACTGCCAGGACGGTGCCTGGCGGGCGCAGATTGATTTCCCGGACGGGGATATGGTCGGCAGAGATACTTATTGGAGCAAATGGTTTGCCAGCTATACCGCTTTTTTGCTGCACTACGCGGAACTGGCGGAAGACACAGGCTGCGAGATGTTCTGTCTCGGCTGTGAGATGCTCGGCACGGAGCGCAAGGAGGATTATTGGCGCGCACTGATCGCAAAAGTGCGGGAAGTTTACCACGGTCCGCTTGTTTACAATACCAACCACGGCAAGGAAGACCAGGTTCGCTGGTTTGACGCGCTGGATTATATCGGTACTTCGGCATATTTCCCGGTCGCAAAGGTTCCGGGTGAAAGTCTTGCCAATATGACGGCAGCATGGGAAAAGGTGCGCGACCAATTAAAACCGCTTGCACAAAAACTTGGGAAAAAGGTGATCTTCATGGAGATTGGCTGCCGCAGCGCGAAAGGCTGTGCGATGATGCCATGGGATTTCTCACATCAGGAATTTCCCTGGGACGAGGAGGAACAGGCGCGCTTTTTTGATTCCTGCCTTTCCGTTTTCTCGCACGAGGACTGGTTTGCCGGATTTTTCTGGTGGGACTGGGGCACGCGGATCTACACAACGCGCGAAGCTGCCGAAAAAGATTTAGGCTTTAATATCCATCTGAAAAAGGCTGAGATCGTTTTAAAAAAGTGGTACACAGAAAAACTATAATCTGTACTTTTTTATGCAGGTGGAATGCATCCGGATCTGATGATCCTATTGGCATTATGCACCCGGACGGAACTCCCATCATATTAAATCAACAGGAGCCACGTCCGGCATTCCCCTGCAAGGAAAATTGCATTAAAACAACCCAAAATGCACAAAGAGATATAAAAAAGAAAGCTTACAAAATTAGATTGCATTTTACAGTATTTCCTCTTGCATCCGAACATAGTTTCGTGCTATAATGGAAATCACATCTCACGAACAATATGTTACTAAAAACCACTAAAAGAAGTACACTATCAAGGGGGTTATTCCGTCATGGAAAAGGTAAAGTTACCCAAATCCGTCCTTGAACTGCTCTCGCGGCACGGTATCACTTCCGACGCACTGCTTTGCGCTTGCGCCACGGATATGAACACGAATTGCGAGTACGCGGACGGATATGTGATCCTGACTGCGGACAAACTCTGTCTGCTCACTTCCCCGCCCGATCCCTCCCGTGTCCGATCTTTCAAAGGCTACAGCAAAAAAGGAGATTTGGAAACGGACTATGGACAGAACTGGGCGTTCCGTTCTCTCGCGGTCGCCGAACTTGAGTCTGTAAAGATCGAACGGCAGGTTGCCTGCGGTCTGTTGATCGCAAACGATGGCGACGCTCTCGCCGCATTTTCCAATTTGTATATGAAAAATATGCACCGGCTTGTACGAGCCTTTGACCACATCAAGAACCCGCAGCCGGATTTCATGCAGGAGGAAGATGAGGAGGAAGAATATTGCCCAAAATGCGGCACGATGTACCCGAACCGCAACCGAAAGATCTGCCCGAAATGTATGGAACGCGGCACAATCTTTATGCGGGTTTTGCGCTACTTTAAGCCGTACAGCGCCAAGCTTGCGGTCATGCTGTTCTGCTTTGTCGGCATTGCGGCACTTAATCTTGTATGGCCTTACTTAAACGGTACGGTGCTCTACGACCATATATTGGAAAAGGATTCGGCATTCCTCGCCAAGCTTGGGATTGAGGACGGGCGTTTTGCTACGGCGCTTTTCCTTGTGGTTCTGACTATGTTCATCGCCAAATTGTCACTGCAGCTGCTCTCCGTCCTGCAGGGTGTTTTCACGGCGCAGATCGTCACAAGTGTTGTGCGCGACCTGAAAAAAGATATTTTCGGCGCGATGGGCAAGCTCTCGATCAGTTTTTACAAAAGCCGCCAGACCGGAAGCCTGATGACACGCGTACTGCGGGATGCGGAGCGCGTAACGGGGTTCTTTATCGACGGTGCGCCGTACATACTGGTGAATACATTTGTAATTATATCCACTTTGATCGTCATGTTTTCTATCCGCTGGGAACTGGCCATCATTGCCTGCGTCCTGCTGCCGATCTCCGTGGTGGTCGGCATGAAGCTGCGCCCGCATCTCTGGAGCTTGTTTGGCAGACGGCACCGCGCGGAACGTTCCTTAAACAGCCAGGTGAACGACAACCTGACCGGCGCGCGCGTAGTCAAGGCATTCGGGCAGGAACAGAGGGAACTGACACGTTTTTCTACAAACAACTCGCGCATGAAAGACGCGGAACTTGCGATTGTGCGCTTTAGCAACAAATTTACCTTTCTGTACTCGACTACGCAGGAGCTGACCAGCATGATCGTCTGGTTTATCGGCGTTGCCCTCGTGCTTTCCGGCACGAATTTCGATCTCGGCGTGCTGATTACTTTTGTCGGCTATGTCGGGCAGCTATCCGGGCCGATGAATTTCTTTTCCCACATTTTCCACTGGTGGTCAGACAGCATCAACAGCGCACAACGCATGTTCGAGATTCTGGATGCCATCCCGGAGGTACAGGAGAAGGAGAACCCGATCCCGATGCCCGCTCCAAAGGGTGAAATCGTCCTTGACCATGTGACATTCGGCTACGAGATCAACAAGCCGGTATTAAAAAATATTAACCTGCATATCAGGGAGGGCGAGATGCTCGGTATTGTCGGGCGCTCCGGCGCGGGCAAGACCACGCTCGTCAATCTGATTTCCCGCATGTACGACCCGCAGGAAGGTGCAATCTATTTCGACGGCGTAAACGTGCGCGATCTGGCATTCCATGACCTGCGGCGCAACGTCGCGATGGTTTCGCAGGAAACCTACATTTTTATGGGGACAGTCGAGCAGAATATCGCCTACGCAAACCCGGACGCAACTAAGGCAGAAATCATCCGCGCGGCGGTTCTTGCGAGCGCACATGATTTTATTTTGCGGATGCCGGATGGCTACGATACGATCATTGGCTCTGCCGGGCGGGAACTATCCGGCGGTGAGCGCCAGCGTATTTCCATCGCCCGCGCGATCTTAGCCAACCCGAAAATTCTCATTTTGGACGAGGCAACCGCGTCCGTAGATACGGAAACCGAAAAAGCCATTCAGGAATCCCTCAACTACCTGATCAAAGGGCGCACGACAATCTCCATCGCCCACCGCCTCTCCACCCTGCGCGATGCCGACCGGTTGGTTGTCATCGACAACGGGGAGATTACCGAGGAAGGGACGCAGGCAGAACTCACTGAACTGCACGGCACATACTACAAGTTGATGGAACTGCAGACCAAGGCCCTGGCGTTGAAAGGTATCGAATAATTTGTGGAGGGATTTTGCGGGACTTAATCAGCACAATCCCGCAACTGCGCCAGGAAGGGGTTTTCTGGACGCTGTGCGGACAGAAAAACACTTCCACGGTGGGGGCGCTGTGGAGGGATTTTGCGGGACTTAACCAGCACAATCCCGCAGCTGCGCCAGGAAGGGGTTTTCTGGGCGCTGTGCGGACAGAAAAGCACTTCCACGGTGGGGGCGCTGTGGAGGGATTGTGCGGGACTTAATATAGGAGGATTTTAGATATGGCACCATTTGGTAAGACACCGCCAAGCGGCGGGGACCATGAAGATTTCAACTTAGAGCAGATGGAAAAAGAAACGGAGGAAATGCTGAAACTCCGCTATATCAACAAAGACAACGCGGAATTTAAGCGCACGGACGGAGGGTTTGTCAGCGTGCGCATCGGGGAAGAATTTTACCCTCGCGTGCAGGTTGTCCGCATGTTCCCGTTTTCCGACCCGGAAAAATATATTTCCATCCGCACACCGGATGAACATTCCAAAGAAATCGGCATCATCGAGGACATGAAGAATGTCACAAAGGAAACGGCACAGATGCTTACGGAACAGCTGAACCTGCGCTATTTCACCCCAATCATCACAAAGATCGTCAATATTAAGGAAGAGTACGGCTACGCATACTTTGAGGTTGTCACCGACCGCGGCGCGTGCCGCTTTACCATCAACATGGGCGGGCACGCGGTTGTCCATCTTTCCGAGACGCGCATCCTGATCTCGGACATTGACGAAAACCGCTTTGAGATTCCGGACATCATGAAACTGACGACGAAGGAATTGAAAAAATTGGATTTATTCCTGTAACATGAGCATTTTATCCGGGAATTGACTCAATTCCTTCAAGTGCAGGAGCTACCTGCAAAGGCATACATTGCCCGCAAAAACGGGCAAGGAGGAGCATTTCCATGATACTAAAATATGATTTGTCACAAGAAAACCTGGCACTTCTTTCACTGCCGTCCGGGGAAGAAATCTGTTACTGTGTCCCCTACGATATTGACGAGAACGGGGATTTCCTCGACGATTCCTATATCGTCGCGACGCAAAAACGCATTGTCGTGCTAAGACACGGTGAGCGAAGGGAACAGTATATGCTATCCGACTGCGAGAAAATTGCCAGCGAACCCCAGATTGACTGTGGGCTTTTTCTGATCCAGATGCACGGGGAAGAACATATCATCGCCCGCTTTTCCGGGAAGCACCTATCCCGCTTTTCCTATGTGGCACGCGGGCTTATGATGTTCCTTTCCGGGAATATGAACCTCGTGTCGAGCGACGAGTACGAACGCACCTGTCCGAAATGCCACCGCGCACTTCCGGGCACAAAGCAATGCCCGCACTGCAGTAAGCAGGGGGGCGGTACGGCAAAACAGTTCCTTTCCATGCTGACCCCGTACAAAAAACAGCTTGCCGTAATTTTTACCGTAATGTCACTGGCTGCAATCGTCACATTGCTCAACCCCGAGATCCAGAAACACCTGATTGACGATGTTTTGTACGACCGCAAGGGTACACTGCCGCAGGCTTACTTTTTCCTAAGTATCATCTTCGGCCTGAGTATCGGCATGGTGGTGATCAATATCACCAAAGCTTATTTATGCGCGAAACTTGGATCGACTTTAAGCAAGGATCTGCGGGCAAAGCTTTACCACAAGATTCAGACACTTTCCCTTTCTTTCATCAATGACCGCCGTCCCGGCGAGTTGATGAACCGTGTCGTGCATGATACGAACCGCGTCAAGATGTTTATGGAAGATGTTTTCTGTAACATGTTCACCGTTGTCATCATGTTCGTTTTCGATATCATTTACATGCTGATCCTCGACGTGAAACTGGCGCTGATATCGTTTGCGTTCATGCCGTTCGGGCTCATACTGTCCACAGCCTTCAAAAAGAACATCCACCGCCGCTTCCACCGCCAATGGCAGAAGGACGATGATGTGAACAGTTCCTTGCAGGACGTAATCTCCGGCATGAGCGTGGTAAAATCCTACGGTAAGGAAGCAGCCGAAGCAAAACATTTCAACGAGCTCGCAGACTCCTTTGCCAAGATCAACAGCAAAAACGAAGTCTTTTGGGCGGTTTTCTTCCCGATGCTCTCGTTCGCGATGGGTGCCGGGGTTTATCTGATCACCTATTTCGGCGGGGTAAATGTTTTAAACGGCAGGAAATCGCCGGGAGAACTGTTGCAGTTTATCAATTACACCTCCATGCTCTACATGTACTTAAACTGGTTGACCAACCTTCCGCGCCAGCTGATGAACCTCGTCAACAGCGTGGAGCGCATCAACGATGTCATGTCACAGGAGCCGCGCATCATTGACCGCGAAAAGGCGACAGAACTCTCCATCAACGGTTCCGTGGAATTCCGGCATGCGACCTTCGGCTATAAATCCTACAAGCCGGTGTTGGAAGATATCAAGCTCTCCATCAAACCGGGGGAAATGATCGGTCTTGTCGGCGCATCCGGTACAGGGAAATCCACAATGATCAACCTGATCATGCATTTGTATGAACTGGATGACGGCGAACTGCTGATTGACGGCAAAGACATCCGCGATATCCGGCTGGAGAATTACCATTCCCAGATTGGGGTTGTATTACAGGAAACCTTTCTGTTCTCCGGCACGATCCTGAACAATATCAAGTTTGCGAAGCCGGACGCAACCTATGAGGAAGTAATCCGTGCCGCGAAAATGGCGAACGCGCATGATTTCATCTGCCGCACGCCGGACGGGTACAATACCTATGTCGGGGAACGCGGCTTCACCCTCTCCGGCGGCGAGCGTCAGCGTATTGCGATCGCACGCGCAATCTTAAACGAGCCAAAACTTCTGATTCTCGATGAGGCGACGGCAAGCCTTGATACGGAGAGCGAGTATCTGATTCAAAAAGCGCTCGAACGCCTGACCAATGGACGGACGACATTCGCGATCGCGCACAGGCTTTCAACACTAAAGGATGCTGACCGGCTTGTGGTGATTGACGGACATAGCATTGCTGAGATAGGGACGCATAATGAGCTGATGGAACAGCAGGGGATATATTATAAGCTTGTGACAGCGCAGCTTGAAATGCAGAAAGTTTAAAAAAGATGCTGCAATACTTACTGGAATTTTTTCAGACAAGTATTGCAGCATTTTTTTATCGGTAAGCAATTCAAAAATAACAGAAGCATGTTAAAATTTCATGTAAACCCGATCTTTCTCTGTGCCGGCCACGGGCAGTCACGCCATTGCCCTTTCCCTTCACCGGAATCCCCAACCAAAAGGTTTGTGGCGGCATCTGCGATATATCCAAGATAACTGGCAGCGGAACTGTCACCACACAATAATTTCCACATCAGGCCGCCAAAGAGATAGGACTGGGCAAATTCGCGCCAACTATGTAACTCCTCCACAACCTTTTGGGATAAATCCCAAAGAATGCCCGTTGCCTCGCTCTCGGTGATCCAGCCCAAAAAACTGCCCCATCGGGTAAGCATTGCCGCCCGCCCGATGTCCCATCCTGCCAAAAAACCGGGAGCATACTGTGTCTTGTAGCGATCTACAAACTTCCATGCACGCCGGACGGATTCCCGCTCCTCCTCGTCCATACTTTCATCCACTAATTCTTCCGGTGAAGCCGCCTCGCCGTATAGGCGATACCGCAGGATATAACCTTCCTGAGCCAGATAGCGGATCATACCAAGCAGATCACCGCGCCCGTCAATTCCCCATGAACGCCGCACAATCGACACAACCTGCTGCTCCATAACAGGCACATGTGCCTCCACGTCCATTCCGTCCAAAAGGTGATTGTTGAGGGTGGAAACAATTCCCGAGAGCAAAATCCCAAATTGCCCCCATTTCACATCGTCTTTTTGGTAAGGAATTGTTCCCGGCTCGGGCAGGGAATCCATTCGGGACATCGTTTCTTCCAGAACCGAATACAACTCTTCTTCCATCTCAGACCCAAACGAAGGTTCTTCATCCCAGTCTTCCCCATCCTCAATTTCCAACGTCTCCAACGCCGCGGCAAGAACACCCATGTCCTCCCCGAACAGTTGTCCCATCATGTTTTCCACATCGGATGCCATAACCTCTGATACTTTATCTTCCACCATCTTTTGAAGCATCTCCTCATTGACCGCCATCTGAGCCATCCCGTCCGCCCCGAAAATCTGACCGAGGATCTCCACCTGCCGCTGCATGCTGGCGTTGATCTGCTCTTCCACTTCGCCAGAAGACATCTGCCCCTCTTTTTCATGGCCGGGCACTTCATGATCCGACGCTTTCATTTTGTCCACGATTTCCCCACTTTTTTCAAATGTCTTATGTATCGCTTCCGCTGCCGCGTCTTTTCCCTTCTGCGCCCGTTCCCTGATTTCATTGATATCAAACATTTTTCTTCCTCCTATCTCCAAATACGCCGGAATGTGTAACCAAACATGCTGCCCGGACAAACTTCAATTCAGCTAATCCGCCTGTACTTGACTTTCTTGCCTTCGCTTTTCCAGGGCATCTACTATAGCATTGATCTGGAACTCAATCGTTTCATCCGCCGCCTCCGGGACAAATAGCGGCAGGGTATCCGGAATTGCCCTGCGCACGATCATTACCGTCAGGCTCAAATTCGTGAAAAGGTTAATGGTGTCTGTATCCGCCTTTACACCGAAAATCTCCAGAATATTGCCGAAAAGGCGCGCCTGCTTTTCTCGGAACACTTTGTAGCTTTCCTTTGACAAACGCCTGAAAATTAGCTGCTGTTCCTCGATTGTCAATATTGCGATACCATTTTTCTCACCGTAACAGCAGGAATAAAGGAATTTCCTGACCGCCTCACGCCAGCTCAAAGCAGGGTCTGACATCAGCTTCTGTACATATGCAATAATCTTCGGCTGCTGTAAATATATTGTTTCCACAACCAAATCTTCTCTTGTCGGAAAAAAAGAATAGAAAAAAGTCCGTGATATGCCAACCCTTTTATAAATCTGCTCAACGGTCGTGTGCTGTATCCCCTGCTTCACCATCAGTTCAAGGCCGACCGCAATCAGCACATTCCGGATATTTTCCCTGTTCTTCTCCGAATAAGCTACTTTTGGCATCCCGTCCTTCCTCCCAAAATAAAGACAAATTTATAAATCTGTCTTTATTTTAGCATATTTGACAATATAATGCAAGAAAAAAGAACTCCCTTCCCGAAAACCAGTCCATCGGACTTTTCCGGAAAAGGGAGTCCCCCTTATACGCTATTATAAACTTTCAGACTGTCCTGACATTCAGGCACATGTGCCTGCAAATGATTTACACGCTATAAATACATGACAATCCTATAATACTTCTTTCACTGCTGCCACAACATTCTCTGTCGTGAAGCCGAACTTCTTAAACAGTGTCGCAGCCGGTGCCGAAGCGCCGAAGCCCTTCATCGTGATCGTCTTGCCGTCAAGCCCGACATACTTGCCCCAGCCGAAATCGCCGAGCGCTTCCACTGCCACTCTTGCGCGGACACCCTTCGGAAGTACCGACTCCTTGTACTCGTCGGACTGCTCCTCGAAAATGTCCATACAAGGCATGGAAACAACACGCACATCAACGCCGTCCTTCGCAAGCTGTGCTTTCGCCTCAACCGCAAGGGATACCTCGGAACCCGTGGCAATGATGATCGCGTCCGGAACTTCCTTCGTGGAATCTTCCAGCACATAAGCACCTTTTAACGCCTCTTTGGACGATCCAGCCAACTGCGGAAGATTCTGTCTGGAGAGTACCAGCGCAGTCGGTGTTTCAATCGAAGTCACTGCGGAATACCATGCCGCGATCGTCTCGGTCGCGTCCGCCGGACGGAATACATGGAAATTCGGCATCGAACGAAGCATCGCAAGCTGCTCGATCGGCTCATGGGTCGGTCCGTCCTCACCGACACCGATGCTGTCATGCGTCAGCACGTAGGTGGTCGGAATCTTCATGATCGAAGAAAGTCTCGCCATCGGCTTTACATAGTCGCTGAATACAAAGAAGGTCGAAACGAACGCGCGCAGGCCGTGCAGCGTCATACCATTGCCGATTGCCGCCATCGCGAGCTCACGAACACCGAAATGCATATTCCTGCCCGCATAATCCGCCTTCGAGAAATCACCCATATCCTTCATATAGGTCTTGGTGGACGGGGAAAGGTCGGCCGCACCGCCGATAAGGTTCGGAACCTTGTCCTTCAGGCGGTTGAGCACCTGTCCGGAAAGATTGCGGGTTGCCTCAGGCTTTTCATCATATGCCCAGAAACTCTCGTCGTCGATCAGCTTCTTGGCAACCTCAAGGTCAAATTCCTCATCCCATGCCTTCTTCATCTCCGGATACTTCGCACAGTACTCCGCGAACATCTTGTTCCATGCATCCTCAACCTCAGCCTTTGCCGACGCGATATCCCTGTAATTTGCGTATACTTCATCCGGAACAAAGAACGGTTCGTCACTTGGCCAGCCGATATTCTCCTTGAGCGCCTTTACATTGTCATCGCCCAGCGGTTCGCCGTGCGCACTCGCCTTGCCCTGTTTTGCCGGGCAGCCGAAACCGATCTGTGTCTTTACGGTGATCATCGTCGGGCGGGTCTTGTCCGCCTTTGCCTCCTTGATCGCCTTGCCGATCTCCTCGAGGTTATTGCCGTCTTCCACTACAAGCGTCTGGAAACCAAACGCCTCAAAGCGCTTCTTCACATCCTCGGTGAATGCGATATCCGTGCTGCCCTCGATCGAAATCTGGTTGGAATCATATAAAACGATCAGCTTGCCAAGCCCCAATGTGCCGGCAAGGGAAAATGCCTCTGAAGAGATACCTTCCATCATACATCCGTCGCCGCCAAGTACGTAGGTGTAATGGTCAACAACCGGATAACCTTCCTTGTTAAACTTCGCTGCCAGATGTGCTTCCGCCGCCGCCATACCGACCGCCATACCCATACCTGCCCCAAGCGGTCCCGTCGTTGCCTCAACGCCTCTTGTATGGCGGTACTCCGGATGGCCCGGAGTCAGGGAGTCAAGCTGGCGGAACTGCATCAAGTCATCCTTTGTCAGGCCGTATCCAAACAGATGAAGAAGCGAATACAGCAAGGTAGAACCGTGACCGCCCGAAAGGATGAAACGATCCCTGTTCGGCCAATCCGGGTTCGCCGGATTGTGGTTCATATGCTTTGCCCAAAGCTCATAAGCCATCGCCGCGCTGCCAAGCGGAAGCCCCGGATGACCGGAGTTTGCCTTCTGTACGGCATCTGCTGCCAGCACGCGGATCGCGTTTACTGACATTGTATCAATATTGCTCATACCAAAAATCCTCCATATTGAGTTCCGTATGCACCTTCCCACTGCCCTTTCACGGCAGAGGGAAGGTGCATACTGTTTTGAGTTCCATCTACTGCCTCTTACTTGCCGAAAACTGCCTCATAGTCTTTCTTGAACTTCTCGATACCCTGATCGGTCAACGGATGCTTCGTGCACTGTACGATAACGCTGTAAGGAACCGTTGCGATATGGGCTCCTGCAAGGGCACAGTCTGTAATGTGGATCGGGTTGCGTACGCTTGCCGCGATAATCTCTGTCTCAAGACCGTAAATATCAAAAATTTCCGCGATGTTGCGGATCAGGTCGATACCCGGTGTGGAAATATCATCAAGACGGCCGAGGAACGGGGAAACGTAAGTCGCGCCAGCCCTTGCCGCAAGCAATGCCTGGTTTGCAGAAAAAATCAGCGTGACATTTGTCTTGATACCCTCTGCAGAAAGCACCTTCACTGCCTTTAAGCCCTCAACAGTCATCGGGATCTTAACAACCATGTTCGGATGGATCGCCGCAATCTCGCGGCCTTCCTTGATCATGCCCTCTGCGTCAACCGTCGTCGCCTTCACCTCGCCGCTGATCGGTCCATCCACGATCGAAGTGATCTCCTTGATGACTTCGTTAAAATCCCTGCCTTCCTTCGCGATGAGGGACGGGTTCGTTGTCACACCACAAATCACACCCATGTCATTTGCTTTCCGGATGTCTTCCACATTGGCTGTGTCGATAAAAAATT
This sequence comes from uncultured Lachnospiraceae bacterium, assembly GCA_947053345.1. Lineage (GTDB taxonomy): Bacteria > Bacillota > Clostridia > Lachnospirales > Lachnospiraceae > RGIG4057. Next base: position 57,304 of record CAMRSM010000026.1, read on the forward strand.
TCATTTTATAAATCCTCCTTTTAAAAATATTCTCATAGCTTGTACACAGACAGAGGCATGACCCTGCCCGCTCTTTCTGCTTGGATGTTAAACCCAAACTTTTAACAAATTGTAAAATAGTTTTACTTCTTCTAAATTATACTATAATTTGCTGAAAATGGCAAGTGAAATATCGCTTTCCTTCGTGCAAATTGTGCGGTTTTTCCTTTAAAATGGCGTTTATGCAAGGAAAAACTGCAAGCCGGACAACACGGGAATTATTCCGCCAAAACGTCCACACTTTTCTTCATTACCCACGCGATATCGTCATTGATCACCAACTCCGCCTCGCTGTCCGCAGGCGTTACGCTCTTGTTGATCAGCACCAGATGCCTTCCGCGGAAATAATTGATCAGCCCGGCCGCCGGGTAAACTACAAGGGAAGTCCCTCCGATGATCAACATATCCGCCGCCTCGATCGCCCGCACTGCCCCGGTTATAATCTTCTGGTCAAGTCCCTCCTCGTACAGCACCACATCCGGCTTGATCCTTCCCCCGCATTTTTCACAAAATGGAACCCCTTTTGCATCATGTACATATTCCATCGGATAAAACTGACCGCATTCCGTGCAATAATTGCGCAGTACGGATCCGTGAAGTTCGTAAACTGTCCTGCTGCCCGCCGCCTGGTGCAGTCCGTCAATGTTCTGCGTCACGACCGCCTTGAGTTTCCCCATATCCTCAAGCTTTGCCAACGCGATATGGCAGTCGTTCGGCTTTGCCAGCGGGTAGAGCAGGTGGCTTTTGTAAAAATCATAAAATTCCTCCGGATAGCGCACATAAAACGTGTGCGATACCAACTGTTCCGGAGTCAGGTGTGTTTTTAGCTTCTGCGAAAAAATCCCCCCTGCGCTGCGGAAGTCCGGGATATTACTGGCAGTCGAAACACCCGCTCCCCCAAAGAACACAATATTGCTGCTCTCCCGGAGCATTTCAGCGAGCCGCGCTATCTTATCATCCATGATTCACCCTCTCCTTTCATCTTTTATGCCCAGTTCATGACGATTTGATTCACAATTTTGCTCTATGACCATTATACCAAAGTCAGGAAGGAAAGCAAATTTTTTTACCGGAAATTACAGGATTGACAATGGAAGTAAAACATACTACGATATAGCCGGAGTAATTCGTTCCTTGCATTTGTTGGAAACCTGAAACAGATCTTGAGAGCCGCGTTTTCAACCATCCCTAAGCAGGAACCGGCTTGCGGTATTCCCAAACCCACAGCCTCCGTAACCGAAAATATAGCAAATAGCAAAAACTAACAAATACTATGCGCAACACCGCGCAGACAGAAACACAGGAATGAGGATATTATGACATTACAACAGGTAATGAGCCAAGTGCGCCGTGCACTTGACTATTATAACATGATACAGGAAAATGACCATATCGCCGTAGGCATTTCCGGCGGCAAGGACAGTCTGACACTGCTCGTTGCCCTGCACGGACTTATGCGCTTTTATCCAAAACCTTTTACGCTGCATGCCGTCACGGTTGACCTCGGCTTCGGCAATCTTGACTTTGAGTGTATCAAAGCTTTATGCGGGGAACTCGGTGTGCCATACACCATTGTGAAAACCGAAATCGCAAAAATCATATTTGAGGAGCGGAAGGAAGAAAATCCCTGTTCTCTGTGTGCCAAATTGCGCAAAGGAGCCCTGAATCATGCCATGCAGGACACAGGCTGCAACAAAATTGCTTACGCACATCACCGGGATGACGTGATCGCAACACTGTTCCTATCCCTTTTTTACGAGGGACGTTTCCAGACGATTGAGCCCGTAACCTACCTTGACCGCTGCGGGCTCACCGTCATCCGTCCGCTGCTCTTTATGAAAGAAGCGGATGTCATCGGCTTTTCCAATAAAGCGGGACTCCCGGTCGTAAAAAGCCCCTGCCCCGCCGACGGCAGGACACGCCGCCAATATATAGAGGAACTTATGCGCCGCCTCAACCGGGAAAATCCGGGCATCCTCGAAAGAATCTTCACGGCGGTCCGCACAGGCAACCTGAACGGATGGACACCGTAGCTGGCGGCTGACTCCCCGCTGGCACAGAAATGCAAGCCATGGAAAAAGCCATTAAAAGCTATGCAAATATTTCCTATTTTCCTGGCGGTGTACGCAGCCAGTTTGTCAGCGGGTCAATCTGTTTTGCCTGCGCAAGAATTGTGTCTTTGTTTGCCGCTAAATAAAGTTTTAAGCCTGCCGCTTCCTCTTCCGAAAAGCCGCTGACATGTTCCAACCTGCCGTCCGGCACAATTCCCTCTGCAGTATCCTCCCCGCGCACGAATGAAACTCTGGCGTATTGTTTCCCGTTTTTCCCCAACAAAGCGGAAACAAGCATACACAATTCCTCATCGCCCGATTCCGTTTTTTTGTCCGGTGCCGCTGTGTGATTTCCCTGCTGTTCTGCTGCCCCTTCTTTCCTTTTCATATTTTCTGTATTCCCTATACCACTTTTTTTTGCAGCTTCCTCTTCCCGCATATCATCCCCGTCAAAGAAAAACCGTTTTATGACTGCCATATATTTCCCCCTTTTCTGCCTAACGGATTGTTTTCTTGATTATAACTCTTCGCCGCAAAAACATCAATCCATCTTCCCAAAACTTTCATTTTATGATAAACTGGTTAGGCAAGGGACTTTTGTGCCGATGTGGCTTTGCTCCCACGTACATAAACTGCAGCCTTTCATAAATATCCTAAACGTTGTACCACATCCCCGGGTATGTTTTCCCGCACCGAATACATGGCAATTTGTAAAGAAAGCGAGGTTTCCCTATGACCAAAACTCATGATGGACAAGAAGACCAAACCACTTCGGCGCGCAAATATATGCGTGGCTGGATGTCCCAGGAAACGGCAAAACTACGCCTGCTGCTTCCTGCCGCTGTTTTATCCATCCTTTTTTTCTTAATCCCATATTCGTCCCTCCGCGGCAGGTCAACCATGCCTGCCATCATTGGCTTTGCTGTTTTTCTATTTGTTTTTTTACTTCTGCCGCGCCTGCTCTGTGCCAGATTTTTTGTAAAACATTCCGCGATCGGCCGCCAAATCCAAAGTTTCGGGGACTTTGACACCGTCTACAACGAAATTATTTTGGCTCTATGCTCCCCGCTGTATACAAACGGGACGGAGGTAATCACGGAAAAGTATATCTTTCTGATGCCGCAGCAGGAAACTTCCCTGCAGGCCACGGCTTTCCAAAACACCGGAAGGCTTTTGATCTTGCCGGTGGAACAGCTGACACGTGTCTCCATCAAGCCGAACGAACCATATCCCGACGAAATGAATACCATTCTTTTCCGTACCATACATCCATCCGCCCATGCTTCCTTTGCCAATGGCCTATATACAATGACCGTACATTTAGATGCCGCCGCCACCGCCGAACTTGTTGCCGCGGTTACGGCAAATATACAGTCCCCAGCCAGTAAAGAAGAGAGTGGGTATTTGCACACGCCTTCCCTGACCTATAATTCACCCCGCACTGTTAATTCCTACCCTTATAAATCCACCCACTCCCCCGCAGCCCGCTCGGCAGCGCGTTTTCGCTCCGATCCACTGCGGCAGCTTCTGGCTGGTAAAATGCGTGTCTTCCGTATTGTTGTCATTCTCATTGTGCTCGTCAATGTCGGGCCAATATTGTTTACATACTTCATGTCGGGCGGCACATTGTCCACAATGCCGCGTGATTTTGCCCGGTTTATCCACCGGGAACTGCTCAACAATTCACGGAATCTTCTCTTTTTGCTTGGTCTGTTCGCATTTTATCTGATTCCGATTATTTCTGTATATGTAATGATCAAGCGTTGGTACAGGGGATTTTTAGCTCAATACAATAAGCTCCCGCAACAGGAACAGCAGGAGCTTCTCGCAAAACTATGTGATACTTTTGAAACCGGAAAACCGCCGGTGATTTACACGCAGCGCTGCTTTTGCTTCCACGATACTCACAGGTTATCTTTTCAGATTTTGCTTCCTTATTCGTCAGTGCACTGGATTTACCGTTCCCACAGTTTTTTCCGCATAGGGAGCCCAACGCCCGGTCTTGATACCGAAGTCAATTTTTACCGGACAATCGTGCGGACAGCCGACCGGAAAAAATACTGTATCCCCTCCGGGGATGAGCCAAAACTATCAAAACGCGTACCGGATGCCATCACGGGATATGGGGACATCCAACGGGAAGCTTATTTGGATCGGATCCGCAGTCTGAAACGCTAGGTGTGATACCTGGATTCTTTCCCTGACAAGTCCAAAACGCTGAAAAAGAAAATGGATACCACGAGATAAACTTTACAGAATATAGTCCGAAATACAGTCATACCAATGTACATAGATGCTGCCGCCGACCGTGAGCTTCTCATTGTCCGGCAGCATCTCACTCCACTTCTTCCCGCCAAAATGGGCGAGAGCCCAATCGTCACGGTTAAACCTCCGCCAAAGTACAGTTCTTCCGTTTCTGTCAATATAACTTTCCGTTACAACCGCGTCATCGAAGCTTTCCACATCCATCACGCATATAGTATCGTAACTTTTTCCGCCAATATTTACTGTATACCTTCCAACAACATCCATACTGCCGCATTTTCCGTTATGCGAATGAACCGTAACCGTGCTTCCCCCGCGCTGCAAAATTCCCTTTGCCCTCACATGGATTTCATTCCCACAGTTATCTTCTCCGAATCCCCAGTTTCTTGTAAAACTGTCCCCATCCAAAAAAGTATAACATTTGCGCACACCGTTCTCAACATGGCTCTCTGCCAGATACCGGCTGTGAGTGTCCGTCAGCTGTGCCACAAATCTCCGCTCCATCTCGTTTACACTGCCCGTCCGGTAATAATCTTCCGCGTTATATTGCATCGCAATGATCTCGACCCCATCAATTCCGTGAACCTGGGCACGCCCTGCCACAACAAGCTCCGTATATTCCGTGCGCCTGCGCGACGGCAGCTCATATAGCCCCCATGTCAGCTGTTCCCCAAGACGCGGTACAATCATCCAGCCCTGCAATTCCTCCCATATGGTCTCAAACGGCGGCTCCTGCGATTTTGTAATAATGTACTCCGGGAGAAATTCCGGCAGAACCGTTGCCTTTCGGGCTTCCCGTGTTTTTGTGGTTGCCGTACAGCAATCACTCTCTTTGCAGTTTTGCTTTGTCTCTCTGTCGGCTGTTTCTTTCTTCTGTATTGTTTCCTTAATCATTTCATTTTCCATTGCTTTTACCTCCGGTCTCATTGTCTTTATTTCTGCCGTTTCCTTTGTCCATTGTTCCCTTTTTTGGGTTGTCTGAAGTTGCCCTGTTCGGGTCGTCCCCGATTCTATCCCTGCTGTTTTGTTGCCCTTTCTCTTTGTGCCGGTCAATTTTATTTGGGTCTCCCTTTGTTTTATCTCTGTCCCAGTGAACCGATGCCATACGGTTTCTTCCTGCATCAATTCTGTTCCAGAAGCCTCCGCCCTCACTGTTCCTCTCCTTTTCTGTGTTTCCTTTTCATCCCCTCCGCTTAACACATCATCTGTTTTCAAATGCGAAAGATAGATTTTCCGAAAATTTTCCCGTGCCGCATACAACCGGCTTTTTACCGTACCAAGCGGTATCCGCAGCTTCCGCGCAATTTCCGTCTGCGGCAGCCCTTGAAAATAATACAGCTTTAAAATATTCTGATCCTTATCGCTAAGTTGTTCCAATGCTTCCCTCACATGACCCCGTTCCCGCACCCCATAGCGTCCATACACCATAATCCGCCCGGAAAGAATCTCCATCGGAAACTCCATGACTGCCGCCTTTTTGCGATAATAATCCACGCATTTATTCCGCGCTATGCTAATTATCCACGCTTTAAACGCTGAACGGTTCTCCAGTGTTTCAAACTTGCGGTATGCCGTCAAATATACTTCCTGCAGCACATCCTCCGCATCCGCCCGCGGGGAAATGCGGAAGAAAACGGTACGTTCTACGGAGTTTTTACATTCCTGCAGCAACAACTCAAATATTTCCAGCTTATTCATGATAAACCTCATTTTTTTCGGCAGATTTTTACTGGCTCACAGGGTAACATATCAGAACAACTTATCATATCAATATCTACAATACTTGTTTAATACAAAAGTAATATAATCGTCTTTGGTAAACAGACGCTTACTCGTTTTGTCACCTTTTGATTTTACAATATCGCATAGCGGAACCGTCAGCCGTGTCCGCTGGGCAAGACTGTTGCTTTCGATGTAATTATCAAGCACTGTTCCAACCCCATCCTTTTTTAGGTTTCCAAGACACCACGGCAGTGATGGGGCAGTTATATTGGGATATACATTAAAATCTTTATCAATGTAAAATACCGGACTGACATTTACATAAGTTGATGTTGAATGATCTGTCGATAACTCTTCATAAAGGGATTGTTCTGTTCTCCCAAAGACATCCATAATATTATTCTTCCCAAAATGTTTCAAAGTGTAGCTTTTTAACAACGCAGGGATTCTTGGCAGATCATCGGAAGTAACTCTGATATCATACAATTTTTCATTTTCACCGTCGCAGGATCCTTGATGCAGAAAAAAGGAAAAATGGCCGCCAAAATCCATGCAGCGATTTTCCAAATCAAGAAATTCAATTAAACGTTCGATATGTTCCAGTTCATCTATATTGTTTTTATTGATGAAAGTCTGGATGCGCGGAGAAATCTTATGATTGATCAATATCTCAATCGCTTCCAATATTTCTTTATATGCTCCTTTTCTGCCGATATAAAAGTCTGTAGTCTCCTCACATCCAAAAATCGTCAACTGTGCACTTTTTAAGGCGATGGAAGAAAGCCATTTAACATATTCTGTATCGCGGACAAGCCTCCAGAAACTCACCAGTTCAAAATGTTGTATTGGCCGACTGGAAAGCTGGTTACAAAGCCTGTAAAGTTCTTTATAATTGTCCCTATAATCCGGTTCCCGATACCAATCATATACTTGTACATGCTCAGCAAAGGATTTAAATCCGTTCACGGCGGATCTGATTTCTGAAACTTCCATATTGCCATTAGGAGTTATCCCCAGCCAGCAATGCTTACAACGGTTTGGGCACCCATACATATCCAGACAAACCGTGATTTCCTTAAACTTCATGATACCCCTCCCATGCATTACGTATCTTGGTTCCATACTGCTTATTACCTAAAGAATAGACAAAGAATAAAACGGATATCTAACGTACTGTCCTATTCTTATAATATATAGACGGTTTTAAAAGGGAAAAGGTTCAAAAGATTTAACTAAAATTCTATGAGGAAAAAACAGGGGATGAGTATAAAATAATACAAAGTAATTTTAGGGGCGTTTCGAGAAAATCAAAACATAATTCGAGCTACACACAAAAAAAACAGCTACAGATATTAGGTTTTATCGTAAATCCCTTATCTGCTGCTGTCTTGAAGGCGTGAGACACGCGGGAATCGAACCCGCGACAACTTGATTAAAAGTCAAGTGCTCTACCGACTGAGCTAGTGTCCCATAAAGAAATGCCCAGAACCGGAATCGAACCAGTGACACGCGGATTTTCAGTCCGCTGCTCTACCAACTGAGCTATCTGGGCATGCAATACTATTAAATTGAGGAAATTGCGGGGATAGGATTTGAACCTATGACCTTCGGGTTATGAGCCCGACGAGCTTCCAGACTGCTCCACCCCGCGATAATACATAAGATCATTGCCATCTTTATAGCAACAATCAAGTGGATGGGGAAGGATTCGAACCTTCGAAGGCAGTGCCAGCAGATTTACAGTCTGTCCCCTTTGGCCACTCGGGAACCCATCCATATTTTATAAGCCGATGATCGGACTCGAACCGATAACCTGCTGATTACAAGTCAGCTGCTCTGCCAATTGAGCCACATCGGCACGAAAGCGAAAATCAATTTATAAAATGGAAGTTATAGGGTTCGAACCTATGACCCTCTGCTTGTAAGGCAGATGCTCTCCCAGCTGAGCTAAACTTCCATGCAAAAACATATGTTCTTCACTAAAGATGTAATACACCTACAATGAAACGACCTAAGCGGGACTCGAACCCGCGACCTCCGCCGTGACAGGGCGGCGCTCTAACCAACTGAGCCATTAGGCCATATAATAAAAAATAATCTTACTTTCTTATTATAGCATTTTACAATCCGGTTGGCAAGTACTTTTTACCAACCGGATTGTCATTTCAACTCACATTGAACAACAATCCTCAGAATTCACCCATTCTTTTACAAACCTTTCGGTCAAGCCTTCGGCCTATTAGTAGCAGTCAGCTCCATGCATTGC
>CAMRSM010000027.1 GCA_947053345.1 uncultured Lachnospiraceae bacterium
GTTTTTACCCGTTATGATAAGCGCAGTTCCATTTTCCTTTCTGTGGTTATGCTTGCCATGATTTTTGACGCTGTTTTTATGTGAACAGGCTCTAGAAGATATGGGATAGCACAGAAGATAGCGTATAAGTCATATGTTCGGGAATGGGTAAATTTTTTGGCGGCAGAAAGATCCGCCTGTATGGCTTCAAACTGCTCCCGTGTGATATCACTTGAATAAGTTTTCTCATTTTGCATCACGCTTTCGTTTTTTATAAATACTATATCACTTTTTTAGCATTTGTAAAGATGCTAAATAGGTTCATAAAAGTCAAATTCTTCCAATTTCTATATACATTAAAATGTTATATTAGTCATCAAATAATGATAATTGACTGCTTGATTTATATTCCACGTCAAAACAATGCTTTAAAATCATTTTACTCCATTGTTCTAATTCAGGTTCTTGGCATATTTCATCTATAGTCAAAAATCTTCCACTTTTACTTTTACCCTTATTGAGTATAAGTTCATTAGAATCCAAACGCAATTTTATTCCTTCCTCCTCAATAGGAACAAAGAAACATACTGCCAAATGCTTTTCACTTCGCTCATTAGTGGGAGTGTATATATAAAACGGTTGTATGCCGTTTAATGCTATAGAAATGCCTATTTCCTCCTTAATCTCTCTTTTTAAAGTGCTTTTACAGATAGAAATAAAATCATGACAAGTTACCTCCGTTGCATCTTCATAACGCATATGCCCACCAATATAAAGCAAAATTTTATCTCGTTCAGGCGAAGATTCAGACACTGCGTTTTTATTCTTTTTAATCACTAAGATTTTGTTTTTCTTCTTATTAGTAATGATAGCTATTGGTATGGGTTGTAAAAACTCAAAATTTTCTTCAACTTTATCTCTCAAATCAAACTTAATTGGGCTTAATACATCCCCTAACTGGTTATAATCGAACACTTTTTTAGATAGTAATACATTTATTAATGCTTCATTTTTTTCAAAATATCCTATACGCTCCATAAGAAGATCCTTTAATGTGTCAAGAGTTATTTTTGTGACCTCCTTACCTACCTCATCTTGATTTTTACAAGAGGTTTCGATTTTAAACACCTTATGGAAAAAGTCACACTTATTAATTATTGTATCCTCAATTGACTTCAAATATTCCCCTAATACTTTTTCATTCATTATGCTCCCCAACTTATCTGTAAGCAATGTCGCATATTCCCTTTCAATAGACACTTTAGGTGAAACACAAAAAGCAAACACAATGTCAATGCACTTTACTAATTCTTCCATAAGCAAAAAGCTCTCTGTTGTTTCTTTTTGCTCCTTTTCCATTTTTTTGTTATCAACAAGCCACTGAAACCAACACAAAGCATCAAAAATTCCTCTATCTAATATTAATACATCCACCTGATTTTTTTTATTTTCCAATGTTCCAATAAGACCTGCCAACGACGTGCATGCAGTCCATAAATTAAACATTGGACTTTGCTTATCACTAACAGGACACACACTTGCTCTTTCTTGTACAATACTGACTGTAAAACCATTTCGTTTCAAAAACAACTCTAAAGAATTAATACAAGATGTCTTTCCAGCCTTAGGTGAACCGCTAAATTCAATAACAATAGGTCTTTTTTGACGATGCTCTTGCTTTAATGCCAAAACTTCCTCTGCTAATTTCTGTAATTCTTTAATTAGCATTTTTCTTTCATTAGCCATATGTCACAATCCTTTCATTTTTATAAAATATTAGAAATTTTTTCTTTACTAATTTTCTCAAACCTATCTAATAAATTCCCAACTGAAAATCCCAAGAAGCCAGACAGAACCACACACAAATATATAAATTTTATATTTAATATATAATCTAAATTTCCAGTTACAATAAACATTCCAGATAATAACATAAATACCATTACAATCGAAAATGCAAGTGCAAAAAAAGGTCTAAAAACAAAATATGTAATATTTCCAATATATTTTACTATGTCATCATGAGTTTCAATCCTATCTGTCAAACAAGCCTTATATAATCTCTTGATGTATTGAATACTACATAACATTCCACTAACTGCAATAGATACAATAAATGCCATTTTTATAATTTGCTCTTGATTCAACTCTTGCACTAAGTTACATGCAATACTAATTGCTATAATACCTCCACAAATTAAAATGGTAAAATAATATATAAATAAAAAAATCAACATTTTCTTTGACAAGTTATATATTAAATTATCACTTTTTTTCATAAGCCCTCCCTTTCAGCATAATTGTGAGAGTAGATATTACCTGCCACTATGCTTTTCTTTCTTTTTCTGCTGTTTCAGTTCAAATTGCCGCTGTTTCTCTAAAGCCCCTTTGCCACAATTCGCTACACACTGTGTAGCAAATTCACATTTTTCTTTACATCATGACCACATCATAACCATTTTGATCATGATGCGGTCATAAATAATATTTTTGATTTTTACTTTTTGGTCTATCTGGCAACGTCATTTTTAATTTCCCCTCCTTCACGAAAGTATTCAAATATTTTCTTCTAAAGCTTGTCCGACTCTCAAATACAAATTGTTCCATGATTTCCGATATAGTTCTTGCTTCTTTACAAAAATCTAAAATCATCATAACCACATCATGACTATCTTGGTCATGATCTTTGCCACTTTGACCAAGATGCAAATTGTTCCCCGCATTCAGCAATTCCAAATACTTATCAAATCAGGGCTTTCAAATATTTCGTGCAAACCAAATCAACTACTTTAATCCATCTTGTTGCTTAAGCTGTTAGAGCTTATACTGTCAATACAAAGGACATCCGTGCCGGTTTTTATAAGGTCCATTTCTTGCATCTCACCAAAGATTTTTTGGATTGTGCCGTTTTTCGACCACCGGCTGAACTTCATGTAAACCGAGTGCCAGTTCCCGTACTCTTTCGGCAGTGCCCTCCATTTGCAGCCATTTTCTATGATGTAGGGCAGAGCACAAAGGAACTGGTAATTCGGTATGGTAGCTGGTTTCCTTGCGACAGGCATAAGATGTTCGATTTTTGCAAACTGTTTTTTTGTTAGTTCCATAGGTTTATTTTACCATACAGGTTTTCTGTTGTAAAGATTAATGTGAACAGGCTCATAATCTTTTTCGCTTTTCCATCTCTTTTTGCTTATTATTACACTTTTTAAAGCATTTGCAGCTGCACATCATAATTTTATGCAACCGGATTTTCGAATTTTTTCGAAATCTCAATACAGTTCTTCTCGACTTTTCCCTTTTGCTATGGTAAAATCATCTCAGGAATATTTTTTAAACGGACGCATACCCTATCAAGCACTGAAATTGTGCAGAAACGAGGTAATCTATGAAGCAACCATCCGGATCTTTGACAAAAAAACAAATTGCGGCAAAACAGGCGCTCTACGATTCCGAAACTTTCCATCACAACTTTACTTACGACGGGGACGACCTCGGAGCCTCCTGCACGGAGGACGGCACTGCCTTTCTTGTCTGGTCACCGCTCGCGGAAGCCGTCTTTGTCTGCCTGTATGCAAAAGGCGCTGCTTCTTGCCCTATAAATCCCCCACATTTATCCGACGGATCTGCGCCGGAATGCCGGGGATGGAAAACTCCGTCCCACGATAAGATAAGCAATGTTTCCCCGCTGGCAGACGCATCCACGGCCGCCTGTATCCCACTCAAAAAATCCGGCCGCGGCGTATGGGTCTACCGGACACCAAAATGCCTGCACGGTACTTGTTATACTTACCTTGTTACCATTGACGGGAAAACGCAGGAGACAACCGATCCCTATGCGCGCGCCTGCACGGCGGACGGCATCCTCTCCGTTGTCGTTGACCTTGCAAAAACAAACCCAGAAGGCTGGGAGTCTGACCACGGCCCTGCACTCGCCTCCCCCACCGATGCCATCCTTTATGAACTGCACATCCGCGACCTCTCGGTGGATGCCTCCTCCGGCATCTGCGCGAAAGGGAAATTCCTCGGCCTTACGGAAAGCGGCACGCACAATAAGGCAGGTCTTGCGACCGGGCTCGACCATATCCGGGAACTCGGCGTGACCCACGTTCACCTATTGCCGTGTTTTGACTATGCTTCAGTAAACGAGCTTGCCCCGGTCTTTAACTGGGGATATGACCCGGCAAATTACAACATCCCGGAGGGTTCTTACAGCAGCGATCCCACGGATGCCGCCGCCCGCATCCGCGAGATGAAAGAAATGATCCAGGCTCTGCATTCCGCAGGGCTCGGCGTAATCATGGATGTGGTCTACAACCACACCGCCACGGCGGACTCCCATTTCAACCGCCTCGTGCCGTACTATTATTACCGCATGAACCCCGACGGCAGCTTTGCAAACGGGTCCGCCTGCGGCAACGAAACCGCCACTGAACGCGCGATGGTACGAAACTTTCTTGTAAATTCGACCGCATATTGGGCCGAGGAGTACCATATTGACGGCTTCCGCTTCGACCTGATGGGGCTGCACGACATCGGCACGATGCAGGCTATCCGCGCGCGCCTTGACGCGGTCAACCCAGAGCTTTTAATGTACGGGGAGGGTTGGACGGGCGGTCCTTCCCCCCTCGCGGAACATATGCGCGCGACTAAACAAAATATCGCGCGCATCCCCGGTGTCGCCGCGTTCAATGACAACCTCCGCGATGCCATCAAGGGAAATGTATTCGACGCGCGTGACAAGGGTTTTGTGACAGGTAAAAAAAAGCTTTGCGAGGACATCCGCTTCGGCATCTGCGGCTGCACGCCGCACCCGCAGCTTGATCTTGGCAAAGTCCACTCTGCAGATGCTTTCTGGGCTTCCTCCCCGGCACAGTGTGTCAACTATGTTTCCGCACATGACAACCTTACGCTTTGGGACAAACTTGCCTGCTCCTTCCGCTCCGGCGGGAAAGCTCTTCACATCCGCATGAATAAGCTTGCCGCCGCCATCTATATGAGCGCGCAGGGCATCCCGTTTTTGCAGGCCGGCGAAGAATTTCTGCGCTCAAAACCCGCCGCGGACGGCACAGGTTTTGACGGGAACAGTTACCGCTCACCGGACAGCGTCAACTCGCTTAAATGGGATCATCTGACCAGGCACCGCGATGTCTACGAATACTACCGCGGTCTGATCGCTTTCCGCAGAGCACACCCGGCGCTGCGTATGGCGGATCCGAAGGATGTTGCCACACACCTTTCCTTCCTCGCCGATGTCCCGGATAATACCGTGGGCTTTCTGCTGTCCTCCCACGCGGGCGGCGATGCCTTAAAAGAGATTTGCGTGCTCTTTAACCCGAACCGTTCCGCCGTGCAGTTCTATATCCCAAACGGCGCGTGGTCGGTTTACGTGAACGAAGAATACGCCGGACCCGAACCGTTTTCGGAAGTTAAGGGGGAGACTGCTATCGTGCCGGGCGTGAGCTGCCTGATCCTCGGGCGCTAGGATACTTGGGGCAGGGGAAATTTTTTCGGCAAAATTCCTGCTCCTTTACTTTACAAATCCTCTTTCCCGTGCTAAGCTATAGATGCGTGTGTCTGCGCAGAAAGAGGGTATTTATGGGCAGTATTGTTATTTTGCTTGTGTTATGGTGGGTATTCATTGGCAGAAACGAACCGAAATCCTATAAAAAGGTCAAGAAAAATAAAAACAAATGGCTTCCGGTCATCGTGATCCTTATCATTCTCTCCGCCGCGTCTTCCACATTCTGGATCCTGTGGCCGCTGTTGATGGCTGCTTTGCCATTCTACATAATTTATAAGCTCATCCGCGCTATTTTTGCGAAAAAGGAAAAGCCGGATGCCCGGGATTACAACTCCTACACAACAAAGCGCGAGCGCAACAACGCCATGCCACGCGCCTCGCAGCTTCCGAACGCGGTGGATAAACGTATCCGGATCGTCACGAAATTTGACAAAAAATACGGGCTGAACCTGACAGAAAGCCAGATCCAGACGATGGTAGATGCATCCTATGTCTCGACGGACTGGGAATATTTCCTGCATTTGATGACGCAGGAGTACGCGGGTGTGCACCAGTGGTTCGCATCGGGCCAAACGGGCTGGCTGTGCGTTTATCTGCGCGTATTCAACACACAGACCGTCTCGCCGGACATGCAGCAGCAAAAACGGATCTGCCTTGATTCCTTCCGGCAGATTTTCCAGTATACCGACCTCTCGGCCTACAATACCCCTGCGTGGGATATCCGGAACGTGAACAACAAATTCATGACAAATTTCGACGATACCTCGTTCATGCTCGCATACCGGTTTCTTGAAGAAAACGGCATCCACCATGAATTAGGTTCGGTGAAGATCATGGATGCGGACGGGGAATTGGAAGCGTTAAAGAGAAAGTATGAGGAGGACGGGATACCGGGCAGGGTGTAGACGTTGATGTGCCCAATACCATTTTCGGTTTATGGTATTGGGCACGTTTTTTTACTGCCTCCGGAGGAGACGACCAAGCGGCTGTTTTATCCTTCTGCCATGTCTGTTTACTTCGCCGCTTTTTCCCGATCATCCGTCAGATGGATGTCCCTGATGAACGTCGATTTACAAAAGCCGGCGTTTCTTTCACCTTTTCTAATAGTGCAATATCCGCCAGATCTTTTTCCCTGCCGAGTTTCTTTTTCATCTGTATAAGTCCGTCTACACACACAACGGGAACACCGTTTATCATTTCCACGGTACCCTCAATCCAGTTTTCAAAAATCTCGACATTTTCAGAATATGAGATTTTTCTAGTTCCATCTTCACAGCGTGAAACTACATAACCCTGCTGCTCCAATCCATCCGCCAAGCGTGTACTACATCCCAGATCAATATCATGTGTTTGCGGGCGAACCCCATGCAAAACCATAGCGCCGCCAGCAACTACCCAGTAATCCTTTTCAGAAAAAGGAAGTTTGCGAAGTCGTTGAAGCAAAGAATATTTATCAAACATGTTGATCAAGTCCCCCCCCTATCCAAAGGCTTTGGCTTCCTTTATCAAAGCTGCTTGAGCGCATCGCCGTGATCCGGCCGGGCAGCTCTCTGTTCCCGCGGCATATTTGATAGCTTTGCCGTTATGGCTCACAGCCAAGCGGCTGTTTTATCCTTCTGCCATGTTCGCTAATTTTGCCGCTTGGTCGGCAGCGATGCACGCGTCGATAATCTCCTGTATATCGCCGTCCATCACTTTATCCAGCTTGTAGATCGTCAGCCCGATCCGGTGGTCGGTCAAGCGCCCCTGCGGGAAATTATAGGTGCGGATCTTCTCGGAACGGTCACCGGTGCCGACCTGCGATTTCCTCGCTGCCGCCTCCGCGTCATGCGCCTTTTCCAGCTCCATCTCATAGAGCCTTGAACGAAGCACCTTTAACGCCTTGTCCCGGTTCTTCAACTGCGATTTCTCGTCCTGGCAGGATATCACGATACCCGTCGGGATATGGGTCAGACGCACTGCGGAGTCCGTTGTGTTGACACACTGCCCGCCGTTGCCGGACGAGCGGAACACATCAAAGCGGCAGTCGTTTAAATCAAGCTGCACGTCAACCTCCTCCGCTTCCGGCATAATGGCAACCGTCGCCGTCGAGGTGTGGATGCGCCCGCCGGATTCCGTGACCGGGATGCGCTGTACGCGGTGCACGCCGCTCTCGTATTTCAGTCTGGAATAAGCACCGTTTCCCTCGATCATGAAAATAACTTCCTTACAGCCGCCGATCCCGCTTTCGTTCATATTCATCATATCAATCTTCCAGCGCTGTGTCTCCGCGTATTTTGAGTACATGCGGAAGAGCTCCGCCGCAAAGAGCGCCGCCTCGTCGCCGCCCGCACCCGCGCGGATCTCCACGATAACATTCTTCTCATCGTTCGGGTCTTTCGGCAGCAGGAGGATCTTAAGCTTCTGCTCCAAACTCTCCACATCCGCTTTCCCCTGCGCCAGTTCTTCCTTTGCCAGTTCCCGCAACTCCTCGTCGCTCTCATCTTCCAGCATGGCAAGGCTGTCCTCGATATTCTGCTTGGCCTGCTTGTACTCGCGGTATGCACCAACCACCTCGCCGAGATCGTTCTGCTCCTTCATCAGCCTGCAGAAACGCGCCGTATCGTTCGTGACGGTCGGCTCGCTAAGTTCCGCCTGCAACTCTTCAAAGCGGCGCTCGGTATCCTCCAGCTTATCAAACATTTCCATAACTATATTCCCCTTTCCGAAGCGGCGGATGCCTGCTCCGATCGCTTAATCTCGTCTGATTTTTGCGTAAATCGCCCTGCAAATGTTACCCTGCACGAAACCCTCAACGGTTCTGCAACCAATTCTTTTCAAGCGATCTTTCTCCGGTTCCCAACCGGCACAGTCATTTATTTTCCGTAAACCGTCCGCAAACCACGCGGTCAAGCCCTGCATAATCCTTGCTGACCGAAATCTCCCCAAACCCATTTTCCGAAAGCAGGCGTGTGACCGCCTCCGCCTGGTCGCAGCCAATCTCCAAAAAAAGCATACCGCCATCCGACAGATGTCCCCCTGCCTCCCCGGCGATCCTCCGGTAAAAACACAACCCGTCCTCATCCCCGTCCAACGCCATGCGCGGCTCATAATCACGCACCTCCGGCATCAGGGAGGAGAGCTCCCCCGTCCGGATATAGGGCGGGTTGGAAACGATCACATCAAAGAGCCCCGGCACATCCCCAAAAAGATCACTCCGTATCCAGTGCACTTCCGCCCCAAGAACCTCTGCATTGCCCGCCGCGACCGCCAAGGCATCCTCCGATAAATCCACCCCTGCGGCGTACTTCAGGCAGCACAATTTTGCCAGGCTTAAGATGATGCAGCCGGAACCTGTACACATATCGAGCACCCGCTTGCCGCTGCAATGGCGCATTGCGTTTTCAACAAGACATTCCGTGTCCTGCCTCGGAATCAGCACCGCGGGCGAAACCGAAAACGGCAGTCCCATAAACTCCTGCTCCCCCGTAATATACTGCAGCGGCACATGCGACGCACGCAGCAAAACGGCATCCCGGAATCTTTCACACAAATCTGCATCAAACGGCCTTTCCGCATCAAAATACAGCGCAGCCGTGCCAAACCCGGTAAGCTTTCTCAGCAACAGCCCCGCATCCACGCGCGCATCCGCGATCCCGGCAGCGGCAAGTTCCTGCTTTGCCCAATGATACGCTTCCCCGATGGTCATTTAGCCCTCATCCTTCTTATTCCCCCTTGCGTCCGCAGTCTTTTCCTCATAGATAAAAAAGCGGTCAAGCGCGCGCAGGATATCGTCCTCTTCCTCCTCGCCCGCCGGAGCTTTCATGGCACTTGCCGAGGAAACCTTCCCGGAATAAATCTTGTTTTTCAGACCGATCTGTTTTTCGATCGCCGCCGCAAGCTCCTCCTCCGACTTAGACGGAGCGTCGAAAAGACGGTCAAGTGAGGACAGTTCTTCCTCTACCGCCGCCGCACTCTCCTGCCGCTTTTCGCCACGCTCCGGCACTGCTTTGTTCTGCTTCCCCGTCAAACGCTTCCTCGCGATGCCCTCCTTATCCTGGAACGCCCGCCAGTCAAACACAGCCTCCACCGATGCGATCGCAACCTCGATCATCGAATCGTCCGGCTCTTTTGTCGTCAGCTTCTGCAAGAGCAGGCCCGGCCTGCTAAGTAACGCAACGATCCTGTTATTGCTCCTGCCCGCCAAGCGGATAAACTCATAAGAAATTCCCGCGATCAACGGAATCAGCACGATGCGCAGCACATAGCGCAGCCATGCCGTCCGCACCCGGATAAACATGAAAAGCACAAAGCTCACAAGCATGACAACCAGAAGAAAGCTCGTCCCACAGCGTTTATGGCTTCTGGTCTGCCGCCTGACATTCGCCACGGTCAGTTCCTCCCCGCTCTCGACGCAGTTAATGCATTTATGCTCTGCCCCGTGGTACATAAAAACGCGCTTGATATCCTCCACCCTCGCAATCAGCACAACATAAGCCACGAACATCACAATGCGCAACACACCCTCAAACAACAGCTTTAATGTCTCTGAACGGAGCAGATGCCCCAAAAGACTTGAGATCAAAAGTGGGAGCAGGATGAAAACCACGACCGCCATAAACACAGACAACACAACAACCCCGGCATCGAGCAGTGTCTCCTTCGTCTTTGAAACGTTCTTTCCCTCTTCCTCCCCATCCTCAAAAAATTCCGAGGAATATGTCAATGTGCGGATTCCCAGCACGAGCGACTCCGCAAAAGTCACGACCCCGCGGATGACCGGAAGACGGAAGAATACATTTCGTTCCCCGATGCTGCGGCAATCCCCTGTCTTTATTTCAATCTGGTTATCCGGCTTGCGGACCGCGACCGCGTAACGGTTCTTATTTTTCATCATGACACCCTCTAAAACCGCCTGTCCGCCGATCTCCGATGATTTCATCTTTTTCCCTTCCTGCCCTTTTGCGCGGGCATTTCGCCAACAGTCCGCACGAGACAGACTGCCCTCCTGTTTCCAAAACAAACGATCGCTTCATTGAAAAACAGGCTGAGATTACTTCTAACCTCAGCCTGATTTTAAACCTCTGCAGCTATTCTTATGCCCGTCCTAGTTGTTATTCAGACCGTAACGGCGGTTGAACTTGTCAATTGCACCGCGTGCGGCTGCGGCCTTTTGCTGGCCGGTGTAGAAGGAATGACACTTGGAGCAAACTTCCACGTGAATCTCCGGCTTCGTGGAACCGGTCACGAACTCATTACCGCAGTTGCAGGTAACCTTTGCCTGATAATACTTCGGCTGAATGGATTCTTTCATAATCTTCACCTCTCATGATCCTGTGTGCAGCGATTTCTAACCGATGCACATGATTTTAACAGCTTGCTTATTATACCATAGCTTTTTCCGCTTGGCAAGTCCTAATATGCAAACT
Source organism: uncultured Lachnospiraceae bacterium (assembly GCA_947053345.1). Classification (GTDB taxonomy): domain Bacteria; phylum Bacillota; class Clostridia; order Lachnospirales; family Lachnospiraceae; genus RGIG4057. Next base: position 10,909 of record CAMRSM010000027.1, read on the forward strand.
TTGTCTTTTTTATTGTCTCAATGAACTCCGCGTTGTTCTTCGTTGACGCGAACATCTGGATGATGCGCTCCACCGCCTCCTCCTGTTTCATGCCGTTAAACGCCCGGCGCATCAGCACATTGGCTTCAATCTCCGGCTGGCTAAGAAGCAGATCCTCCCGCCTTGTGCTGGAGCGCGGCAGGTCGATCGCCGGGAAAATGCGGCGCTCGGAAAGATTGCGGTCAAGCACAAGCTCCATATTGCCGGTTCCCTTAAATTCCTCGAAAACAACATCGTCCATGCGGCTTCCGGTCTCCACAAGCGCAGTCGCAAGGATCGTCAGGCTCCCGCCCTCGCGCATATTGCGCGCCGCGCCGAAAAACTTTTTCGGCATATGCAGCGCCGCCGGGTCAAGGCCGCCCGAGAGCGTGCGCCCGCTCGACTGCACCGTCAAGTTATAGGCGCGCGCCAGACGCGTGATGCTGTCCAGCAGGATAATGACATCCTTGCCGTGCTCCACCAGGCGCTTTGCGCGCTCAATGACCATCTCGGACACCCTTTTATGGTTTTCCGGAAGCTCATCAAACGTGGAATAGATCACTTCCACATTGTCACTCTGGATGGATTCCTTGATATCCGTAACCTCCTCCGGCCGCTCGTCGATGAGGAGGATGATCATATGCATCTCCGGGTGGTTTTTTGTGACTGCGTGCGCAACCTGCTTCAACAGTGTCGTCTTGCCGGCCTTCGGCTGGGAGACGATCATCCCGCGCTGTCCTTTTCCGATCGGGGATACCAAATCCATGATGCGCATCGCCGGTTTGCAGCCGGGTGTTTCAAGATGGATCCTCCGGTTTGGAAAAATTGGTGTCAATTCCTCAAATTTCGGGCGTGTGAGCGCCTCCGACGGCGGAAACCCGTTGATCGTATTAACATACAAAAGCGGGCTGAATTTCTCCGTCTGGCTGCGGATCTTTGTATTCCCGACAATCACATCGCCGGTCTTTAAGTTCATTTTGCGGATCTGCATCGGTGACACATAGACATCGTTACTGCCCGGCAGGAAATTGTCACAGCGGATAAAGCCAAAGCCTTCCTGCATGATCTCAAGGATCCCTTCCTTTGTCTCCCCGCTGTCAAGCTGTTCCAATTCTTCCTGTGTCAATGGCTGGTTCGGCCGGTAAGCTGCGCCGGCCGGCGGCTGGAGCATTGGATTTTGCGACACACCCTCCCTTGGTTCCGGCACCCCGCCATACTGGTTGGTATACGGGTTTGTCTGGGCGCGCTCCCCTCTTTCGGGAAACGGCTGCTGCCTCCCGTAACCGCCTTTTTGCCGGTTATCCCTCGGGTGGATACCGCCATAACCGCCGCGCTCCCCCCTTGCACGCTCGGCTCCGTCCGTTCCGTAACCGGTTCTGCGCTCGGTATTTTCCGCCGTATATCCCGTCCTGCGCTCGCTGCCCTGCGCCGTGTTATCCCTCTGGGGCACGGTATATGCGGTATCCCTGAAAACCCTGCCGGCTGGCTCTTTCTGGGGGATGTTGCGGTTCTCGCCCCGTTCCGGGGGAATTGCTTCCCTCCGGCCTGCCGCACTAACTTCCCCTCGTTCCTGGGACATTGCCTCCTTCCGGCCTGCCGCGCTGGCTCCCCCTCGTTCCGGAGGCATTGGCTCCGCCTGATCCGCCGTGTTAGCTCCCCCTCGTTCCGGGAACATTACCTCCTCATGGTCCGCTGCGTTGGCTCTCCCTCGCTCCGGAGGCATCGCCCCCTTCCGGTCTGCTGTATTGGCTTCCACTCGCTCCGGGGACATTGCCTCCTTCCGACCCGCTGTATTAACTCCCGCTCGTTCCGGAGGCATTGCCTCCCTTCTGCCGGCTGGGTTCCCCCCCTTCTGCTGCGGCGGCACAAAATCCCCTCCGCCGTCCGCACGGGCTTCCGGCTCCGCTTTCCGATCCGCGGTCTGCGCCCGCTCCAACAGTTCCACAAGCTCCTGCTTCTTTTTTGAGGTAATCCCCGTTATGCCCTTTTCTTTGGCCAGGCTCCTCAATTCCGCCAGCGACATTTTCCCATACTGGTTTTCCATTTTCTTACTCCTTATAATATGTGGTTTTAATCTAAATTTGGATTTACTGCACAATCTTCCAGAAACTGTAGACAAAGATGATTCTTCTGTGCTTATTATACACCATCTTTTTCAAAAAGAAAAGCCTATCTTTCACGCTACGTTTTCCCATAATTTCATTATACATGATTTCCAGAGAATTGGAAGAGTTTTGGGCATAAAATTTTAGCCGGGAACCAAACTCCGGTTCCCGGCCACATTGCCTGACAAAGCTGTCACAAAAAGTTTCTTCCCTCCCCGACAGACATGTTCAGTCCTACCACGCCATACTGCATGATCTTCTTTTTGATATCTTCCGTGCGCTTCCGGTTTACATTTTGCTTTTCGTTGATGTCATCAAGCAAAAGAGCAATGTTTTTTTGCATCAGTGTGTAAGTATGCACCATGTTTTGCATGATGTCGATCGCGTTGCGGGGATTGCTGCGGATAAACTCTTCCAAGGAATCCTTTGTGATCCGCATGAGCAAAACCTCGTCATACGCGATGATCGTGTATATGCTCGGCTGGTCGGAAAGCACATGCACCTCCCCGAAGCATTTGGACTTTGAATAAATCCCGATCAAATGCTCGTCCGGGTGGCCGTACCTCACATAAACCGCCACGGAGCCATACACTATTTTATACATTTCATGGTAGACCTCCCCCTCCTGCAAGATTACTTCATCCGCATAAAAGGTCTGCATTTTCGCATTTTCCATCGCACTGCCCCCGCTTTCCCAAAACTTGCCGGAAACTTCTCCTTCCAGCTTGATACGCACACAGCCAAAATCTTAAATCCTTTTTTTGATCCGCAAAATGTTCTGTCCGTCTTTATATTCGTAGGCGATCTCATCCATGCTCTTTTTGACCATGAAAATACCGAGCCCGCCGAATTCCCGTTCCTGCGCGCCAAGCGATATGTCAGGATCCGCCTTCGCCAACGGGTCATACGGGACACCGTTGTCGATAAAGGTAATGATGACCGCGAGCGGCTCCCCTGATACCTCCACGCGCACCGTCGCCGGGCCAATGTCCGGGTTGTACGCGTAATGCGCGATATTCCCAAACAGTTCGTCAATCGCGACCGCAATCTGCATCTGCGCTTTGACCGGGCAATCGTATTTTTCCAGCTCCTCTTCCACAAAGGAGGTAACTCTGGCAATATTTTCGACCGTCGCATCCACCGTCAATTCTTCCATCTGCGTTCTCTCTATACTTTCTTAATTTATTTTCCGGGAAAAAATTCATTCCGGCGATTCATATAATGGTTTCAAATTTTGACAATAATTCACCTTGATTTCTTCCATATCCTGCCCCATGCATTGCGCCCGCCGGGTTTTCTAAGCCTCGACCGTGAGGATATCCGCAAATCCCGTCACTTCAAAAATTTCCTGGATCATATCGTTGACATGTATCACCCGCATACTTCCCTGCTTATTCATGGTTTTCTGCGCACCCAGAAGAATGCGCAGCCCCGCGGACGAAAGATAATCCAACAATTTCATGTCGATTGTAAGCTCCGTGATGCCGTCGACGGAAGCTTTTAACGCCGCCTCAAACTCCGGCGCAGTCGTCGTATCCAACCGCCCTTCCAATGCCAGACATAAGCTGCTTCCGTTTACGGTTTTTGTTATCTTCATCTCATTTGCTCCTTCTCCTGCGATAATTTAGGAACATCCGGATTTGGATGTTATGTTTTCCCTTTTTCACTATACCAGAAAAATATCCCTTTTGAAACATCAAAGCGCCGTTCGCACTTTTTTGGGCATACATCGCAGCTTCCGGAAAATTATAGAATGTGCGGGAAATCCCCCGCCCCCTGCCCACCAAAAAGCCGCCGTCCTCCCCGACCGCGGAACCGCACATAACAATACCGGCAGGGAGAGGGATCACTGCCCTGCCGGCATACTTTGCCGGTACGTGACACATAGCATCGTAATATCGTCAAACTGGGACGCTTTGCCCACGAAGTCATCAAGATCCGCCTTCACGGCAAGCAGTAATTCCTCCGGGGACTTGCCACCGTTGCGGCAGAGCACTTCCTGCAGCCGCCCTGTCCCGTAAAACTCCTCGTCCGCATTCGTCGCTTCTGTTACGCCGTCCGTATACAAAAATATCCGGTCACCCGGCATCAGCTGCATGCTCCCCGCACGGTACTTCGTGTCTTCCATGCCCGCGAGAACAAAGCCCGCGTGAAACCTGCAGGGCGCATACCCTTCCTTCCCTTTGGCGAGGAACGGCGGCTCATGCCCCGCGTTGACAAAATCAAACTGTCCCGTCACCAGATCAAGAACCCCCTCAAACGCCGTGATGAAAAGTCCTTCGCTGTTGGACTCGCAAAGCAAGTGGTTGACCTCCGTGAAGACACTCCCAAGGTCAGCGCCCGGCTGCGTGCGGTCTTTAATCAGGGTTTTGCCGATCACCATAAAAAGTGCCGCGGGAACTCCTTTTCCGGAAACATCCGCCATCACGACCGCCAGATGCCTCTCGTCCACCATAAAGAAATCATAGAAATCGCCGCCCACCTCCTTGGCAGGGTTCATCGAGGCATAGATATCAAATTCCGCCCGCTCCGGAAATGCAGGAAAGATCCGCGGCAGCATATCCGCCTGAATATGCCTTGCGACATCCAGCTCGGCGGTGATGCGCTGGCGCTCCACGCTGTCCCGCTCCTGTTTTTCCAACAGCGACCTCGTCCGTCCCGCCATCGTCGTACAGATGGCAGAAAGCCCAAACAGGATTGCCGCCCGCGGCAGCACAAAGAAAAATCCCGCGTCCACGAGAAGCTTTCTGGTGATGACCCGCGGACCGGAATAGTAGGCGGCATCCAGCAAAATCTGATCCCATTCCCCCACATACATTCCGATATAGATCGAAGCGGAAAATAAAACCTGAGATGCGAAAAGCGTCAGGCGGGTCAGGCTTTTGGAATAATAATGGCAGCTTAGCATCAGCGGGAGTGTCCACGCCAGGACACCATGCTTTGGCATGGCACAAGAAAGGACAAAAACCCCCATGATCCCGCAAAAAAGCACCACATATTTTACCCATGCCCACTCCGGTGCCACCCATCTACAGATCAGTGTGGGAATCAGAAAGAATAGAACCAGCATGGCCATCGCCGTATTCATGATATTCCCCGGAACAATAAAAATGCCAAGCACATTTAAGAGCCATGCGCCCGCGCCCACCCCTGCGCAGACAAGCAGGCAGCGGGCGGCATAGCAGTTCGCTTCCGCCTCATTCTCCTTAAAAACATTCCCGTTCCCTGTCACCGCGTCCATATCTATCATCCCGCTCACTCCGTCAATCCAATCGTTATTCAAACATCCGATTGTATTGTAGCATCCCTTGCGGCACACATCAAGAACAGTCCATACCCGGATTGCTGCGTTCTGTTCCCTCCGGCACCATCCCCGCGCTTCATTTCCGAACCACGGTGTCCGGATCCTTTTCGATCTGCCCGAAAATGTACATTGCAAATCCGCTGACGGTCAAAAAGAGACAGCAGGGACCGATCAGGGCAAACAGGACGAACATCCACTCCGTAAAGAAAAACAACACAAGCTCCACCGCCAAGACTACAAAAAGCAGCACGGTACGCCCAAAATACCGCAGGGAAATCTCCCATGAATTTTTCAGCGTACACACAAGCGTGTTCTCATAGCGCGCCGAGAGCGGGAACGCGTAGATTAAACCAAGCAGAAATACAAAAACGGCGATGATCCCCATGATAAGGATTATGAGCGGCGGCTCTTTAACCGCATGGAAAATCTGGAAATCAAGGTATACCGCATAAGCTGCCACAAGCGTTACCAGTCCAAGCGGGATACCGTTTTTCAGGTTTCCCCGGAATGCCTTAAAAAACTCTTTCCCGATATATCCCTCCTGGTCATTCAGCATCTTAAGCGTCACCGTGTAGGCCGCCACCGTCGAGGCACCGATCGTAACAACCGGAAGCGAGCAGAGAAGCCATAAAAAATTCAGCTTGATCATATCCCACATCCTCGCAAAAAACCGGTACACCGGTCCGTCCACCTGAAACAATTTCATATCCCCCTCACCATTTCCTTTCTGTCCGCCAACCCCCAGGCACGCAAAACAAAAAGCCGCGGGCAGGAAGGGCATTTGCCCCATGCTGCCCGCAGCTTTTCTTCACACCGGAAAAATGTTTCCGCGAAACGCCGGTTCCAAGTTCCTGCGCCCTCCTCTGGCTGCCTTCCCTGTCCCGCGCCCGGATTTGTTCCTGTTATTTGCGCAGCGGCTTCTCCAGCTCATTGCGGATGGATGCCTCATTCAAGCTCCACTCCAGACACTGGTCATAACCGTAATCCGCCGTCATCTTTTTCATCTCCGCAACAATCTGGTCAAATTCCGCGTTATCCTTTGCGTAGATCGCTTTCCAGGAATACTGCACGATGCACTTGGTCACCTGGTTCCAGACAATCTTAAGGTCATCGCTCTGGTCGCTCTCGCTCATCGTCGTCGCCGGTGCTACCTTGAAGTTCTTGGTCGCCGCGTAATCATCCCGCAGCGATGTGCCGGCCCACTCGCGCCATGCCCTCTCCGTCTCATTCCGCGGCTCAACCTGCATGCTCAGCCACAGGTCGCACAGATAGCGCTCGCCCGTCTCCGGGTTGACATCGTTCTCCGACCAGGTCGTATTGTTCATCTGGTTGCCGCCGTCGTTGAAATTTCCGCCGCCCCACTCCGCAGGCATCATCGTGTTCTGCTTGTCGTTGTGGCAGGTCAGGCCGAATTCCGTAAAGTAGGTCTTGTTGTTCTCATTGTAATCCCAGCAAAGCCCCCTCGGACCATAATCCGGGGTAAGACGGCCTTCCGGCGTGGACAGATAATTGATGATCGCCATGCAAAGATCCGGGTACTGCGTCTTCGCGCCGATCGTCCAAACACGGTTTCCGCCCGCGGTGTTCATACCGTATACCAGCGGTCTCGCGTCATCCGGGATCAGCGCCGTCATCAGCTTGTTTTCCGCAAGGTGCTCATCCGTATTGTAGGCATCCGCGCCCGCGTAATCAAAAATCGAGAAGAACACACCGCCCGCTTTCATCTTCTCCATCATCTGGTCGTATTTCTGCGTCATGGAATTCGGGTCTAAAAGGTTGTTCTGGTACAGCTTGTTAAAAAACGCCAGCATCTCAAGGTACGGGCTGCCATCCGCAAGACAGTCATAATATGTCCCGGTATCGGAATCGTAATTGCCGATCCCAAGCTCATCGTAGCCGTAATACGCGGTTACCATCGACTTGACGTACATCACCAGGTTTCCGTCCCAATCCGGCCAGAGGGATACCGCGTAGGTTTCCTTGCCGTTCTCGTCGGTCGGGCAGATTTCCTTCATCTTTACCAGAAGGTCAAAATAGTCGTCCAGATTCTTTACTGCCGGGCGGCCGAGCTGGTCATAAAGATCCCAGCGGATATCCCAGGTATACATAAACGACTCATAACTGGACGGGTCGGATGCCACATTGTGGCCAAATCCGTAAATCTTGCCGGCATCGGTCAGCCCGCGGTTTGCCTCAAGCGCCAGCTGCATATGCTCGTTGATGTACGGTCCATATGTCTGCAGCAGGCTGCCCTTCTCCCAGTCGTACAAAAGCCCCGCCTCGATCGCTTTTTTATACTTGCTGCCGTTGCTGCCCCAGATCACGATATCCCCAAGGTCACCCTCCTGCATCAAAGAGTCGTAAACGCCTTCGCCGTCCGGGATGATGTTGATCACCACATTGAATTTGTTCTTTAAGATCGTCGCGAACCATCCCTGAAGTTCACCGGAATAATTCGCCAGCTGGGAATACACATTCAGCGTCACGGTCTCGTCCGGCACAATATAATTCTCATAGTCATTTTTCACTTCACCGCTCAGTTTTTTTAAACCCGGATAGGCAGGCTCGTTTGCCGCGTCCGGAGTCTTAGTGCCCTCCACATTCGGGTCACCGGCATTCCCCTGCGTATCCTTTTCCTTGGAACCGCATGCCGCCATCGAAACCATCATGCTCGCGCTAAGCAAAAGCGCCAGTGCTTTTTTCGTTTTCCTCATATCATACCTCCTATTTAAATTCTAGCCCTTCACTGCCCCAAGCATGATCCCCTTCTCAAAATACCGCTGCATAAACGGGTATACACACAAGATCGGGATGATCGTGATCATGGAGATCGTGTACTTGTTGATCTTTAAATTTGATGCCACGTCCGAAACCGACGAGCCGCCTCCCCCGTCCGCAATCGCGCCGAGGTTCGAGGTCTTATTCAGCCACGTGTAAAGCTTGTGCTGCAGGGTGTGCAGTTCCGGCGCGTTGCGCATGTACATCAGGGAATCCGTAAAGGCATTCCAGTGTCCAACCGCGCCAAAGATCGTGATCGTCGCCAAAATCGGCTTGCACAGCGGCAGCACGATGCTCAAAAACACTTTCATGTAACCCGCACCGTCCATCTGCGCGCTCTCCTCAAGCTCCGCCGGGATCGACTCGATATAAGTCTTTACCAGAATGATATTGTACGGTGCCACGATTGCCGGGATGATATAGGCGGCGAACGTGTTCGTCAGGCCGAGCATCGACATATTCATAAAAGCCGGTACCAGCCCCGCGTTAAAATACATCGTGATCAGCATCAGGCGGTACCACAGGGTTCTGTGCCACATTTCCCTCTTTGTCACGATATAGCCGACAAACGCCGAGGAGAGCACCATCAGTGCCGTTCCGAGCACCGTGCGCAGGATCGTGACCTTGAAAGCCTGGAACAGGTCGTTGTTGCCCGAAAACAGCTTCGCGTAATTCTGGAAATGGATCCCTTCCGGGATAAATTTGATCGCGCCGCGGATGACCAGCCCATTCTCCGATATCGTATTGATGAACAGATAGTAGAACGGGAAAATACAACTGATCGTAAATACCGTAAAAAACGCGTAATTAAAAATATAAAAAATTATGTCGCCCGCCGAATACTTATATTGCTTCTTGTGCGTTTTATTGTACCGCTTCTCCGCCCTGGCATCGAGTTTTTCCTGTTTTGTCTTCGCCATGTCTTCCTCCTTCCCCCTGTTACATGATGCTCTCACCGCGGATGAGCTTGGATGCCCCGTTCGCGATAAAGAGCAGGACTACGCTGATGACGGACTTCGTCATACTGACCACGGTGGAGAACGGAATCAGGGCATCCTGGCTCCCGATACCAATGTCATATACATAAAGGTCAAGCACCTGAAGCGCACTCTTTGTCTGTGCGTTGGTGAAAACGAGGTATTGGTCCATGCCGTTGCTCAAGATTCCCGCAATGCTCATCAAAAGAAGCACAAAGAATGTTGAAGAGAGACCCGGCACAGTGATGTGCAGCATTTTCTGGAAACGCCCCGCGCCATCCACCGTCGCCGCCTCGTACAGCTGCTGGTCGATCCCGGAAATCCCCGCGATGTATATGATCGCACTCCAGCCAAGGCCTTTCCACATTCCCCATGCCAGCATTTTCAGCCACAGATGCGAGGTCGATGCGAGATAGTCGTAATTGTTTCCCGTCAGGCTGTTGATAAAACCGTCCGTCGAGAAGATCGCAAATGCGATCGCGTAGACCAGAACCCAGCTGATAAAGTTCGGGATCGTCGTAAAAACCTGGACAAAACGGCGGAACGCAGAATTTTTGATCTCCGAGAGGAAGATTGCAAACGCCATCGCTACCCAGCTCGTCGCAATCCCAAGGCCGCTCATCGCCAGCGTATTCTTCATGACGCGTGCGATATCGCGCCTTGTCGCGGCGTTCTGGAACATGTAGGTAAACCACTTGAAGCCGACGAATTTTTCCATCGAGAGCACATCGCCCGACCGATAATCGAAAAACGCATACCGCCAGCCCCACAGCGGCAGGTACGAAAATACAAAGCAGAGCGCAAGGAACGGCAGGAACATCAAAAACAGCTTATATTTTGACTCAATCTCCGCTTTTTCCTCGCATTCCTTTTTCATCAGCAAAAGCTGCAGCGCTACCGTCAGGCAGAGGATCAGCAGCCCGGCGAAACTGAACAGATAAATCCCCCTGGAGAGGATTGGCTGCACATCCTCCGGGGATACACAGGTTTCCATGTCCAGATAGGATTTGTAGATCACGACAACCCCGGCGAGCAATACCGCCGACCCGGCAAGAGAAAACCAGTTTCCCCGCTTCTTCAGCCTTATGTTGCCCACCGACATGCAGCCGCCAGCGATCAGCGCCACCACGCCGACCAGCGTGATAAGGCAGCCGGCAAAGAGCACGATGAAGACACTCTCCTCAATAAACTTCATGCGGAGCACAAGCTGGCATTTTTCCACAAGTTTTGTGTAGGAAGTGGCGCTGGCAACAAGCGAACGGTTTTTCGGCAGAAGATCCGAAATCCGCCCCGGATTGCTGACCGGCAGGAATGCCATCGCAATCGCCACAAGGATCGCAAGCCTCTGCAAGACATAGAGAACCTGGATGCCGTAATCTCTTTTTGTTTTTTTCACAGGAATCGGATTCCCCATAGCGTACCCCCTGTTATCGCCCACACGGGCAATCTTTCAAGAAAAAATCCGTCACATCCAAATCGGAAAGGGGATAAGGCCACCCCCATCCCCTTCCTGCCGAATGTCCGTTCTTTGAATGCTTAGTTCTTTTTCTTCTTCATGACAACGGCTACCACACCCGCAGCCACAACGACTACCGCGATCACAATGCCCACGATCAGGCCGGTATTCGAACCGCCGTCATCCGTGCTGCTGCCCGAAACAGGAGCGTCTGTCACGGTCGGGGCAGGCGTTTCATTTTTTGTCTCTTCCTTCGTCGGCTCCGGTGCCGTCGTCGGTTCCGGCGCACTCGTCGCAGTCGGTTCCGGGGTCGGGTCCGCCGGCTTGTCATAATTCATGCCGGATACCGTAAACGTGATAGCAAGCTTTGTCGGAGGAACCGCATAGTAACCGATCGGCTCGATATCTTTATTCCACTGGTTTACGATCAGCATGTTCAAATATTCCGGGGAATCCGGGCTCACGATCGGATTGACATCATCCACCTCGCTGCCGTTAACCTTTACCACGATATCGGAGATCACGATCTCCCCGCTGTTCGGGATATCGGTAGAAAGGAACAAAAGGTTGAACGTCTCCTGCGAATCGAAATCACCGCTCAGGTCAAGACCTTCTGCGCTGACAGTGTAAGTGCCGTTGCCCTTAATCTCTACGTCCGTCATCGTGCCGTCGCGGTAGATCAGGTTATTATCCGGATCCCAGCCGCAGATCTTGTCAAAATGCTCGGAGTCACGACCGTAAGTCGCATCATCAAACGCGTTGCGGAACGAGTATGTCGGTGTCTGGAACCCAAGGTATGCGTTGTAGGTGCCGTCAAGGTCGGCTTTCAGTGCCGGCACTGCCGGCTCATCCCCTCCCGGTGCCGCGTCCGGGTCAGCTTTCGCAAGGGCATTTAATGTCACGGTGTACTCAAGTGTCGTAAATGCCGGGGACGCGACATACTGCGCACCCCATTCATTGTAACCGCCCGCCAGACGGATTGCCTGTTCCGCGGAATACTCGCCCGTACCCTCATACCACCAGGCATCCCCCGCCGTAAGGTCGATCGGCACATCCGCCCCGTCCACTTTGAGCGAAACGGTCGCGTCAAGCTCCACGATTCCCTCGGCATTCAGAACCGGCGCAATCCAGTACGTATGTAATACCGCGGACGGTACGGTCACGGAAACCGTCTTGGTCTCGCCGACCGCGATCGTCTCGGTCACGGCCGTAACCTCACCCTTATTGTCCGCCGCGTTCGGGCTGTTATACTGATATCCCCAGTCACCGCTCTCGCTAGCGTCACCCCCAAAGCCGACGTAAAGCACATGGCTGTCGGTATCCGGAATGGTTGCCGCCGGCGCATCATCATTCTTCTCCTCCTCCGGTGCCTGTTCTGCCCCGCCCATAACAATACGGTTCAATGTAACGGTGTACTCTACCGTCGTAAACGCCGGGGACGCAATGTACTGTGTGCCCCACTCATTGTAGCCGCCCGCCAGGCGGATCGACTGCTCCGCGGAATACTCACCTGTACCCTCATACCACCAGGCATCCCCTGCCGCGGTGTCAATCTCCACGTCCGCACCGTCCACTTTGAGGGCAACCGTCGCGTCAAGCTCCGTCACGCCCTCTGCCACGAGCACCGGGGCGATCCAGTATGTATGCAGAACTGCTGTCGGAACGGTCACGGAAACTGTCTTGGTCTCACCGACTGCAATCGTCTCGTTGACCGCCGTAACCTCCCCCTTGTTATCCGCCGCGTTCGGGCTGTTGTACTGGCAGCCCCAGTCGCCGCTCTCCGCGGCATCCGCGCCAAACCCGATATAAAGCGTGTAGCCATCGTCCGCCTTCGCCTGTTCTGCCGGTACGAGCTGAAGCATATTCAGCACAAGCGCCATGCAAAAAAGGACGGCAAACAATCTTTTCCCTTTTTTCATAATCCATCTCCTCCTGAAATTTTTGAATTGTTTCGTGTAAGGCCTTTGCCTTACTTAATCATTTTAGTATATTTTCTCTAAAATAGCAATACCCTTTGTGCAATTTTCATAATTTTTTTTCATTGTAATCAATTTTTTTCACGAATCGAATCTCCATTTCTTGATTTTTCAGTTCGTTTTTGTATTATTCAGCTTAATCGTTTTCGATTTAGTTTATTTATTTTCCATCAAATAAACTTCCATCCCAACAAAAACAAATATTCAAAATATATCCACGGCAAATCTTTTCTCCAGAAAATGTCCGAAAAACCCGGACAGAAAAAACAGCCCCGAACCAGAAAATATATTTCTGATCCAGGGCTGCAACTCTGCCTGTTCCGTTTTTTCTTCAACCCATCCTTTGTTCGCCCGGAAGCTTCCGCTTTACTGCCCGCTATTTCAGGAACTGCCGGAGTACCTCCATCAACACTTCAATATCCAGCGGTTTTGCAATATGCGCATTCATCCCGTTCTTTAACGCCGCCTCCTTATCCTCCTCCAATGCGTTGGCCGTCATCGCCAGGATCGGCAGGGTTTTCACATCCCGCCTCGGCATCGCCCGGATCGTCCTTGTCGCCTCATAGCCGTCCATGATCGGCATCTGCACATCCATCAGGATGGCATCATAATAAAATTCGTCCGCCGCCTTGACCATCGCCACGGCATCCGTCCCGTCCGGCGCGCTCTCCACCACAAATCCCGCCTCCGTCAGGATCACCTCCGCGATCTCGCGGTTCAGCTCGATATCTTCCACAAGCAGGAGGCGCTTGCCGCCAAAATCCTCCTTCGTCCACAACGCGGTATCGTCCTTGCTGTCAACCAGATTGTTCGCCGCCAGGAGCGCTGACTTTAAGTCCGACATGAACAGCGGCTTCGCACAGAAAGCAGTCACGCCCGCCGCCCGCGCTTCCTCCTCGATATCCGTCCAGTCATATGCCGTAAGGATGATAATCGGAGCTTCGCTGCCGACCACGCTGCGGATCTTTCTCGCAGTCTCCACCCCGCTCGTTTCTGGCATCTGCCAGTCAATGATATAAGTATGGTAGGAATCCCCTTCCTCGCAGGCAAGCTTCGCACGGTACGCCGCCTCCCTGCCGGATGTCGTCCACTCAGCGCGCATACCAAGCTGTTTTAACATCTTGCTCACGCTGTCGCAGACATTGAAATCATCATCTACCACCAGTGCCCGCAGACCCTCGATCTCCCGGATCTGCTCCGCGTTCTTTTCCACATCCTGCAGTTTTAGGCCGAGCGTCACCGTAAAGGTACTTCCCTTGCCGATTTCGCTCTCCACCTCGATCGTGCCGTTCATCATCTCAATGATATTCTTGGTGATCGCCATGCCAAGCCCCGTCCCCTGAATACCGGACTGGGTCACGGTCGTCTCGCGCTCAAACGGCTCAAATACATGCTTCACGAATTCTGGCGACATCCCGACACCGTTGTCCTTCACAGTAAAAATGTAATCGCCGTACCCGTGCCGGAATGTTGTCTTCTGCATGATCCGGAACGAGACACTCCCGCCTGCCGGCGTATATTTCACGGCATTGCTCAGCAAGTTGATGAATACCTGGTTCAATTTTAGGGAATCCGCGATCACATCCTCGTTTACCACCTCAAACGTATCAATGAAAAGTTCAAGCTGCTTTGCCTTCACCTGAGGCTGGATGATGTTGACCAGATTATGCATCAACTCGGAAATATTGCATTCCTGCTCGTTGATCTGCACCTTCCCGCTCTCAATCCGGCTCATGTCAAGGATATCATTGATCAGGCTTAAGAGATGGTTGCTGGAGGAAAGAACCTTCTGCAGGCAGTCCCTGACTTGATCCTTATTGTCAATATGGCTGACCGCGATTGTTGTAAAGCCGATGATCGCATTCATCGGCGTGCGGATATCATGCGACATATTGGAAAGGAAAGCAGTCTTTGCCCGGTTTGCGTGCTGCGCCTGCATCAATGCGTCCTGCAAGGCCTGTGTCTGTTCCCTCTGCCGGCAGACCTGATCCGTAATCTCCTTCGATACCGCCATCACCACAACATCGTCCGTGTTGTCATCCTTTGTCATAACAAAGGACTGTCGGATACAGATCTGCTTCCCGTCGGAAAGCTCACTCCAGTAATCTACCGCGACCTCCGCCTCGCCCTGTTCAAAGCACTCCTTCAGATACCCGGTATTTACCACACGGCGGTAAGTTTCCATGGACTCCTGCAAAATAAACCTTTCGCATTCGCGGAAGCACTCCGAAGCACGGCAGGGAGCCTGCAGTCCGATTTTTTCCAGCAGGGATACCGTCTGCTCCTCCACGGTACACACAATATCCTGCTCAATCATATCGTTCGTGAGGTTTGCCTCAAACGTACAGAAAGCACTGGACGCGATCGCGATGCGGTACTGCCTCTCCTTGCGGTTCGCAAGCGAAATCTGCGCCTGGACTGCAAGTTCTTTCTCTTTCGTCTCCGTAATATTTTGCCTGGTGAGCAAAACCTTGGTCGCCCTGCCGTCCTGCCGTTCGATGCACATGATATTCACATGTTCCCATGCCTCCTCGCCGTCACGCAGAATACGGCACTCGAAGCGCACGTCATCCTGCTCCGCCAAAGCGCGCACCAGGAAATCCTTATCAACGACTTTGATAAATTCCTTCCGGTCTTCCTCCTCCACCATGATAGAACACAAGTACCCCGCCAAGTCTTTAAAGTCCCCGTTTATGGCAAGGTTCTCATTTTCTGACCTCGTCCCCGCAAGATACCGGTACGTCCAGGTCTCCAGGTTGATCATGGCAAACCGGCTAAAAAGTGTATTGATGCCGTTAAAAATATAACCAAGCTCCTGTTTCTCCTGCTCCAGCTGCTTTTTTTCACGCCCCGCCCGGATCAGGAGGGAAATGATGTAGAGGATGAACAGACCGACCAGCATGGTCTCAAGCTGCATCCCTATCAGATTATCTGCCTTGACCATGCTCTGGGTCACATCCTTTGGGAACGTCTGCACAAGCACATAATTGTTGTTCGGAAGGTAGGTCACACAGATATTGTCCGTCTTGCTGTCCGGGGTGCACAGGAATGCCCCTTCCCCCCCCTGCTCAAAAACCTGTTTTGCCTGCTGTGCCGTCTTTTCGTCAACCACCCCGTCCTCCAACAGGCTGTCGAGAAGATGTCCCTGCTCTAAAGACCAGAGCTTGCCGTCCGAGCTTGCGATCACCCGCCCTTCCGGCGTGCATAAAAATACATCCGCCGTCTCGCCGAAATATGTGGTGGCAAGCATATTCTTCAAGTATTCTTCCGCCAGATATACCCCCCGCAATACACCGATGACCTCGCCTTTGTACTCAACCGGCGCGTAAAAATTTGTCATGGTCTCGTTGAAAAAGTAGGAGTCAAAAATGATTGCGATCCCGCTTTCCCCATTCATGCCGTTCTTGAAAAAAGAACGGTTCGTCACATCTGCCGTGCGCCCGTCGGATTTGTAATCCACACCGTTTATGTCCGTAAACAAAACGGCATCAAAAACGGCGTTCTCCTCCATTTTCTGGAGCATCTGTACCGTGACCAAAGGCTCCGTCAGGCTCTCCCCGACAAAATACGAGTATGTGCTGATCCGCCCTGCCGCATTGCTCAGCTCCTCATCAATCTGAACTGCCTTAAGCTGCGCCGCGTCCGCCGCGTAATTCATATTCCGGTTCTCGATGCGCTGCCGGTTCTTGTTCGTATACCACTGGAACGAAATAATGACTGCGACCAAAAGGATCATAACATACGTTAATTCCTGCAATGTTCTTTTTCTCTTCATAAACCCCTTCTCCTCAACATGCTTCCCGGTTCATGGATTCCCTGCCGTTTGGGCAGGTTCCTTCCGGGGCATGGACATGATCAATCTGCAAGGAACATGCCCTCCGTTCTTTCGGACAGCAAATCAGCCCCGGTATAACATCGATCAATATCATACCTTGAACATTTCCGCCTTCTTGTGCAGTTCCAGTGATAGCACATTTAATTTCTCCCCAAAATCTTTTAACTGCAGCACCGCCTGCGCCTGTTCCACGGCAACCTGCAGGGCCTGCCTGGAATAACTCAGGCAGGAATCTGTCCCGCTGTCGATCTCTGCAAAAGATCCCATGATGTCATCCCCTGTCTGGATAAATTCCCGAAGCCTCTGATACAATACTTGGTTCTGGCCGTCCATCTCCACGATGATCCGGGCAAACTCACCAAAGGTCTTATGCACGTTCTCCGCGACATCAGAGTTGCGCCCAAACAAATCGGCCGAGGCTTTGATCTGGTTCACGGTAAGGCCGATCTGTCCCTGGATTTCCTCGATCAATCCCCGGATATCCTCGGTTGCCTTTTTGGTCTGCCCTGACAGATTCCGGATCTGGTCCGCCACGACCGCAAACCCGTTGCCGGCCTCCCCCGCCCTCGCCGCCTCAATGGAAGCGTTTAAGGCAAGCATATTTGTTTTTGCAGATACCCCGTTGATCACCGCCACAATATCCGTGATACTCTGTGATTTCTGCTCCAGCATCTCCACACCGCCCTGCAGCTCTTTTATGCTTTCCATGGATTCGTCCGCGGAAACTTTCAGCTCACCGGCAATCTTCATGTTTTCCTGTATCTTGGCACTCACATTGTTTATGGTGCGGTTCATATCATCAAAACGCTCCTTAAAACGCTCCACCTGGGTATGAAACTGCTCAAGGCTTTCCCTGCCGTTCCCCACGTTTTGGGATTGTGCCTCCATCGCACCCTCGATACTGCCCATCTCGTTTTTGACACTCTCCACACCGCCCACGACCCCATCCGTGATCTCCCCCAAAAGCTTTGAGGATTCCCGGATCCCGTCGACCGCGTCCCCGGAAGTTTTTAACAGTCCCCTCAGGCTGAACATCAGGTCATTAAACCCTTTGGAAAGCTGGCCGATCTCGTCGCTGCTCTCCACCTTGATCTCATGGGTAATATCTTTTGCCGCTACGGTTCTTGCCAACTGTCCGACCGGTTTTATGACCCTGCCAGTCATCAGGCTGACGATACCGACCCCGATCGCAAGGGAAACCACACCCGCGATAACAAAGCCAAGGATCAAAACCCATGCATCCGCGTCCAACACAGCCTTATCCACCGCAACACCAAGCGTCCAGTTGCAATCGCCGATATCTGCGATATAGACCGCCCTCTCCACCCCGTCATAATCCTTAACATAAGCACAATCCGTCCCCTTGGTGCGTATCAGCGGCAACAGCCCCTGATACGGGTTGCCCTGTATCTCCGGGATCTGCAGGGGGACATCATCCACATAAGCATACCCCCGGTACGGATGCACGGCCAGCCCATAATTATGGTCAAGCAGCATCGCATAGCTGTTTTCCGGAACTTCGCACCGGTTTACGATATCAACAACCGTATCAACAAAAATATCTCCCGCTAGGACACCGGCCACATCGCCGTCCACAGCGATCTTTCTCGATATGGTTATGACGATCCTGCCGCTGTCCGCATCCCGGTAGGGCGCGTCAAAATATAGGCCGTCCGCCTTAAGAGCCCCGGCGAACCAGCTGCGCGACGTAAAATCAATCCCCGGCTCCGCGATATAACCGCTTCCCGCCGCCATCACATTTTCCTTGCTGGTATAATAGATATCATAAAGAAAACCGTCCTTGTTGTACCCTTCCAGAAGCGAAGATAGATATGTACACAAATATTGATGATCCAGATTCCGGCTTACCTCCATACAAGCCGCGGCCGTATCCAGAAATTTTGCCTGCCCGTGCAGCCAAACATTGATCTGCTCCGCACTCTTTTCTGCCAAAAGCCTGACATTCTCCCCTTCCCGCTCCCTAAGCTTCCTTGAGGCGTTCGAATAGCTGATTGCCGCCGTGATCCCGATGCAGACCATACAGGTTGTAAAAATCAGCTTCCCCTTTAAATTTTTCATGTGATAGAGCACATCCTTCCTGCAAGCATTATTTTAGTCTTTCCTGATAAATAACCCACCAAAGCGGCCAACCGACATCCCTTCTACAAGATTTTACCATACCATTCCCAAAAATAAAAGCACTTTTTTCTCGAAGTTCCACCAGAAAAAAACACACTTTTCCATTTCCTGTATAAATAGCGAAGCGCGTTTTTTCCTTCACCTTTCTTTCCAAGAACCTTATTCTGCCATTTCCTCCACTCAACATAGAAGCACCTACACTACCCGCTCAAAATCAAGAAAACGCGTCCCCTGGAATTTCAGAGTGCCAAAATCCTGTTCGACAAGCATCCCGTACCATCTGCCGTCAACCAAAAATTCCATGCGGTCACCGCTCTCCACTTCAAAAGTAACATAGTACTTCATACTGCTGTGTGACATCGCTATATTCCCGGCATTGTGACGGTAAAAGACTTCCTCCCGTTTCGCCACAACGGCAGCGGGTACATGCAAAACGGGAGAACGGTTGTTTCTCCCCCACTCCTGCACCCCTTTGCAGAGATTGACCACGATCATAATGACGACTAAAATAAAGATCAGAAAAAATAACGACCGAAACGTTGAAAAACCAAACCGAAAAAATCCCATATTCCGCTCCCCCTTCCTGCAGTTCCAAACCAACCAGACCAAAAATCACTGTACTTACAAAAGGTCGTAAAAATATTGTTCCCCTGACTCTGTACGGACGACCTTCACCGGAACGCCGTACACCTCCCGGATCACCCCGGATTCTAAAATCTCTTCTGCGCTGCCGCAGCCAATAATCCTCCCGCCAAAAAGCATGGCAACTTGATCCGAAACTTTTAGCGCAAGCGGCAGGTCATGCAGGACGAGCAGCACAGTTTTTCCTGCCTGTGCAAGCTTCCTTAAAAGCCCCGCAAATTTTATCTGCTGACCGACATCAAGGTAAGCCGTCGGCTCATCCATCACGATCACCCCCGCCTGCTGCGCGAGCGCCATCGCAATATACACCTTCTGCCGCATCCCGCCGGAAAGCTGTGCCATCGGCCTGTCCCGAAGTTCCAAGATTCCCATTTGCTCCATCGCATCCGCCGCCGCCGCGATATCGCATGCCCGGTATCTCCGCGGATACTTTAAATACGGGAAACGCCCTAAGAGCACCATGCGCCCCGCCGTAATGTCCGGCACGTTCTTTCCCTGCGGGAGATAGGCAATGCTCTTCGCAAGCTCGCCCCGCGGAAGCTTTTCCGCCGGAACACCGCCCATACGGATCTCACCGCCCATAAGGGGAAGGAAACCGAGCAGCACTTTCAGGAGCGTACTTTTTCCGCTGCCGTTCGCACCGATCAGCGTGGTCACCTGCCCCTTTTGCAAGGTCAGGCTTACACCGTTAAGTACCTTGTCTTTCCCGTACCCGGCGGAAATGTTTTTGATTTCAACCATAGCGTCCCCCGTTTTCTCCGGTTTTCTTATCTCCGCTTTCACCGCTGCTGCCGCTCCCCCTTCCCTGCCTTTTCCGGCTTCATCTTCCCCATCTTTCCCACCTTGTCTCTTCCGGCTTTGCAAGCTCTGCCTTCCCCTCTGTCTCTCCTGGCTCTGGCCCACCCCGCCCTTCCCTTCTGTTTTTCAGGCTTCGCTTTCTCCTCCTGTTTCTCCAGGATTTACTATCTCCGTCCTGCCTTCTGCTGCGTCTTTCGTTCCCACCCCTTCTCCCTGCCCACGGTACTTCATCGCCAGTTCCTCTAAATGCTCCGCAATCCGTGGATTCCAGGGAACCATTTCGGACAGGTTCCTGCAGGGAAATTCCCCGCATATCCCGCAGAACTGCCCCCATGCATAATGATCCCCCTCCTGGATTTTTCTACTGTGATTTCACTGTTCCACTGCCGCGCAAACATGCCCCCCACCGGCATAGAAAAATACCAAAACCGTGCCTGTTATGGCAAATTGCCTCCAAACCGCACTCCAGCCAAAACGGTCTGTTGCGCGATAAATCTTCCGGCCCACATAAAACCCGGCGGCATCTTCCACCTACCGCACGCTGCTTTCAGGCTTTCTGTGAACCAACATCCAAAGAAACACCGGTCCCCCCACCACTGACATCAAAATCCCCACCGGCAGTTCATACGGCAGAAACAAAAGCCTTGACACCAAATCACACAACAGAACAAATCCCGCCCCGCAGACCGCGCAGGCCGGCAGGAGCCTTGCACTTCTGCCCCCCAAAAACCGCCGGACAAAATGCGGCACGAGCAGACCGACAAAACCGAGCAGGCCGGAAAAACTCACCGCCGCCCCGGAAAGCAGTGCAGCGAGGGCAAGAAAAAGCATCCGGTATCTTGCCACCGCAAGCCCGAGCCCCATCGCCGTCTCATCTCCGAGCGCCGTCACATCAAGCTCATTGCACAGGGTAAACAACACAAAAAGGGCAGCAAAAATCAGCACCGCCGCCGGAACCAGCCTCGGATAGGAAACCGCAGAAAATCCCCCCACACGGAAATCCATGCTAAGCATCCCGGCATCCGTATCAAGCACCGTCACGGACTCCGCGATGGCATTCCACACGGCATTCAGTGCCACCCCGCCCAAGATCACGGTCGTCTTCGACACATTCCTCCGGTACGAAAAAAGAAAAATTATCAAAACCGTGATAAGGCTTCCCGAAAAAGCCGCGCACGAAACCGCGAACCCGGAAAATGTCCCCGCCGCCAGACAGAGCGTAACGCCGAGCCCCGCCCCCGCATTGACCCCGATGATCCCCGGCGAGGCAAGCTTATTGTCAAGGACGTTCTGCAGCACTGCCCCGGATACCGAGAGCGCCGCGCCCGAAGCCATCGCGGCCAGTGTGCGGGGAAGCCTTGCATAAATCAGGATGCTTCTCGCCACGCGCTCCCCATCCCCCGCAAGCATCCGGACGAGCGCAAGCGGGGAAAAACGGAGGGTTCCAAGGCAGAGGCTTGCCGCCGCAGTCAAAAGGCACACGAAAAAGCCGCCCAGCAAAAACAGGCAAAAGCGCCGTTTCTCTTTCCGTGCCGGGAAACCGCCCCGTGTAAGGGGCTTTCCCGGCACACGCTCTCCAACCGGTACACCAAGGCCGCCCGGCACATAAGTTTCATCTGTCACACGCGCTTTCCCCGATACAGGAACTTTCTCCGGCGCACACGCCTCACTCGGCATCTTGCATTTTCCCATATAAAATCTCCGCCAGTTTTTCATATGCCTCCGCCCAGCGGGCATTCGGCTTTAAATTATACAGATGCTTGTCCAGAAAATAAACTTCCCCGGACTTGACGGCAGAAAGTTCGTTCCAGATCGGGTTCTCGTCAAACATCTTCTCCACATTGCGCTTCATGCCCTCCGCATCATCCCCGGACTGCACGATCAGGATCTTATCCGGATCCTGCAAAAGAATGCTCTCCACGCTCAGGTCGTCAAGCAGGCTCTCCTGCGTGTCCGCAATATTAACGCAGCCAAATTCCCCGAGCATCTCGCCGAGCACATTGCCGTCGTTTCCCTTCGCCCGGATGCTCGCGGCGGAAGCACGCATATACAAAACGCCCGGCGGCGTTTGGTCCTCATAACGCGAGCACACCTCCGCGATCTGCCCCTTTAAGTCCTCGCCGTACTGTTTATAGCGTCCCTCCTGCCCCGTGATATCCGTAAAGATTTTTAACACGCGCAGATAATCCTCAAAACATGCCACATCAAAATAAGCTGTGACAATGCCCGCCCCGGAAAGTGACGGCTGCCATTCCAGATGCTGCGCCGTGTTGGTGCTTGCCAGCACAAAATCCGGATCGGCGGACAGCAAAAGCTCAAGGCTCAGCCGTTTTGTTTCCCCAAGATTCACGGTATCCTCCGGCAGTGCCAAGTCAAAATCCACAAATGCATCCTCCGGCGCGGCACACAGGCTTCCCCCCGCAAGCACCCACATGTCTGCATAGCTTCCGAGCAGCGATGCCACACGTTTGTGGGAGGTGACAACGATCTTTTGGCCAAGATCGTCGGTAAACGTATACGCACTGTGCTCCACCGCTTCCCCGGAACCTTCCTCTTTTGCGATGCCGTCCACGGCATCCCCTGCTCCCGGCTCACCGTCCGCAGAAACACTGCCCGCCGGCACATCCCCCACAAAACCGCCGTCCCCACATGCCGCCATAGCACCGCATGCAAGCACCGCGGACAATATCAAAACGAATCTCTTTTTCATTCTTCCATTCCCCGATATCTGAAACCTGATATATTCTTTATTTTCCTTCGCTTTAATCGACCAACAAAATGTAATAATCTAAAAGTCCATATATCCAATCTTGAAGCACTGAAAACCGAAACCCCAAAGCTTCGGCCTTTTCCGTGTTGATACTATATTCCGGTTCGCCATTATATGGGGCGTTTTCTCCCGCTTTGTCAATCACCGCTTTTGTCCCTGTCCTCTTTTCAACATATTCAATGATTTCTCTTATGGAAATGGTTCCTTGCGAGCTCCCGTTGATTGCTCCCCTGATGTCTTTATCAGCTAAAAAAGCCATAAAATTTACCAGCACAAAACATAGGGCATGGCAGCTGCCATACCCCACATCTCCCATTGTTCCGGCACCCCTCCGGCCTTCCCTGAAATCCCTAGCAGGTCGCACCGCCCTTCACCTTTTTCCCAAGCACTGCGCACTTGTCGACTTCCCCGAAAAGGAGTTTCTCCTGCACATATTCAAATCCGAGCCGGTTCACAGTATCCGCAAAGCGCTCGCCCGTGATCCCCTTGTCCCGGAAGAACAAGATCGCGCGCTCGACCGTATCAAGAACTTCGTCCTCACTCGTGAACAATTTATCAAGCGGCCTGCCGTTCGCGATTTTCTTGCCCCATCTGCCGCCGATGTAAATCCGGCAGCCTTCCTGGTATTCCTCCGTAACGCCGAACGGGCATTTCGCCTTACAGCGCCCGCAGCCGTTGCATGCCTGCCCATCCAGCTTCAGCACACCGTCAGCAAGCTTTGCCACCTTCATCGGGCAGGCAAGCTCCACCTGACATTTCTTGCAGCCGCGGCACTTGGAATAATCGAAGACCGGCACGCGCTGGCCGATGATCCCGAGGTCGTTTAAGTCCGGCTTCACGCAGTTATTCGGGCAGCCCCCGACCGCGATCTTAAACTTGTGCGGCAGGGTTACATCATGGTAGCCCCGGTAAAAACGCTCGTGGATTTTTTCGCTGAGGTCAAAGGTGTCAATCAGCCCGTACTGGCAGGTTGTCCCTTTGCAGGAAACCACAGGGCGCACAAGCGACCCCGTCCCGCCGGTCTCAAGATCATGCTCTGCAAGGAACGCGATCAGAGGGTCAATATTCGCGTAAGGAACGCCCTGGATCTCTAACGTCAGCCGGGTCGTCATCGTGATCTCCCCGCTGCCGAATCGCTCCGCCGCCTCCGCGACCGCGCGCTGCTCCTTTACCGTAATTTTTCCGTTGCGCGTGATCACGCGCACATTGAACACATCGCCGAAGCGCTTATCCCGCAGGCACCCAAGCCCCTTCACGCGCTTAATCTCCTCCGGCGGCAGCTTCCCACCCTCCGGCAGCGTCTTTTTGATCACATTGAAAGTCGCGCCCCCCTCCAGAACGCGCGTTTTTGTAAAGCCAAGCGCTTTTAACTTATTCTGCGCTAAATACCCGCGCTTTCCTTTCGCACAGACAAGCAAAAGCTTCTCATCGTTTTTATGCCTTGCGGCAAATTCCTCCACCTTTGATAAATTCAGCCACTCTGCACCGGCAAGCGCAGGGGCAGGCTGCACATCCACGAGGCTGTATTCCTTTGCCGCACCCAAAGCGTACTCCGCCGGGGTGAAGGAGGCAAGCCGCCCGCTCAATTTATTGACCAAAATGCTGCATGCCGCCGCGAACGGATGGATCGCGGTCGAGAACGGGGGCGCGTAGGCAAAGTCCATCATAATAAAATCGCCTGCCTTTGCCCCGAGGGAAATCCCCGCGACCGCGATATCCGCCATTTTGTCCACCGCGCCGCCGCCCACCACCTGCATCCCGAGCAGTCTGCGGCTGTCCGCATCGGCAACCAGCTTCGTCACAAACATATCCGAATCCGGATAGTAATGCGCCTTGTCATCGGTCACACAAAGCACCGTGGCCACGGAATATCCTGCCGCCCTTGCCTGCTCCTCGGTCAGCCCCGTCCGCGCCGCGTTCAGCCCGTCCGAAAGTCTTACAACCCCCGTGCCAAGGCACCCCGGATACCCTGCCTGTCCTCCGCTTAAATTCAGCGCCAGCGCCCTGCCTGTGATATTGGCGGTGGAACCCATCGCCGACCACTGCCCCTTCCCTGTAATGCGGTTTTTCACCAGCGCACAGTCGCCCGCCGCATAAATATCCGGAAGGTTTGTCCTTTGGAACTCGTCGGTAACGATCAGCCCGCGCTCCATCAAAAGCCCCGTATCCGCGAGAAATTTCGTGGCAGGGCGGATTCCCGCGGCAAGAACCACCAGCTCAGCAGGAAGGTTTCCTGTCTTCGTCCGCACGCCGGAAACCCTCTGCCCCCCGCCGGACATTGCATCCTGCCCCGAAAGCCCATGCGGCACACCTGCGCCCGCCGCATCCCCGCTCCCGGTAACTTCTACAAGTGCCGTCCCCGTCAGGATGCGCATTCCCTTTGCCGTAAGCTTGCGCCGGATATAATCCGCCATCTCCGCGTCAAAAATATTCGGCATCAACTGATCCGCCATATCCATCACGGTCACGGAAAGCCCCTGCGCCATCAGATTTTCCGCAACCTCAAGCCCGATAAAGCCCCCGCCCACGACCACGGCACGCTTTACATTCTGCCCCCCTGCATAATCCCGGATCGCGGCCGCGTCCTCCGGGACACGCACCGTAAACACGCCGGAAAGTTCCGCACCCGCGACCGGCGGCACAACACTTTCCGCACCGACGGCGATCACCAGCTTATCGTAGGAAATTTCCTGCTGCCCGTCCCCCTTTACGGTAACGGTCTTTTTTGCCGGATTCACCGCCACCACCTCGCTATCCGTATGTACTGCCGTGCCCGTCAGCCCCATAAACTTATCGGGCGTGTTTACGACCAGCTCGCCCTTTGTCTCAACCGCGCCGCCGATGTAGTACGGCAGCCCGCAGCCGGCATAGGAAATGTGCTTTCCCTTTGTGTAGATCACAATCTCGTCCTGCGGATTTTCCCGTTTCAGCTTCGCCGCCACCTTCGTCCCCGCGGCAACGCCGCCGATTATTACTGTTTTCATGGCAAACCAACCTCCTTGATATATAATAAATTATCCATTTTTTCAAGCAAATACATGATGCAGACAGATGCGGATATGTGAATAGGGCAGTTTTGTATACATCACGTTCCTGCGCCGATAAAGTCCTGCCCTAAAAACCACGCAAATAGCCCCGAAAACGCAATCCGGTTTTCAACCACTTTTTCAAATGCTGTAAACTGCCTGCAAAATTGCATCTCCAATTCATGGGTGCCAAGAAAAGCAACCAGACACAATTTGTATTATACCGTTTTCTTCTTCCGTCTTACAAATCCATATCCAAAAAACAACTCCCCCTCTTCCTATTCTACCACAACTCCCACAAAAATAAAAGCAACTTCTCATCCTCCCTGTCCCAATCCTAAACAAAGGCACATCCTGCGTTTTCCCTTTGTGGGAACGAATCATCTCCCACAGAAAGACAACCGGAAAACGAACAAGAAAAACACGATCGTCCTGAGCGTTTTTTCGCCCCTCGTGCTTCTTGCCTCCTGCCATATGACCGGCAGCAAAAAAGAAAAGAGCCGCACCGCGCATCCGGATCCCGCGCCCCGGCTCTTTCCTTTTCCCTGTTCAGATCCTCTACCGTTTCAGCCCCTCTTTCAACTCCTTATGGTACAGCAAATACCACAAAAGCACCGGTATCATAAATAGCACCGCGGCAGGCGGCAGCACAGCTTCATGATATTTTTCCGCGTCGGAGAACATCGACGAAAGGGTCCGCATCGAGTCTTCGTTCACATATAAGAGCGGCTGTTCCACCATATTCCATGTCTCCGCAAAAAGAAACAGCGCAACCGCGCAGACACAGACGCGGATCTGCGGCAGGATGCAGTGGCAAACCACACGCAGGCTCGAATTCGTCTCAAGCCTTGCCGCCTCCACCACCTCCTCATTGCATCCGGAAAGATATTGCCGGATGATCACCGTCCCCATCGGTGAAAAAATCAGCGGCACAACGATCGCCGCCGGGGTATTTAACAACTTTAAATCCCGCAGGCCAATATAATTTGGCAGGATCATTACCTGCAACGGCATCATCATCAGCACAATGTAAAGGATATACAGCACCTTTTTTCCCGGAAATCGCGCAAAATGGAACGCAAATGCCGCCAGGACGGACACCAGCACACACCCCGCAGTGATCAGTGTGGAATAAATCACCGAGTTCCAGAACATCCGGTAAAACGGGAAACAATCAAAAAACAGTTCCGCGTAGCCCGCAAGGCTGATGCGCCCCGAAACACGGAACGACCAAAATAGCGTGATCCCGACCGGAACCAGAAAAAACACCGCGGCGGCACAAAGCCCCACCGCAAGCAAATACCACGCCCAATTTTTCTTCTTCATCCCTACCTCCAACCTTTCCTTCCGCTAATACTCCGACCGCTTCTGCAGATAAAATCCAACCCCCACAATCGCCAGTACCAACAGTGATGTCAGCACCGAGCTCGCCGCCAAAGCCTGATAATCAAATTTCAGAAAATTATTGTTCATATAAAACTGGAGTGTATAGCTGTGATCCGGCGGATACTTGCTCCCGTAATACAAAAAACTTTCCTTGAAGATTTTAAAAGAATTCATGATCGCAAGCAGGACCGTAAAGAAGATGGACGGCGCGATCATCGGCATTGTCAGGTGCAAATGCTGTTTTAAGGAATTCGCCCCGTCCATTCTTGCCGCCTCATACACTGACTTGTCGATCGTCGTCAGCGCCGAGGTAAGCAAGATCAGGCAGATTCCAAGATTCTTCCACAAAAACAAAAGATAGATCGGAAGTGCCGTATCGACCGACACAAAAAACTCCTGCCAAACCAGCACCACCGCAGCGGTCGGCACAAGCATCGGAAAAATAAAGGCATCCCGCAGCACCGGAAAACGTTTCAGGGCAAACGCCAGAAGAACGGAGAGCAAAAGCGCTGTCAGGATCAGCAACGGCACACCGATCGTGATCAGCTTCAGGCTGTTCTTCATTGCCAGCATAAAATACTCATTTTCTAAGATATCCTTGTAATTTCCAAACCATACAAATTTCCTGCGGAACTGGTCGCTGATTACGGAATAGTACAGCACCCTGACATACGGGAGCAGAAAAAATACAAAAATTCCCAAAAAGCTTGGCAAAAGGCAGAAAAAACAACGCAGATTCCAGCTAAGGTGCATGCGGGAACGTTTCTTTGCGGCATCAGCCGTGCCATTTTTTCCCGTACGCTCCCCGCCTTTTGGCGCGCCCTCCATCCGTTCTTTTCCGGAAACCCGTTTAATCTCCCTCATCCGCCTGTTCCTCCTTCAGCAATACTTCATCCCCGTCAGAAAGCTCTTCCCCTGCGTCCACAATAACCTGCGACATCGCATCCACTCCCCGGATAATCTCGCGGTAGCCGTCCTCGGTCTGTCCAAGCAAAAGATCCGCCACTTTCCTGGCAACCATGCGGATCTCCCCGTTCACCAACTCCTGGGAAACCACGAAGAGCGTGCCGTCCGTGACCATTTCCTCCGGAAGCGCGGAAGATACTTTCCAAGTCTCCCCCGCCCCAAACACTATTATTTCCGGTTTCACTACGTCCACCCGCGGCAGGCTGCTTTCATGCAGCCTGCGCGCACCGAGCGCCAAAACCAGCATCCCTGCGTAAAAAAGCACGCTTACCACCACAAGGATCCCTGTTTTCGTCCTATTTTGATTCCCTGGCTTTCTTCCCATCCACTGCACATCCTCCCTCATTTCGCGACCGGAACAAACGAGAACCCGATCTCGGTCACCATTCCACCTTCAACGGCGCTATACCGCTTAACTCCCTCCGTCATCTGTATCCGGCGCAGCACAGGATTCATATCATTACTATAATGTCCCGCGATTGCATAGACCTCCTCGCCGTCGGTATAAATTTCAAAGATATGATTCAGCCTCTTATCCATACTGGACCATGCCCCGGTCTTTCCGTTCTCAAACTCAAACAGCCAATTAGCCGTGCCGTAAACGCAGCCGTCCACCACGATATAATTACTTATTCCCTTTTCCAAAGAATAAATCTGTTCATCGCCCGTTTTCATGTCAAAAATATGGAAACTATCTCCTGAATACCAGTGGAGGCTGTCATCCTTTACATAATATTCATGGCTTGTCAGCAAACCGTCCCACACTGTTCCCCGGACACCGTCCCACGTCCTAAGCTCCATTCCCACCTGCCGGCTGGAATTCGGCTTCTCCTGCAGCGGTTCCAGTGTCCTTGCAAGGAAATACTCTCCGTAACGATATATATTCAATACATATTCCACCTGTCCGGAGATTTCATGCTCCACAAAGGTCTTGCTGTCAAAAAAATAAAACCACGTCCTCGTGCCATCGATCTTCATGTTCTCCTCAAAATCTGTCGTCTGCCCAACCTGCAAACAGTAGATCATATCCTGATAGACCACCATCGAATCAAACACTTTATCGGAAAGAACCGACACATTCCCTGTTACCGGGTCGTATTCCGCAATATTCCCGCTCAGCGCGCCCTCTATCTTAAATTTATTGTAGGACTGGAGCAGAAAATACAGCTTCCCCCCGCGGCAGAACAGCCTTTTTCCCGGCAGCTCCACCACGGTCTGCGACTGTCCGTCATAAACGGCATGGATCATGAAATCGCCGCCGTAATCCACATAATACATGATCCCATACAGCGGGTCAACACAGAGCGGCACAGTGTTTTCCCAGTTCACCACATTTTCCGGCAGATTGCAGTAGACGGCATCCTCCTTCCCGACCACCGGAAGTTCACCGAACGCTTTCCCTTTCAGGGCAAGACCATCGCCCACCGCCCCGTCTTCGGAAAGCTTCTGGCTGAATCCCCCTTCCTCTCCCGTCGGCGCAGGGGATATCCCCCCCGCCGTCCCGTCGGTTTCCTGCGAATTTCCTTCCTTCTTTCCTCCGCAGGAAGCAAGTGCCAAAACACAAACCCCGGCGAGGATAAGACCTTTTAAACGACACGATACTTTTTTCATAATAACCCTCCTTTTTCCAATAAACAACCCTTCTGTTTTCTTATTCCGGATCTTCCCTTCCTATTCTCCGAAATAAATCTTTAGCTTTTTGTCCGTTTTCCGGATATATTCTTCCACCTCCTTTTTTCCGTCCAGCATTTCCTCCACTCCATCCATATAAACATCACTGTCCACATCAAACGCGATCTCCCCATTCTCATACAGGGCATAGATCTCAGCGTCAAAGCTGCCCTTATCCGGAACCGGCTCCCTAAAAAACGGCAGTGTCCCCACCTTCATCTGCCACGTAATATAATCCGCGATAAAATCCAGTGTTTCCTTCAAACGGTCGGATGCAGGATTCACCGCCAGCATAATGCAG
The DNA here is from genome assembly GCA_947053345.1 of uncultured Lachnospiraceae bacterium. Classification (GTDB taxonomy): domain Bacteria; phylum Bacillota; class Clostridia; order Lachnospirales; family Lachnospiraceae; genus RGIG4057. The sequence continues at coordinate 41,057 of CAMRSM010000027.1, forward strand.
GAAGCCGTATTTACGTCCCCCGCAGCCAGCTTTGGCAAAGGATAGATCTTTGCGTCTTCGCCAAAATAGAGATTCCGGAAGAGTTTATTTGTATAATCATCCATATGCCTCACATAGTAAAAAAGATATCTTCCGTCCGTCCGGTAAGCAGCAAAATTCATATTCCCGTCCAACTGCTTTAGCGCCTCCACATTCCTCCGGAATACATCCTGGTCCACCGAATCATAACGTTTAAAATACTGCTGGAAAAATTGCATGTAGCACACCATTCTCGTCATTATAACAAGCTCTTTCTGCTCCGTGGTAAGCGCGGCGGCTACCTGCCCGAATTCCTCCCAGGTCATCTCCCGTTTTAACATAACCCCAAGCTCTTTTAATGTCTCCTCCTGCACGATAAATCCCGGCATATAAACCGCGACCGGAAGCATCCAGACCGTGCCGTCCTCCTTTATGGCAGCCTCTTTCACATAAGGGAAACACCGGTCCAGATACTCCTTAATGCCCGGCACATCATTCAGCGGATAGAATACCCCGTTCTTTCTTAAATTGTAGCTTGAACTGTAAAGCGAGTCGATCAGACAGAGATCATAATCGGAATCCTGTGCCAGAACTTTTAATGCAAACTTATCCTCACTAAGCTCCTGACGTTCCATTGCATACCCGCAGCCGTATGGCTCATCCGCCTGATAGCCCGGTGAGATATAGCGGATGGCGGTATTGCCGCGGTATACATCCGAAAGGGTAAATCTTATTATATTCCGGTTAATGTCAAACAGATAAACATCGCCGTCCTGATAATGCACCGCCGTGCCGAAAGGCCACCCCACAAATTCCTCCGGGCAGAGTTCCGTTTCGTCATCCATTGCGTCAAGCGGTGCCAGCACAAGCCCCCGGAACTTATCCGTGTATGAATAAATGATATCTTTCCCGTTATGGCAGACGGCAAAGTCATTTAAAACATAACCGGGAAACCTTACCGCCATTTGGATGGAACCGTCTGCGGGATCGTATTCAAGCAAACCGTACGCGCCATCCTCATAAGCATGCACCATCAGCCTGCCATCCTCCGCAAATGCCATCGAAATCGGATACTCGATCCCGATCTCTTCCGTCTTTCCGTCCGACAGGCGGTAAGAAAGAAGGCGCTCCCCATAAAAGGTATATCCGTCCCTTCCCGTAGGCTGGTACGCGGGAACCGAATATTTCTTTGTCCCAAGCACATAAAAATTCCCGTCCCGCAAAAGCATCCGGACAACAGCATCAAACTCCGGGAGTTCCACCAGAAGACCGGCCATTCCCGTATCAAGATCAAGCGTGTACAGCGCCATCTTTACACTCCCGTCCGCCATAACACAGTTCGCAGTAAAATAAGCCGTCCGCCCCTGCACCGCAAGGGAATCCACACCGGATATATCCCCCTGCGCCCCATAAACGTCCAATTCATAAGTATCCGCAAGCTTCTGGGAACCGTCGTACCGGCACAGAATATAGCGGCTCTTCTCCCCGACTACCAAACTTGCAGTATACAGATTCCCGTCCGCATCCGGCGCGTAAGCGGAAATGGATCCCTCATTCTTATAAATAACAGCCTCCTGCCCGCCAACAACCATCGTCCTGTCGGAATATGTGCCGGCAGGCAGTGCCACGCTCCCCGGAAAATCCCCAAATCCATCCGGTTCCGGGTCGCTTTTTCCTGTATCACCGGAATGCGGCGGAACCGGGGACTCTGTTGGCCCGCTGTCTCTGTCGGTTCCTTTCGTATCACCCGATCCGGAAGAATCCCCCTTCTTAACTGCCGGCGTTAAAGAAATGTCGGCAGCCGTCTTATCCGGCTCCTTCCCCCCTTCTTTCTTTCCCCCGCACGCTGCAAACGCCAGACAGCACAGACCGACCAAAAATATCCTGCTACCTTTGCAAAACAATTTCATCCCTATTCCCCCCAATACATTTTTAATTTCGGCTCCGTCCGTTTTATATACTCCTCAAGAGAAATCTTTCCGGCGAGCATCTCATCAAGTCCTTCCTCATAAATATCATAATCCACCGCAAAAACAATCTCCCCGTCCGCATACACTTCATGCAAAGCCGTTTCCAGCGCCCCTTCCGCCTTTGTGTCCGAAAAGTACGGCACATCATCGCACCGCATCATGTAAACAATCAGATCCGCCAGATAAGCAAGAGCCTCATCCCTTCTTTTGGAATCCGGGTTCACCGCCAAAAAAACACAGGAAGCGCTGTTCTTATCCGAAGCCTTAAGTTTTGGCATACCGACAACAACCCCATCCTCCTTCCTTGTGTTCCACGGCTCATAATTAAACCACATAACCCCTTTCATCCCTTCCATGATCACATCACCGTCATACGTTCCCCTGTCACAGTCCGCGCTGTAAATCTTGGACAGGGCACGGGCGGACTCTTCAAACACCTCTCCCTCTAGTGTGTGGTAGCGCGAAAAATATTGCCTGACAAAGATATTGGTACAATAACCGGCACTGACGGAAATCTTTTCCCGCTGTTCTTTTGTTGTCCCATGAAACATCTTTGCATATTCCGCCCAGGTCATATCCGGATCGAGGGATAATCCGTTCTCGTCAAGGATTCCTTTGCTTGAAGCAATGCTGAATATATCAACTTCGATCGGAAGCATCCAGATCGTCCCGTCCTCCCGCGTGGCCGCCTCACGCACATACGGGAAACAGCGCCCGAAATATTCCTCGATCCCCGGCACGTCATTTAACGGATAAAACACACCGTTTTTGCACAGATTCCCACTACTTCCATCGAAGGTATCCACTATGCACAAATCATAGTCCGCATCCCTCGCCAAAACCTTTAACGCGAACTTATCATCGGATAGTTCCAGTTTCTCCATCCGGTAGCCGCAACCATATGGTGCCTTGAGGGCATTGTACTCCCCTGTGAGAAAACTCAGCTCCTTATTGTCACGCTGTACCGCGTCAAGCGGGAAGGATATCAGCCCTGCAGAAAACTGCCTGCAGTAAATGTTCCCCCCGGCGTAAAGCACCCCAAAATGGATCGTGGAAGTATCCGGATAAAGCTCCGCCTCGACCGACAGATCATGGATGTCCGAGAGCACAAGTCCGCGCGGATTCGTACGGTAATCATAGACCACATCCTTTCCGCCGCAGATTGCAAACCGGTCAAACTTGCAATCCGCAAGACGGCTTAATACCTGCAGGGAATCCTTTGCCGGGTCATATTTCATCAGGCAGTAGCCATCCCCCTTCCGGTATCCTAAAACAACCAACGTGCCGTCCCCGTCCGCCGCCATGCTGATCGGAAAATCAAATCCGAGCTGTGCCTGCTCCCCGGCCGTTACGGAGTAGGAAACCAAGCGCTCCCCTGAAAAGCCATAGCCGGAATTGGGCGGCTCCTGCGCCTGCCAGTTCGGCGATATCCCAAGCATGTAAACCACATCCCCCACCACCGCAAGCTGCTTGATGCTGCTAAAATAGGTGAGGTCGCACAGTTTGGTAAGGGAGCCGTCCGCCGTAGAATAAGAAAAGAGATATAAATCCATCCCATATTCTGAATTCTGTGCGGTAAAATACACATGTCCCCCATCCTCCGAGACCGCAAGTGCTTCCACCATACTGCAGTCCTTTAAGCTTATGTACTCCTCCGCTTTCCCTTCGGCATTAAAGCGGTGCAGTTTATATTCCGCTTCCTCCTCCGAGGTCAGTTCCATATTGACCTGATAGACCGTCCCATCCTTTGCCGCCGTAAAACATGACATATTGTCAAGCGGGTATTCGACGACCAGATCCTGAATCGGTACATTCGGCTCCGCCTGCTCCTTTCCGCAGGCAGCAGGAGCACAGAACAGTACTGCGGATAGCACTGCCGCCCCAAACAGTTTCCACTTATGCTTTCTTCCCTTTCTCATTTCCTCCATCTTTTGCATCCCTCCTACATCTTCTTATTATATAAAAGCATTATATAGCAACTTTGCACAAAAATCTAGATATTTTTTGCTTTTTATTGGTCAAACTTTGCAAATCTTTTTTCTTTTTCCAGTTTCCATACTATAGCATTATGTTCCCCGCTTTGTAAGCCATCCGGCAAAATAAATTGTCCGGCAGGGGGGAAGTTATGTTTATCCGCATGACCCGTGTTACACTCCCACGATACCCCGCATGGGCCGCGGCAATAAAAAAACGCGGCAGACTCGAACAAATATCTTGTCTGCCACGTTAACTTTATTCCAGCGAAACCCGGTGCACCTCACCGATATAATTCCCGCCAACCACATCCGCCATGCTTTCTGCCGAAACATATTCGAGCGTATGCGGGTCGACGGCACGGATAAATACAAGCTCGTTTTCCGCATCCGTATCAAGCATCAGCTTTTTTGCATTCCCGATCGGCATCATGTTCGTGACGGCCTCCGGCTCCGTGGAGCAATAAATCTCCATCGTGTAATCATCGGATTCGAACACCTCATACCAGCGGTCATAATCCAGCCTTCCAGGTATTTGCGACGGGCAGCCGCCCTCGTCAAGGATCTGGAAAAAGCGCCTCTTGCGCGTGCCGATGTAATACTTGAACGGAATTTCACCGCCGACTTCATCGGCCGTGATAATCTCGACGCGGCCGCCCCTCCGGCACTCGATCAAGCCGAACGCCACGCCCGTTTTCCCGGTAGGGCGCTCAAATTCACCGCGCATGTCGGCACGCTCCACCGCACCCGGACTAATCTGCGCTTTGCGTTCAAAAAATTCCTCCGTACCGATCGGCGGAAGCAGTTCAAACATCGGCGATGCTCCTTCCCCCTTTATCCTCTGGGTATAGAACGAGATTTTTTCGCCAAAGATCTCCTCCACATATTTTGATTTAGAAGAGTTTCCCGCCAAAATGATATAAACCTTTTCGATCCGCCCTAATTTCTGGCTTCCGTAGGCGGTGATCAGGGAAGTAAAAAAGCTTTCAATCCCTTTTTCGATCCGCTGGTAGATCAGTCGGTTTAATTCATCCTTGTCTGCCGTAAGGGAGAGACCGACCGCCTCCGATCCGTCATTGCGGAAAAGGTTCACCTTGATGCAGCCGCTCTGGTCGACCACTTCCTCTTCCGTATTTTCCCAGATCGGGCGCAGGCGCTCCGTGAGGTTTCTCATATTGACACGCCCCTCCCGCGAATCGGAGATCAGCGTCTCACTCCCCGCAAAGTCCGGGCACATCGGAGGCTTAGTAAACGTGATCTGTTCCTCGCGCAGCTTTGCCTCATTCTGACGGAAGACATGGAAGGAAAGCTCCGCCAAGATATTTTCCCCGCCAAGATACCGGTCGCCGCTCGCGCCGAAATGCTCGATGGTGTAATCATATTTCGGTGAGTCCGATTCCCGCCACTCACCGAAATCAAAATCCGCGGTGCCGCCGCCAAAATCAAAGACGGAGTAAAAGACCCTGCCGCCTTCCTCCGGGTCAAAACCGTATTCCTGCAGGGCACAGACCGCATAAGCCGTCGGCTCGCTGATCCCGCCGTTGATCTTAAATTTCTGCATGACTTCCGCATCGTCAAGGATCGTCCGCGGCAGGGATTTCTGGATTCCCCTCTTAAAGCTCTCAATGATCTGCTCCCGCACCGCGATTTCATAAGTGACAGGGAAGGAGAGATAGTACGTCAGGAAAATCCCGTTGCGCATGTTGTTGATGTAGAGCCCAAGATAGTACGCATAAAGCTCGATCGGATCCAAGTCCCCCGCACAAAGCTCACGGAACGGCGGGAGCAGGAAATCCTTGTTTTCCAGGTCGCGCATGCGGATCGAGCGCTTGACCCCCGTATCCCCCGCCCATTGCTTCAGCCCGGAAAGGAACGCGCCATAATCCGTGCTGCGGGAAGCCTGCAGGTCATCCACCGCCTTGTGCGAAATGCATACATCCTCCCAGTGCGTTGCGGGACGGCCCTTTGTCGCGGCATAGGAATCCATAAAACGCTCCAGGTCACGGAACTCGATGACCGTCGGATTTTCGTAATGTTTCGCCTGGATGCTCTTACTGATATTTCCCGTACCCACACGCATCGGGAGAATACGGCTGTCCTCATCCTGATAGACTACAACGGTGCTCTTTGTTCCGAAGTCGATGGCTACCACACGGTTCTGGTTAATATCCGCTTTTGGGTTGCGCGCCACAAAACCCATCGCTGATAAGTCTAACACCGGGCATCCCCTCGCCTCGTCCTCATTCCAAAGATCCCAGTGCCCGCGGTTCGGGTCGAGCAGGATATTGCTGTCATACGGATCAATATCGGCCCGCTCATGCTCAATTTCAAGCAGAGGCTTGGCGATCGAATCAGAATCCAACGAGTCGATCACGCCCGCGGAATACCCCCGGCTGGTAATCGTATTGTAGTTGATATTGAATTCGGACAGGCTGCCCTTATCCCGCAGGTCGTTGGAAATCTTTCCGTAGTTAATATGGAAATCATCCGTGATCATGCCTGCCGCAAAGGATCTGCCAATGTGGTCAAGGGCAGTCTTTAGATCGTCAAACCTGCCCCCGTAAGCCGTCACAGTAAGCTTGAACTCCTGCAGGCTTTTGAGCAGGGAAACCGCGTCCGTGCAGGCGACATGAACCACCGGCATGACCGTAAAATCCGAGCGGATGCGGCCGGAGGCAAATGTCTTTCCCCTGATGTCAAAAAGTGTCGTCCCTACCCTCGTCTGAACCGTGGAATCCGGGTCGGCATAAGCCAGATAATGATTAAAAGAAGGATTCATCTCATGCACAACTTCTGCAAAATCCCTGCCCTCCCCCTTTTTGTTCCTGTATTCCGGATCCAGAAGATACACATCCTCAATGCTTTGGAAAGAAATTGCCTCCAGATAGCCTTTCCTGAACAATTCGGCAGTAAAATTATAAAATCCCAGGGAATAATCTTCCGTCACCTTTTTGTGGACATCAAATTTAAAAGTAAGCAAATCCGGAATGAAAAGGGAAGCCTTGGTATTAAACAATACCAGGTTGGAAGTGGTGCCGATCCGCATGGGGATCCACTCATATTTCGCAAAATAATCATGTATCAGACCGACATAACGCTCAACTTCCTTATGAAACCCGCTCAGTTCCGACTCAAGTATTCTGTCAAAAATCTTGGATTTAAACATCGCATACAAACTGTCGGTACTGAGCGGAAGCTCGTCAACAAATTTTGTATATTCCATATCTCCTACCTCACTTTATCCGTGATCCATTCACGATTCTGCCATCCGTGCGGCATTTCCCGTATCACATCGAAAAATTTTCTCACTCCAATGATATTCGGTGTATCATGCCAATATAATTCCCGTTTTTCACATCCTCCGCATCCTCCGCAGAAATGTATTCCAGCGTATGCGGATCTGCCGCGCGGATAAATACAGGCTTGTTTTCCGCATCGGTATGAAGCATAAGCTTCCTTGCGTTTTCGATCGGCATCCGGTTGGTGAGCGCATCCGGCTCGGTCGTGTAATAAATCTCGATCGTGTAATCATCCGACTCAAAAACCTCGTACCATCTGCCGTAATCGACCCTTCCCGGAATCCTCGACGGGCAGCTTCCATCCTCGAGGCTCTTAAAGCAGCGCTTCCTGCACGTACCGATATAATATTTAAACGGAATCTCCCCGCCGGCCTCGTCATTTTCAATGATCTCGACCCTGCCGCCCCTGCGGCATTCGATCAGGCCGAATGCTACCCCGGTCTTTCCGGAAGGACGCTCAAACTCCCCGCGGTCGTCCGGGCGCTTTGCCGCCTCCGGGTTAATCTCCGCCCTCTTTTTATAAAACGCCTCCGTCCCGATCGGCGGGAGCAGTTCAAACATCGGATGGGCATCGCTGCGCTTGAGTTCCCTTGTACAGGAAAGGATTTTTTTTGCGAAAATTTCCTCGACATACGGTGATTTTGAGGAATTTCCGGCCAAAATGATATAAATCTTCGGAATCCCGTCCGTCAGGTACTGTTTTCCGAAAGCCGTGACCAGCGATGTAAAAAAGCTGTCAATGCCTTTTTCGATGCGCTGGTAGATCAGGTCGTTGAGTTCATCCAGATTGGCGGCAAGTGCCATTCCCACAACTTCCGTACCGTCGTTGCGGAAAAGGTTTACCTTGATGGAACCGCCCTCGTCCACCGTCTCCTCCCCTGTATTCTCCCATACCGGGCGAAGTTTATCCGTAAGGTTATGCATGTTGATGCTCGCTTCCCTTGAATCGGAAATCAGCGTCTCGCTCCCGGCAAAATCCGGGCACATCGGCGGCCGGCTAAATGTGATATTCTCCTCCCGGAGCTTATCTTCGTTTGTACGGAAAACATAAAAAGCCAGTTCTGCCAAAATGTTTTCCCCGCCGAGATACCGGTCACCGCTCGCCCCAAAATGCTCAACGGTATAATCGTATTTCGGGGATTCGGATTCCCTCCACACACCGAAATCAAAATCGGTCGTACCGCCCCCGAAATCAAATACCGAATAAAAGACCATCTCCTCCTCTACCGGTTCGAACCCGTACTCCTGCAGGGCGCACACCGCGTAAGCGGCCGGCTCACTGATGCTGCCGTTGATTTTAAATTTCCGCATCACGGTTTCATCCTTTAAAAGTGTTTCCGGAAGAGCTTTCTTGATCCCTCTCTCAAAACTTCGGGCAATTTTTTCCCGCACCGACATCTCATATGTGACAGGAAAGGACAGGTAATAGTTAAAAAAGATCCCGTTTCGCATATTGTTTATGTACAATCCAAGATAGTACGCATAGAGCTCGATCGGGTTCAGATCTGCATCGGAAAGTTCATGGAAGGGTTTGACCAGATAATCGTTGTTTTCCCGGTCGCGGATGCGCAGTGACTTTTTCACACCGGCATCTCCGGCCCACTGCTTTAATTCCGTAAAAAACGCGCTGTAATCCGTGCTGCGCGAGCTTTGTAAGTCATCCACCGCCCGGTGGGAAATGTATAAATCCTCCCAGCGCGTTGCAGGCCGTCCCAGTGCGGCAGAATACGCCTCCAGAAAAACGGCAAGGTTATTGAACTCAATAATGGTAGGATTTTCGTAGTGCTCCGCCTGGATGCTTTTGCTGACATTTCCTGTCCCCACCCGGACAGGAAGGATGCGGCTGTCCTCATTCTGGTAGACCACGACCGTGCTTTTCGTTCCAAAATCAATCGCGACAATGCGGTTCTTGTTGATGTCCGCGCGCGGATTGCGCGCCACAAATCCACGGCTGGAAATATCCAGCACCGCACTTTCATCCCCCTCGCCTTCCACCCACAGATCCCAGTGCCCTCTGTTCGGATCGGTGAGGATTTTCTCATCGTAAGGATCAATATCGGCGCGCTGATGGTCCACCTCCAGCAAAAGCTTTGAAACTTCTTCCACACCGGCCTCATCAAGCGTGATCACCGGTCGGGGCTTTCCGTCCGCCCCACCTGCCGGGATCCCTCCCGCCGGCTTCTCCTGCCCGCTTTTGGAAATTTTTGTGCGGACGATCTCACGCAAACTGTCGGTGCCGAGCGGCAACTTATCAACAAGCTTTGTGTATTCCATATCTTTTACCTCACTTTACCAGTGCTTTGTTTACCGTTTTTCCGTTTACACGGTAACCCCGGAGTAATACATCCGAAACGGAAGATATCCTTTTCCCTCGCGTCAGGCACACATGAATGTCCTCATCAAACCGATCCCCTTCCTGCGGTTCGATCAACGTATAAACGGGCTGCTCAAACGTCAGATTGTACAGTGAAACGAAGTAGCAGAAAAGCATATCGATCTTCCGGCATTCCTCCGAACCGTAAGCCGCCAGTGTCCTGCCATAATCCCAAAGGTTCGCCAGGCTGTCCTTCTGTGCCCCGCAGGAAATGAAAGCGTCGGGGGAGGTGTCCCGGAAAATGTTTTTTGTCGCTGCCTTTGATTTTTCGTCCAGGGATTTGTAAATCTTCATGGCAGAATCAATCGGTGCGAATACTTCCAGCTGCTCCATGACCGCATTCTTCTGGGCTTGTTCCTGTGAAACAGCCTCGCGCAGGCGGCCGCATTCTCTCTCAAGCGCATCCGCCCTCTCCTGTGCCGCCTTAAGCTCTTTGCGCAGCGCGGCATAATCCGGCCCGGCCGGTCTGTCATAATTTTCCAATATGTTTTCAGGGCATACCTGCTGCATAGGGATCCTGTCCGGGGATTCCCCGGCATCACGGGCTGACTGCCCAGAATTTTCCTTTCCGGCAAGAGAGAGAAAATATTTCCTGATTTCTTCATCACTCAAAACAAACTGACGTATACTCTCCAAATCCATATTAGTCATTGCTCATCAAGCTCCGATCCGCATTTTTTAAATATACCAATATATAGTACCGCAAACAGCCTGAAATGTCAACATCTTTGATGGAAAACGCCGTGGCGGTACATAAAGCAAACCGACAAAAAAACAGGCAGGATATGTAAGATTAACAATGCTTTCCATATCCTGCCCATCCGCCCCGGACGTGAAAACCTTCCAGCCGTATGTTAGCCCGTGCTCCCGGAAAGATTTCCGATGCTCCCGATGTTGTCAATGTAAAATTCCGAAAACGTCGTTTTGCTGTGTTCAAATTTTCTCATCAGGGCGACAAAATGATCGATATAAGGGAAATTCTTTCTCTGCCGCCCGTATTCTGCCGGAATATCAAACGCCGGAAAAAGATAGTGGTTTTCTTCCATAAAACGTATCTGGAACGCCCTCACAAAATATTCGTTTATCACCGCATAATCCGTATTGTAGCTTTGCGGCATATTCGTATGGGCTTCAAAAAAAGCCCTGTGGGCTTTTAACCGTCTGACATTAGCCTCAACGACTGGATTTACAAAACAATGCGCATATTCATGCGCGATCCCCATAGCAAAATAATCAAATTTTCCATCGGGTCTGCCGTTTTCGTCGTATACCGGCATACAACGAACCACGTAGCTGACCTCCCCTTCCTGCCTCTTGATCCGGAATCCGTAATTTCCCGCAATAGGACAGAGGATGATATGGAATTCATCCGGTTTTCTTTTAAAATAAGTTTCGATATAGGTTATCCATGTGTCAAAGTCACAGGAACCTACGTATGTAAGGATTTCCGCATAATAATTTCCCTGCGCACGGAAAAAACCGTCAAAATCGCTCTCCTGCGCAAAGCGCAGCGTTTCGTTTGCCCAAAGGTTCAGATTTTGGGATTCATCCTTCCGGATATTTTCTAGGTCAAGAACCGCCTTTAACGGGCGGATGTGAAAAAAATAGTCCTCCGTTATCAATCTCTTTGTGATTTTTACTGCCGCATGATCGCGATAGGATCGAAACCAGTCGGATATGCTTTTGGTATAAGTTTTGTTGGCAAGATACTGTATGGTTTTTTCTTGTTCTCGGGCAAGATAGAGCAAGGTTTGGACAAGTTCTATCTGTTTGTTGAATTCTGGTTTCATGTTACCTCCTCGGGAACGAGTGAGATGGCTGTTTAAATGTACTGTGATTCGGAGAACATTTTACACGGTTTTTCATTTCTCCATTTTATGCACGGTACCCTCCCAAGCTGTCATGATAGCCTGCATTTCAGGCTCAAGCTCTACCGCCCTCCTCGTCTCCATTGCCGCTTCTTCATACAGGCATAAACTAACAGCCACAATCCGGATTTGGCTTTTTATATTTATTTTTGACCCTGACATTGCTTATCCTCCCAATATATTTTAAAATTTGATTTCCATTTTCTTTATAACGATTAGGAAGAGGATAAAGCCTGTTTCATGGTTTTGACGCTGTTTTTATGCGGGCAGGCTGTGATACATCTGCGCCTGCAGCTGATAAAATTCATAAAATTTCCCTTCCCTTTCCAAAAGTTCCTGGCAGCTTCCCTGTTCTGCAATACGCCCGTTTTCAAAATACAATATCCGGCTGCTGAAGCGGACACCGGCCAGACGATGCGTGATAAATACGCAGGACTTCTCCCCTGCCAGCCCGTTAATCTGCCGGTAAAGCTCCATCTCTGCAATGGGATCCAGCGCTGCCGTAGGCTCATCCAGCACCACACAGACGCTGCCCTTGAGCAATGCTCTTGCAATGGCAATCTTCTGCCTCTCCCCGCCTGAAAAATCCACCCCGCTTTTCTCATAGCCCTTTCCCACATACTGCTCTACCCCATCCGGCAGGCTGTTGATTTTTTTGTCCAGACCCAGCTCCGAAAAAAGCGCTTCCGCCTCCGCCCTGTGATACTCCCCGTCAAATACAAGGTTCTCCCTTATGGTATAGGCAAACAACCGATAATCCTGAAATACAGGTGCAAAAATCTTCCTGTACTCTTCATCCGAATACCTGTCTATATTGACGCCGTTCAGCAGAATTTCCCCCCTGGTCGGCCTGTACAGCCCCAGAAGCAGCTTTACAAACGTTGTTTTGCCGGAACCGTTTTCCCCGACGATCGTCATAATTTCCCCTTGGTTAAGGGTTACATTTACAGCCTCCAGCGAATACTTTTCTGCTCCAGGATAACGAAACCATACATCTTTGAACTCTATATACCGCACTTGACCCGAAAACTCTTCGTTGCCGTCAAACCGTTCCGGCAGGCTGCGAAACCGTTCCAGATAGTCCAGGTAAGCAACATTCTTTATGATCTGATTCCAAGCGACCGAAATGCTTTTTACCGCTCCCATAAAAATTCCAATGGATGAAACGGCCAGAGAAAAGTAGCCGATCTCTATTCCGCCCTGTAGAAAACGATAAATCAATACCGCATACAATACAAAAGTCTGCAGCATCTGCAGGGCTGCCTGCAGCGACAGCACCCGTCCGCAGTAATCCTCCTGGGACTTTTCCTTATCAATTCTTTGTTTCTGATACAGCCCAAGCTTGTTCAGGAAAAAGGATCTGGGATAATAGAGACGAATATCCTTTGCACAGGATATATCCCCCATACACTGGCGCGTATAGCCGATGGTTCGGTTCAGCGGCACAACATCCAACTCGTATTTTCTCCGCCGGATGCCCATCCGGTAATCCAAAAAGCAGTACAGCGCTATAAACACTGCGACAATGCCCAGCAAAACGGAACCCAGATGCAAAATAATCCCTACACAGCCCAGAATCTGTACTGCTCCGCCAAACACGGAAAAGGTTTGTTCCAGAATTGCGCCCGGCGACATATTCGCTTTCCAGGCATTGACATATAAATCTGCCACCTCAGAGCTTTCTGTTGCCGGATATTCCATCTTCATGGCCTTCATGCTGTTTTTTACAGTAAAGACATCCTGCATGCGCATGTACCGGTAGGAGCACTGCCACTCAAGCCACGCCTCCAATGCTCTGAACAGAAAAATCCCGGACAGCAGCAGGGAAAGGATAAGAATAATGGAATTGATTCGTCTCTCCCCCGCCAGCCCGCTTATCAGGCGGCTGACGCAGACGGAGAAGTACAGGGGAGCGGCTGACGCGGCCAAAGCCCGCATCAGCAAAAGACAAGGATATATTTTGTCCGCATCCCACACAATCCCAAAAGCTTTCCGGATACCTGACCATTGCTTTCTCATACCGCTTCACCTCCCCTGTACATTTCAGCCTGCGCCTGATACATCTGATAATATAGCTGCCTGTTCTCCATCAGCCTGGCATGTGTCCCCTGCTCCTCTATTTTGCCGCCCTCCATCACCAGAATAAGGTCGGAAAAATGGCAGCTTGACATCCGATGTGATATGTACAAAATCGTCTTCTCCTTTGCCATTCTGTGAACCTGTTCATAGATTTCCAGCTCCGAGCGCGGGTCAAGCGCTGCGGTAGGCTCATCCAGTATCATAACGGCAGAATCCTTGTGCAGCATCCGGGCAATGGCCAGCTTTTGCTTTTCCCCTCCTGACAGATCTGCCCCATCCGCATGATAATTGCGGAACAATGGGGTATCCAGCTTTTGGGGAAGCTTTTGGACGGTGTTCTCCACACCTGCCTTTCTAAGTGCTTCCCATATCGTTTCGTCATCCTGCCCTTTAACCGTAATATTTTCCCTGATGTCCAAAGCAAAAATATAATAATCCTGAAACACTGCCGTCACCTGCTGCCTGTACTTTTCCAGCGGGATTGTCCAGATATCCACGCCGTCCAGAAATATCCTGCCCTCATCCGGCTGATACAGCCTCAAAAGCAGTTTAATCAGCGTCGACTTACCGGAACCGTTCCGCCCCACTATGGAAATGCTGCGCTTTAAGGGAACTTCCACCGATACCCTGTCCAGAGCCTTTGTTTTCATCCCGGGATAGGTAAAGGAAACCTCCTTAAAACAGATGGTATGATCCGGTATATCCTCCGCTGTCCCAGTGTTTTCCAGAACTTGCGCTTCCTCCTCCATCTCCATGGCCTTCATAAAATCAATGAAATATTCTCCATACAAGTTAAAATTCAGGTAAGACCGGACCATGGAAACCAATGTCAGGGAAAGATCATTTAATGCCGCCGCATATCTGGTAAACCCTCCCAGAGTCAAACGTCTCTGATACACCCGCAGCACCAGATACCCATAAGTCGCCGCCATCTGCACCAGCTCTCCCAGAATCCCAAGTATGTGTGAAAAATAGAATGCCGGCTTGGCCTCGTTTCTGGCAGCGTAAAAATGCTCTTTGTTCCGCCGGAACTGACCGAGCAGAAATTCCTGCAGCCCGTAGAGACGAACCTCCTTTGCAAACCCGAAATCTATCATAACATTTGTAACATACTGGTTCTTGTTCCGATAAGGGGTGGTTTTTACACGTTCTTCATAATTTGCGCGTTTTTCCCTGCTTCCTCCAAACACATGAAAAACCAAAGCGGTCATGATGAGCAGCGCCGGTACAATGCCAAGCCACAGCAGGGCAGCCGCAAGCACTACGGCCTTTCCTGCGCCGGAAACCAAGTTGACCGCTTCCGTCCCCACGGCATCCACGCCCCTGTCTCCCCCTAAAGATCTGGCGGCATAGCTGATGTTCCCACTCACCGCATTATCCGCCCTGATAAAAAGTTCTTTCACCTCAACACTCTCCATTTTTTCCAGGGAAATATGCTGCTGCTTTTCGGATATTTTGTAATTCAAAAAATCCTTGAAACCGCTCTGCAATAAAGTCTGTTTCTTCCGAACCCATGTACTCAGCATATCCAGAATAAAGATGCTGACAGCCAGCCACAAAACCGACTGAAGGGCTTCCCGAAAGGTTCCACCCTCTAACAGGCAATCCACGATCCGCGCCGGGAAAATAATTGCCGGAAAAGGCTGCAGAATTTTTACAATGACACTGCACAGCAGGAGCATGAGATATGCCGGCCTCCATGACCAGGAAAGCCGGAACAAATAGAAAATCGAATTTAATACTTGCTTTTGCTTCTTCACTGTTTTTCACTCCCTGTATAATAGGTTTATAGCCAGCCGGAACGGGCTATAAACCTATTTTTTTGATATAGATGCGGGATGATCTCCAAGTGGCTCTCCCTATCGCTCCCCCACCTATACAGTTCATAGGCACATGTCTCCGTTCTTTGTACATAGCTGGTAACTTGTCTATCAACATTATACCATGTCGTTCCGACATGTTGCCTCCGGCGGATGCACACGGTTCGCTAGGGTAGATGTCCTCCTTCGTCGGACGGCGAACCAGCGCTGGTATAACGTCTATCAACATTATACCATGTCCTCTGGACATGCTTCCCTCCGGGGGATGTGCATGATTCGCTGCAGAAATTTTTCTCCCTTCGGTCGAAAGCGAATCAGCACTGGTATAATATCTGACGATATTATACCATGTCGTTCCGACATGCTGCCCCCGGCGGATGCACACGGTTCGCCAGGGAAGATGTCCTCCTTCGTCGGACGGCGAACCGGCGCTGGTATAACGTCTATCAACATTATACCATGTCCTCTGGACATGCTTCCCTCCGGGGGATGTGCATGATTCGCTGCAGAAATTTTTCTCCCTTCGGTCGAAAGCGAATCAGCACTGGTATAATATCTGACGATATTATACCATATTTTAAAACATATGCAATTATCTGCTGACATTTTGAATAATCACACAATCATAATACATTGCAGTCCGCAAACTACTTTAACCCTCTTTCACCACAAAAAATGTATCCGATAATCCAACCTCTTTTTCACCGTCTTCACGCTATTTCTGTTTGAACGAAATCAGCAGATGTAATATTTCATACAAACCGGCAAACTATCCCTCACACACAGCGTCCCCCATCCATCGTATGCCAAGTTAATGTTGAGCATTTTTTTATCCTAACATCCCCGGCATCATGAAAAGTTTAATAATACAAAATAAAGCGGCCAAGGGACTGACCGCTTCATTTTGTATTGTACCGGATAATTTTGAGGATATGTCCTGCCCCTATACCGGTGATAATTCAGGAAAACCCCAAGATGAAAAGAGGGTTCCGTATCCTTGTATCATTTACGTAAAGGAAGTATAATAGTCCTTGCAGAGATATTTCACAGGCGACAATTACTACACAATAAATCATATATGAGGATGGCAATAACTCTGATTGATACGAAATGACATAAAAACTATTTGATAGCCAAGGGTTCTAACAGATAAAAATTGACGGAATTTTGACTTTTTCCCTATATAGTAAAATAGATTGGAGGTGTCTGCATGGCATATAGAATTTTAATCGTTGATGACGAAACGCTCCTGACCGAATTGCTTTCATCCCATTTGCAGGATCATGGCTATATGGTTTCTGTTGCCAACAGTAGCGATGAAGCCCTGGCAAAGCTGAATACAAAGCCGAATCTTATTCTTCTGGACATCAATATGCCGGGAATGGACGGCTTGGAGCTGTGCAAGGTCATTCGGAATCACATCGTCTGCCCTATCCTGTTCCTGACGGCGCGAATCACTGAGCAGGATAAGGTCAACGGCTTACGGGCCGGAGGGGACGACTACATTACGAAGCCATTCAG
>CAMRSM010000028.1 GCA_947053345.1 uncultured Lachnospiraceae bacterium
CGCTGATTTGCCGTCCGACCGAAGGGAGGACAGTTTCCCTGGCAAATCATGTGCAAGCCCCGCAGGGAACATGTCGGAACGACATGGTATAATGTCGTCAAATACAGGCAATCAACACAACGGAGGCAGAAATGGCAGAAAAGAAAATTACTGTAAGAAAAGTTAATGCAAAGAAAAAGCTGGCCCTGGAAATTATCGGCCGCCTGAAAC
Source organism: uncultured Lachnospiraceae bacterium (assembly GCA_947053345.1). Classification (GTDB taxonomy): domain Bacteria; phylum Bacillota; class Clostridia; order Lachnospirales; family Lachnospiraceae; genus RGIG4057. Next base: position 211 of record CAMRSM010000028.1, read on the forward strand.
AGGAATACCCCGATTCTGGCTGTACTCTTGATTATAATGAAGCATGGAAACTTTTGGTGAGTGTGCGGCTTGCAGCGCAGTGCACGGACGCGCGCGTGAACGTGATTGTGCCGAAGCTGTATGAGAAATTCCCGGATGTGGCAGCACTCGCGGCAGCACCGGCGGAGGAGATCGAGGAAATCGTCAAGCCGTGCGGTCTGGGACACAGCAAGGCGCGGGATATCAGTGCCTGCATGAAGATGCTGTTGGAAAAATACAGGGGGAATGTGCCGGGAGATTTTGATGCGCTTCTGGAACTGCCGGGTGTCGGGCGCAAGAGCGCGAACCTGATCATGGGGGATGTGTTCGGCAAGCCCGCGATCGTGACGGACACACACTGCATCCGCCTTGTCAACCGGATGGGACTGGTGGATGGTGTCAGGGAGCCTAAAAAAGTCGAGATGGCATTGTGGAAGATCATTCCGCCAAAGGAGGGCAATGAGTTCTGTCACCGTCTGGTCGACCACGGGCGCGCAGTCTGCACGGCGAGGACAAATCCTTATTGCGACAAGTGCTGTCTGAATGATATCTGTGCGAAGCGAATATAATTATATAGAAAATTCGATTGATAATTCGCATGAAATCCATGCGGGAATCGCACACGTCAAAGTATCCTGGCTTATTCATTTTCCGGAATTTTCCATAGCTTGCGGATAAAACCAGTATAATCGCCTTGGATACGGGGAAAAGTAAATATAAGTTTAACACCGGGAAAAATTGTATAATATCACGGAAAATAAGAAGAAAACAAAAAGAAAAATGCGGAATGGTGACAACTCCAAAAACGTTTTCGGGACAATTTGCGGAATATTCCACAAAAAAAGTTAATTTAATCTGAAAATATGTATCGATTTTGCTTCCTTTTTTTTGATTTTGTGGTATAATAGGGTTGGATATTAAAAATGCTATGGTTTTATGTAGCCCTGCACAGAATGTTTTAGCGTGTATGCGGCATATGCCATCGGTATGATATCAAGTAAAATGCGACAAGAGGTGATAGCGTGATTAAGAAAGAAATGATCGCCATGCTTTTGGCAGGCGGACAAGGCTCAAGGCTCGGTGTTTTGACTTCAAGCATCGCGAAGCCTGCGGTGGCCTTCGGCGGTAAATACCGTATTATTGATTTCCCGCTGAGCAATTGTATTAACTCTGGTGTGGACACCGTAGGTGTTCTGACACAGTATCAGCCATTAAGATTAAATACGCATATTGGGATTGGTATTCCGTGGGATCTGGATCGGAACATCGGTGGTGTTTCCATCCTTCCGCCGTACGAGAAGAGCACGAATGCCGAGTGGTATACCGGTACGGCGAATGCGATCTACCAGAACTTAAAGTACATGGAATACTACAATCCGGAGTATGTCCTGATCCTTGGCGGCGACCATATTTACAAGATGGATTATGAGGTGATGCTTGATTTCCACAAGTCGAACAAGGCGGATATCACGATCGCGACACTGCCTGTCCCGATGGAGGAGGCGAGCCGGTTCGGCGTTGTGATCACGGATGAGAACAAGCGCATCCTTGAGTTCGAGGAGAAACCGCCGAAGCCGAGGAGCAACTTGGCATCCATGGGTATTTACATCTTTACATGGAAGGTACTGCGCCAGGCGCTCATTGACCTTTCCGAGCAGCCGGGCTGCGATTTCGGAAAGCATATCATCCCGTACTGCCACGGGAACGGAAACCGTGTCTTTGCCTATGAGTACAATGGCTACTGGAAGGATGTCGGGACGCTGCAGTCTTACTGGGAATCTAATATGGAGCTCATCGACATCGTGCCGGAATTCAATCTCTATGAGGAATTCTGGAAGATATACACGAAGAGCGATGTCATCCCGCCGCAGTACATAGCGGAGGATGCTGTGATTGAGCGCTGTATCATCGGGGAAGGAACCGAGATTTACGGTAAGGTTTATAATTCCGTGATCGGTGCCGGGGTAACGATCGGCAAGGGTGCCGTGGTGCGCGATTCCATTATTATGAAGAACACCGAGATCGGGGAGAATACGACTGTCAATAAGGCGATCATTGCCGAGAACTGCGTGATCGGCTTTGAGTGTGAGCTTGGCGTGGGCGAGGAAGCGCCGAATGTGAAGTTCCCTAAGATTTACACGGACGGGCTGGTGACGATCGGCGAGGATTCGGTTGTGCCGAACAACGTAAAGATCGGAAAGAACACCGCGATTTCCGGCGGTACGACCTTGGATGATTATCCGAGCGGTATCCTCAAGAGCGGTGAAAGTATTATTAAGGCAGGTGACTTGAAATGAGAGCGATAGGAATTATTTTAGCCGGAGGCAATTCCAGCCGGATGCGTGAACTGTCAAATAAGCGTGCGATTGCGGCGATGCCTGTTGCCGGCAGCTACAGGGGGATCGACTTTGTATTGAGCAATATGTCGAACTCCCATATCCAGAAGGTAGCGGTGCTGACCCAGTATAATTCCCGCTCCTTAAACGAGCACCTGAGCTCGTCGAAATGGTGGGATTTCGGAAGAAAACAGGGTGGTCTGTACGTGTTTAACCCGACGATCACCGCGGACAATGGTTTCTGGTACCGCGGTACGGCGGACGCGATCGCACAGAACCTTACGTTCCTGCGCAACAGCCATGAACCGTATGTAGTCATTGCATCGGGCGACGGCGTTTATAAGCTGGATTACAACAAACTGCTGGAATACCATATCGAGAAGAAAGCGGACATCACCATCGTGACAAAGACGATGGAGAGCGATGAAGACTGCACGCGGTTTGGTGTTGTCCAGACGGATGAGGACGGGCGCATCACAAGATTCCAGGAGAAACCGCTTGTGGTGGCATCGAACCTGATCTCCACCGGTGTCTATGTGATCCGCAGAAGACAGCTCATTGAGATGATCGAGAAAGCGCTGGAGGAAGACCGCACAGATTTTGTAAAAGACGTACTTGTCCGCTACATAGACCTGAAGCGGATCTACTCCTACGAGATGACAGATTACTGGAGCAACATCGCCAGCGTGGAATCTTACTACAAGACGAACATGGATTTTCTCAGGAAGGATATCCGCGACTATTTCTTCAAACAGTATCCGGACGTATATTCCAAGATTGATGACCTTCCGCCTGCGAAGTACAATCCGGGTGCGGTGGTGAAAAACAGCCTTGTTTCAAGCGGCTGTATCATCAACGGCGTGGTGGAGAATTCGGTGCTGTTCAAGGAGGTTTATGTCGGCAATAACTGCACGATCAAGAACTCGATCATCCTGAATGATGTCCATATCGGTGACAACACTTATATTGAGAACTGTATCGTGGAGAGCCGTGACACCATCCGGGCGAATACGACCCATATCGGTGAGAACGGCGAGATTAAGATTGTGGTTGAGAAAAACGAGAGGTATGGTTTCTGACCAAAAGGTTGTGCAAGCCATTGCCGGAGATTTAAATAGACCACCCATTGGCGCAGTACCGCGGGATGCCCGTGGTATATACGGATATATTATATGAAAAAGCTTCTCAGGATCCGGTTCCTAAAAAGGCGCATGGAGGCGCGAATGTGTATTTGACACACAGGTATGCAGGGGATATATAGATGCATATAAGATACGCAGAGGGAATGAACTGTCAGAGCCGCTTATACTTTATGTGTGTACGTGTGCCCCCCGCGCGGTCCGGATTCTGGGGAGTCATCTATCAAGGAGGATACATATAGATGCAAATAACAGATGTACGTGTACGTAAGGTCACGAAAGAAGGTAAGATGAAGGCGGTTGTTTCGATCACGCTGGATGATGAATTCGTGGTGCATGATATCAAAGTCATCGAAGGGGAGAAAGGACTTTTTATCGCAATGCCGAGCCGTAAGGCGGGGGACGGTGAATACCGCGACATTGCGCACCCAATCAATTCCGTAACGCGTGACCGCATCCAGAAGATGATCCTGGACAGCTATGAGACAGCGCTTACCGAAGAGGATCCGGAGGGGGAAGAAGTATAGGGTCGAAAAAGGCAAGCTGTGGACTGCGGCTTGCCTTTTGTGTGCAGGATGCACAATGAAATGGCCGCTGTCGCAACATGACATAAATCCTGGGCGGGCAAAGGGGATGATACAACTTTTCCGGCAGGATTTGCCAAGTTGCATCCTGAACGGGCAGGGGGAGGCACCCCTGCCCGTTTTGCGGTTGGTCCTGTACGAGAAGTCCGGAAAAGGCAGGTATTTCTTTGGAAAAAAGCATATAAAGTAGTTGACTTTATTCAGCTACTGCGTTATAATAGCAGCAGTTAAAAAAACAAAACCGATGAGCAAGAGAAGTAGGTAAGGGAAACCATCCCAGAGAGCCGCAGTTGGTGTGATGCGGCATGGACAGAACTTATTGAATGGACTTGTGAGGGCGGTCCGAAACCGTAAGGGAGTAGGCACCGACGGGTTCCCTGACCGTTACCAGCGGGGTGCATATGTTGGTATGTATTTGAGTGGATGGGAACTCCGGAGGGAGTTACATCAAATTGGGTGGTAACGCAGGAGCATGAACGGCTTTTGTCCCTTTAAAGGGGATGAAGGCTGTTTTTTTATGTGCACGGGCGTAAGTGGGAAAAGTTTATTCCTGCGATGGTGTATTCCCGCTGCGGTATATCCTGCCTGCCCGGTACAGCAACCATGATGCAATATTATAAAAGGGAGGAACAACAGTATGATCAAAGAGGCAATCTACAAGTTGGTGAACAATGAGGATCTGCCCTATGGTATGGCGGAGGCTGTTATGGATGAGATCATGGACGGCGAGGCATCCCGGATCCACATGGGCTCTTACCTTACCGCGCTGCGCATGAAAGGCGAAACAATCGAGGAAATCACGGCAAGTGCCGCCGCCATGCGCAGACATGGCATGAAGCTGCTGCACGACATGGATGTATTGGAAATCGTGGGAACTGGCGGTGACGAGGCAAATACATTCAATGTTTCCACAACAGCGGGCTTTGTGGTCTCGGCGGCGGGAATCCCGGTGGCAAAACACGGAAATCGCTCCGTGTCAAGCAAATGCGGGGCAGCGGATGTACTGGAAGCACTGGGGGTCAATATTTTGGTCAGCCCGGTTCGGAGCGCGGAAATTTTAAAGGAAATTGGCATTTGCTTTATGTTTGCCCAGCTCTACCACAGTGCGATGCGGTTTGTCGCCCCGGTGCGCAGGGAACTTGGCATCCGCACGATCTTTAATATCCTTGGGCCTCTTGCAAATCCGGCGGGTGCGAACTACGAACTGATGGGCGTGTATGATGAGGCATTTGTGGAACCCCTGGCTCAAGTGCTGCTGCGGCTTGGCGTAAAGCGTGCGGTCGTGGTGCATGGACAGGATGGTTTGGATGAAATCACCCTGAGCGCCCCGACTACCTGCTGTGAAGTGCGCGACGGGAAAACGCGCCCGTTTGTGCTTACACCGGAGGAATTAGGGTTTGCGCGCTGTGCGCCGGAGGAACTGGCTGGCGGCAGCCCGCAGGAGAATGCGGCCATCACCCGCGCCATCCTTGGCGGTGAGAAGGGACCAAAGCGCGATGCGGTCGTGCTGAACGCGGCAGCAAGCATTTATATGGTGCGCGACGGTATTTCGCTTGGGCAGGCGGCAAGGCTCGCGGAGGAACTGATTGATTCGGGAAAGGCAAAACGGCAGTTGGAAAGGTTCATTGAACTGTCAAATCGCTGAACGCAGAAGAACAGGTGGAGAAATACCAGGGGTTGTGGCGGTATTTTTGGCGAAACCGTTCAGTGGTGAAACGAAGAAGGAGGCAGGGCAATATGATTTTGGAGACGTTGGTGGAAGCAACAAAAAAACGGATTGCCGTGCAGAAGACGGTATTGCCGCCGGAGGAGCTGCGGCGGCAGGCAGAGGAACTTGCGCGCGGACAGATGCCGGATGGGGGAGGGGGAGTGCCGGATTTTTGCGGGCAATGCCAAAGTATGGTTGATATGGGAAACCCGTGTCCGGCATCATCCGTGCAGCTTGGTTTTAAAAGCCTAGGGCAGCTTTTTGAGCCGTTCCGCTTCGAAAAAGCACTGGCCGCCAAGGGTATCCATTTTATCTGCGAGGTCAAAAAAGCATCGCCGTCGAAAGGGCTGATCGCTCCTGATTTTCCGTATGTGCAGATTGCAAAAGACTATGAGACAGCTGGCGCGGACTGCATTTCCGTGCTCACGGAGACGGATTATTTCCTTGGAAGCGATGAATATTTCCGGGAGATCCGCGCACGGGTGGCACTCCCTATGCTGCGCAAGGACTTCACGGTTGACCCGTACATGATCTGGCAGGCCAAGGTCATGGGTGCGGATTGTGTGCTTTTGATCGGTGCAGTATTGCGGGAGGGCGAACTGAAGGAATATCTAACACTCTGTGACAGCCTCGGGCTTTCAGCACTCGTGGAGACGCACAATGAGGATGAGGTGGGAATGGCGGTGCGTGCGGGTGCAAGGCTGCTTGGGGTCAATAACCGGAACTTAAAAACTTTCGAAGTAGATCTTGCAACAAGTGTCAGGTTGCGTGGACTCGTGCCCGAGGATATTCTTTTTGTGGCGGAGAGCGGCATCCGGACGGCGCAGGACATCAGGGTACTGCGACAGGCAGAGGTCAACGGCGTGCTCATCGGTGAGACACTGATGCGCAGCCAGGATAAACGGGAGGCACTTGACGCGCTCCGGGCAGGGTAAAAGCGTTTTGCCCGGTACATGTAAGCGGAAACCGGGAGGGCACGGCGCGGAGTGAGGGCGGCATGTCCCGTGCGTGTGGGAGAAAACGGGAGAGAGTAAAGGTTTGGGATGAAGACGGACAGACCGCGCAAATCAAAGAAAGGCGGTAGACGGCATGACAGATGACACAAAAATAAAAATCTGCGGGCTGAAACGGCAGGAGGACATCGCCATCGCCAACCGCCTGTGCCCGGATTATGTTGGCTTTGTGTTTGCGGGGACAAAGCGGAATATCACAAAAGAAACGGCGGCAGCCCTGAGGGCGGCTCTTTCGCCCGGAATATCCTCCGTCGGGGTTTTCGTGAACGAGCCGGCAGGGAACATCGGGGCAATGTGCCGGGAAGGGATTCTTGACCTCGTGCAGCTGCACGGGGATGAGACGGAGGACGAGATCGCCGCGGTCAAAGCACTGACCGGCAAGCCCGTCATCCGCGCCGTGCGGGTGCGCACCGTGGAAGATATTATAGCAAAGGCGGATACCTGTGCGGATTACCTGCTGTTTGATACGTACCGCGCGGGGGAATATGGAGGGGGAGGCGAATGTTTTTGCTGGGAGGAGCTGCTTTTAGCGGAAAAATTTTTTCAGGAAAAGGGGAGGACATTCCCGCCGTTTTTCCTGGCGGGGGGATTGACCATAGAAAATGCAGGGGAGGCGGTGAAAAGTCTGCGGCCATACGCGCTGGATGTCAGCAGCGGGATTGAGACGGACGGTTTTAAGGACGGGGAGAAAGTGGCAGGGTTTATCGCTGCGGTGCGTGGAGATCACGGGGAGTAAAGAACCCCGGGAAGACCTGGATAAGGAATTGTAACATATTATTTGGCCGCGAAAGGGCGGCGGAAACGGAGGCAGTTATGAGCAAAGGACGTTACGGGCAGTACGGCGGGCAATATATCCCGGAGACATTGATGAACGCGGTGCAGGAGGTGGAGGAAGCCTACGGGCATTACAAAAACGACCCGGAATTTATGGGGGAGCTTGATTATCTGTACCGCAATTATGCGGGCAGACCGTCCATGCTCTACTATGCGGAAAAGATGACAAAAGATCTCGGCGGGGCGAAGATATATCTGAAACGGGAGGATTTAAACCACACCGGCTCGCACAAGATCAACAATGTGCTCGGACAGGTGCTGCTCGCGAAAAAAATGGGAAAGACGCGGGTGATCGCGGAGACCGGTGCAGGGCAGCACGGTGTGGCGACCGCGACTGCGGCGGCGCTGATGGGACTGGAATGTGAGATTTTTATGGGCAAGGAGGACACCGACCGCCAGGCACTCAACGTGTACCGCATGGAATTGCTCGGCGCTAAGGTACACGCAGTCACGAGCGGGACGATGACTTTGAAGGATGCAGTCAACGAGGCGATGCGCGAGTGGACGCGGCGGGTGGATGATACGCTCTATGTGCTCGGCTCCGTCATGGGGCCGCACCCATTCCCGATGATCGTGCGCGATTTCCAGAAGATCATCAGCAGGGAGATCCGGCAGCAGTTGATGGAACGTGAGGGCAGGCTTCCGGACGCAGTTGTTGCCTGTGTCGGCGGCGGCTCTAACGCGATGGGCGCATTCTATGAATTTATCGGGGAAAAATCCGTGCGCCTGATCGGCTGTGAGGCGGCGGGGCTCGGCGTTGATAACCCTAAAAATGCGGCGACGATTGCAAACGGGAGCGAAGGCATTTTCCACGGTATGAAGTCACTGTTCTGCCAGGACGAGTACGGACAGATCGCGCCGGTTTATTCCATTTCGGCCGGGCTTGACTATCCGGGCATCGGACCGGAGCACGCGATGTTACATGATACCGGAAGGGCGGAATACGTGGCAATCACGGATGAGGAAGCAGTGGCGGCATTTGAATATCTCTCTCGCGCGGAGGGTATCATACCGGCCATTGAAAGCGCGCATGCGGTCGCTTACGCAAGGAAGCTTGCACCGCAGATGCCGTCGGAACAGATCATGGTCATCAACATTTCAGGGCGCGGCGACAAGGATGTGGCTGCGATCGCAAGATACAGGGGGGTACAGATTTATGAGTAGGATAGCAAAGGCATTTCAAAACGGGAAAGCATTTATACCTTTTGTGACGGGCGGGGACCCGGATCTGGAGACAAGTGAAAAGCTGCTGGCCGCGATGCAGGAAGCGGGGGCGGATATGATCGAGATTGGTGTGCCATTCTCCGACCCGATTGCGGAGGGAGCCGTGATCCAGGAGGCGAATGAGAGGGCACTGGCGGCAGGCTGCACGACCGACAAGCTTTTTGATATGGTGGCGCACGCGAGGGAGAAGGTTTCCATACCGCTTGTTTTCCTCACCTATGCCAACCCGATCTATGCCTACGGCAAGAGGCGCTTTATGGAGCGCTGCAAGCAGGCAGGGATCGATGGCATTATCGTGCCGGATCTGCCTTATGAGGAGCGCGATGAGATGGCAGCCGACTGCGAAGCGTTTGGCATTGACATGATCCCGATCATCACACCGACCTCGAAAGAGCGCATCACAATGATCGCGAAGGAGGCGGCGGGCTTTATTTACTGTGTTTCCTCGCTCGGCGTGACCGGCGTGCGAAAGGAGATCCAGACGGATGTCCGCAACATGGTCGCGTATGTGCGCAAGGCATCCAATGCCCCGGTTGCGGTGGGCTTCGGCATTTCCACGCCCGAACAGGCTGTGTCGATGGCATCCGTGTCCGACGGCGCGATTGTAGGAAGTGCGATTGTGAAGCTGATCGCACAGCATGGCAGACAGAGTATAGAACCTGTGGCAGCGTATGTAGGGATGATGAAGGAAGGATTAAAAGAAATCAAAAATTAGAGGAAAAACCGATAAATTTTCAGAAAAATCGCTTGCAGAACAAAAAATAATCTGTTATAATATAATTAAAGGAAATTCCGGTTTTTTTATGAATTTCCTGAGTTACTCTATAGACAGGCCATTGGAGGTAGTCGTATGGAAGAAAGGTTATTTGAAAATGATATGACATTGTCGGAGATGGACGCGGCAGTTGAGCGTTATCTGACGGAAAAGGGTTCTGCAATCCGCATTTTGGTGGATATCCCGCTGACAGAAGATGAATATATCCAACTTTCGGATAAACTTTTAGACACCGAACGGAATATGACAACGATACAGCGTTACCGCATCAGCATGTTATTGGCATGGGCCTACGCACTTTACTACGGCAAGGAAGAAAGTAAAGAGTATTGTGCAATCATGAGCGGGTTCAACCGGCTGCCGCAGTACTCCACAAGACAGTTTTACAAAATCTGCAGCAGGACTTTTGAGGAGTTTGGGTTAAATACGTATTTCCCGGAGATCAGCAGCAAGCATCAGCTTTTCGGTATGATGGTGGCACAGGCAGGCATTTCCGAGTTAATGGCACCGCACTTTTGCAAACTCCTGGATGAACTCCTTGACGGGAAATCGGTCAAAGAAGCGATGGATGAGATGGAGGCAACGAATAATCCGCAGTTGGAAGATATTGCGAATATATCAAGCTACCATTTCCTTGAAAACCTTCTTCTCACGGCGAGGGAGCTTATGCGGGACTGCCACAGTGAAAAGTATACGGAAGCGGAACTGCGCGATAAGTATGCGATTACTTCCAGCAGGTTGATCCATACTTGTTGGGCGTGGGCACGGAATTGCAATAAAGTTTGCGCGTAGGGAAATTTCGTCTGGTATATATGGGGCAGGGAACCTTTGGCTAAAATGTTTATATGATCGGTAGATAAGGATGGTATCTGGTTTATAGAGCGGGGGCTGATCGGAGTTGAATAAAAAGAATGCAGAAGCCGCACGGGGCGATGAAGGGAATCGTCCGTGCGGCTGTTTTTCTGTGTCCGTGCATCCGGCATAGGATCGCCAAGTAAGTTCATGAGAACGATGCCATGGGAGAAGAGACAACGTGCCCTGTCCGTCCGTTTCTATTTTGCTGAAGGTTCTCTGTGCAGCCTCAGCACGCTCACGGAATACATCGGTGCGGTATAATTGAACTGGCTGCCCGCGCCGTCAAGTTCCGAGCTCTGCAAAGTCACGACTTCGGTTTTGCCGAGTACATTGTCATTTGCAAGGCTCGTACCTGCCACAAGGTCAAGGGAAGCGGATGCCTGAATCCCCTTGGTTCCTGCAAGGTCGATGGCAAATGTTTTTGGTGCGCCCGTCACATTGACGAGTTTGATGATGATATCGCCGCTTTCGTCCGTGCTCACGACCTGGTAGCTCTCGGCATTTGTCGTTTCCGGCAGGTCGTAATCCACGTAAAGTTCGCCGTCGATATAGCACTTCACATTGGTATCCGTCACGACAACGCGCAGCATGTAGGCTTTCCCGTTCTCAATCCGGCAGTCTTTCACCGTTCCGGAAAGCTGGCCGGATTTTGCTCCCCCCTCGACTTGCTGGAGACAGGATACCGTATTGTTCCATCCGCCGATGTTCCAGAAGAAATTGTCATCCACGCCGCGCACGGCGAATGGGATGAGGAAGCCCTCCTGCCCGCCGTTTTTTGTTGCGGTCACTTCGTAAGTGTAATTTGTCCAGCCCGTCTCGCCGAAGTACGCCGTGCTCCCGGTATTGCCGAAGCGTCCGGTATTTGTTGTGGAAGAGAGCTGTAAGAGCGAACCGTCCGTCACCGACCAGATTCCGTCAGACGGCGTGACCCAGCGCGCGCCAAAATTCCCGTCGGAGAAATCATCCTCCGCGAGTACCGCGCCGGTGACGTTGTCTGTGACCCTGACATTGTTAAAAGTCGCCGAGGTATTCCAGGTTCCGACCCCGATCCTTCCAGAGAGTTTGATATCCTCGATGTCCGCCCCGGTCAGTGTGGAGGAAAGCAGCGCGCTGCCCGCGTTTTTCGCGAAAATCTGCTGGACGTAATAATTGATGGAGCAGGTGGAGGTCGTATTGTTGAACCAGATCAGATCCGGTGCCCAGTGCAGGGCGGTCAGGTTGCCGAATAACGGTGCATATGCCGCCATCTTTACGATGTCTCCGTTGCGCTCCAGCCCTGTCATGTATGCCGCTTCGGAGAGCGCGGCGTTTAATGTGTTTGACTGTGCCGCGTACTCGCCGAGGAAGACATTGATGCCGCCGCCGAATTTCGTTTCGGTCATATGCTCCGTGCCGCGGCTGTAGTTTTTCTCGTCATAGTAATCCACATGGTTGTAGAACCACGAAGGGGAGTTGTAGTAGTGGTGGTCGGTCGCGCCCGCAAAATCGCTGATCGTTTTGTCCGGGTGTGCGGCAAGCCAGCGTGCGGCCTCCTCGTAGGATGCCATGTAATCCACGCCGGAATCGCCGTCGTCCACACCGGCCGAGAACATGAGTTCAATCCCGTCAAAAAGTTCCGGATTTTTCTCCTTTGCACCGGCAAACGCATCCACGAACGCCTCGTAGTGGCGGAAGAAATTGCTGCCCCACTGCTCGTTTCCGATACCGATGTATTTGAGGGCGAACGGTTCCTCATGTCCCATTGCAATACGCACTGCCCCCCATTTGGTGGAAGCGTCACCGCGGCAAAATTCCACAAGGTCGAGAGCATCCTGTACATATTGTTCAAATTCTTCCGTCCCGACATCCGGGCCGGTTCCCGGTCCCTGGCCCATGCACCCAAGCCCGCAGTTGACGACCGGGACACCGATTGCGCCGATATCTTCTGCAAGCAGGAAATACTCATAGAACCCAAGTCCGTAGGACATATAGGACGGATACTTATCGTTTGTTGCGCGCTCGTCCGTCCAGATATTCTGTCCCTGTCTGCGCGCTGCCACATCGCCGTATGTGCCGTTAAAGAGGAGTGGCTCCCCGTCCGGCCCCACACCGATGGAATCCTTCCAGTCGTAGGCGGTTGCGAGCGTTGCACCCTCGATCACGCAGCCGCCCGGAAAACGCAGGAAAGCCGGGGAGAGCGCCTCAAGCTTCTCGGCGAGATCCTTGCGCAGTCCGTTTACACGTCCCTTGTAAGTGTTCTTCGGGAAGAGGGAGACCATGTCGATGGCGGCGGAACCGGTATTGATCATAATATTCAGGGAAAGATTCCTTGAGACGGTGGATGAAGCTTTCAGGGTAAGCTCGTATTTCGTCCATTCTGGGGTTATGGCATCAATCGTTCCTTCGGCTATGAGTTCGCTGCCGAACATAAGAGTTACATGGATGGCTCCCGTGTATCCCTCAAGCCCGCGCGCGTAGACGGAGAATATGTATTCCGCTCCCTCCGTTACCGCCATACCGTCAAGGAAGCCGGAATTTGCGATGCCCGCCAAATCTGCCGACGTGTTTTTTAATACCATGTAATTCGGGTTGTTTACATTCAGACAGCCTTCTGTGTCCTCCTTGACCACGGTCGCGCCGATCTCGCCGACATCTTTCCAGGCGTGTTTTTCATTGCCTGCGGCGAGGTTCGTGAACTCGAAGGAACGGTTCTGTACAAGCTCGGCGTACAGCCCGCCGTCTGCCGCGAAATTGATATCCTCGATGAAAATGCCGTAGAGCAGGTCGCTGATCTCATGTACGGGTGCGGATGCATCGACGGATAAGGTATAATTGCTCTGTGCCGTGTCGTATGCAGAGATTGTCGCCGGGTCGCCGTAGACAGCAGGAGCCTGTGTCGGCGCGGCGGTAGGGTCAGGAGCCGTCGTGGGAGCGGCAGTCGGCTCCGGGACCGGCGTGCCTGCGTCCGTTGGTTCCGGTGAAGGGGTGGCAGGGATGTCTGTTACCGCAGCCCCAGTCGGGGTGACTTCCGGGGAAGGTGTGTTATTCCCGTCAGTTTTTTTCCCGCAGCCTGCCGGCGAGAATGCGAGAAGACCTGCGCAGGCGAGTGCCGCGGCACGTTTTACCGCAAAGCTTGGGGGTGCGGTTTGCACTGTGCGGGAATGAGGCTTTGACATTTCAAATGTCTGTGCCATGAAGTTTTGTCTTGCGCTTTTTTTCATCATAGACCTCATTTCTTTTTGAAGAATGTGAAATATTTTAATAAATTCTGAAATAATTATATTGAAAAACAGGCGGGATGTCAAGGAAATGTGGGTGTGTTTTGCGCCTTTGTACCGTGCCGAATACCTGTATCATCGGTATTCCATGGAAAGAGGCAGCGTTGTTTTCCTTCCTGTTTTGGTATGGCAGGTGTTTGGTTTATCTGAGCGGGAACAAAACTGAGGTTTGGGTTCTGGGGATTGCAGATGTCCGTATGGATTTTCCGGGAAGAAATCGCCGGTCTTGTAAAAATACCAATGGTTTGGTTAGAATGCATCTTGAAAACTCTTCCAAAATCAGATAGAATAATTGGGTAAAATACAAAGCAGAAAGGGTAAAGAAAAATGAAGAAACTGCTTAGCTTCCTTAAAGATTACAAGAAGGAGAGCATTCTCGCACCTTTGTTTAAGATGCTGGAAGCGTTCTTTGAACTCTTCGTCCCTCTTGTAATGAAAAAAATCATTGATGTCGGTATCGCGAACGGTGACCGGCCTTACATTGTGCGGATGTGCCTTTTGATGGTGGCGCTTGGCATCATCGGGCTTGCCTGCTCCCTGACAGCGCAGTTTTTTGCGGCGAAGGCGGCGGTCGGCTGCTCGACGAAGCTGCGTCATGCGCTGTTTTCGCACATTCAGGGACTGACCTACACGGAGATCGACGACCTTGGAACTTCTACGATGATTACGCGCATGACGAGCGACATCAACCAGGTGCAGTCCGGGGTCAATATGGTGCTGCGCTTGTTTATGCGTTCCCCTTTTATAGTATTCGGTGCTATGATCATGGCGTTTACGATCGACGTGAAAGCCGCATTGATTTTTGTGGTTACGATCCCGGTGCTTTCAGTGATTGTGTTCGGTATTATGATGATTACCATGCCCCTGTTCAAAAAGGTACAAAAAGGGCTTGACCGGGTGCTCTCAAAGACAAGGGAGAACCTGACCGGCGTGCGCGTGATCCGCGCGTTTGCACAGGAACAGGAGGAAATCTCGGAGTTTGGGGAGGAGAATACAGCGCTGACCAAATTGCAGATGCGTGTCGGCAGAATATCTGCGCTGACGAACCCGCTGACTTATATTGTGGTCAACCTCTCCATCGCGGCGCTGATCTGGGTCGGCGCGCTGCGCGTGGATGCGGGGATCATCACACAGGGTGCAGTGATTGCCTTAGTCAATTATATGTCGCAGATTCTGGTGGAGCTTGTAAAACTCGCAAACCTCATCGTGACGATCACAAAGGCGCTTGCCTGTGCGGGGCGTATCGAGAAGGTGTTTGAGATTGAGCCGAGTATGGTGTACGGGGACAAAGCGGAGTATGAGAAGAAGAAGGCGGAGGCCGGAAATACTGCGCCTGTCTATGCAGTAGAGTTTAAAAATGCAGGTCTGACTTACCGCGGTGCGGGGGCGGAATCGCTGTCCGGTTTAAACCTAAAGGTCAAACCGGGTGAGACAATCGGGATTATCGGCGGTACCGGATCCGGGAAAACATCGGTGGTCAACCTGATCCCGCGCTACTATGACGCGACGGAGGGTGAGGTGCTGGTGGACGGTATCAATGTGAAGGACTACCCAATGGAAGCACTGCGTGACAAGGTTGGCATGGTCATGCAGAAAGCGGTGCTTTTTAAGGGGACGATCCGCCAGAACCTTAAGTGGGGCAGGCAGGATGCGACGGACGAAGAAATGTTTGAGGCGCTTGAGATCGCGCAGGCAAAGGACTTTGTGGACACAAAGGACGGGAAGCTGTCCGCGCCGATCACACAGGGAGGAAAGAACCTTTCCGGCGGACAAAAGCAGAGGCTGACGATCGCCCGTGCGCTGGTGCGCAAACCGGAGATTCTGGTGCTTGATGACAGCGCGTCGGCGCTTGACTACGCGACGGATGCGAAGCTGCGCAAAGCATTGCGCGGGATGCGTGAGAAACTGACGGTATTTATTGTATCACAGCGTGCGGCATCCATCATGCACGCCGACCAGATCGTAGTGCTTGACGACGGGCATGTTGCGGGCATTGGCAGGCATGAGGAGCTTCTGGCAGGCTGTGAGGTATATCAGGAGATTTACTATTCACAGTTTAAAAAAGAAGAGGGGAAGGGGGCGTAAGGAGTGAGCGGGAAAAATACGGAAACAGGAAAAAACGGGAAGAGTGTAAAACCGGGAAATACCGCTAAAAACAATTCTGTAAAAAAGGCAGGAGATACTGCCGGGAGCGGGGCAGCGGGGAATCCGGCGGGAAACGGCGAAAAGAAGAAATCTCCCAACCGCGGGACAATGAAAAAGGTGCTGTGCTACATCCGCCGCTACTGGTTTTTTGTGGTACTCTCCATCCTGTGCGCGGCGGTCACAGTGGCGCTTACGCTCTATGTGCCGATCCTGACCGGAGATGCGATCGACTACATTATTGACAAGGGTTTCGTGGCGTTTGACCCGGTACTTTCGATTGTGAAAAAAATTGTTGTTGTGGTGCTTTTCACGGCAGTATCGCAGTGGCTGATGAATGTGAGCAACAACCGGATTGCTTACCATGTGATCCACGATATCCGGCGCGAGGCGTTCCACAAAATTGAGATCCTGCCGCTGAAGTATATCGACGGGCATTCTTACGGTGAAGTGGTCAGCCGCGTGATCGCGGATGTAGATCAGTTTTCTGACGGTCTTTTGATGGGCTTTACGCAGCTTTTTACCGGGGTAATCACAATCCTTGGGACATTGCTGTTCATGATCTCGCTGAACGGGAAGATCACGCTTGTTGTTGTGCTTGTTACGCCGGTATCGCTGTTTGTGGCGGCGTTCATCGCAAAGAAAACATATTCCATGTTCAAACTCCAGTCCGAGACGCGCGGAGAGCAGACGGCTCTGATCGACGAGATGATCGGAAATCAGAAGGTGGTGCAGGCGTTCGGGCAGGAGGATGAAGTACTGGAACGTTTTGACGAGATTAACGGGCGGCTTGAAAAATGCTCGCTCAAAGCAATCTTCTTCTCCTCGACCACGAATCCGGCGACGCGGTTTGTCAACAGCCTTGTCTATACCGGCGTGGGGCTGACAGGGGCAATTTCGGCGATTTCCGGCGGTATCACGGTCGGGCAGCTCTCGTGCTTTTTAAGTTACGCGAACCAGTACACAAAGCCGTTCAATGAGATTTCGGGTGTTGTGACCGAGCTGCAGAATGCACTTGCCTGCGCTGCGCGGATTTTTGAACTGATCGAGGAGGAACCGCAGATACCGGAGGCGGAGAATGCGGTGGTCTTAAAGGATGTGGACGGCACAGTAGCGCTTGAGGGAGTCTCTTTCTCCTATACGCCGGACCAAAAGCTCATACAGGACTTCAATCTCGCGGTAAGAGCGGGTCAGCGCGTGGCGATCGTCGGTCCGACGGGGTGCGGGAAGACAACGGTCATCAACCTGCTGATGCGTTTTTATGATGTAAATTCGGGCAGCATAAAAGTGAGCGGCACAGATATCCGCGAGGCGACACGGGCGAGCCTGCGCACAGGTTTCGGCATGGTTTTGCAGGAAACGTGGTTGAAGACAGGGACTATCCGGGAAAATCTGACGATGGGAAAGCCGGATGCGACGGACGAAGAGATTATCACGGCGGCAAAAGCGGCGCATGCGCACAGTTTTATCAAGCGCTTGCCGCAGGGGTATGACACGGTGATCGGAGAGGACGGCGGCAGCTTGTCGCAGGGGCAGAAGCAGCTTCTGTGCATTGCGCGCGTGATGCTCTGCCTGCCGCCGATGCTTATTTTAGATGAGGCAACCTCCTCCATTGACACCCGCACGGAGATCAAGATCCAGAATGCATTCGCCAGGATGATGGAGGGGCGCACGAGCTTTATCGTGGCACACCGCTTGTCAACGATCCAGACCGCGGATATCATTCTGGTCATGAAGGACGGGAATATCATTGAGCAGGGCAGCCACGAGACATTGCTTGCACGCGGCGGCTTCTACGCGAACCTCTACAACAGCCAATTCGCCCAGTAGAGGATAAAAGGAAGATGCAGGATGGAATCCGGGCGAATTTATTCGCCCCTCCAATAAGAAAAACGCGGTAGATTTTCGAAACCGGAGGTGAGGGCAGCGTGAAAAAACGAAATTTAAAGGCAGTGACTGCTACAACGATCATCGGCGGAAGTGACGGGCCGACAAGCATTTTCCTGGTGGGGAAAACCGGCGGCAGGCAGGGGAATCTTCTGCGCCGTTTCCGGGATCGGTGGCAGTTCAGACAGATGCAAAAGCGCCGCGCTAGGGTCATGTCGGTGATTTCACCAAAGCCGCATACGACGGATGAGGTGGCGCGCTACATCAGGAAAAAATACCGTGCCGTGGAGCTTGCAGCAAAGGACAGCAGGGCGCAGGAGGGATACCGCAACCATAAAACCTCCCTTGTTTATAAGGAACAGTCCGAGAGGATGGAGCAGATGGGTTATCCCTTACCGGACAAGAAGCGGCCGCCGGATTTCCATGACCGGGCGGCGGTGGAAAAATGGTACGAATATATGAAAGAATACGATGAAGCGGCGATGGGACTTGACGATTCCTTCGTGCCGATGGATTACCATATCTATCAGATCCAGGTCGGATACGGCTGTGTGTTGGATGTTGAAATGGAAAAGATACGGGGCTTGCTTAACGTGAGTTTCAGTACAACGAAGAAGAACCGGAAGGTATTAAAAAAAATCTGGCGGGACATTTACCGTTATTACGGGGTATCACAGGAGGATATCAAAAATTCAACCGACCGCTACCTGACACTGGTGACGGTGTTGGCGGAGCGGTAGGTGCAGGGGGGGACATGGAAAAGAAGCGTACGGTTTTTTGCAGGAAGGTGGTTGCCGTGTCAGTGCTGCTTGCACTGTGGCAGATACTTAGTATGTGGGTAGGGAAAAGCATCTTCCTGCCTTCCGTTTTTGATACGCTTACGGCACTGGCGGCATTGGCTGGCACACGTGGCTTCTACCTTTCCATCGGCGCTTCCTTTTTGCGCATTGCTGCCGGCTTTGCACTCGCAGTGTCCGCGGGGGTGCCCTTCGCCGTGCTTGCGGAGCGCAATGCGCAGCTCGGGGAAATATTGCAGATGTTCATGCAGCTGGTCAAATCCATTCCGGTTGCTTCCTTCGTAATCCTTATTTTACTCTGGGTGCGCTCTTCCCGGCTCTCCATTGTGGTTTCATTTTTGATGGTACTCCCGGTCATTTTTACGAATGTGCGCGGCGGGATAAGGCAGGTGGATATAAAATTGCTGGAAATGGCGGAGGTTTTCGGGCTGGGTTCTTTGAAAAAAGTGAAGAATATCTATCTGCCTGCCATCCGCCCGGCATTTGTGACCGCGTGTTCGGTGGGGCTTGGGTTCTGTTGGAAATCCGGCATTGCGGCGGAGGTGATCGGGCTACCGCCAAATTCCGTCGGCGGTGAGCTCTACAAGGCGAAGCTCTATTTGATGACACCGGAACTGTTTGCGTGGACGGTTGTGATTGTGGTCGTGAGTGTATTGTTTGAGAAGCTTGTGATGTGGGGAATACGTAAGATTTAGCGAGGCAGGGGTGGACGCGCTCCCTGTCTCGGTATGCGCCGCAAAGCGGCGGATTTTTCTGCAAATCCATGCGCGGGAAACCAAGGTTTATGTTTGCTGGAGGCCGTAATGCCGATCGAGATGAAGCATATCAAAAAATCATATGGGAATCAAGTGGTACTGGAAGATTTTTCCCTGACCATCCCGGACGGAGGAACCGTATGCCTGATGGGGGCATCCGGTGCCGGTAAAACAACCATACTCCGCATTTTGGCGGGATTGACAAAACCGGATGAGGGGGAGGTCGTTGGAGTGCAGGGGGGAAAAGCCTCAATGGTTTTTCAGGAAGACCGTCTGCTGGAATGGCTGGATGCCTTTGCGAATGTGGAGTTGGTGCTTGGCAGGATCAGCGGCGGGACATATCCGGCCGGACAGGGAATTGGCAGGTCAGCGGGGATGTCAGACACGAAAAAAAGCAAATCGGCCAAGGCGGCTCTGCGCGATTTTCTCCGCTTGGAATTTGAGGCGGTTGGGCTGTGTGGCTACGAGGGAAAGCCAGTTTCACAGCTTTCCGGCGGCATGAAGCGGCGCGTTGCGATCGTGCGTGCCATCTGCTCGCAAGGGGGGCTGTTATTGCTGGATGAGCCGTTTACAGGCTTGGATGAAGTGACAAAGGGACAAGTGATCCGCTATATAAAAGAACGCACAAAAGGGCGGACGGTCGTCATGGTGACGCACGATGCGAAGGATGCAGCCCATCTGGGGGCGGAGATCATCCGGTGCGGCGGTCTCGGCAACCTTCGAAGGATGGGATAAAAGATCCTATTATGGAAGAAGTGGAAGAGGCCGTTGCACGGCAAATGTCCGGTACAATAGCTTCGGAAAAGGGGGAATATATGGATTGGGAATTTCGGCTGCTTGACTGGATACAGGAACTGCACACTCCATTTGGCGATGCCTTAATGCCATTTTTAAGCAGGCTTGGAGACTTTGGGCTAATTTGGATTATACTTGCCGCCGTGCTGTTGCTTGTTCCCAAATACCGCAGGCTTGGCTTTGTAGTAGCGGCAGCATTGATTGCCGACCTGATTTTGTGCAATATAATCATTAAACCGCTTGTTGCTCGCACGAGACCATACGATGTCAATACATTGATCGAGCTCATCGTTGCGAAGCCGTTTGATTATTCGTTCCCGTCCGGGCATACGGCGGCGGCATTTGCGGCGGTCTCGGCAATGTTTTTTGTGAAAAACCGCCTGTGGATCCCGGCAGGGGTTTTGGCGGTGCTGATCGCGTTTTCAAGAATGTATCTGTATGTGCATTATCCGACCGATATTTTAGGGGGGATCATCGTCGGCATTGTCTGCGGTGCGGTGGGTGCTGCCGTGGTGCGCGAGGTTGAGAAGCGGAAAAGGAAGAAAAGCCCTGCGGAGCCGTAGGAAAAGAAAACCCCGCAGAGCCATATGTAGTAAAAAGGCTGTTTCTATTTGAGCTCCCACACGAAAGTGGCACAATCGTTCAAGTTGATATCTTCCGGTTCAATGTCGATTGATTTCGCATTCATCGGTGCCGCCCCGCGGAGGCATTCGTCCGCAAGCATGTACCTTGTGTTGGAATGGATATTGATCTCGCTCCAATTGTAATCAATATTGACGAGTTCACCAAGTTTCACGCCGGATGCCGCGCAGAGGATTTCTGCTTTTTCCTTTGCGTTGGCGGCGGCAGACCGCAGCATTTCTGCCTTGACGGCAGCCGGATCCTTGATCGTGAACGCGACCGAAAGCTGCGGGTGCGCCGCGCAGTTTGCGATTGCGGCAAGTGCCTTTGAAAGTCTGTCCATATCGAAATCAAAGTCCAGTTTCAGGTTATGGCTGACCACGTAACCGTTAAAAATTTTCTTCCAGTTACCGCGTTCGTCCTTCTCGTTGTTGTAATCCGTGCGGACATCAAAATTTGTTGTCTTTAGGGCTTCCTTCGCAAAGCCGGTTCCGGCAAGTGCATCCGTTAATTCCCCGATCTGTTTTGTTGCAAGCTCCATTGCCTTATCGTAGCTTTGATCCAGCGATTCTAACAGCATGGAAAGCGTCACATAGTCCGGTCTGGCAGATACTTTTCCGGTTCCTTTTACAGTGATTGTTCTTGGCATGGTTTATCTCCTCCTTCTAATTTTGCTCCTACGATTTTGTATACATCGTTTCCGGTCTTACGATCAAAATATTCTTTTAACTCAAAATTTTTTTGCCATTTTGCCTCCGGATAATGGCCGTAGCGGCGTTTGACATCCCCCATGCGCGTTGCCAGGTCAACCGGCCCCTGCGGGAGTGCGATGCTGTCGCAGAGCTGGATCAGCCGGTCATAATCATCGTATTCACATTCTGAGAGAAGGCGCACGGTTTCCTGATATTCTTCCCCGGTCAGGTCACATGTCCCGATGTGCATATGGATATCCGGGATGCAAAAAGAATGGGTGAGGCAGATTTTTGCTGCTTCGTTGTAGCCCTGTCCATTCAGATAGTGATATCCGTCGATGATGTGGCGGAAATTTGTCACGCCCTCCCGCCTGCCGATATCGTGAAGCAGACCGACGATATACGCTTTTCCGGAATCAAGTCCCGCCTGTGCCGCGATTTTTTCCGCGCACTCCGCCACTGTCCGGCTGTGGTCCCCCCACGGTCCGGGGTTGCGCTTTTCCGCCTCCACAAGCATTTGTTCCGCTGTTTCTTTGTCTGGTAACATTTGGTTCCTCCTGATGAAAGTCTCACCTTGCTGACCGGCATGTTCCCGATGGCTGATGGGGACATGGTCAGACGGTATGTTTTTGGGAATGTCCTATGTCGGGTTAATATGCCAGGATCTCATAGCCCTTATCGGTAACAAGCACTTGGATCTCCCACTGTGCGGAAGGTTGCTTATCCGCGGTGCGCACGGTCCAATGATCCTTGCGGTCGGTGCGGATATGTGCGCTTCCCATATTGATCATTGGTTCGATGGTGAACATCAAGCCCGGTGCCATCACCATGCCGGTTCCGCGCCTTGCGGTGAAACTGACCCAGGGCTCCTCGTGAAATTCAAGGCCGATGCCGTGGCCGCCGATCTCCCGCACAACAGAATAGCCGTTTTTTATTGCGAAATCATGGATTGCCTGCCCTACATCGCCGAGCAGACCCCAAGGTTTTACCTGGCTAAGCCCAACCTGTAAACTCTGTTCCGTGACATCAACCAGACGCTTTTTTTCCGCGGAGACCTCTCCGATACAGAACATCCGGGAGGAATCGGAAAAATATCCGTTTAAGATGGTGGAGCAGTCGATATTGACGATATCTCCATCCTGTAGAACAACGTCCGGGGAAGGGATCCCGTGGCAGACAACCTCGTTGATCGAAGTGCAGACACTTTTGGGGTAACCTTCAAAATTGAGGGGGGCGGGAATGGCATGGTGTTTCGTGGTCTGTTCATAGACCCAGCGGTCAATTTCCTCTGTCGTGATCCCGGCAGTGATATGTTCCGCGACATAATCAAGTACTGCGATATTGATCTTTGCGCTCTCGCGGATTGCCTCTACCTGTGCCGGTGTCTTGATGAGTTTGTGGGAAGGGATGACGGCTCCGGATCTGTGCATGGAATTCAGTTTATTGTCAAAATCTTCGTGGCAGCTTTTATATTTGATGCCGCTGCCGCACCAACAGGCATCGTTTCGCCCTATCTTAAGCATGGCTGGCCTCCTTATGAAATTCCGGTGAAAGTCCCTATCTACTATAGCACTTTTTGGATGGGAAGACAAGGAGAAAGTTGGACAAGATCTGTGAACCGCGAGGGGAAATTGCCGGCGTAGTGTGCTATTTTTACCAAAGTAAAAAATGCGCCGTAGGGGAGTTCTGGCCGCGCAACGGATATGTGCCTCCGGACGGGGAATATGGAGGAGACGGCGGGAGCGCTGGGAGTCGGGAAGAAACCGTGGTCGCCTGTTTTGTGAATGAAAGCGGGGAGGAATCCTTAAAAAACAAATTTCACTAAAATCATCGCAGTGCCGAGTGCCGTGAGTACGATGCCGGTCACGCGGTTCTGTTTTTCCGGTGTTGCTTTGTTGGCAAAAACCGCGGAGCCGCGCGCTCCGGCCAAAGTTGCAAGGACACAGACGGCAAGTGCGAAAAAATCCGGTTTCCCGCCGATGGCAAAGTGGGAGAGCGCCCCGGTAAGGGCGGTAAATGTCATGATGAATACGCTTGTACCAACTGCCATTTTTAATTCGTAGCCAAGTACCCCGGTCAGGACAAAGAGGAGCATCATGCCGCCGCCCGCCCCGATAAAACCACAGATAAAACCGATCAGGATACCGCAGAGGACGGATTCCGCTGTCTTGCGCCGGCGCGTTTTATCGGCCTGTCCTTGTCCTGTCCGCATGACTGGTTTCACGATGAAGCGGATGCCGAGGAAGGTGGTCATGAACACGGAAAAACCGCCCATTGTGCTGTTTGGCACAAGTGCCGCGACACGGCTTCCGACAAGGGTAAAGGCAAGGACGCTCACAAGCATCACAAGCCCGTTTTTGATATCAAGATTTTTGTTTTTCCCGTAGGTATAGGCACTGATACCAGAAGCAAGCACATCCGAGGCGAGTGCGATGCCGACTGCCTCATAGGCATCAAAGCCAAGGAAGGTGATGAGCATCGGAGAGATCACGGCGGCAGCGGAAAGTCCGGCCAGTCCCGTGCCAATCCCGGCTCCGAGCCCGCTGATAATGTAGACAATCATTTTTATAATCATTGAGAATCCTCTTTTCTGTTCAATCCCAAAAAGCGCCCAGCCTTTTCCGGAATCATATCGTAAATGGTAGTATAGCACAGTCCGGTGCCTGAAAAAAGAAAAAAACCATAAAAAATTGCGGAAAAAAAAGAAAACACTGCCATGCACCGGAGCCCGGTGCGGCAGTGTTTCCAAAAAGGTGAAACAATAGGATACCTGTCCGAAAACAGATGGGAAAAGCCATTTATTGCTGGAATACGATCTTGGCAAAATTGTAAAAGCCGAGATACCAGATATCAAAATCATGTGCGCCCCGCAGTTCCTGCCAATAAAAGTTCGAATCATCAAGTTTATCGCAGATGTCCGTAAGCCCGCGCACGGCACCGCGCGCGCTTGAGTAGGCAACGCCGTCTTCCGTGCCGCAGATCGCGTAAAAATAATTGATGTTTTCATCCGGGAAAGCAGTGAGTTTCATGGCAATTTCACTTGCCGGGTAGCTGGTCGGCGCGGAGGAAAATGCCCCGAACCAACTGAACAAGTCAAGACACTCGCACATGCCAATGTTGATGGTCTGCATACCGCCCATGGAAAGCCCCGCCATCGCGCGGTGTGAGCGGGAAGCGGCAAGATCGTAGGAGGCTGCAGTTCCCTGCCCTGTCTCCCCGTTGTCGGAAAGATCCGCAGGCGCATCATTGCTGCTGTCGGATTCGTTTGCCTCTGTCCCGTCCGTGGAATTTACGCGCTCGCAGTCCGCATAGGTTGCGTAATGCGTGTCGATGTAAGGGATCAGGTCATTGCGCAGTTCCTGCCCGAAGCAGTAAAAGGAATTGTAATCCGCGTTGGTGTTGGCAAAATCGGCACTTGAGCGGCCGTTCGGTGTTACGATGATAAATGGTTTTGCCTGTTCGTTAAAAATCAGGTTGTCCATGATCTTCTTGACCTTGGAGCTGTCGCCCGTCATTCCCCACTCGCGCTCGCTGCCGCCGATGCCGTGCATAAGGTAGAGCACGTCGTACTGCTTCGTGGGATCGTACCCGTCCGGCAGATAGACATAAGCATGTTTCGTGATTTCTGCCCCGTCGCCGTAATAGTCCTTTGTCGGATAGGAAATGTGCTCGATCGTGCCGAGATGGTCGGTGCGTTTTAAGAGTGCCATATAGTCGATCTCGTCTTCAAACATAGCTCCATCCTCCTCTGGCTGGTCTGCGTCGGGTGTGCCGGTCGGCTCCGGCGTGGCAGTCGGGGCTTGTGTCGGCTGTGTGGTTGGTTCCGGCGTGGCGGTCGGAGTTTGTGTCGGGGGCGCGGTCGGTTCCGGTGTGGCAGCCGGGGTATCGGTCGGCTGTGTGGTTGGTTCCGGTGTTACCGCGGTATCCGCAGGTTTGCTGCCGCTGCATCCGGTCAGGCATGCGGCGAGCAGGAAAGCGGCTATATACAAGGTTTTTTTCATGGAATCTCTCCTCGCTTTAATGAATTTAATATATTAAGAATAATGCAAGGGGCGGGAAAATACAATGAAGTTTCCTGTGGTTCTTATGATATATCCTGTTTTTTTGGATCAAACTCGGGATACTGGTTAACTGTGAAGAGAATGGCAGGAGAGATACTTGCTGCTGCCAGCCAGCTACGCGGGCGGGGGCAATGATGGAATACCGGGGCTGACGCAGGTAGAAAAGCGGCAGCCCCGGGAAAAATTTTATTCCATATAAGCTTTGTGGTAAACTTTTTTGCCTTTGCGCAGGCGGATGCCTGACTTTAATTGTTCCGCGGTAAATTTCACGTCAATGGAACCTACTTTATTGTCATCCGCGAACACACCGCCCTGCGTGATGAGGCGGCGCGCTTCGCTGCGGCTGGCGGCAAGACGGCAGGCATCCATAAGCTCCAGGATACCGATGGCACCGTCGGTCAGCTGTTCCGGCATGATCTGCGTGGACGGCATGTTGGAATCATCGCCGCCGCCTGCGAAGAGGGCGTGGGAAGCTTCCCTTGCCTTTTCGGCTTCTGTTTCCCCGTGTACAAGCTTGGTTAGCTCGAATGCCAGGATTTCCTTCGCCTCATTGAGTTTGCTGCCCTCCCACGCGTCCATCGCGTCAATCTGTGAAAGCGGCAGGAAGGTGAGCATGCGGATGCATTTGAGCACGTCCGCGTCGGAGACATTGCGCCAATATTGGAAAAATTCGAACGGGCTGGTCTTTTCCGGGTCAAGCCAAACTGCGCCCTTCGCGGTTTTGCCCATCTTTTTGCCCTCGGAGTTCATCAGCAGCGTGATGGTCATCGCGTAGGCATCTTTGCCGAGCTTGCGGCGGATGAGTTCCGTGCCGCCGAGCATGTTCGACCACTGGTCGTCGCCGCCGAACTGCATATTGCAGCCATAGTGCTGGAAGAGATGGTAAAAATCATAGGACTGCATGATCATATAGTTGAATTCAAGGAAGGAGAGCCCCTTCTCCATGCGCTGCCTGTAGCATTCGGCGCGCAGCATGTTATTGACCGAAAAGCATGCACCAACCTCGCGCAGCAGGTCGATATAGTTCAGCTTCAGCAGCCAGTCGGCATTGTTTACCATGATGGCTTTGTCCTCGCCGAATTCGATGAAGCGCTCCATTTGCTTTTTGAAACAGTCGCAGTTGTGCTGTATGGTCTCCGGTGTCATCATGGAGCGCATGTCGGAACGCCCGGACGGGTCGCCGATGTAACCGGTGCCGCCGCCGATGAGCACGACCGGCTTGTTGCCCGCCATCTGCAGGCGCTTCATCAGGCAGAGAGCCATGAAATGCCCAACGTGCAGGGAATCTGCCGTCGGGTCAAAACCGATGTAGAAGGTTGCCTTGCCATTGTTGATCAGTTCTTTGATCTCGTTTTCATCCGTCACCTGCGCGATAAGGCCGCGGGCGACGAGCTCGTCATAAATCGTCATAACATTCCTCTCATTCCGCCGCGTGAGCGGCATTTTTTTTGATCCGGGTAAAAATGCGGGTTTCCATCGGATGTATTTGTATATTGTAGGATTTGCCCGTGTTGCCTGCATTATCCAAACCAGGTCTTTTTATCAGAAGCCTTCCAGCGCGCGGACAGGCTTTTCCTTGCAAACAGAGCAGGGCAAAACGGTGCGGAAAGCTTAATATCTACCATTTTACCAGTGAACGGGCAGATTGCAAGCGTTTTTTTGTTTCGGGCAATAATTTTTGTGCGCGCCATCTGCCGGAAGCGCCGGAGCTTAAAGCGGGCGGCCAAATGGCTTTGGCGGTGTTTCGTGGTAAAGCTCACATGCATAGCGCAATAAATATTCCCGCTCGTTTTTTTCGGGATGTTCTATAACATGGTCGAGCAGTTGCTCTAATACAAGCCCGATTTCCCTGCCCGGTTTCATGCCGGCAGCAGAAATCAGGTCGGAACCGTTGACAGCGAGGTCTTTTATGGAAACGCATTGTTCCCTGTCAAGAATTTGCTGTGCAAGCTGCTTTGCCTCGCTTAACTGGCGGAGCTTGTCCGGCAGCAGGACAGGGTTTTGGGCGTTGAGATCCGCTTCTTGCAGCAGGAACAACAGAGTAAGATATTCTTTGCCAACCCGCATGACGGCGCGGCGCACGCTTCGTTCTTTTACCGTTTTTTCGGAGTCGGCGTAGCGGATGTCATGCATTTCGACCAGATGCGATACGGCGTGGATGGTGTCGTTATCGAATTTCAGGCGGCGCAGGATCTCCCCGGCGCGCTTTGCCCCTAACAGGTCATGGTGGATGAAATGAGCCGTGCCCGTCCTGTCCACCGTCTTTGCTTCGGGCTTTGCACAGTCGTGCAGGAGGAGCGCAAAGCGCAGGATCGTGTGGTCTTTTTTGGAGAGGGAGCGAAGGCTTGCGTCCGTATCAAAAATATTTGCAGATACGGCGGATGTCTGCCGCCGCAGGCAATCTGTTTCCACGTCCTCCGTCGCGGGCAGGAGGTTGCCTGTTGTGGGGTCATCCGCCGCCAGCGCGCGGGCTTCTGCCGTCCGCCGCGCCATGTACGAGAGCGCGTGGACCGTGTGCATCCCCACATCATAGATATGGTGTGGGTTTTCCTGTTCTGTCGCGAGCATCCGGTCAAATTCCGGCAAAA
Source organism: uncultured Lachnospiraceae bacterium (assembly GCA_947053345.1). Taxonomy (GTDB): domain Bacteria; phylum Bacillota; class Clostridia; order Lachnospirales; family Lachnospiraceae; genus RGIG4057. The sequence goes on from CAMRSM010000028.1 coordinate 28,292, forward strand.
ACACGGCGGTCAGCCCTGTTCTGCTTGCGGTCAGCAGGCGCTCTGGATGGTCAGAAAGAAGGAGTTTTGTCAGCTCGACGCGGATGCGCTCTGCGCTGATGCGGGAGAGCTCCTTCGCGTGGGAAGCAACTGCCTGCAAAGTTTCCGGTTCAATGTCAAAATCAAGCTGTGCCGAAAAGCGCACGGCACGCATGATGCGCAGCGCGTCCTCGTCAAAGCGCTCGTTTGCGTTCCCGACGCAGCGGATCCGGCGGTTTTCCATATCCTCCATGCCGCGGAAGAGATCAATGATGCCTGCCTCGTCGTTATATGCCATCGCGTTGATCGTAAAGTCGCGCCGTGCCAGGTCAAGGGAGAGCGAGGGGGTGAATTCCACCTGTTTTGGGTGGCGCGCGTCCTCATATTCGCCGTCGATGCGGTATGTTGTCACCTCAAAACCTTCGCGGTCGAGCAGGACGGTTACGGTTCCGTGCGCGATGCCGGTATCCACAGTGCGGGCAAAAAGGGATTTGACTTCCGCCGGCTTTGCGCAGGTGGTGATATCCCAGTCTTCCGGAATCCGTCCGAGCAGGCTGTCGCGCACGCAGCCGCCGACCGCGTAGGCTTCATAGCCTGCTGTCTGCAGCCGGTGGATGATAGTATTTACTTTTTCTGGTAATCGGATTTTTGTCATGGCTTGCCTCCGGTAGATGTTGAGCCGATCTGTACATGTTTTCTTTGCCTATATCATATCACAAAGATCAGTATATTGGAACAGGCTTTTGGAATAATAGTACGCTTTGTTTTGGAACAGTAGAATATGCGTGTCAGAAAATGAAAAAGGAGAATTTTTCATGCTGATTCAATTGGATTTTCATTAATAGATGAAAGATATTACACCAAAACATGCTTTAATTTGCTTGACGTGGTTTCCTCTATAATTTTATAATATAGTAAAAGTTGGGGAATAATCTTAGAATTTCCGGACTTTTATAGCATTGGATTTGGATGGATGTTAAAGATTTAGTACGAAGCGTGCGGCAGTAACATTAGCGAAGAACGAACATCCCGATAGACATTTCGGGAGAAAGTGAGGGATTATGATGAAAAAAGCAAAAAAGATCATCGCACTGGTTTTATTGATAGCGGTACAGTTGGTGGAAATAGCATCCGTCAAGGCGAGTGCCGCACAGCCAGAGGAGACGATGGAGGAATATACAGTTTCGTCTATTCCGAAATACTTAAGTGTTTACGGGTTTACTGTGGATGGGATTTCATATAGCGATCCGTATCCTGTTTCAAATGGTTCGGAGGATGCGGTCATGTATTTTGTCAAAAAACAAGATCGCATTGTCGCAAAGATGCTCGTAGTAAGGACGGAAAATGGATATTCATCAAGGTTTGATACTTCGGTTGGTATCATTGATGAATTTTATCATAAGAATATTCCGTTTGCATTGACGGTACTGGAAGACGATATTTTTGTTGCCTATGACGGTGGTCTTGTTTCAATGGGGGAAAACGACCACCGCAGGGGGGAGAGGTTAGGACCCGGCGGAGAATATACAGCACTTACATTCTGGAAGGAGTTGGTATCAGGTACCCAAGCACAGATGAACCCGGAAATTACGACTTTGAACGGTGTCCGGTCAATGGGCGGGAATGATTCGCGAGAAATATGCTGGGCTATCAGTGTGGCGATGATGGTGAATTACAAAAAGGGAACCGCTTATACAGGGAATGACATTGTGAATCAGTGTTCCGACTCAATTTATACTCAAATACCGGGTTATGGAAGCCCAAGAGGGACGGTAGAGTGGGTTCGCGCTGCCTATACAATGAATAAAGTCCCGATTAGTGACAATGCCGGGGGGCTTGCATATGGGAGATTGTACTATCTGTTATCGGATAATAAGCCTGTCCATATGGATTTTTACGGATATGTAAATGGGAAGTTAAATGGGCATGCGGTAGTATTGTGTGGAACTTATTGGGACGGGAATACATTGGTATATACATTTTGTGATCCGAATTATGCCGACGATAAAGTGGCAGTATTACAGGACAAAGCAGCATATGATAATGCCGGAAAGGTTAAATTTGTATCAAGAACAGGAATCGAATTAAATGAGTGTACTCACGTATATTATTAGAAAATTGATTTTCAGGAGGGAAAATTGGAAAAAAACAATTCATCTTTTATTAACAGAGCCGCTTTTTTACGTAAACCCATTCTCTTTTGCCTGCCGGCTGTCATCGCGCTGCTTGGCCTATTTGTCTGGAACGCCGTAAGAAATCCGCATATCACGCAGGAGCCGGAAAACCTTGACATCCTGGATCCCGGAACAACGCCGCCGCCGGGACCCGGCGGACAGATCTCACCGATGATCGTGGTCGGCGGCGAGACTTTGTATGCCGGGGGGGATGATGTGCCCCTCTGGTACGCCGAAACGATGGGATATCTGGAAAAAGTGGCGCAGGCAGAATATCTGGGAGAAACGATAGAGCCGGTGCCGGATTGTGAGGAACCTGCAGGGGAGCTTCAGACAAACTATCTGCCTGCCGGTTATATGGTATATCATTTTGTGACGGAAGAGGAAGATATTTATCTTATTTACAGTGAGGAGGATTCCAGGTTTTTGTATGTGGACCGTTGGGATATCATGACGAACCGATAGGGGTTGGCGGGGCTGCCGGAGAAAGAAAGGGCGAAAGCTGCTTTTTTCTCTTTGCAGCCCCGCGTTTTTTATGGGGAAACTGAACCGGCGTTTTTTTGGCATACCATGTGAATTTTCTGCATAGAATGAAAAGAACCCTGCAAAACCAGTATGTATTTCCGGGACGGGGCAGGTGTTACCGTTTCATGCCGAAAGCGGGGTGTGCAGAGATGTCCGGGAGTGTGATGGGGCAAAAAAGCCGCCAAAAATACGGGAGTTGCCCTGCTCACATGAAAATTTGAATGTATGGAGGGATAAGGTGGAAGATAGATCAGGTGAGGTCATCAGTCAATATGATATAAAAGTTTGCCGTTCCTATCGTGCCAGGGGTGGAACGATATTGGAGACAAACCGGGGTCTTAAGTTTTTTGGACCCTGCCCGGCAAGCGAGAGGCGGTTGGAATTTGAAGATTCATTAAAACGGCAGATGGGGGAGCACGGATACCAGAATACCGATTGCTTTGTGAGAAATTGTGAGCAGAAGCTGGTCAGCTGCAACAGCATTGGGGAGCGCTATTGCATCCGCAACTGGTTTTCGCTGGAGGAATGTTCTTTGCGTCAGGAGGCAAGCATCCTGGCTGCGGCAAGGAATCTGGCGCTTTTGCATCTGGCAATGTCGGGCATCAAAACTTCTGAAAAGGAAAACTATCTGGCGGAAGATGTGCAGAAAGCGTTCGAGAAGCATAACCGGGAGTTAAAGCATGTTAAAAGCTTTTTGGTAAAGAGAAAGAATAAATCGCCGTTTGAGGTAAAGTACCTGAATTGCTGCGGTGCCTTTTATGAGGAGGCAGTCGAGGCGGCCAAGGAATTGGAAGAGCTTGACTGGAGGGCACTGTTCGTGGAAAATGTGGAGCGCGGCAATGTGCTGCACGGAAATTATACGTACCACAATATTTTGATGGGCGGGAACGGGGCGCGCCAGACGGGGGAGCGGAGGGATGCGGAGCAGATCGCGACCGTGAATTTTGACAAGTCTGTTTTTGGTATTCAGGTGTACGACCTGTATCAGTATGTCCGTAAAGTGATGGAGAAAAACAACTGGCAGTACAATATCGGGGCTAAAATCCTGGATGCCTACGAGGAAGTCCGGGCACTCTCGCAGAGGGAGCGCAGGCTGCTGGCAGTGCTGCTTGCCTATCCGGAAAAATTCTGGAAGATTACGAACTATTACTATAATTCCAGAAAGTCCCTCATCCCGCAGAAAAACATGGAGAAGCTGGAAATGCTCCAAATGCAGCAGAAACCCAAAAAAGAATTTTTACAGAAGCTTTGTCATTTTTAAAGTTGTATGGTATAATGTCCGCAAGGCATGATACCATCGCCGGTTCGCCGTCCGACCAAGGGGAGGAAGATTTCTGAAACAAATCGTGCACATCCCCGCAGGGGAAGCGCATTTATGCGCTTTGCATGCCGGGGCAACATAATAATGACAGATCCTAAAAACATATCGCAAAAACAAGGGGAAAACGAAATGAACGATAGAAACCAAAAAAGAAAGCGCATGCATGCGGGTGGGTCGTCCAAGGGGGCGGTTCTGTTTGTCATGCTACTGGCAGCGGTCATGATTTTAACGATCGCTGCTTTTCGCGTTGCAGCGGATAATAAGAAGCCGGAAACTCCGGGAAAGCCGGCGGCCACCCCAACGCCGACGGCGGTGCCCGAACAAAAGGAGACAAAGAACGTGACAGCGATCATGGAACGGGTGGATTCCGCGGCAAAAACCCTGCAGGTATACAGTATTGAAGACGGGGGAGTTTTGTGGATTTCCTATGAGGGCAGGACAAACATCGTGGATAAATATGGGCTTGCGATCGTGGCAGAACAGCTCTCGCCGGGCGATATCCTTGCGGTGGAATATGAGACGGCGGGCAGCGTGGCAGTCAGCGTCGCCATTTCCACGCAGGTGTGGGAACATCCGTACCAGACCGGGCTTACGGTCGGTACGGAGCGTCAGATGGTGACGGCGGGGGATCGGAATTTCCGGTACTCGGAAGCGCTGCATGTGTATAACAATGGTGTTTCGGAGGAACTGTCCCATATTTTGGAGGAGGACAGCGTCACCTTGCGTGGGATCGGAAGCGAGGTTTATGTGATCTTTTTAGAGCGCGGACATGGGTATCTTACGCTGAAAGAAGAACAGGATTATGTGGGCGGTAGTATTTTGATCAATAATCAGTATATTTCACAGATTACGGAAGATTTGCTGCTGACACTAAAGGAAGGCACATATGAGGTGACGGTAGAAAATGATGATTTAAAGGCGACCATCAAGACGACGGTCGCGCGGGATCAGACAACGGTGCTTGACCTGACGGAATATGTCAGGGTGCCGGACCCGGTGGGGCAGGTTAGCTTTAAGATACAGCCTGCAGGTGCGGTTTTGTGGATCAATGATAAGGATACGTATTACGGTGAACCGGTGGAGCTCGATTACGGGATTTATAAGATCCGTGTGGAATCCGGCGGCTACATTCCGTATGAGGGACTGCTGCGGGTGGAAAGTGCCGCTTCGGAGCTCGCGATTTCACTGCCGGAAGCCCCGGTTACCGAGCCGACCCCGACAAGCCCCGCCCCGACGGCCGGAGCTGAGGGAGATGCAGGAAATTCCGGGGATACCGGGAACGGGGAAGGCGATGGGGATGTCGGCGGCAGTTCGTCCGGGAATCCGCCGGACAATACTTCGGAGCAAAATCCGGACGGTGACGGCTCATACCCGGTCGATGAGGAACACCGCATAGTAATTTATTCGGATGATGAGGTTGAGATATATCTTGACGGTGATTATATGGGTGTGACGGAGGACGGAAAAGCCGAGTTTGAGAAATATATCGGCACATTCGAGCTGGAACTTGTGCGCGGGGACGAATCAAAAACGTATATGATCCAAGTGGACGATGATGGGGAGGATTTTGTTTTCCGGCGTTACTTTGATTAGAAAAGAGGATGGACATGGGATATCAATACTTGCTTTTTGATCTGGACGGGACATTGACCGACCCGAAGGAAGGGATTACGAAATGCTTCCGGTACGCACTTGAGAGCTTCGGAATCCATGAGCCGGACGCGGACAAACTGACGTGGGTGATCGGGCCGCCGCTTGCGGAGAGTTTTATGGAAGGCTACGGTTTTACTTTGGAGCAGGCAGGGCAGGGAACGGCGAAATACCGGGAGCGTTTTACGCTGGTTGGATGGAAGGAAAATAAGGCGTATCTGGGAATTGCACGGACGCTTCGGGCGCTAAAGGAAGCGGGTTTTGTTTTGGCAACAGCAACCTCGAAGCCGGAGGACATGGCGAAGAGGATATTGGATCATTTTGGGCTGGCAGAATATTTTGCCTTTATTGGCGGGGCATCGCTTGATCTGTCGCGCTCTAAAAAACGGGATGTCATACAATATACGTTGGATAATCTTGGGGTGAAGGACTTTGGAAAGGTTTTGATGGTCGGTGACCGCAAGTACGATGTGGAAGGGGCAAAGGAATTCAAGATACCGTGCCTCGGGGTGCTTTATGGCTACGGGAGCAGGGAGGAGCTTTTGCAGGCAGGCGCGGTAGCGCTTGTGGAGGATGCAGAGAGCCTTTGCGAGTGGTGTATGGAGCACCGGGAAAAATCCATATTGCGTGGCCGGATATAAACATTTAAGCAAATTTTAATTGTTTTTTGTTAGAATTCCAAGAAATGCATGGTATAATTTTGGACAAGGTTTACAGTACCGACGGACGCGCAGCCGCCGGCGGGCAGGAGAGATAAGGCGCGCAGAAAAGAGGAGCATATGGCAAATAATGGAAGATACGGGAACTGGCGGGGAAATCCTGCAAACAATGTGGATACCGGGAAGGTCATGAAGATTGCCCTGATCGTGGCAGCGGTGATTGTGGTGCTGTTTGTAGGGAGCAAGGCATTTTATACGATTGGTGAGCAGGAGCAGGCGGTCGTGACGACCTTTGGTGTGCCTTCGTGTGTCAGTGAGCCGGGGCTGCATTTTAAGATCCCTTTCGTGCAGAAGGTGACGATGGTAGACACGACGATCAAGGGGTTTACGGTCGGCTATGACATGAATACAAATGTATCGGTTTCAGACGAAGCGTTGATGATTACATCGGATTTCAATTTTGTCAATGTGGATTTTTATGTGGAATATAAGGTGAGCAACCCGATCAAAGTGCTGTATGCCGCAGAGCAGCCAGTGACGATTTTGAAGAATATCTCGCAGAGCCACATCCGTTCGACGATCAGTGCCTACGACGTGGACAGTGTGATCACAAGCGGGAAGAATGAAATCCAGGCGGTGATCCGTGAGAAGATTGTTGCGGAGCTTGAGGAGCGTGATATCGGGCTGCAGCTTGTCAATATCACGATCCAGGATGCGGAGCCGCCGACCGATATGGTGCTTGAGGCATTCAAGGCGGTGGAGACGGCGAAGCAGGAAAAAGAAACGGTGATCAACAATGCCAATAAGTACCGCAATGAGGCGTTGCCTGCAGCGGAGGCGGATGCTGACCGGATCGCGAAGGAGGCGGACGCGCAGAAGCAGGCGCGCATCAACGAGGCGGAGGGGCAGGTGGCGCGCTTTAACGCGATGTACGAGGAATATGTGAAGAATCCGCTGATCACAAAGCAAAGAATGTTTTTTGAGACGATGGAGGAGGTGCTGCCGGATATGAAGGTCATTATCGGCGGTACGGAGAAAAATCTGCAGGCCATCCTCCCGCTTGATTCATTTACCGGTTCGAAGGATGAGCAGAAAACGCCGTCCTATAACGCGCCAAGCGTGCCGGACGCAGGCGGGGATATCGAAGAGTAAAGAAATTGGATGCGGGACTTAAAACGGTATGCGCCCGGATGGTGCCCAGAGAAATTTAATGGGAGCAGGGCGGACATAAAATTTCTCTGCCGTGCGAGGTGCTGTGAGGGCGGATGCGGGACTTAAAACAGCATGCGCCCGGACAGTGCCCAGAGAAATTTAATGGGAGCAGGGCGGACATAAAATTTCTCTGCCGTGCGAGGTGCTGTGAGGGCGGATGCGGAACTTAATATAGGAGGAAAATTTGATGGAGGATTCGACTTATTCATATAGTTATGTAAATGATAAAGAAAACGGCAGCGGCGGGAGTAACAGGAAGCCTGAGAGGGATAAGCGGCCTCATCCGGTGCGCAACACCTTATTGCTTCTGGCGATTATCCTGCTCATCGCCCTCTCGGACATGATCTGTGTCGTGACGAACGAGGACGAGTACACCCTGATCAAGCGCTTCGGTGCAGTGGAGCGCGTTGTTGCCGCACCGGGGCTGACCTTCAAAATCCCGTTCATGGAGACGGAGGTAAAGATTGACAAGGAGATTTTGATTTTTGACCTGAAAGCGTCGGATGTCATCACACTTGACAAAAAAACGATGGTTGCGGACAGTTATGTTCTATGGCATATCGTTGACCCAAAGCTGTATGTGCAGACCCTCAATTCGCGTACCGAAGCGGAAAGCCGCCTGAATACGATTGTTTATAACTCCCTGAAAAATGTGATCAGCAGCATGAACCAAAATGATGTGATAAGCGGGCGCAACGGGGTTTTGGATGCGGCGATCATGGATAATATCGGGGATGCCCTGTCGCGCTACGGCATTGAACTTGTGAGTGTGGAGACGAAGCATCTTGACCTGCCGGACGATAATAAAAATGCCGTGTACGAGCGCATGATCTCGGAGCGCAACAACATCGCGGCGACCTACACGGCGCAGGGGGCATCGGAGGCGAAGAAGATCCGCAACCAGACAGACAATGAGATCGCGATCATGCTTTCACAGGCAAAAGCCGAGGCGGAGAAAACGATTGCTGCCGGGGAGGCGGAATACATGCGGATTCTTTCGAGTGCTTACGCGGATGAGAAGCGCAGTGATTTTTATACTTTTGTGCGTGCGCTGGATGCAGCGAAACTTATGATGCAGGGAAAGGATAAAACTTTGATCTTGCCGCCGGATTCGCCGATCACGCAGATTTTCGGGACGATTGAATAATCGGAAAGGCAAAGAATGATGGAAGAGAGTGGGATGATGGGAAAAAGAGGCTTTTTGGCAAAAGGAACAGCCACGAAGCCATACCGAAAAGCCGTGTGGGGGCTTTGTGTCTTGGCCGCGGTGACGGCGGCAGGCTGCAGTAAAAAAACAGGGCAGGCTGATATGGAGGAACCGGATCAGATTCCCGGTGTTACCGGGGAGGCGGATCCGACAGGCAGCGGAGGGCCGACCGAAGCTGCAAAGCCAACGGATGTGCCGGACGGGGAACCGGGGGACGGGCAGAATGTGGATGATCTTGTGCTGTCCGGTACGGCGGACGAGATTCTGGCGTGTTTCCGTGAGCGGACGCTAGGGTATGCGCAGTCGATGCTGGCGGGGGATTTTTCGGTGTGCGATTCATTTTCGGACAAGCTTTCAAATTCTCTTTCCGAGCGTGATCTGAAGAATGGCTGGAAGCAGACCGTGCAGGGTCTTGGTGAGCCGCTTGGCGCAGATGGCGCGGAAGTGAAAGACCCGCAGGAAGCTGCTCTGACGGCAGAAGCCTCCTTCCTTGGCTCGCAGGCGGCGGGAAATGAGAGTGGGAGCATTGCGGATTTTGGCGGTTACGTGGTCACGAGTGCACAGATTCCCTACAAAGTCAAATACGTGATCGTTTCGGTCACGTATGAGCAGACCGGCGCGGTTGCGGGGATTTACATGACATATACACTGCCGCCGACGGAGCCGGAGATCACCGAAAACTATACGGAGCATGAGGTGACGGTCGGGAGCGGGCAATTTCTGCTTGAAGGTATCCTCACCCTTCCGAATGGAGTTGAAAAACCGCCGGTTGTGCTGCTTGTGCACGGTTCCGGGCAGAGCGATAAGAATGAGACGATCGGTGCGGCGGGCAACGCGCCATTTGCGGATATCGCGCATGGCCTGGCGGAACAGGGAATCGCCACTTTGCGCTATGATAAGCGTTATTACAAATATCCGGGACTGGCAACAGAAACAATCACAATATGGGATGAAGTGCTTGACGATGTAGGGCACGCAATTTCCCTGCTTGGGCAGATGGATGAGGTGGATGGCGGGCGCATTTTTGTGCTTGGGCACAGTCTTGGCGGTATGCTTGCACCTTATATTGTGCAGGAAAATCCACAGGTGGCGGGTATGATCTCTCTGGCGGGCTCCCCGCGTGGGCTGTGGGAGATTGTGTACGACCAGAATATAGCAGCGATGCAGGCAGCAGGGCTTACGGAGACGGAGTTTGCCTCCCTTAGTGAGATGGTACGTCAGGAGTATGACAAGGTTCTTTCGCTGGTGGCCGATGTGCGGGATTCCGGGGCAGAGCCGGATGAAGCAGTATTGTCAGAAGTGCTTTTTGGGGTATCTGGCTACTATTGGGCATCGCTTGCAAAGATTGATACGGCTGCCATCGCGGGAAAACTTTCGGCACCGATGCTGATCCTGCAGGGCAGTGCGGATTTTCAGGTATATCCGAACCGGGATTTTGCCGCGTGGAAGGTGCTCTTGGAGGGCAGGGAGAATGTGGAGTTCCGGTTATTTGAGGGGCTGAATCATTTGTTCATGCCTTCGGACGGCACGATGGATGTGACGGAATATGATGAGGAGGCACATGTGTCACCGGAAGTGATTGGTGCAATCGCTGCCTGGATCTTAGGAGAAGGGGAAGAAGGCCTGACGGAAGAGTAAACTTTCTTGATCAAGGGAAGAGCGTAAGTTCTTGGAAGGGGAATTGACAAAATGCAGTTTTGGTATTTCCGGACAGGAAGAATGCCGAATAAGCACAAGATGAAACCTCAATAAGGGAAATCGCGCAAAAACACAGGATGGACTGGGTGGTATTGCCCGGAAGAGCCTGTGTTTTTTATGTGTACTGCTGAGTACCGTTTTGATAAAAAGCATGCAGTGCGGCAAAATCGTGTGAATCTCATGCAAGCTTTCGTTTTATTTGTGCAAAATAACAGTTGCAATTCGAAAAAATATATGTTATAGTAGATATAGAACAAGTGATGCAAAGAAGACGGAAAGTGTTTTCACGGTGGGCAGTGCTGGGAGGGGAGCATACGGAACTAAAAAACAGTATGGGACCGTACAGTGCCGGAAGGAGTTTCCGGGAGAGGAGCGTACGGAAAGTGCTTTCACGGTGGGCAGCGCTGGGAGGGGGCATACGGAACTAAAAAACAGTAAGGGATCGTACAGTGCCAGAAGGAATTTCCGGGAGAGGAGCGTACGGAAAGTGCTTCCCCGGAGATGGCGCTGGGAGGGGAGCATACGGAACTAAAAAACAGTATGGGATCGTACAGTGCCGGAAGCAGTTTCCGGGAGAGGAGCGTACGGAAAGTGCTTCCCCGTAGATGGCACTGGGAGGGAGCATACGGAACTAAATATAGGAGGTGTTGCATATGAACATTAATAAATTTACCCAAAAATCCATGCAGGCGGTTCAGGACTGCGAGAAACTTGCCTACGATTACGGGCATCAGGAGATTGCACAGGAACATCTGCTCTCCTGTCTGCTTGGCGATGCGGATGGCTTGATTCCGAAGCTGTTTGCGAAGATGGAGATTGACGTGGATGTTTTTCTGGCGCAGGTCACGGGGCTGTTGAAAAAGCGCCCGATCGTACAGGGAGGGCAGGTCTATATCAGCAGTGACCTCAACAAGGTGCTGATCTACGCTGAGAACGAAGCCAAAGCGATGGGAGACGAGTATGTTTCAGTTGAGCACATTTTCCTGAGCCTGTTAAAAAACCAGAGCCGGGAAGTGAAAGAACTGTTTAAGGATTTCCGCATTGACCGCGAGCGCTTTCTTGCAGCACTTGCCACCGTGCGCGGCAACCAGAAGGTCGTGAGCGATAATCCGGAGGCGACCTACGACACCCTCGAAAAATACGCGGCGGATCTTGTGGAGCGTGCGCGGGCACAAAAGCTCGACCCGGTCATCGGCAGGGACCAGGAAATCCGCAATGTCATCCGTATATTATCAAGAAAAACGAAGAACAACCCGGTGCTCATCGGCGAGCCGGGTGTCGGCAAGACCGCCGTCGTCGAGGGACTGGCACAGCGCATCGTGCGGGGCGATGTCCCGGATGCGCTCAAAGAAAAGAAGTTGTACGCGCTTGACATGGGTGCGCTGGTTGCGGGCGCAAAGTACCGCGGCGAGTTTGAGGAGCGCTTAAAGGCGGTGCTTGAGGAAGTCAAGAACAGCGACGGGCAGATTATCCTCTTTATCGACGAGCTGCACACAATCGTGGGCGCGGGCAAGACGGAGGGCGCGATGGATGCGGGCAATATGCTAAAGCCGATGCTCGCGCGCGGCGAACTGCACTGCATCGGTGCGACCACCTTAAATGAATACCGTATGTATATCGAGAAAGATGCGGCGCTCGAACGCCGTTTCCAGCCGGTGATGGTTGATGAGCCGACGGTGGAGGACACCATCTCGATCCTGCGCGGGTTAAAGGAACGCTACGAAGTATTCCACGGCGTAAAGATCAACGACAGCGCGCTGGTCTCCGCGGCGGCGCTCTCAAACCGTTATATCAGCGACCGCTTTCTGCCGGACAAGGCAATTGACCTTGTGGATGAGGCATGTGCACTCATCAAGACGGAGCTTGACTCGATGCCGACGGAGCTCGACGATACCAGACGGCGCATCATGCAGATGGAGATTGAGGAGGCGGCGCTGAAGAAGGAGGATGACCGCTTAAGCCGGGAGCGTCTGGATGCACTGATGAAGGAACTTGCCGAACTGCGCGAAGAATTTGCGAACCAAAAAGCGAGATGGGACAATGAAAAAGCTTCCGTCGAGAAGGTGCGCGTCCTGCGTGAGGAGTTGGAAACCGTAGGAAACGAGATCCAGATCGCGGAGCGCGAATATGACCTGAATAAGGCGGCAGAATTAAAATACGGCAGGCTTCCCGCAATCAAAAAGCAGCTTGAGGAGGAGGAAGACCGCGTAAAGATGGAAGGCCATACGCTCGTGCACGAGAGTGTATCCGAGGAGGAGATCGCCCGCATTGTCTCGCGCTGGACGGGAATCCCGGTGGCGAAACTGACCGAGAGCGAGCGCAACAAAACCCTGCATCTTGACGAGGAACTCCACCGGCGTGTGATCGGCCAGGAGGACGGGGTCAGCCGCGTGGCGGACGCGATCCTGCGCTCGAAGGCGGGAATCAAGGATCCGGGCAAACCGATCGGATCCTTCCTGTTCTTAGGGCCGACCGGTGTCGGCAAGACGGAGCTTGCCAAAGCGCTTGCTGCCGCCCTGTTTGACAATGAGGCGAACATGGTGCGCATTGACATGAGCGAATACATGGAGAAATACTCGGTATCCCGCCTGATCGGGGCACCGCCAGGATATGTCGGCTACGAGGAGGGCGGACAGCTCACGGAGGCAGTGCGCCGAAAGCCTTATTCCGTCGTGCTGTTCGACGAGATCGAGAAAGCGCATCCGGATGTGTTCAACGTGCTGCTACAGGTGCTTGACGACGGCAGGATCACGGATTCCCAGGGGCGCACGGTCGACTTCAAAAATACGATCCTGATCATGACATCCAACATCGGTTCCTCGTACTTGTTAGAAGGCATCACGCCGGAGGGAGAGATTTCTAAGGTGTGTGAGAAGGCGGTGATGGAGGAACTGCGGGCACATTTCCGCCCGGAATTCTTAAACCGCCTGGACGAGACGATTCTTTTTAAGCCGCTGACCAGTGAAAATATCGGGAATATCCTTGACCTGATGATGCAGGAATTAAACGGCAGGCTTACCGACCGGGAAATCTCGGTGGAACTGACGGAGGCAGCAAAGGGGCTTATCATTAAGAATGCTTACGATCCGGTGTACGGGGCGCGCCCGCTGCGCCGTTACCTGCAGAAGAATGTGGAGACGCTTTCCGCAAGGCTGATCCTTTCGGACAGGGTAAGAAGCCGTGATACGATCGTCATCGACGCGGCAGACGGTGCGCTGTCCGCGGATGTGCGGGTAGATGCAGAAGCTGTATGAGGTGGCAGATATGGCGGAAATAGCGATTGCCGGAACCTTTCACTTTCCGGACCGGTTTGATATTTTTTCCGAGAAGACACAGGGGGAAATCGAAGTTTTTGTGGGAGAAATGGCAAAATGGCAGCCGGATGCGGTTGCCATTGAGCTGCCGGCGCGGGAGCAGGAAAAGCTTGATACATTTTACCGGGATTTTTTTGCGGGGGATACAGCAGTACCTCGCACTTGACCATGCAATGTATCTGAGCATGAACGCAGTGAACAAGGGGGATTATGAGGGGGCGAGATTGACGGCACAATGGTACGAGAGAAACCTGAAGATTTTTTCTAACCTGCAAAATTTGTGTGCGGACAAAGCCCGTGTCCTTGTACTGACCGGGAGCAGCCACGCCGCGATATTAAAAGAGCTTGTGCGTGGCTGTCCGGGGATGGAACTTGCGGGCTGCCCGGGTCTTGCAGACGCTTAGCAGTAAGAAAAAGGGAGCGCGGCAATGTTACCGCGCGGATTCCTGAAACATATTCTCGACATACCGCCTCATTTCATTTTTTGAAGTAATATGCCTTGCGCCCTCCACGATGGAGTCCCTCTTTTCCTGCGGCAGTCCGGCGAACTGCGTCATAAGATCGGAATGTTTCGCCAGCTCAAACGCGAACCCGACCGGAAGCTCGACATTTTCAACCATAGATACCTCACTTTCTTTACGGATGCTGTAATCTGCACATTGGAAGCCTTAACTGCGGGTGGAAGATTCCGCCGGTGCGGCAGCTTCCAATATGCCCGATGTTTTTGGAAAGTCAGGACGCATTGGATGGCTGTCGGCCGGAAAGAAAACGCCGTTTCCGAAAAACCCGCAGCATAAAAAGCCTGCCGGGATATCCGTTAGCGTACCGATATCCGGGCAGGCTTTAGTATGTACAAAAAGCAGATATCTTATGCTTTGTCAGTACCTTACCCTACATTCCGGGCGGCAAGAATAAAAGCTACAAAATGATCGCGCGAGATTGGCTTTGAGAAAAAATACCCTTGGATAAAATCGCAGTCCAAGCGGGAAAATGCCTCCACCATCTCGGTCGTCTCGATTCCTTCGACAACAATCTCCATTTCCATGTCCTTGAGCATTTTCACTGTATTCTGGAGGAAAAGCCACATCTTCGGGTTGCTCTGCTCGTCCACAAGGGATTTATCGAGCTTCACAAGCTTGAGCGGAAGGGAGATCAGGCGCTTCATATTGGAGTAGCCGGTTCCGTAATCATCCAGCGAGAACGAGAAGCCTGCGGCAGAGAGCTTGGTCAGGTTGTCCGCCATCGCTTTCTGGCTGTAGGAAATGGCAGTCTCGGTGATCTCGAGATTGATATGGTCGGGATTCACCTGATATTTTTGTATCGTGGCAAGGATTTTATCCGCAAGATCGGCGCGCATGCACTGTGCCACGGAGAGATTGACCTCAATATAATCGAGCCCAAGCTGCCGGTATTCGTCGCTTGCGATAAAGCGGCAGACCTTGTCAAAGACCAGTTCCCCGATCTTGTGGATGGAACCGTTTTTCTCGGCAGCGATAATGATGAGCTCCGGCGAGATAAAGCCATGGGTTTCGTCAAACAGACGCAGAAGGGCTTCGGCGGAAGCAAACTTTTTTTGCCGGACAGAGTAGATCGGTTGGTAATAGATCTCGAATTTGTCGTTGTCGATCGCGTTGGCAATGATGGAATCTATATTGGCCTGGATGTCGGATTCGTCCGGGTTGTACGTGGCGGAAGCCGGAAGGTAATGGTCCGTGCAGTGGAATTTTTCGTGGAAATTATTTCCGAAAGACATAAGGGACGCAAAGCTTTCGATTTCTTCTGGGCATCTGGCAAGGATGACACAAGGAACCAAACTGATGTCGATGCTCTTGAAATGGAGCCTTTTGGAGAAGGTATCAAGTACCTCCTGCGCCGCGGTCTCGGCGGACAGCCGGTCCTTCTCGGAAAATACCATCCGGAAACGGCCGCGGTCAAGATAATACAGCACGGCATGGCGGCAGAGCTTTTTGTTGATTTCGCGAAGTTTCCCGGCAATCACCAAAAGCATAGTTTCCGTTGTCTCGTAGCCGAGCATTGTCCGCACGGTCAGGTAATTGCCGATATTGAACATCACGACATGGACATGCTTGCCGTTGATGAACGCACGTTTCATATTATATCCGTAAGCGCTGTGTTTGTAGAGGCCGGTAAAAGTATCAATATAATCTTCCGGGCGCTGTACACCGATGCTTACGATAAAGAGTGACAGCGCTATGGCGAAGCATTCCACTAACTGTACCGGCCAGACCAGATGGAGGATGATCGCGAACAGGCACAATACCGCCATAGAACAAAGCGACGCAACCCTGCGCAGCCGCAGCTGTTTCCGGTAGTAGATGATATAGCAGAAATCCGTTAGGATATAGCATGCAGCCGTTGCATAAAGAACAGGGAAAAGCGCTTCGTGCCGGTATCCTTCTTTTACGGAAAAAATGAGATGGGTCAGCGGATTGGTTATCAGGAGCAGGAAGGAAAGTGCGTACGGAGCCCACAGTATAAAATGGAGGAAACGGTTTTTGCGCACTTTATGCCAGGTATCCGTGAGGCTGACGACGAAAACGATATGCAGTGGGGATTGTGCGTTATGAACCAGAAGATAGCCCGTATGTGCAAGATATAGTACCGGTTCGTTCCGGGTTCCCGAAAGATCAAGCAGCGCAGCAAGAATGTCAAAATGGGAGGAAAAAATCGCGCAGACGACGGACGCAAGAAACACTCGGTCCGTCAGGCTCTTTGTCATCTTGCGGAAAATCGTTGAGAAAAGCAGCAGATACAATAAAAGTATTGCTGCGACATCAAAAGAAATATTTCTTCCCATGATAGCTCTACCTTTCCTGTAATGATATGCCGCACGGCGTGCAGCGGGCGCACCCGCCCGGCAAGGCAGCCACCCATCTGCCATATATCCATATTGTAGCAAATCTGCCTGTGGATGTCAATGTCGGAAAAGGTTACTATCCGTGCCGGGGAGAGATTGCGGAAGGCAGCGTTTATCGCATCCCTTTATTGCGCGTGCGGTACAGCTCCTTAAATTCGCTCGGCGTGCACTTTTTGAAAGCCTTGAACACGCGGTTGAAGGTGGAAATGCTGGAAAAACCGGATTGCAGTGCAATTTCCGTGATCGGCAGGGAGGGGTCGAGCAGGAGGTTTTCCGCCGCCTTGATCCGCCTAAGGTTCAGGTAGTCGTAAAACGAAGTGTCCGTGAACTGCTTGAACAGCCTCGAAAAATGGAATTTCGAGAAGCCGGCGATGTCCGCCACGGTCTCAAGGGAAATATCTTCCGTATAGTTATTGTCAATAAACTCAAAAATCTTGTTGAATTTTTCGATATATTCCTTCTGTTTGTTGGTGCGCACGTCCGGGAAAAGGCCGCCCGAATCAAAATGGTTGCGCCCGATCAGCACGAACATCTGGATGATCATGGAGTAGATGGTTGCTTCCCAAAGGGTATTGCTCTCGCGGTATTCGTCTGCGATCTTCTTGAGCAGTTCCCTTTCTTCCTCGTAGATGTCCGGACAGAGTTCCCTGGTGATCAGGCGCGGCTGTGTGATGACAGGGAGGATGCTGGAAAACCCCTTGAGGTTGCTCACCAGTGTGAAATCAAAAAGGAAGATGATGCGCGTCCCGGTCGGCGGCGCGTAGAGCTCATGCAGCTCGCCCGGCGGGATGATGAGGATATCGCCTTCTTTCAGGGAATACTGTGTCTTATTCATTGTTACGGAGTAGGTGTTCTCCAGCGGCATGATGATTTCCGTAGCCGAATGCCAGTGGATCGGATAATCCTCATACTCGCGGTTGATATGCAGGCGGATGGAAGAGTTGTTGGTGAAATTGACCTTCTCAAAAACGCCGTTTAATTCGGGTTGCATGGTTTTCTCGCTCCTTTCGGGAAAATGAGATGATGAGGCAAATATTGCGGCAGGAAATAAAACGCAATAATTGTAAAAAAATACAAAAAAATGCTCTTTCTTGCAAAAATCGTCGGAAATTTTAATCTTGATGTCCGTATTGTAATATAAAATTAGAAAAAAGTAAAGAGTTACGGAAAAGAAAAACAAAAATGCGGCAATAAGCTGCGCAATATTTGATAGACAAAAAAGAGGAAATAGCAAGAAATAAGCGGTTTGGAAGCAGGGTGCAGGAGGATTTTAAGAGCTCTGGGTTCCCGTAAAATCCGGTGGGGATGGCCTTGGGAAATGTGGTTCGGATTTTTACAAGAAAAAGGTTTACAAACCCCTGCCTTATGTGTTACCATTTGAAACGGGAAAAGTAGTTTGGCCAAAGACGGCGGAAACTATTTTTTTCTATGTATAAGGGAAACGGGATGTTTTAACGGGAGCCCGCGCCCGCGCGCTGTTTGGCGCAGGGAACCCGGACATTCGAGGAAAACGGCGCAGAAAAGAGGGGTTTTTATGAAAATGATCTATCAGGTGGAAGACCGCCCGAAATTTGGGGCGATGGTCGTGTTTGCGGTTCAGCAGCTCCTGGCGATCATGGCGGCGACATTGGTCGTGCCGATGATCGTAGGCAACGGCATGAGCTCGGCAGCAGCGCTGTTTGGCGCGGGTGTGGGCACGCTTGTCTACATATTGTTTACAAAGAAAAAGAGCCCGGTGTTTTTAGGCTCTTCCTTTGCGTTCATCGGGTCGATGAGCGCGGCGTTCTCCGGCGCGGTGTCGGTGAGTGCGGGTTATCTCGGCTTGATTCTCGGCGCAGTCTTTGCCGGGCTTGTGTATGTCGGGATTGCGGTGGTCGTGAAATTTGTCGGCGTGGAATGGATCAATAAGCTGATGCCGGTCGTGGTCATCGGCCCCACCGTTGCCATCATCGGGCTCTCCCTCGCCGGCAACGCGGTCAGTGACCTGACGAGCGGCGGTGTAAAGGTGGATAACGCGTCGGTGGCGGATCCTGTCGTCGCGCTGTTGTGCGGGCTGGTGACACTTGCAGTGACAATGTTGTGCTCTTCGTACGGGAAGCGGACGGCGAGGCTGATTCCGTTCATTCTCGGAATTTTGGCAGGCTATGCCGTATCGCTCGTGCTGACCGTGATTGGAAATGCCGCGGATTTGGACATGCTCAAGGTGTTAAGTTTTGCCCCTTTTAAGGCATTGACCGAGGGCGGTGTCGGGTTAAAGACATTTTTCTCCGTGCCGGATTTTACGTTCTTTACGGCGAAGGACGGCTTTGGTGACCTGAATGCCTCCTACGCCGCGTCGGTTGCCGTATCCTATATCCCGGTGGCATTTGTTGTATTCGCGGAGCATATCGCGGACCATAAAAATATTTCTTCGATCATAGAGCGTGACCTGTTGAAAGAGCCGGGGCTTGACAAGACATTGCTCGGCGACGGCGTAGGGTCGATGGTTGGCGCATTGTTCGGCGGATGCCCGAATACGACTTACGGGGAGTCGGTCGCCTGTGTTGCGATTACGGGGAACGCTTCAATTTACACAATCATGAGTGCCGCCATCGGGGCAATCCTGATCTCCTTCCTCTCGCCGTTCATCGCGTTTGTAAACTCCATCCCGCCATGCATCATGGGCGGTGTCTGCATTGCGCTGTACGGTTTTATCGCGGTATCGGGCTTGAAGATGATCCAGCAGGTGAACCTGAATAAAAATAAGAATCTCTTTGTTGTTTCCGTGATTTTGATCGCGGGGATCGGAGGTCTGACGCTGACATTCGGAAAGGTGAAGATCACATCCATCGCGGCGGCGCTGATCCTGGGGATCCTGGCGAACCTGATGTTAAAAGATGCACCGGATGAAGCGTGAGAGGGGGATAAGATGAAGATCGGTTTTGATAACCAGAAATATTTGAAGATGCAGTCCGAGCATATCAGGGAGAGGGTTGGGCAATTTGACAATAAGCTGTATCTGGAGTTTGGGGGCAAGCTTTTTGATGATTACCATGCTTCGCGTGTACTTCCGGGGTTTGCGCCGGACAGTAAGTTAAAGCTGCTGTTGGAATTAAAGGATCAGGCAGAACTCGTGATTGTTATCAGTGCAGCGGATATCGAGAAGAACAAAGTGCGCTCGGATATCGGCATTACCTACGATAAGGATGTGCTGCGCCTGATTGACATGTTCCGGGGGCTGGGGCTTTATGTCGGCAGCGTTGTGGTGACGCAGTACGCAGGGCAGCAGGCGGCGGATGATTTCCGCAACCGCTTACAGGAGCTTGGGGTGCGGGTGTACCGGCATTACCGGATCGCCGGCTACCCGAACAATATCCCGCTGATCCTGAGCGAGGAGGGATATGGAAGAAACGACTATATCGAGACGACAAAGCCTCTTGTCGTGATCACCGCGCCGGGTCCCGGCAGCGGAAAGATGGCGACCTGCCTCTCTCAGCTATACCATGAGCACAAACGCGGTATCCACGCGGGATACGCAAAATTTGAGACTTTCCCGATCTGGAACCTGCCGCTGCACCATCCGGTCAACCGTGCCTATGAGGCGGCGACCGCGGACCTGAACGACGTGAACATGATCGACCCGTTCCATCTGGAAGCCTACGGGGAGACAACGGTCAATTACAACCGTGATATTGAGATATTCCCGGTCTTACAGACGATCTTTACGGCAATTTTCGGGGAGAGCCCGTACAAATCCCCGACCGATATGGGGGTCAATATGGCGGGAAACTGCATTTGCGATGATGCGGTCTGCCAGGAGGCATCCAATCAGGAAATCATCCGAAGATATTATCAGGGTCTGCTGAACCTTGTGCAGGGGCACGGAAAGAGCGAGGAAGTATTTAAGCTCGAGCTTTTAATGAACCAGTCCGGGCTAAAGACCTCTGACCGCAAGGTTGTGCCTGCGGCAAATGCGGTGGCGAAGCGCACGGAACTGCCTGCGGCTGCACTTGAGCTGCCGGATGGGACGGTGGTGACGGGGAAGACCACGAAGCTGCTCGGAGCGTCCGCGGCGGTGCTTTTAAATGCCCTTAAAACACTGGCGGGCATCCCGGATGAGATTGACCTGATTTCCCCGTCCGCGCTGGAACCGATCCAAAGATTGAAGATTGAGTATCTTGGCGGCAAGAACCCCCGCCTCCACACGGATGAAGTGCTGATCGCGCTTTCCATCAGCGCGAAGGATGACGAGAACGCGAGGCGGGCACTGGAGCAGCTTCCGAAGCTTTTCGGCTGCCAGGTGCACACGACGGTGATCCTTTCGTCGGTGGATACGACTTCGTTCAAGCGCCTTGGTGTCCAGCTTACCTGCGAGGCGACGTATGAGGACAAGCAGCTGTACCACTGAGGGAGCCATGTGCGTTTCCGGGCAAAGGGACGGAAATCTGAAAAAAATAAGAGCGGAATATGAGGGGGCTTCTGTATTCCGGAAATGGGGAGAACGATGAAATTTTTACATGTGGATATGCGCCGTTTGGTTTTGGTTGTGGTGTCGGTCATCCTGATGGGATTTTTCCTTTCTTTTCTAAATCCCTGCGGTTTTGGGACGGATCCCTGTACCGTCATGAATCTGGCGATTTCGGGAAAAATTGGGTGGACACTGGGAAATTGGCAGGCGACCCTGAACTGTGTCCTGCTTGTGATCGTGATTTTGTTCGGACGGGATCAGATTGGCTGGGGAACGATCGCAAATATGTTCCTCGTCGGTTACAGCTTTGATTTTTTTACCTGGGTAAATTCCTTCTGGATTCCGGAAGGGGCGTTTGGCAGCATGATAGTGCGTGTGGCGGTGGCGGCAGCAGCACTCCTCGGTTTTGTGGTTGTGGCATCCTGTTACATGACTTCCGACCTCGGCACTTCGCCGTATGATGCAATTTGCTTTATGATCGCGTCACATCAGAAAAAACTTTCGTTCCGCGTGGTGCGCATCCTCTATGACGGGGCTGTCTGCCTGGTGGCGGTGATCTTCGGCACGAGGCTCGGCGTGGTCACGGTCGCGATGACCTTTTTACTGGGGCCTGTGATTGCGTGGATGAAGGTGCATGTGGTGGAGAAGTATCTGCCGTTAAAAAAGCCGGAGGGAGTCAAGGGCTGAGGAAGGATACGGGGGATTCCCTCCCGGGCGGTGGTGGATTTGTTTACAAAAGCCGGAAGCACTGCTTCCGGCTTTTGTAAGGTAAACCATAAATCTCATTGCAATGTGTTTTTGTAGGAAAGGGGGATAAAAATGGCAGAATGCATCCATGTAACCCACACATTTGAACCGGTTTTTGACAAGAATTGCAAGGTATTGATCCTTGGAACGTTTCCTTCCGTTAAATCAAGGGAGCAAAATTTTTATTACGGACACCCGCAGAACCGTTTTTGGCGCGTGTTGGCTGCGGTTTTTGGCTGCTCGCTCCCGGCGACGGTTCCCGAGAAAAAGAACATGCTCCTGCGGGAGCATGTCGCGGTCTGGGATGTGATTAAAAGCTGCGATATCACGGGTTCCTCCGATGCGTCCATCCGCAATGTACAGGTGAATGAAATCGGGCGTATTTTGGCAGCTGCACCAAACATCGGCATTTTTGCGAATGGCGCAAAGGCACATGAACTGTACCGGAAATACATGGAAGCCACGGCGGGGCGGCCTGCCGTCCGCCTGCCGTCCACAAGCCCGGCAAACGCTGCATGCGGGTTTGAGAAGCTCGTTTCGGCGTGGCAGGCGGTAAGGGGGTGATACGGTGCCCTAATTCTTCCGCTTGCGGGAAGGTCTTCCCGGCAGGAATTCTTTGATGATCCCGGGATGGAATAAAATCAGCAGCGGGAAAAGTTCCAATCTCCCGGCGAGCATATCAAACATCAGCACAAACTTACTACCTGTGCTGAAAATCCCGAAATTCTGTGTCGGGCCGACGAGTGCGAGGCCGGGACCGATGTTGTTGATCGTGGCGGCAACCGCCGTAAAATTAGTGATCAGATCCTTGCCCTCAAGTGAAAGCAGGAATATGGAAGCCGAAAATAACACAACAAAGGTGATAAAATATACATTGACGGCACGCACTACTTCATGCTCCACAGGCTTGTCCTCAAAATTGATTTTCTGTATACTCTTTGGGTGCAGGTAGGAATTCATTTCCTTTTTTACGGTCTTTAAAAGAATCACGATGCGGGAAACCTTGATGCCGCCCCCGGTGCTGCCCGCGCAGGCACCGATGAACATCAGGAAGACGAGCACGGTCTTTGAAGTCTGGGACCAGAGGTCGAAATCCGCCGTGGAAAACCCGGTAGTCGTGATGATCGAAGCGACCTGAAAGGCGGAATGGCGCAGTGCGTCCGCAGCCTTCATGGCGTTTTGCATCAAACTGATAAAAATGATCCCTGTGGAAGCGGCAATGATGAGGAAATAGTAGCGGACTTCCTCCATGCGCAGTGCGCGCTTTACCTGGCGGAACAGGATAAAGTAGTAGGCGTTAAAATTTACGCCGAACAGGATCATAAAAATTGTTGTCACCCATTGCAGGTACGGTGTATAGCTGCCGATGCTGTCGTTTTTGATGCCGAAGCCGCCGGTGCCCGCCGTGCCGAAACTGGTACACAGGGCATCAAAGAACGGCATTTTTCCGGCAAGGAGCAGGAGGAGCTCCAACACCGTCATCCCGAAGTAGATCACATAGAGGATGCGGGCGGAGGATTTCAGTTTTGGCACCAGTTTGCCGACGGACGGCCCCGGGCTCTCGGCTCGCATCAGGTTGATGTGGGAGCCGCCGCTCATCGGGATGATGGCAAGCAGGAAGACAAGCACGCCCATACCACCGATCCAATGGGTAAAACTGCGCCAAAGCAGGGAGGTGTGCGAGAGTGCTTCCACATCGGAAAGGATGCTGGCTCCCGTGGTCGTAAAGCCGGAAATGGTTTCAAACAGCGAGTCAGTGAAAGAAGGGATCTCGCCGGAAAACCAGAACGGCAGACAGCCAAAGAAGCTGAGCGCCACCCAGCTTAAGGTGGTGGCAACACAGCCTTCTTTCATGTAAAATACATTATTTTTTGGCTTTTTGTGCGTCATCAGATATCCTAAAACAAGGCAGATTGCTGCGACGGCAAGATAGTACAGTCCTTCCCTCTCGCGGTAGAACGCGGCAACGAGGCAGGGCAGGAGCAGCAAAGCCCCCTCGATTTTTAAAACATGTCCTAAAACATAGCGTATCATGGAGCGGTTCATACAAAATCCAAATCCTTTCCTTGCGGTTAAGCTTCTTCCAGTATATCCAGAATATTGTGAAACCCTGTGTGCGTTGTCACGATCATGACTGTGTCCCCGACATGGATGCAGTCCTGCCCGGTCGGGATGATGATTCTTCCCTTGCGGTAAATAAAGGAAACCAAAAGGTGTTTCTTTAAGGACAGATCCTTGAAAGCGATATTGGTCACAGCGGATTCACTCTCCACTAAAAATTCGATCGCCTCCACGCGGGAATCAAACATATGGTAGAGTGTTTCAATCTTATCGCTTGCTTTTGAATTTTTTTTCGCGCGCACATAGGCGATGATCGTCTCGGCAGTGATGTAGCGCGGGTAGACTACGCTGCCAAGGTCAAGTTCGCTGATGACATCCTTGAATGTGATGCGGTTGATCTTCGTGATGATCTTGGCGTTTGAGACCTGTTTTGCGTAGAGGGTGAGGAGGATGTTTTCCTCGTCAATGCCCGTGAGCGGCACAAAGGATTCCGCGTACTCGATGCCTTCTTCCTTCAACAGTTCCTCATTTGTGCCGTCGCCGTTGATGATGGTGGCTTTCGGCAAAAGGACGCTGAGTTCCTCGCAGCGCGCGGCATTGTTCTCTATGATCTTCACCTCAATCCCGACCGCTAACAGGCAGCTTGCGAGATAGTATGCTGCCCGCCCGCCGCCGATGATCATGGTGTTTTTTACCCGGTCGGACTTCATGCCGATGGCTTCCATAAAAAGCCTTGTATTTTTGCTGGAGGCGACGAAGGAAATCAGGTCGCCCGCTTTCATCTCAAAATTTCCGGAAGGGATGTACACTTCGCCGTCGCGCTCAATCGCGCACACGACGATATTTGCTTTTTTGTCGCGCGCTGTGATAATCTTCCGGCTCAGATCCATGATGGTCATACCGTCAAGGATACTGCCCTCCGAGATGCGGAATTTTGCCATTTCTGCCTTTCCCTGTGCGAACGCGTTGACTTCTAAGGCGGTCGGCAGGGAGAGGATGCGGGCGGCTTCCTTTGCCGTCTCAAGTTCGGGGTTGATGATCATGGCAAGTCCCAGCCTCCCGCGCAGGTACTCGACCTCCGCGCTGTAGTCCGGGGTGCGCACGCGCGCGATAGCGGCGCAGTTGCCGACCTGGGTGGCGATCGTACAGCACAAAAGGTTCAGCTCGTCCGAGTTGGTCACCGCGATGATAAGGTCTGCATCCTCAACGCCTGCTTCTTTCAGGACGTTGTAGCTGGCTCCGTTGCCGGTGATGGCTAGGACATCGTATAGGTTGGATAGGGATTGCATTTTCTGCACGTTCTTGTCGATCAGTGTAATGTCATGGCCTTCTTTACATAACTGCTCGGTCAGGGTCGCACCGACCTTGCCGCAGCCGACAATGATGATGTTCAGGCCTTTATTGTCTGGTTTTGAATGTTTCACGGACTGCCTCTTTCTGCGGGCGCGGGTTGGTTGTAGGTGCGCCTGCGGTATTATGTCTTGCGGATATTATAGTCATGCCTTTCGGTCATGGTGCCCCCGGCGGATGCACACGGTTCGCCGGGGAAGATGTCCTCCCTCCGG